>NZ_JBFULP010000001.1:0-1064361 GCF_054049835.1 Lysobacter sp. P5_B9
GACGTCGTGACCTTCCAGGACCAACTTGCTACAATTCCCATCCCATGCAAGCAGGCGCTACAGCGCCGCTTCACCAGCTTGCTCAGTGACAATAGCGTTGTGGCACCACCCGTTCCCATCCCGAACACGGAAGTGAAACGCAACCGCGCCGATGGTAGTGTGCATCCGCATGCAAGAGTAGGTCATTGCTGAGCATTTATCCGAAGCCCCGGTCCAAAAGACCGGGGCTTCTTCTTTGCGTGGGAAAAAGCCGAAGGACCACCCGGGCTGGCGCCAGGTGGAAAGTCTGACTTACTAACCGCAGTAAGTACCCCGCGCTGACAACCCCGCGCGGCGACCACCGGCAGGCAACCTGTACTTGGGAATGACCGAAAGCACTCAAGCCCGCCACGAGCCGGAAACCGCTCGCGGCAAGCCGATGGCCGGGCTTCGCCGGCTTTGCGTATCAGGGTGGCGGAGCTCGCTCAGCCGTTGCGGCGCAGCGTGACTACAAGCACATCGCGATGCGAGGGCAAGGCCGGGTCCAGCGGCGTGACCGGCGTGACTCCATGGAAGACGCGCGCATCGTCGACAAGAGCCGCATCCAATGCATGGGTCAGGGTGAAGCTGCCGAGCAACGTGCCGTCGGCGGAGTGAATGGTGGTTGTGCCGCTGGCTATGTTCTGGCGATCGACCAGCAGGACCAGGACGTAATCGACGCCATCGCGATGCACACCCTCGGGCGTGGGCTCGCCAGGCTCGCCGGGTTTCGCTTCGATGCGGAACTGGTGGACTTCGATGTGCCAGTGGCGCGTGTCCGGCGCAAGCTTCGCGAACAGGTCGCGGCTGAACCGGAGGACGGTCTGCAGGGAGACGCAACCGCCGACCTCGTCCGCGATCGGAGCGAACCAGCGTTCGATGTCGCCCTGAAGGCTGTTGTAGTTGCTCGATTGGTAATGGGGCTGGTGCGATTCCCTGACGATCGGGCCTGCGTGACCAGCCGAATAGACTGCGTAGCGCCTACGGCGATGGCGGCCGACCCGTGCCAGGTAGGCATCGGGTTCCAATGCGTCCCAGCTCGCGGCGAACGTTTCCCAGTCCGGCAAGCCGCCGGCCTGCTGCAGCCGCGCCCGCATCCATGAGGCTTCTGCGAACTCGAAGCCGGCATCACGCAGGCGGCCAGGTATCGGATCGGGTGACGAAGATGCGGACATGGGACCGGTCAGAAGACCAAGGGCGGCTCACCACCCACGATCACCACATCCGCGGGGCGCCGTGCAAACAGGCCGACCGACACCACGCCTGGAATCTGGTTGAGCGCCATTTCCACGGCGACCGGATCGGTGATGGAAAGATTGTGCACGTCCAGGATCACGTTGCCGTTGTCGGTCACCACGCCATCACGCCATACCGGCTGGCCACCGGTCCTGGCCACGATCTGGCGAGCGACCAGGCTGCGCGCCATGGGAACCACCTCGATCGGGAGCGGGAAGCGGCCCAGGACGTCCACGCGTTTGGCTGGATCGATGATGCAGACAAACTTGTCGCTCGCCTCGGCAATGATCTTCTCGCGCGTGAGGGCAGCGCCGCCGCCCTTGATGAGGCGCTTGTGCGGGTCGCATTCGTCGGCACCATCGACATACAGGGACAATGGCCCGGTGCTATTGAGGTCAAGCACCTCGATGCTATGCATCTGCAGGCGCTGGGTGCTCTGTTCCGAACTGGATACCGTGCCGCGGATGCGGTCCTTGATGCGGGCCAGTGCATCGATGAAGAAGGCAACGGTCGAACCGGTGCCGACGCCGACAATCATTCCATCTTCGACGTAGTCGATGGCCCTTTCGCCGGCCAGGCGCTTGGCTTCAGTCACGTGATCATTCCAGGGAAAGAAGAAGTTTCCATTGCGAGGCGGTAACGGGCAGGACCGACAGGCGCGAGCCGCGCTGCGTAAGCGCGAAGCCTTCGCCAAGCTCGTCTGCGTGTTGGCGGATTTCTTCCAGCGCGATGGTGCGCTTGAGTTTTCGCTCGAAGGTGACGTCGACAAGCTCCCAGCGCGGCTGCTCCCGCGTTGCCTTGGGATCGTAATAGTCGGACTTGCTGTCGAACTGGGTCGGGTCGGGGTAGGGCGGGGTCGCCACCGTCGCAACACCGACAATGCCGGGGATGTCGCAGCTGGAGTGGTAAAAGAGCACGCCGTCCCCCACCTGCATCGCCCGCATGTTGTTGCGTGCCTGGTAGTTGCGGACGCCCGTCCACGGCTCCGTACCGATGCGCTGAAGATCGTCGATCGAGAACGCATCGGGTTCGGACTTCATCAGCCAATAGCGGCGGCGTGCGGTCATGCGGTTGCTCGTGCGGACGTCAGGCGACGGAGGACGTGAAATCGAAATGCCCGGCTTCGGTACAGACCGCATCCAGGCGCACGTCCCAAGGCTCGGCTGCCAGTGGCGGGACCTGCTGCAATGCAAACGCGGCGCCGACGAGATGGGGTGGGGCGCTGCGTTCGTGACGGAATGCGAAGCTGCGATCGTACCAGCCGCCGCCCATGCCAAGCCGGTTGCCGTGTTCGTCGAAACCTACGAGTGGCAGGACCACCAGCGACAGGGATTCCGCGTCCAGCAGTGACGACGCCGACACGTCTGGCTCGGGAATGCCGTGCCGGTTGCTGACCAGCGCGTCGCCGGGCCGCCATGGCGCAAAGCGCAGGCGCTGGTCATCGCACAGCACGGGCAGGCAGTAAACGCATTCGGGCGGCAGGCGCAGCTGCCAGCTGTGCAGCGCGATCTCGCTGTCAACGGCCCAGTAACCGGCCACGTAGCCCGAACGCGGTGCGAACGGCAATGCGAGCAGGTGCCCGGCGAGAGCGTCGGCGGCGGCGATGCGATGCGCCGCGGGCAATGCGCGACGACGCGCCCGCAGATCCATTCGAAGCTGGCGGCGTTGGGCTACGCGAGTGCCATCATTCATGCGGTGAACCACCGGCTGACGCGCTCATCTGGAACAAGCCATGGAAGTGCATGCGCGCACGGATGGATGTCGAATACGACTACGCGGCGCCGAAGCGCCGCGCAGAAAGGGAAAAGTCCTCCACCGGTGTGCGATGCCTGCGGAAACGACCTTGAACCCGGGGTTCAAGTGGGAACGCTTGGATGCCTTCGGGCTTTCCGCTGCAAGGCGGACATGCACTCCGGGCTTCCGCTGCGCCCCCGGTGTCGTCATTAAGGGGCAAGGCGAATGTTTGCGCAAGCTGTCGCGCACAGCAGAGGACGTGCGCGAATTATAGCGCGGCAACCCCGGGAGGCTAGTCCGCTCGTCGGCGCGGTGACTGTTGCGATTTCCGACGAAGTCGGAATGACGCCTGACCCGCATGTCAGCGCGGCGTGACGTCGAACAAACCGTCCAGCTTGCGGTGCAGGTCGTCGAGCGTGCGCACGAGCTCGCGATCGCGGCCATCGCCTTCGCTGCGCAGTTGCTGCAGCTCGTGCGCGAGGTTCAATGCAGCGAGCACGGCAACGCGATCGAGCGCGGCCATGCGGTTGTTGCCGCGGATCTCGCGCATCTTGTTGTCGAGCAGCTTCGCGGCGGCCATCAGGCTGTCGCGTTCGTCGGGCTCGCAGCCGATGGTGTATTCGCGATCGAGCAGGCGGATGCTGACCGGTTCGCTGGCCTTCGAGCTCACGTGTGCTGCTCCAGCGATTTGAGCCGCGCGATCATCGCCTCGACCCGGGTACGCGCCTGCTCGTTCTTGGCCAACAACGTGGATCGCTCGTTGGCCAGTTGCTCCTGCTGCAGGCGCAGGCTGCGGTTTTCGTCGCTGAGACGGCGCGCCTGCGCGCCCAGCTCATCGAGGCGGGCAGACAGGTTCTGCAGTTCGGCGATCAGTTGGGCGCGGTCCATGGGCGGATGATGGGGAGCGGCCGGGGGCGGGTCAAGGCGCGTCGCTGGCTAGCCCGGCACTGCCTGGCAGTCGGTTTCGACGGCGGCGGTCGCCCAGCTGTGCAGGAAGGCCAGGCATTCATCCGCGTGCAGCGGGCGCGCCAGCCAGTAGCCCTGGATTTCGTCACAGCCGTGGTCGTGCAGGAACTTGACCTGGGCTTCGGTCTCCACGCCCTCGGCAACCACGGTCAGCCCGAGCGAATGCGCCATTGCGATCACCGCACCGGTGATGGCTTCATCGTCGGCATCGTGGGTGAGATCGCCGATGAACTCCTTGTCGATCTTGAGGGTGGTGAGGGGCAGGCGCTTGAGGTAGGACAGCGACGAGTAGCCGGTGCCGAAATCGTCGATCGCCAGCCCGACCCCGAGATCGCGGATCGCCTGCAGCATCGTGGCGTTCTGTCCTGCATTCGCCATGATCACGGTCTCGGTCAGTTCGAGTTGCAGGCGATCCGGTGGGATGCCGCGCCCCGAGAGTGCGCGCGCCACGACGTCCGCCAGGTGACCGCGCGCGAGCTGGAGCGCGGAAACGTTCACGGCCATCGAGACGTCTTGCAGTCCCTGTTCGCGCCACCGCTGCAGGGTGGAACAGGCCTCCTGCATGGCCCACTCGCCGATCTCCAGGATGAGCCCGCTCTCCTCCGCAAGAGGGATGAAGCGGTCGGGCGGAATGTCCCCGTATTCGGGGCTGTGCCAGCGCAGCAGCGCCTCCACGCCGGTGATGCGCATCTGTGTCAACGACAGCTTGGGTTGGAACACCAGGCGAAGTTCGTTGCGATCCAGCACCTTGCGCAACGCCGCCGAAATGGTGGCGCGCTGGCGGATCTCGACGTCCATCGCGTCGGTGTAGCGCATGAACGTACGACGACCGGCAGCCTTCGCCTGGTACATCGCCGTGTCGGCGTGCTTGAGCAGGTCGGTGGGGATCTGGGCGTGGTCCGGGTACAGGCTGATGCCGATCGAGGGCGAGATCGATACGTCGTGGCGGTCGTCGATGTCCAGCGGTTGGCCGAAGGCATCGATGATCATGCGCGCAACCTGTTCGGCCTGCTCGACGATATCGACGTCCTCCAGGACGACAGTGAATTCATCGCCGCCCAGGCGCGCCACGGTGTGCTGCGGGCCCACCGTGTTCTGCAGGCGCGCGGCGGCGGCGCGCAGGATGCGATCGCCGGCGGCATGGCCGAGCGAGTCGTTGATGTCCTTGAAGCGGTCGAGGTCGAGGAACAGGACGGCGATGCGCTTGCCCTGCCGCCGTGCACGCACGATGGCGCGCGACAGCCGTTCCGACAGCAGCGTGCGGTTGGGCAGGCTGGTCAGGGTGTCGTAGTTGGCGAGGTAGCGAAGCTCCTGCTCGGCGCGCTTCTGGTCCGTGATGTCGCCGAGTACGCCCACGTAATGGCTGCGCTGGCCGGTGGCGTCCAGTACGACGCTGGCCTGCACCGAGCAGAGGAATTCCTGGCCGTCCTTGCGCTGTTGCCAGAGCTCGCCGGACCAGCGGCCGTCGCGCTCCAGGCGGAAGCGCATCTGCCGATAGAACTCCGGATCATGCTGCGTACTGTTGAGCAGGCTGGTATCGCGACCGAGGACTTCGACGTCGCTATAGCCGGTCATGCGCGTAAAGGCGGGGTTGACCGAAACGAAGGCAAAGTCGCGATCGAACACGCATACGGCCTCGCCCATGCTTCGCAGTACCTCGCTCGCGATGCGACGCTCGCGCTCGGCATTGCGGGTCGTGGTGACATCCCGGGCGGTACCGGCGATGCGCAATGCGCGGCCGCTGGCATCGCGGTCGACCACGCGGCCACGGGCAAGCATCCACGCCCAGTAGCCGTCCGGCATCCGCACGCGGTGCTCGGACAGCAATAGCGGGCTCTCACCGCGCACGTGCTGGCGCAGGAGGTCGCGCAGGCGTGGCAGGTCGTCAGGGTGGACCTCGTGCTGATCGACGATTTCCATCTGGACGGCCTTGTCGGCATCCAGGATGCGATGCTCGTCGATGCGCATGGCGTGCATCTCGCCGCGACGCAGGTCGTAATCCCAGAAGATCTCGCCCGAGCCCCACAACGCGAGCTTGAGTCGCTGCTCGCGTTCGCGGATGGCTTCGAACAAACCGCGTTCGCGCCGCACCTGCTGGTGGTGGCGCCACGCCAGTGCCAGCGCCAGTGCCAGCAGCGCAAGCGCGCCGGTCGCGACCACCCGCGGGTGCCGCCACCACGGCGGCATGACGCGGATCGGGACGCTCAACTCCTGCGAATTCCACGCCCCATCGCGATTGGTGGCCTGTACGCGCAGGACGTACTCGCCCGCCGGCAGTTTCGTATAGGTGATGTCCTGCTGATGGCCGTTGTCTATCCAGCCAGGATCGAAGCCTTCGAGGCGGTAGCGGTACTGGATGTCGGCGGACGGCGCGTAATCAAGCGCGCCCACGCGCAGTCGCAGCAGCTCGGCGCCGTCCGGTATCGATAGCGAATGCGGTTGCCACAGGACGCCGTCGTTGATGGGCGCCTCCGCCCCGATGCGCGCGGAGAGCAGGCGCAGCGGAGGCACGTAACCGGAGCCGGACGCGCGGCGGGGATCGAACAGGTTCAGGCCGCGTACGCCACCGAAAGCCAGGCGCCCGTCTCCCAGCCTCGTCACCGCGGCACCGTTGAACTCAAGGTCCTGCAGCCCGTCGGCAAGGCCGTAAGTGCGGTAATGGTCGTTCGCCGTATCGAAGCGGGTGATGCCGTTGTCCGTGCCGAGCCACAACGTCCCCGCCGGCGCTTCCGCGATCGAAAACACCACCGGCGCGAGGCGATCGCGCAGGGCATCGGCAAGGGGATGCGCAAAGGCGATGCCGCCGTCCGGCGTCTCGATCACGCGGCTCAAGCCTGCGTGCGTGCCGACCCAGATCCTCCCGTCCGCCGCCTGCAAGAGCGCGCGCACCAGGTTGCCCGGCAGGCTGTCCGGCGCGTTGATGCCGTGGCGGTAGTGGCGCAGTTGGCCGGTGGCGGGATCCAGCAGGTCCAATCCGTCGCCCGTACCCAGCCAGATGCGGCCGCGACGGTCTTCCAGCATGGCGTGCACGGCGGGATGCGATAGCTGGTGGCGATCGCCATCGCGATAGCCGTAGTGCAGCACCTCGCCGTCATCCGGCGAGTAGCGCAGGGCGCCGCTGTCAGCCGTGCCCATCCACAATGCACCGCTGCGCGCGAGCATCAGGCTGCGGATCGCGACGTTCGTATAGCTTCCCAGCGGCACCTGCTCGATCGATCCGCGCCGCGGGTCGATCCGCATCAGGCCGTGTTCCGTCGCCGCCCAGAGGCTCCCGTCGCGGTCGCGGACCATGGCCATGACGCGTGGCGCCACCGGCATGGGCGGGAGCGGAAGGCGCGGCGTGTAGTCCTCGAAACGGTCGCCGGCAATGTCGTAGCGGAGCAGCCGTGCGTTGTCGGTTCCGATCCACAGTGCACCGCTCGTGTCCTGGGCAACGGTGCGGACGCTGTCGTCGGTCGCCGCGTTGTGGCCGGGGCCGGTTTCGAGGTCGAGTACGTAGTTGAATCGCGTCCCGCGTGGATCGGCCACGGTGACGCCGCGGAACTGCCCGCCCAGCCAGAGCATGCCGCCGCGGTCGATCATCAGCGCATTGAAGCTGTCTTCCGCCAGGCCCGAGGTGACACCGGACTGCTCGCGCAATTGCAGGCTGCGACCCGTGGCGGGATCGAAGCGCAGCACGCCCTGTGCAGACAGCGACAGCCACAGCCGATGGTCGGGCGCCTCCACTATCGCGGCCACCTCGATTTCCTGCGCGCCTTCGGCAGGCCATACGCGCAGCAACGAGCGGCCGTCCGATGCCAGCCGGTACAGCCCCTGGGTCGCGCCGATCCACAATTGGCCGCGATGGTCGTAGGCGAGGGCGCGCACCGACAGCGCCGGCCGCATCCGTTCCACGCCGCCACGTGCGCCAATCCGGTACAAGCCGGTCTGCGTGCCGTACCAGACCTCGCCTTCGGGTCCGGCCACCAGGGCCTGTCGCGGCGACCTGCGCAGTGCCCTGGGGTCGAGCGTGATCACGCGGTCGCGAGTGCCCGTCGCGGGATCCAGTCTCTCCAGGCCGGCGAAGGTGCCGACCCACACTTTGCCGGCGTGCGGCAGCAGCGCGGCCACGTGCCGCTGGGCCTGTTCATCCCCCGGCACCTCGTACCGCTGGATCTTGCCCGAAGTCAGGTCGAGCCTGGAGACGTACTGGGAGTACGAGCCCACCCACAACGATTTGCCGGCATCGATCGCCAGTGCGGTGACATAGCTGTCTGGGAGGCTCGCCGGATCGCGCGGGTCATGCCGGTACTGGACGTAGCGCTGGCCGTCGTAGCGGTGCAGGCCGCCCTGGGTGGCGACCCAGACGAAGCCCTGCTCGTCCTGCGCCAGGGCGTTGACGGTGTTCTGCCCCAGGCCGCGGGCGCTGCCAATGCGCTCGAAGTAATACTCGCGCGTGAGCGCCCCGGCATCGCGCGCAATGCCCGCGCCGAGCAGGCCTGCGATCAATGCCATCAGGCAAGCGGTGTAGGACGGAAAGTTACGCACGGACCCCGACCGTTGAGCGTATGCGGCAGTGTAAGCCACGCCGCGCCTGCCGCCAGCCACGCGTCTGCCGCTAAACTCCGATATCCCCCCAACGCGCCTCGACACCGTGTCCGCACCCGACCTGCCCGCCGCCGCCGCCCTCGACGCCGAAATCCGCGCCCTGGCCCTGTCCGTCACCTCATGGGAGCTGCATGGCGGCCTGTGTGGCTGGCTCGCCGGCGGGGGGGTGTCGAATCGGGAATGGCTGGCGAAGGTCATGGCCGATCCCCAATTGCCGGCGGTCGCGGAAGGCAGCGCGCTGGACGACATGCGCCTGGCCAGCGCGGCACAACTGGCCGATCGCAGCTTCGAATTCGAGCTGCTGCTGCCGGATGCCGACGCTTCGTTGTCCGAACGCAGCGGCGCCTTGTTCGACTGGTGCCGCGGCTTCCTCGGCGGCTTCGGCCTCGCCGCGGGCGCCGCGCCATCGTTGTCCGAGGACAGCCGCGAAGCGCTGGCCGATATCGCCAAACTCGCCGCGGCGCAGCCGCAGGACGATGGCGACGAAGAGGACGAGGAAGCGCTGGTGGAGCTGGAGGAATTCGTCCGCGTCGCCGCGCTGCTGCTGCACGGCGATTGCGTGCTGGCGGCCCAGCACCGGCAACGGTTCAATTGACCTCACGTCCGCGCGCACCGCTCCATCGGAGCGGCCGTCCAGCATCAGCTTCCTGCGAATGACCAGACCGCTCAGCATCCCCGCACGCAACCACACCCGTCGCTGCAAGCAACTCATGCGCATGGCAGGCGACCAGGCGATCCTGATCCTGCCCGCGGCGAAAGAAATGGTGCGCAGCCGCGATACTCATTACCCGTATCGCCAGGATTCGGACTTCTGGTACCTGACCGGGTTCGCCGAACCCGACGCGGTGCTGGTGCTGGTGCCGGGCCGCAAGCACGGCGAAACGCTGCTGTTCTGCCGCGAGCGCGACGCGGAACGCGAAGCCTGGGACGGCCCGCGGGTTGGACCGGAAGGTGCGGTGGAAGCCTTCGGCATGGACGACGCCTATCCGATCGGCGACCTCGACGACATCCTTCCGGGGCTGCTCGAAGGACGCACGCGGGTGTACTACCACTTCGGTCGCGACCAGGAATTCGACCTGAAGCTGATCGGCTGGCTCAACCGCGTGCGTGCGGAAGTGCGGCACGGCGCGCAGCCGCCGCACGAATTCCTCGAGCTGGGCCACCTGCTCGACGAAATGCGGCTGTTCAAGGATCGCGACGAACTCAAGCTCATGCAGCGTGCCGCGGACATCAGCGTGCTTGCGCACCAGGCGGCGATGCGCGCGGTGCGCGGTGGCATGCGCGAATACGAACTGCAGGCCGAAATCGAACGCGTCTTCCGCCAGCACGATGCCGAGTCCGCGTACGGCAGCATCGTCGGCGCGGGCGGCAACGCGTGCGTGCTGCATTACCGGGCCAACAATGCGCCAGTGAGCGAGGGCGAGCTGGTACTGATCGATGCCGGCGCCGAATACCGCGGCTACGCCGCCGACATCACCCGCACGTTTCCGGTGAGCGGCCGCTTCACCAAGGAGCAGCGCGCGTTGCACGACCTCGTCGATGCCGCGCAGGCCGCCGCACTTGCGCAGGCGCGGCCCGGCGTGCCTTATGAAGCCGGTCATGTCGCCGCGGTCGCCACCCTGACCGAAGGCCTGCTCCACCTGGGCCTGCTCAAGGGCAAGCTGGAAAAGAACATCGCCGACGGCCTCTATCGCCGCTTCTACCGGCACAAGACGGGCCACTGGCTCGGCCTCGATGTCCACGATGTCGGTGAATACCGCATCGATGGCGAATCGCGCCTGCTCGAACCGGGCATGGTCTTCACCATCGAGCCCGGCCTGTACATCGCCCCCGACGATACCAGCGTCGCCGCGAAATGGCGTGGCATCGGCATCCGCACCGAGGACGACGTGCTGGTGACCGCCGCGGGACACGAGGTGCTGACCCGCGGCCTTGCGCGCAGTGCCGACGAGATCGAGGCGTTCATGGCCCGCGCCTGAAGTCCCCGGGACGGCCGCTTTTTTGCCGCGAGGCGCTGCTGCGCGGCTCAAGCGGGTGCCGGGTAAACCATCCGCACATGGCGCTAACGCAGGGCGACCCTAGACTGCCTGCATGACCACGCGCCGCCACACGGCCTGCCTGGGGATCCTGCTGACACTGGCATTGAGTGCTGCGCCGGTGCAGGCACGGACCGTGTATCGCTGCGTGCGCGACGGCACCGTCAGCCTTGCGACGGCGCCGGAGCCTGGTTCGCGTTGCGTCGCCAGACAATTCGCCGATGACGCCGTGAAGCTGCCGAACCTGTGGGGCTCGCTGGGCGTCGTCAGCGGCACGCTGTACGAGCGGGAGCAGGATGGCCGCACCGTCTACAGCACGCGCCGGCTGCCGGGTTCGACGCCGGTGCTGGCGTTCACCGTCGCCACGCCCCCGGGCGAGCCCGCGCATGCGGGCCTGGGCGCCATCGGCAAGCCGCAGCTCGATCGCTATCCGAACCAGTTCCGCGCGGCCGCGAAGGAGCACGGCATCGACGATGCCTGGTTGCGCGCGATCGCGCATGCCGAAAGCGGCTTCGATGCCAGGGCGGTGTCGCCCAAGGGCGCGCAGGGCGTGATGCAGCTGATGCCGGACACCGCGCGCGAATACGGCGTGACCGATGCGTATTCGCCGGTGCAGTCGATCGATGCCGGCGCGCGGCACCTGCATGCCTTGCTGCGTCGCTACGGAGGCGACCTCACTCTCGCCGCGGCGGCGTACAACGCCGGCGTTGGCGCGGTAACGCGTTTCGGTGGCGTGCCGCCATACCGCGAGACCCGGGACTACATCGCCAAGGTCCAGGCCTTGCACGCGAGTTATCGCCGCGCCCTCGGCCCCGTCGCGCCACTGGCCGCAGGCCGTGCCATGCCATGAGGCGCCGCGCGAAGCAGACGGCATCAGCGGCATTCGCGAGGCACAACGAGGGCGCCCACCAGGCGCCCTAATCGTGTCCCCATGACCCGCTCAGCGGATGAGCGCGGTCGGAGTCTCGAAAGGCAGCGACAACGCACCGGCGCGTGTCACCGCGGTTTCCACCGCGGGCAGGATTTCCGCCGCGCCATCGACCAGGACGAGGATGCGTCCCGCCTTGATCTCGCCATCGAATTTCTGGCGCACCGGGTCGGGTAGCGACGAGCCGACGAGAGCGGATGCGAACGCGCCAACCAGCACACCGGCCAGGGCCACCAGGCCCGCGCCGGCCCAGCTCATGCCAACCGAAGGAAACGCGATTACTGCGATCGCGCCGGCAAGCAGGCCGGCGAGGCCGCCGAAGAGCGCGCCGCGCATGGCGGCGGGAACGAAGTCGCTGTCGGCCTCCTGGCGCCGGTTAGGGATATGGCCGCCTTCGATGTCCGACCGTGCGACCAGCGAAATGTCTTCGTCATGGATGCCGACGTCTTTTGCGGCCTGGATGGCGGCGCGGGCCGTGACCAGGTCGGGGGTACTGAAAACACGTCGGGTTTTCATCGCGCGCTCCTAGGGATCGGCCGCGAACGGACGGTGGCAGCGCGCCGCGCGGCTCCCCAGCGCGTATTGCCAGCTTTGCTCCGCAATGGTTAGCGAGGCGTGACGGCATGCCGGCATCCGCCGACGGCGCTACGCTGGCACGGATTGCCATCCGAGGAGGTCGCCAATGTTGCCCACGATTACGGTGCCTTGCCCCTATTGCGGTGAGCGCGTCGAATTGATGATCGACGAATCCGAGGAGCTGCAACGCTACGTCGAGGATTGTCCGGTGTGCTGCAGGCCGATGGAGATCTCCGTTGCCTTCGGCGCCGGCGGAGAGGTGTTGGCGAATGCCGCGCGCGACAGCGATGCCTGAACCCGCGTCGCGTTTTGGGATCAGCGACGGAAAATTCGTAAAGGTTGTGTTGCGTTCAGCGACGCGGAGGCTGTGCTTTCCGACGCCCATCACGCTTAAAACGGATTCAGGCCGACCGCATAGACGCGTTTGACGTTCTTGTGGTTAACGCCATGTGCACGGCACGGCGCCTTGCGGTGTGTGTGTTCATGCGGATGCGGGCAAGGTACGACTCGTGCGGGGCATATCCCCCCGAGTCGCATACCCGCCACGCACACCCTTACCTGGAGAGAAACTGATGAACCTGTCCCGCAAGTCCATGCTCGGTACCATCGCCCTCGCCGCCACCCTGTCCGCCCCGTTGGCCTTCGCCCAGTCGCAGACCGACACCACGGCGACTGACGCCTCGACGCAGACGAGCACTCCGACGGATGCTGCAATGCAGTCCCCGAGTCCGCCCGCCACCTACAACGACGCCGCCGCGGCCACCAGTCCGGTCAAGAAGAGCTGGGCCGACGTCGATCTGAACAAAGACGGTAACCTCACCAAGGCCGAGGCCGCCGCCGTGCCGGCGCTGGGCCAGGCGTTCGACAAGGCCGACAGCAATGCCGATGGCTCGCTGACTCCGGAGGAGTACAAGGCCTACACCAAGGTGAAGGGCAAGAAGTAAGGCGCCCGCAACCGGTTTGCCGGTACGTGCCGGCGCGGCGGGGCGCGTGATTCGCGCCCCGCCGGTTTACGCCGGATCCATTCCTTGCCAAACGAAGGCGGCCCGTGGGCCGCCTTTCGTTTGTGCACGAAGGCCCGCCGCGCCGCGCTGGCATACTTGCGCGCATGACATCCAACGACAACGCAATCCGCCTCGTCGGCTTCGACGGCGACGACACCCTGTGGCGCAGCGAGGACTACTTCCACGCCGCGCAGGGCGACTTCGAACGCATCCTGCAGCCCTACGTGGACCTGCTCGACGCCCGCACGCTCGAGCGCCTGTACGCGGTGGAGATGCGCAATCTCGCGCTGTTCGGCTATGGCGTGAAAAGCATGACCCTGTCGATGGTGGAGGCCGCGGTCGAGATCACCGAGGCGCGCATCAGTGCCGCTGACGTGCACCGCATCGTCGCCCTGGGCAAGGAATTGCTGCAGCACCCGGTGGAGCTGCTGCCGGGAATACGCGAGGCGGTGGAAGCAATCGCCGCCGAACACGAGATCGTGCTGATCACCAAGGGTGATCTGTTCCACCAGGAAAACAAGGTGAAGCAATCGGGCCTGGCTGATCTCTTCCATCGCATCGAGATCGTCAGCGAGAAGGATGCCTCCACCTACGCGCGCGTGCTCTCGGAATTCGACTTGCCCCCATCCCGTTTCGCCATGATCGGCAATTCGCTGCGATCCGATATCGCGCCCGTGCTCGAATTGGGCGGGTGGGGCGTGTACATGCCCTATCACGTGACATGGGCGCACGAGACCGAGGCCCAAGTGGCCGACGATGCGCCACGCCTGCGCCGCGTGACCACGCCGTCGGAACTGCCGGCCGCGGTGCGGCAATTGGCGATGCTCGGCACATGAGTTGCTAACTGGCGCCTGAGCGATACCTGCGGTTCACGCAAAAATTACAAATCGGTTCACCGTTCCCCTCGCATCGTCTGCCCATGCCCGCCACGGTGGCGGGTGAGAGAGAGGAGGACGCTATGGCCATCGTGACCCGCTGGTTGGCTTCGACCGCTTTGGCCGCCGGTATCGGCATGGCGGCGCTGGCTGCTCCGGCGCCGGCGCATGCGCAGAATGGCGACGACTTCGCCCGGGTGATCGTCGACGTTGCCGACGTCATGATCCGCGGTGGCTATCCGTACTACCGTTACGGCAACTATGGCTACGACGATCGCCTGCTCGTCGAGCACGATCGCTATGGCCGGCCCGTCTACTACCGCAACGTGCGCAGCGGCCCGCCGCATGGCAACGCCTATGGCTACTGGAAGAAGCAGTCACAGGACCGCGTGACCTGCGATCGCAAGGGCCGCTGCGTGACCCGCTATTACGATCCGCACTACGACCGTCGCTACGACGCGCACTACGACAACCGCTACTACTACGGCTATCAGGACCGCGATGGCCGCTATTGGGACGGCCGCCACTGGCGCGATGAAGACGATCGCGATTGATATTTGTGCGTTGGGATTGCGCGTTGGGCGAATGTCGCCGTACGCCTGGTTTCACGAGCATGGAGAGGCGGCACTGCGAGGTGCCGCCTTTCTTGTTTGGTGCCCGACGCGCCGGGCCGTGATCGGCATCGTGGTGCAATGGTAGCCTTTGCCCATCGCGATCCCTGAGCACTGGAATGAAAGCCCGTCTGTCTGCACTGACCTGTGCCGTCCTGTTGGCCGCAGCCTCGACGCCCGCCTTCGCCAGTGGACCGATCACCTGCACCTTGTCCTTCGACCTCGCGGGATGGTCGGTCTTCTACGAGACTGCGACCGGCTCAGGCCTGGTGAGCTGCGACGATGGCCAGACGCTTCCAGTGCATATTCGGGCGAAGGGCGGCGGGCTGACGGTCGGCAAGTCGCGGATCGAAGGTGGCCACGGTGAGTTCACCGGCGTGTACACCATCAAGGACGTGCTGGGCACCTATGCCAGCAGCGAGGTGCATGCGGGCGCCTCCAGGTCAGCCAAGGCCATGGCCATGACCAAGGGCAGCGTCTCGTTGACGTTGGCTGGAAAGGGCAAAGGCTGGGACCTGGGTGTGGCTTTCGGCAAGTTCGTGATCGAACCCTGAGTCGATACGAGGAATCTCCATGCACGGGCTCTCCCGGATGCACATGAAGTGGAAGCACGGCCTGCTCGCGCTGGTCCTGGTGCTTATCGGCGCCAACGCGGTTGCGCAGGAAGGAGACTGGGATCCACGCAGCGGCGATGCCTGGGTCGATACCTGGCTTGGCGACATGAATCACTACGGCGCGCGCTATCCCGAGCCGTTCATCGACGAGATGGTGCGTTACCACAACGCGCCGCGTCCGCTGGTAGTCGAGTTGCTGCAGGCGCGCCATTGGGCGCCGGGTGACGTGTACTACGCCTGCGCCATGGCATCGGTGCTGGGGCGTCCATGCCGCTACGTCGCCGACCAGTACGAAGCCGATCGGGGCCAAGGCTGGGGCGCGCTGGCGCAGCGCCTGGGCATCAAGCCGGGATCCCCGGAATTCCACGCACTGAAGAAGGGATTCGTGCCGACCTACGACCGCTGGGCGCGACCGATCGACATCGACGACGACCTGCGGCGCGAGTACCCCGAGCGCAGCAGGAACCACTCCGGCAAGCCGGCGGGCGGCGCTCCCGCGGCCCACGGCCATGGCAAGCCGGTGAAATCCGGCCATGATCCGGCCGCGCGAGGCAAGGGCAAGGCAGGCAAAACGGACGCGGGCAAGCCGGCTGGCAAGACCCCGGCCCAGGGCAGCAGGAAAGGCAAGGGCAACGGCAAGGAGTGAGTCGTAAACTGGCGTGCATGAACACGTCCGATTCGCTGGTGACGCATCGCGGTGGCTGCCATTGCCGTCGCGTGCGTTTTGAAGTCGATGCTCCCGCCCAACTTGAGGTGCTCGACTGCAACTGCTCGATCTGTCGCATGAGCGGCTTCCTGCACCTGATCGTTCCCGCCGCGCGTTTTCGCCTGGTCGCGGGCGCGGATGAGCTGAGCGAATACGCCTTCAATACCGGCGCCGCACGGCATCTGTTCTGCCGGCACTGCGGCATCAAGAGTTTCTATGTGCCGCGCAGCCACCCCGACGGCTTCGACGTCAACGCGCGCTGCCTCGACGACGGTACGGTGACGGGCATGACGATCGCGGTCTTCGACGACAACAACCGCGAAGCCGCCACCGCGGCCATCGCCCATCTCTCCGTGGCGCCACCCGCAACATGACGTTGCAGGTGGCGCTGGAGGCCTGCCGGGCGCGTGGCTATGATCCGGGCATGGCCAATACGACCGACCTCCGCATCGTCGATTTCGTTCCGCGCTGGCGCGAGGACTTCGCCCGCCTCAACATCGCCTGGCTCGAGCGCTGGTTCGTGGTCGAACCGATCGATCGCGAAGTGCTCGGCAACCCCGAAGCCCACATCCTTGCCGGAGGCGGCCGCGTGTTGTTTGCGTTGCTGCGCGCCGGCGACGGCAGTGAGCGCGCCGTTGGTACGGTGGCGCTCAAGCACGAGGGCGATGGCGTCTTCGAACTGACCAAGATGGCGGTGGAAGAAGGACACCGCGGCACAGGCATCGGCCGCCGCCTGATGGAGGGCGCGCTGGAGGCGTACCGCGCCTCGGGCGGACACGAGTTGTTCCTTGAGTCCAGCCACAAGCTGGCCCCGGCGCTGGCGCTGTACGAGAGCGTCGGCTTCCGCCATTACCCGGCGCCGCGGCCTGGCTCGCATTACGACCGTGCCGACGTCTACATGCGCTGGGAACCCGATCGCACGGCCTGAGTGCCGCGCGCCTGTTACTGGACCACGAAGGTCGCGAACGCCTGTGTCGTCTGCCCGCTGCTGGTGGCGGTCGCCGTCAGCTGGTAGACGCCGATCGAGCTCGAGCCGGTGCCGGACACGAACGACACGCTGGCATTGCCGTTGCTGTCCGTATTCGCGCTCATCGTGACGTGGTTGATGAGATTCGGTTTGAGCGCGTCGAAACTGACCTTGGCGCCCGCAACCGGCGCGCCGTTGCGGACTACGTGGGCCGTCATCGTCACGGTTTCGCCGCGTATGTAGGTGGGCTTGCTGGTGCCGGCCGTCGCCGAAAACACGGGCACGTCATTGTTGGTGATCGTGCAGGTCGCGCTGCCGCCCGCGGACAGGACGAGGCCGCTGCAATTGGAGAAGCTCGCGACATAGTTGGCCACGGCCGGTTCGGTGATGGTGTAGGTTCCGGCTGGGACGCTGAGCGTGTTGCTGCCATCCGCTTCGAAGGCCACCGGCGCCGCGCCATTGACCGAGAACCCGAAGTCCGATGCGACCTTGGTGCCGCCGTCGTTGTTGACCACCACCTTGTTGACCGTAAGCGTTGCCAGCGGCAGGTCGTTGTTGGTGATGGTGCAGGTCGCGTTGTCGCCAGCGGCGAGCTCGATGTTGCTGCAATTCGAGAACGTGGCGGCATAGCCGGGCGAGGGCGGCTCGGTGATCGTGTAGATTCCCGCGGCCACGCTGACGTTGTTGTCGCCATCGCTCTCGAATGCCACCGGTGCGGTTCCGTTGATCGAGAAGCTGAAGTCCGACGCGGTCTTGATGCCGCCATCGTCGTTCACCACGAGTTTGATCACCGTCAGCGTCGCATTGGGTGGCGGCGGGGTGTGGTCGCTATTGGTGATCGTGCAGGTAGCGCTGTCGCCGACTCCCAGCACGATGCTGGTGCAGTTGGAGAAGGTGGCGGTGTAGCCTGGCGAGGGCGGTTCGGTGACGGTGTAGGTCCCTGCGGTCACCGTGAGCACGTTGCTGCCATCGGCCTCGAAAGCCAGCGGCGCCGCGCCATTGACCGAGAAGCTGAAGTCGGAAGCATCCTTGGTGCCGCCGTTCTCGTTCACCATCACCTTGTTGACCGTCAGGGTCGCGGTCGCGGCGAACTGGACCACGAAGGTGGCCTCGGTCGTCGCCGTCAGGCCGCCGCTGGTCGCGGTGGTGGTCAGCTGGTAGGTGCCGATCGAGCTCGAACCGGTGCCAGAGACGAACGACACGCTGGCATTGCCGTTGACGTCCGTATTCGCAGTCAAATTGACGTGGTTGATGAGATTCGGCTTGAGCGCATCGAAATTGACCTTTGCGCCCGAAACGGGCACGCCGTTGCGAAGCACGTGGGCCGTCATCGTCACGGTCTCGCCGCGCACATAGACGGGCTTGCTCGTGCCGGTGCTCGCCACGAGCGCGCCGGCGATGTCGTTGTTGGTGATCGTGCAGGTGGCGCTATCGCCGTCGCCCAGGACGAGGCCGCTGCAATTGGACAGGCTGGCGGCATAGCCGGTCGTCGCCGGTTCGGTGATGGTGTAGGTGCCGGCAGGTACATTGAGCGTATTGCTGCCGTCGGCGTCGAAATCCACCGGCGCCGCGCCATTGACCGAGAAGCTGAAGTCCGAGGCGGTCTTGTTGCCGCCGTTGTCGTTCACCACGACCTTGTTGATGGTCAGGCGTGCCGGTGCGCGCACGTTGATGCGCACCATGGCGGCTTCCGATGGCACCCCCTGGTTGTTGTGGATGAAAACCAGGTAGAAGCCCGGGGGCGTTTCGAACGGATTCGTGGGAAGCGTGGCCTGCAGTTCGTTCCCGGCCACGGTAAATGGCAGCTCGAGGAAGCGCTGATCCATGTTGAAGGAGTGCGTGACCGAGCCGGCCTTGACCAGCGTCACGCGGGAAATGCTGGATGCGTCGGGCGTTCCGAGCGTGATCGTCTGGCCGGGATCGATGGTCATCGGTGCCGACGAAATGATCGGCCGCGCAGCGGGCGTGCCATCGGTGTTGAAAAGATACGGCGGGTAATAGATCTCGGCATTGAGGTTGAGTTCCGGGCCGATCGCGCCGCCTCCCAGGGTCAGCACCGTGGCGTCGGGCAACAGCAGCGCCGTCGAGTGGTACAGGCGCATCCGCTGTGCCGTGGCGCCCACCGTCCAGGTGTTCGCAACCGGGTCGTAGAGTTCGCTGGTGTAATCCACGCCATTGACGGGATCGTTGTCGGCCACGCTGCCGCCGGATACGAACACGCGACCGTCCGCCAGCATCGTGCTGTTGGCCCAGTGGCGACGATAGAGCGGTGATGCCACCTGCTGGACGGCCGGGGCGGGGCCGTTGATGTTGATCACATGGGCCAGCGGACTGGCAAAGTTGGCGTCGTAGCCGCCACCGAGCTGCAGGATCCTGCCCGGGCGGAACATCACCGCGGTCGAACTCGCGCCCAGGTTGCTGCCGGGGAAGTTCGCCAGGCGCGTAAGGGCGCCAACACCGGCGGGATCCACCCGGTACATGTAGCCATAGCGCGTACCGAAGATGTTGCCGTCCGGGGCGACGAAGTTGCGCGGATACAGGGCGCCAAGATAGGTCGTCGATGCGCCCGTCAGCAGGCGGAAGTTGCCGGTGCTCGTGCGGACTTCGGGGAAGTCGTCGCCACCGGTGCCGCCCTGGATGTAGACCTCGCCGCTGGGCATGGTCGTGGCGGTCGCATACCAGCGCTTGCGGAACATCTTGCCCGTGCGCACCAGGCTGTTGTTCAGCGGCGTGAAGAGATTGGAATCGTCATTGGGCTGGAGCGAGGCTTTGCCCGTGTTCGCGTTGAGCACGTCGCCGCCCCACATCTCGATGTTGCCATCGGGCAGGAGGAGCTGGGCGTTGCAGAACAGGTCGACCGCGGTCTGGTTGGGCAGCACGGTATGCGACGCGCTCTCCAGGCCCAGCTGCGGGTCCCACACGTCGTAGGTGAAGTACCCGGTGCGGACTCCGGTCGCAGTGGTGCCATAGCTGAGCACGCGACCATCGGGCGTCAGTACCGCATGGATGCCCACCAGTGGCCAGTTGATGACTGGGGAAAATACGCCCTTGACCGGATCTCCCGACGCGGGCAGCGCGGTCAGTGCGCCGACCGGGACGGTGGTTGCGAACGCCGCCACCGCCCTGGCGTCACCCTGCCTCACGCGGTTCTGGTTCGCCCGTGTCTGCAGCGCTGCCAGGATGAGGGGATCGTTGCGGGCGGCGGCCACCGCGGCGGACAGGTCGCGCTCACGGACGACGTCCGTCGTGCGCTCGCTCGAAACCCGGATGGCCGCCCAGGTCGCGACGGCGACCAGGACCAGCACTGCTCCGATCATGAAACCACGGCGCGCTGGCCCCGGTAAGACGTCGCTCATTTCGCCCTGCCTCGATGCGCGGATTGATGACGGTCACTCCGCGTGTTGCGACCCTCTTCTCGAGTAGTAACGCAACGGGACTCCGCGGAAGGACACGCGTCTGGCTTCCCGTTTGAGCACAGCCAGTGCCGGCCTTTGCCTTGCGCACGCGCGTCGGCTCTCGCCATTCCCGTCGTCGCGGTGGGCCCCCATTGCGGCCGGGTCGATACCCGTGGCTCCGCACGATCACACCGCACTAACGCATGCAGGTCCTGCTACTGGACCACGAAGGTCGCGGACGCCTGTGTGGTCTGCCCGTTGCTGGATGCAGTCGCCGTCAACTGGTAGGTGCCGATCGAGCTCGATCCGGTGCCGGACACGAATGACACGCTGGCGTTGCCGTTGCCATCCGTGGTTGCGCTGCCGCGGACATGGTTCAGCAGGTTCGGCTTGAGTGCATCGAAGGAGACGAGCGCGTCCGCCACCGGCACGCCGTCGCGGAGCACGCGGGCCGTCATCGTCACGGTTTCACCACGCACGTAGGTGGGCTTGCTGCTGCCGGCCGTCGCCGTGAGCTCCGCTGTCTGGGTCGAGGAGTGGTCGCTGTTGGTGATCGTGCAGGTCGCGCTACCGCCCACTCCCAGCACGATGTTGCTGCAATTGGAGTAAGTGGGCGTATAGCCGAGGGGGGAGGGCTCGGTGACGTTGTAGGTCCCCGCCGCCACCGAGAGCACGTTGCTGCCGTCGTTCTGGAAAGCCACCGGGGCGCCGCCATTGACGGAGAAGCTGAAATCGGAGGCCTGCCGGGTGCCGCCGTTCTCGTTCACCATCACCTTGTTGACGGTCAGCGTCGCGGTCGCGGCGTACTGGACCACGAAGCTGGCATTGGCGGTGCCCGTGAGGCCGCCACTGGTCACGGTGGTGGTCAGCAGATACGTGCCGATCGAACTCGAGCCGGTGCCGGACACGAACGACGCGCTGGCATTGCCGTTGACGTCCGTGACTGCAGTGCCCCGGGAGTGGTTCACGAGATTCGGCTTGAGCGCATCGAAGCTGACGCTTGCGCCAGCGACCGGCTGTCCATTGCGCACCACATGGGCCGTCATGGTCACCGTTTCGCTGCGCACGTAAACCGGCTTGCTGGTGCCGGTGCTCGCAACGAGCGCGCCGGCGATGTCGTTGTTGGTGATCGTGCAGGTCGCATTGCTGTTGTCGGCCAGCACGATGCCGCTGCAGTTGGACAGGCTGGCGGCATAGCCGGAGGTGGCCGGCTCGGTGACGGTGTAGGTGCCGGCGGGCAGGTTGAGTGTGTTGCTGCCGTCGGCCTCGAAGGTCACCGCCGCGGCGCCGTTGATGGAGAACCCGAAATCCGCGGCGACCTTGTTGCCGCCGTTGTCGTTCACCACCACCTTGCGGACCGTCAGGCGCGCCGGCGACCGGATGTTGATGCGCAGCATGGCGGCTTCGGACGGGACCTTGCCGTTGAAGATGAAGACCATGTAGAAGCCGGGCGGTGTTTCGAACGGATTGCTGGGAAGCGTGGCCCGCAGTTGACCTCCGACCACCGTGAACGGCAGTTCGAGGAAGCGCTGGTCCATGTTGAAGGAGTGCGTGACCGAACCGGCCTTGACCAGGGTCACGCGGGTGATGCTGGATGGGCTGGGCGTCCCGATCGTGATCGCCTGGCCCGGGTCGATGGTCATTGGCGCCGACGAAATGATCGGCCGTGTGGCAGGCGTGCCGCTGCTGTTGAAAAGATACGGCGGGTAATAGATTTCGCCATTGAGGTTGAGTTCGGGCCCGATCGCGCCGCCGCCCAGGGTCAATACCGTGGCGTCGGGCAACAGCAATGCGGTCGAGTGGTACAGGCGCATCCGCTGCGCCGTGGCGCCGGCCTTCCAGGTGTTCGCGACCGGGTCGTAGAGTTCGCTGATGTAGTCCACGCCATTGATCGGATCGTTGTCGGCGACACTGCCACCGGAGAGGAACACGCGGCCGTCAGGGAGGATCGTGCTCGTGGCCCAGTGGCGAGCATAGAGCGGTGATGCCACCTGCTGGACGACCGGAGTGGCGCCGTTGATGTTGATCACATGGGCCAGCGGACTGGCGGAGTTCGTGTCGTAGCCGCCCCCCGTCTGCAGGATCTTGCCCGGCCGGAACATCACCGCGGTCGAACTCGCGCCCAGATTGGTGCCGGGAAAGTTCGCCAGCCGCGTAATGGTGCCAATGCCAGTGGGATCCACCCGGTACATGTATTCGTAGCGCGTGCCGAAGACCTTGCCGTCCGGTGCGACGAAGTTGCGCGGATACAGGGCGCCGAGAAACGTCGTCGATGCGCCCGTCAGCAGGCGGAAGTTGCCGGTGCTCATGCGGACTTCGGGGAAGTCCTCGCCACCGGTACCGCCCTGGATGTAGACCTCGCCATTGGGCAGGGTCGTTGCGGTCGCGTACCAGCGCTTGCGGAACATCTTGCCCGTGCGCACCAGGCTGTTGTTCAGCGGCGTGAAGAGATTGGAATCGTCATTGGGCTGGAGTAATGCCTTGCCCGTGGTCGCGTTGAACACGTCGCCGCCCCACATCTCGATGTTGCCATTGGGCAGGAGGAGCTGGGAATTGCAGAACAGGTCGACCGCGGTCTGGTTGGGCAGCACCGTATGTGAGTTGCTGCCCAAGCCGAGCTGTGGGTCCCACACGTCGTAGATGAAGTACCCGGTGCGGGCGCCGGTCGCCGAGGTGCCATAGCTGAGTACGCGACCATCGGGGGTCAGTACCGCGTGGATTCCGACCAGTGGCCAGTTGATGACTGGGGAAAACGAGCCCTTTACCGGGTCACCGGACGAAGGCAGCGCGCTCAGCGCACCGATCGGCTGCGTGGTCGCGAACTCGCTCACCGCAGCTTCGTCGCCACCCATGACACGGTCCTGGTTGGCCCGGGTTTTCAGTGCCGCGAGAATGAGAGGGTCGTTGCTCGCCGCGGTGATGGCCGCCGAAAAATCCCGTTCAGGAGCGCGCTCGACGCGCGTGTTCGGATGGATGGCTGCCCACGTGGCCAGCATGGCCAGGACCAGCATTGCTCCAATGATGTAACTGCGACGCACCAGCCGATCACGAAGCACGTTCTTGTTCCGCCTTGCTTGTTTACGTGGAAATGATGTCGTGTCATTCCACGTTAATTCGACCCCCTGCCTAGGTACGTAACGTCGCGAATGCATGCATGAGGACATGCAAATTGTGTTGCGAGAAAGAAAAATTCGAATGCATAAATTATGCCTGTACATCGCATAAACGACGACATCGAGAATTCACGTCGTGCGCACTTCTTCCTTTGTGGTTGCGGTGTGCAATGCACTTGTATTGACGCGCCTTTCATCGCGTGCACGCGTCGCGACTGCCATGGCGACCGTGTGAAGCGGTTGTGTAATGGCTCGTGCGCAATGAGTTGCGTTGCAGCGGCGGCAGCGAGCCGGGTAGTTGGCACGTCTATTGGCACGCGTGTTGGCATGCATGTTGGCGGGCCGGCCTGGAGAGGCGCATTAAGCAAAGTCAAGGGAACGTCTCACAGGTAAAGCAGCACATCAGTGTTTCGCTTGCCGCAATGAGAAAGCGGCGAACCTGGTTTCAGCACCTATGGGTGACCTGAGGTTGACGCTTGATCCGCCCTGCATCTGTCGGGATCAGGTACCAAGACCCACTCATCCGCGCACCGTCCGGCGGGGGTACTGCCCGATTCGGTCGCCTCGCACAGCTCGCCGGACACCGGGCGCCGATCACTTCGTGGCCGCGGGTCCTCAACCTGATGTCGCCACGGTGGGGTGGCACAACTCGTGCCCGTGCCGCTCTCTTGCTGCTGGATTCGCGCATCGAAGATCTGCATCACACTTCTCCTGAGAGATGCGTTGGCATCTGACAAAAATTCGTCAGTTATTGCCCTGTTGTGTACACGTTCTGCAATGACGATCTCACTGCGCCGGATTTGGCCGCTGATCTAATGCGCCCACTTTCCACCGGCTGAATAGGGACAAGAGCAGGGCAATCGAAAGATTGCGCGCACGAAGTCGCCGGGGTTGAGGGGAACAAAAAGCTCCACAAAAAGCGGGATCGCCGCAGCCTGCCTTGCAGGTTGCATGGTGATGCGCAGCCGTGGCCAGGGAACTGTGAGGCGGATCGCATGAAGAAGGTTTTTTCGTGGGCAGTCGTATCGCTCCTGCTGATGGGGACCTGCGCGCAGGCGTGGGCGCAGGACGGCTATCGCGAGCAGATGAAGGGCCTGGACGAGCAGGTGCAGGGGGTCAAGTCCGACGTCCTGTCCATCGCCGCCGAGCTCAACCAGCTTGAAGAGAAGCTGCTGTATTCGTCCGACACTCATCTGGCGGTGTTCGTGCAACTCGCCAAGGGCGATACGCTGCGCCTGGATTCCGTGGACGTGCAGGTCGATGAACAGCCTGCGACTCACTACATCTACAGCTTCAAGGAGCTTGAAGCCCTGCAGAAGGGCGGTGTGCAGCGCCTGTATACCGGCAACATCGCCAGCGGAGCGCACCAGATCCAGGTAACGGTGAACGGCAAGCTCGCCAACGGCCAGGAGTACAGCCGCAGCGAGACGGCCGCGTTCACCAAGGCGATCAAGCCCACGCTTCTCGGCGTGACCGTATCCGGCGATTCCGTCAGCGTCGCGAACTGGTAAGGCCAGATGCGGCGCGCGTCCACCCTCTCGTTGGGACTCGCACTGGCCGTGCTGCCGGGGATTCGTCCCTGTGCGGCCGCCGATGCGAATCCGGCTGCAGTACAGGACCTGTACTTCGGCGAGGCGTTGTACAACGCCTATCAAGGTCGCTGGTTCGAAGCCTTGCAGCGACTCGATACCGAGTTGGCGCAGCACAAACGCGTGGACGAAAAGACCCTGGACTCCCTGTATCCGTTGATTGGCCAGGCAGAGTTCTCGGTCGGCGACTTCGAACTGAACTACCGCATGCATAGCCGCGCCGGACGCGCGATCAAGGCGGTGCTGGAAGCCGATGTGCCTGACGAAGTGCGCAATGACGCGGCTTTCCGCCTGGCGCGCATCCACTTCCAGAAAGACCAGCCGCAGGACGCGATGCAGGCGCTGGAACGAATTCACGGAGAAGTGCCCGGGGGAATCCGCGACGAGATCGAGTTCCTGCGCGCCAATACCTACCTTGCCATGGGCCAGCCGGCCGAAGCGGCGGCCGTGTTGAAGCAGCTGCAGGACGCGAAGGGTCTCGAGGGCTTCTCCGGGTACAACTACGGCATCGCACTGCTGCAGAACGGCAGGACGAACGATGGCCTGCAGCAGTTGGCGAAGGCCGGCGAACCACGGCGCGACGATCCGAAGGAGGTCGTCGCGATCCGCGACAAGGCCAACATGGTGCTCGGGCGTCTGATGCTCGAGTCCAACGATTTCGGCAATGCGCAGCGCTACTTCGATCGGGTCAGCCTCACCGGGCCGTATTCCAACCAGGCGCTGCTCAGTGCCGGCTGGGCCGATGCCCAGGCGGGAAACTTCCAACGTGCGCTGGTGCCGTGGAAGATTCTTGCCGCGCGTGACTCGACCGACAGCGCCGTGCAGGAAGCGAAGTTGGCCCTGCCTTATGCCTACGGCAAATTGAACCTGCATGGCCGCGCCGCGGTGCTGTACGACGAGGCATTGACTTCCTTCGGTACGGAGTTGCAGAAGCTGGACGCCTCCACTCGCAGCGTGCGCGAGGGCGCCTTCCTCAAGGCGCTGGTGCGCGAAGAGATCCACCAGGACGCGCTGTGGGTGGTGAAACTCCGCGAGTTGCCGGACACGCCCGATACCTTCTACCTGACCGCGCTGATGGCGTCGCACGACTTCCAGACGGCGCTGCAGAATTACCTGGACCTCGACGACCTGCGCCGCAAGTTGGAATCCTGGCAGTCGAGCTTTGATGCCTTCGATGACCTGATCGCCCAGCGCCGCGACTACTACGAGCCGCTGTTGCCCGGCATCGACACCCAGTTCCGCGAACTGGATTCGCAATACAAGTTGCGGCTGGAGCAGCGCGACAACCTGGCACGGCGCCTCAACGATCAGCTGACCAAGCCGAGGCCGGAACTGCTCGCCACGGCCGACGAGCGCATCCTGCTTGAACACATCCGCGCGACGGAAGCGGCAGTTGTGCGTCTTCCGCAAGCACAACGGGGCGAACTCGCGGAGCGCACCGAGCGCCTGCGTGGCGCGATCGACTGGAAGCTCCGCACCGAGTACCCCGATCGCCTGACCGAGGCGTACGAGCACCTGGCGCTGCTTGATACGGACCTCGAAGCGTTGCAGGTCCGCTATCAGTCCTTCGTGCGTGCGCGGCAGGCGAGCGTCCACGCCTATACCGGTTACGACGACGGTATCCAGGACCTGCGCAACCGCGTGCGCGATGCGTTGGAGCGCGTGAATCAATTGCAGAAGCAGCAGGGCTCGCTGATCGAGGCCGTGGCCACCACCGAGCTGACGGCACGCACTGAGCGCCTGAAGGGTTATCAGGTCCAGGCGCGCTATGCCGTTGCGGACAGCTATGACCGCGCCAACCAGGCGCAGGGCGCGACAGCGCCACCGAGCGCACCGGCAGCACCGGCAGCACCGGCCGGGGAGGGCAAATGAGGTTTCGGATTCGCCACAGCGTGATCGCGGTGCAGCTGGTGCTGCTGGCTGCCTGCGCGCATACCGAGCGCGCCGGCACGCTGGCCTCCTTGCGCCGGGTGGAACCCGACACCACCGACGTTCGTGTCGACCAGGGTCTCGAGAAGGCCATGGTGGGCTATCGCCAGTTCCTGCAGGAAACACCGGCCGGCGAGCGTACGCCGGAGGCGATGCGTCGCCTTGCCGACTTGCAGCTGGAAAGGGAATACGGCGTACGCGGTACTACAGAAATCGTGGTTGATCGCGCGCCCACGGCAGCGGGTGCAGTAGCGGTTGCACCGGCGGCCGACGCGAAGCCCGTGCAGCTCGCCGCGCCCGAAGCGATCACCAAAATCGCCACTGCTTCCAATGCCAGGGGCAAGACAGCCGCACCGGGCGCCGCTGCGCCTCCCGACATCGAGCGACAAGTCGAGCAACGCGCGGCGGCAGGACCGGCCATCGCCACGACGGCTACGTCCGGCGTTGCGGCGGCGGAGGCGGGTCCGCTCGAGGCGATCCAGTTGTACGACAAGCTGCTCGCCGAATTCCCCAACTACGCTTACCGCGACCAGGTGCTCTACCAGAAGGCCCGTGCCTACGACGAGCTTGGACGCGTCGATGAAGCGATGGCCGTGATGGAGCAGCTGGTCAAGGGCGACCCGGACTCCGCGCTCGCCGATGAAGTGCAGTTCCGCCGTGGCGAAAGGTTCTTCACCCTGCGCAAGTACCGCGATGCAGAGAACGCCTACCAGAGCGTCGTGGCGAAGGGCCCGGTCTCGGAGTACTTCGAGCTTTCGCTGTTCAAGCTGGGCTGGTCGTTCTACAAGCAGGATGCGTTCGAGGAAGCGCTGCACCGCTACTTCGCGTTGCTCGACAACAAGGTGTCCAAGGGCTTCGATTTCGATGCGAAGCACACGGCAGCCGAAGATAGCCGCGTCGAGGACACCTTCCAGGTCACCGCGCTGTCCTTCTCCAATCTCGGTGGGCCTGAGGTCATCGGCGAGTATTTCGCCGAGTTCGGCCACCGCCCCTATGAGGACCGCGCGTATCGCTACCTGGCTGAGTTCTACCTCTCCAAGCAGCGCTACCAGGACGCCGCCAAGGTTTTGACGGACTTCGTCGCGCTCTATCCGTTCCACGCGGCGTCGCCCGACTTCAGCCTGCGCACCATCGGCATTTACGAGACGGGCGGTTTCCCGCTGCTCGTGGTCGAGGCCAAGCGCGGCTTCGCGGCCAGCTACGGGCTGAAGTCCGAGTACTGGAAGCACCAGTCCATCGGCAAGCGGCCGGATGTGGTAGCGGCGCTCAAATCCAATCTGATGGACCTGGCGAACTACTACCACGCGCGTTACCAGGATCCGAAGCAGGCTGCGGAGAAGGCGCAGAGCTTCGCCGAAGCCTCGCGCTGGTACGGCGAATTCCTCGATTCGTTCCACGACGACCCGGCGGCGCCGGCCGCGAACTACCAGTTCGCGGACCTGCTGCGCGAGAACGGCAACTTCCGCCTGGCAGCGGCGCAGTACGAGCGCACTGCCTACGACTATCCGGCTCACGAGAAGGCCGCAGCCGCGGGTTACGCGGCGATCTTCGCGCACCGCGAGAACCTCAAGGTGGTGGCCGCATCCGAGCAGGAGGAGAGCAGGCGCGCGACCGTGGCCAGCTCGCTGCGTTTTGCCGACACCTTCCCGCAGCACGACCAGGCACCCACCGTGCTGGTTGCCGCCGCGCAGGACCTGTTCGACCTGAAGGACCATGCCGCCGCGCGCAATGCCGGTCGCAAACTGCTGGAGAAATTCCCGGCCGCGTCGCAGGAGTTGAAGCGCACGGCCTGGACGGTGGTGGCGCACTCGTCGTTCGAACTGGCGGACTACCAGGTGGCGGAGCAGGCCTACACGCAGGTCCTGGCAATGACGCCCGCAAGCGATTCGTCGCGTGCTGACCTGGTCGAGAACCTCGCGGCCTCGATCTACAAGCAGGGCGAGGCGGCCAACACCGCCGGTGATTACCGCGCCGCTGCGAACCACTTCCTGCGCATCAAGGATGTGGCGCCGACCTCGAAGATCCGCGCGGGCGCCCAATACGACGCGGGCGCGGCGCTGGTGCGGTTGCAGGACTGGAAGGGTGCCGCCACGGCGCTGGACGAATTCCGGCGCGACAACCCCACGCACGCGCTGGTGAAGGAAGCGACGCAGCAGATCGCCAATGCCTTGCGCCAGGCCGGCGATCTGGCGAGCGCGGCGGGCGAATACGAGCGCGTCGCCGACGGCGCCAGCGATCCGAAGCTGCGCGCCGAGGCCCTGCTGACGGCTGGCCAGTTGCATGAAGACGCGAAGGACTTCGATCGCGCGCTCGCGGTTTACACCCGCTACGTCGGCGAGTTCCCGAAGCCGGTCGAGGATGCGGTGGAAACACGCAACCGCATGGCGGAGATCCACAAGACACGCGGCGACGACGCCCGCTACCGCGCCGAACTGCAGAAGATCGTGCAGGCGGATGCCAGCGCCGGCACCGGGCGCAGCAATCGCACGCGCACGCTCGCCGGTCGCGCCGCATTGGTGCTGACCGAGCCGCTGTACACCGGGTTCGCAGCGATCGAGCTCAAGCAGCCGTTCGAGAAGAGCATGGCCGCCAAGCAGAAGGCCATGTCGGCGGCGATCAAGGGCTTCAACGCCCTGGTGCCTTATGAGACCCCCGATGTCACCGCCGCCGCCACTTTCTACATGGCCGAGGTGTACGCCGGTTTCAGCCAGGCGCTCAACCAGTCCGAACGACCGGCCGGCCTCAAGGGTGCGGAACTGCAGGACTACAACGACCAGCTGGACGAGATGGCATTCCCCTTCGAGGAGAAGGCCATCGACCTGCACAAGAAGAACCTCGAGCTGATGCAGGCCGGCGTCCACGCTCCGTGGATCGAGAAGAGCCTGGCGCGCCTGGCGCAATTGTCTCCGGCCCGCTATGCGCGCACCGAAGCAAGCAGCGGGTTCGTCGCTTCGCCGGAACGATACGAATACATCCAGCCGACCCCGCCACCGGTCCTCGAAACCAAACCCGCACAGCCAGTTGAAACCAGTGACGTCGGAAACGCAGCCGCGCCCGCCGCCCCGGCCAACAACGGAGAGGCCAATGCCGATGCGCATTAACCCGACTTACCGACGCGCAGCCCGCCACGCCGCGCGCCTGGCCGCGATATCGCTGGTCTACTTCGCTGCAACGGCCATGGCAGCGCGCAAGGAAGGGCCCGGCGTGCACGCCACCGCCACCGGCTTCACCATCGTGGAGACGGCCAAGGTCGATGGCGCGACGCGGGCGGACTACGCGCGCGCGGCCGGCCTGCTTGCGCAGGAGCGCTACGCGGAGGGCGTCGCCCTGATGCAGGCGGTCGTGGCGAAGCAGCCCAAACTCACCGCCGCGCACATTGACCTCGGCATTGCCTACGCGAAAACCGATGAGCTGGACAAGGCCGAAGCGAGCCTGAAGCAGGCGGTCGAACTGCAACCGCAGCATCCGGTCGCCTGGAACGAGCTGGGCCTGGTGCAGCGCCGTCTGGGCAAGTTGAGCGACGCACGCGCCTCCTACGAGAAATCGCTCGCCGCCGCGCCGGGCTTCCATTTCGCGAGGCTCAACCTCGCGGTGCTCTGCGACCTGTACCTCGCAGACGCCCCCTGCGCATTGGAGAACTACCTCATCTACCAGCAGGTCGTGCCTGGCGACAAACAGGTAGCGGGCTGGATCGCCAACGCCCGGTCGCGGGTCGAAAAGGGAGCGAAGTGATGCTGCTCAAAACCCTGTGCGTGTGTTTGTTGCTGGCACCCGTGGCGGCGTTTTCCGCCGGGCCGGCGCCGCGGGATGCGAAGGCCGAAGCCAAACCCGCCAAGCCCGCCAAATCCGGCGCGACGAAACAGGCGGGCAAGGCGAGCGACAGCATGGTGCTCTCCGGCATGTCCATCGTCGGCAACGACGAGGCGCCGAAGGAACTCGTCATCGTGCCGTGGAAGAGCTCGCAGCTGGGCGATGCGCCGGGAATTTCGCGGCTTCTCGACGATGCCACGCAACCCGTCGACAAAGACGTATTCATGCGCGAGCTCGCGTATTACGGGCTCAAGTCTGCCGAACCGCACGACAAGTGAGCTAGCGCTTCAACAACTTTTTCTCCACCGATCTTCAACGAATTTCCAGTGAGGGCAGTGCCATGGGTTTGATTCATTCAGTAGCGCAGTTCTTCGAGGCCGGCGGCAAGATGATGTTGCCGATCATGCTCGTCGGCCTGGTGGGCCTGGCGATCGCCATCGAACGCTTTGTCACCATCGCCCGGGCGCAGGCACAGACCAAGCGCATGTGGGCGCAGGTCGAGCCGTCGCTCGGCGAAGGCGACTTCGACAAGGCCCGCAAGATCGTCGATGAGGACAAGGACAACACTGCGCTTGGGCGCCTGCTCGGCGCCGGCCTGGCCATGCAGGGCGCGGTGCGCCGCCGCGACGATGTCGAGAAGGCGATGCAGGAAGGCATCATGGAAATCGTGCCGCGCCTCGAAAAGCGCACGCACTACCTGGGCACCTTTGCGAACCTCGCGACCCTGGTCGGCCTGCTCGGCACTGTCTCCGGCCTCATCAGCGCGTTCAGCGCGGTGGCGATGGCCAACCCGGCGGAGAAGGCCAACATGTTGTCGGCCAGCATCTCCGAGGCGATGAACTGCACGGCGTTCGGTCTCGGCACCGCGGTGCCGCTGCTGTTCCTGCATGCGTTCCTGACGTCACGGACCCAGCACCTGGTCGAGAGCCTGGAAATGGCCGCGATCAAGTACCTGAACGTCCTGACGCTGCGCACGAATCGCATCGCGCAGCAGGCCTCCGTCCAGAACATCCGGGCCGCCTGAGGACAGGGACAGGAGAGACGACGCCATGGCCCTGATGCCCCGCCGCAAGCCACCGGCCAAACCGGTCGAGCTGATGCTCGTGCCGATGATCGACATCTTCACCGTGATGGTCACGTTCCTGCTGATGACGGCGGTGTTCTCGCGCATTTCGATCATCCAGCTCGACCTGCCGAGTGCGTCCGCCGGCGCGCCCACCGAACCGGCCTTCCGCCTCGAAGTGATGGTGCGCAAGGAAGGGCTGGAGCTGACCAACGGTCGCGACACGATCGCCGTATTGCCTGTTGAGAACGGGGCTTATCCGCTCGAGAAGTTGTCGCTCCTCGCCGCCGATCTCAAGGGCCAGCACGTGGAAGTCGACACGGCTTCGGTGCTGATGGCCCCGGACGTGGCTTACGACCATCTGGTGCAGGTGATGGACGCGGTCCGCAGCACGGACCTGGCAACCGCCAACAGCCATGGCTTCACCGGCACGCCCGATGAGCGCGGCCGCATTTCAATGTTCCCGAAGGTCGCCGTGGGAGACGCACCATGAGGATGTCGCTGAACCCGTTTCGTGGCGCACGCAGGAAGCACGAGGATGTCGAGCTCAACCTGATCCCCATGATCGACATCATGTCGGTGATGGTGGCGTTCCTGCTGATCTATTCGACCGAAGTAGAGGTGGTCCAGAACGCCAAGGGCGTGGAGGTCCCGATCTCCACCGCCGAAGCCAAGCCCGCCGAGACCGTGGTAGTGACGATCACCCAGGACATGCTGCTCGTGCAGGGGGAAGTGATCGCCACGATGGACCAGATCCGCGATCCGAAGGCCGCGCTGATCGAGCCGCTGCGCGAGTATCTGTCGCGTCCATTGACCGCCGGGGGCGGCGCCGCGCAACAGGCCGCGCTCGCCCACCGCGAAATCACCGTGCTGGCCGACAAGAGCCTTCCCTACGAGGTGATCCGCAAGGTGATGACGACCTGCACGGCGGCCGCCTACGACAAGTTGTCGCTCGCCGTGCTCGAGAAGGGCGGCAGCGCCCCGGCCGGCGGTTGAGTCAGCACAAGTGACCGATACCAAGACCATGGAACTCGAAACCATCCGGGATGTCGCGGCCCAGAACCCGCTCGACGAGCGGATCGCGCACGCACGTGCGCGACTCGCCGAACTTGCGTGCGACCTCGCCGCCGTCGATGACGAGCTCGAATCGTTCGCTGGGGTGCGCTTCCAGCATCAGGTGCTGGAGAAGGCGTGCCACGCACTGGAGGAACTGGACCAGGCGGGCGCTGCGGCGCTGTTCTGGGAAGGGCTCTCCGAGCAGGGAGAATGGCCCGGGCACATCGCGCGTGCGCGTCGCCGAACCGAGTCCGTGCGCGCTCGCATCGCCGATATCGATGCGCGTCGCTGCGGCCTGGTGGAGCGGATCGGCGAGGAGAACGAGCAGCTCTTCCTGCTCGAGGACGAAGCCTTCGAGCATCAGGAGGAGCTCGAACGCCTGCGCAACGAGTGGATCGTCGAGCGCGAGCTCCAGACGGAGCGTGCGCGTCCGCACCTCATGCTGTGGACGCGTGGCGAGGAGGACCGGCGTTCGCGCAAGGGGTTGGCCATCGCACTGTGCGTCTGGCTGGTGATTGCGATCGTGTTCCCCTTCATCCACGTTCCGCAGAAGATCGTCCCCGCGGCCGAGAAGTTGCCGGAACGCGTGGTCACCGTGATCCCCGAGACCAAGAAGCTGGAGGAGGCCCCGCCGCCGCCGCCGGAACTCACCAAGCCGGTGGTGAAAAAGGTCGAGCCCAAGCCGACGAGGCCGACCGCGAAGGTCGAACCGCAGCCCGTTCCGAAGCAGCCGCAGGCGTCGAAGCCGCAGGGCATCCTGGCGTTCAAGGACAGCCTGGCAGCGGTGGACGACCTGCCTGCCGTGGCCGAGCTCGGCAAGTCCGCGAAGCTCAGTGCCGACACCGGCGCGGCGCGTCCGGAACGCGCCATGTTGGCCAGCAATGCACCGGGGAGCAGCGGTGGCATCAACCTGTCCTCGCAGAGCCGCAGCTTCGGCAGTGGTGGTGGCGAACGCGGAGCCATCAAGGGCACTGCGCTGACCAGGGCCTCGAGTGGAATCAACGCGATCGCGTCCGCGGACAGCAACAAGTCGGTCGGTGCCAGCGGCAAGGGCGGACGCTCCGGCGAGGAGATCCAGATCGTCTTCGACCGCTACAAGGCTGCGCTGTACCGGCTGTACCAGCGCGAGCTTCGTCGTGATTCGACGTTGCAGGGCAAGGTCATCCTGCGCCTGACCATCCAGCCGGGCGGCAGTGTGTCGATGGTGCAGGTGCAGTCGTCGGAAATGGATGCGCCGGACCTGACCTCCGGCATCGTGGAGCGCGTCAAGGGCTTCAACTTCGGCGCGAAGGACGTGCCTGCAGTAACGATCGTGTACCCGATGAATTTCCTGCCGTCTGGCTGAGACGACGCGTCGCAGCGCGCGTTTCGAAGCAAAAAAACGCAATACGACAAAGGCAAAACCACCGAAAGGTGGCGACGCAAAGTCACCGGCCTGTCGGGCGCGCAAAGCGCCCCATGGCAGCGGGACCGCCGGAACCTGCGCCCGGAGCGCAGGCATTCCCTTGGTCCGTCGGTGGCTTGCGTCGCACGCGAACGGAGTGAGGGTGTATGAGTCTGGGGATCGCACGCAACGCAGGAGCAGGCAAGCGCTGGATCCACATCCAGCTCTGCGCCTTGTTGATACTGCTCGGTACGACGTTTGGCGCGTATGCGGCGGACTGCGTTGCCGATTACGGCGGCGTGATCGACGGCAACGTGGTCAATCCGGCCCCCAGCCAGTTGACCATCGACGGCAACTGCGTCATCCGGAATTTCCAGCAGCCGAATCCGCTCGATACCAACATCAGCTTCTACACCTCGCCCGGCCAGACCGATCAGCGCTGGCTGGTGGTGTTTGACAACGTCGACTTCACCATGGGCAACATCGCGTGCGACGCGGTGCACCAGCATCACATCTGGTTCGTCAACGGCTCGCTGGAGAACGTCAGGCCGAACTGTCAGAACTTCCTGGTCCCAGTCGAGTCGATCAATAAGTCCGCCCCGTCGTACGCGGCCGTGGGCGTGCCGTTCACCTACCGGCTACTGATTCCCGTCCTGATCGATCCGTCCACCGGCACGGTGGTGCTCAACGGTGCGTCGCAGAACGATCTGCACGGCATCACGCTGTACGACAACATCGGTTTCGATCCGGCCACCGTGTATCTCAACGGACTGGACGACGGCGATCCGAGCACGCCGCCAGTGCAGCTGCCCACCGTGATTCCCGGCACGGGCGTCGACATGAGCCTGGTCGGTACGCCCAGCGTGCGCTGGTGCACGGACCTGTCCTGCGCGACGCTGGGCGCGCCCATCAATCCGAACATCGTCGCCAACGCGAATGGCCTGATCGAATTCCATTTCCCGCCGGGCTTCATCCTGCCCAAGGGTGGGCGCCTGGCGATCGACATCACCACCGTGCTCAACGACAACCCGACGGTGAATGTCCTCGGGAAGTCCTTCGTCAACACGGCGATCTGGCAGTTCGGTCGTCTCATCGACAGCACGTTCTATACCCCGCTGCCCGGCGAGAACGGCATCTCCAATCCGACGCAGATCGCCGGGCCGAACCTGGTCGTCAACAAGAGCGGTAGCGTGGTGCTCGGTAGTGGCGGACTGAACCTCGGCCAGTGGGGCGACTTCACCGTCGACGCTGTGAACACGGGCCAGTTCGACGCATGGAATGTCACGCTGCTCGACCGCCTGCCCGACGGCCCGAACGGCGGCATGTGCGACATGACGCCGCAGATCACCGGTGTCCTGCTCGGCGGCACGGCGTTGACCGAAGGCGTGCATTACACGCGGTCCTATACCGCCGCGCCCACCTGCGAGCTGAGCCTGAAGTTTCTCGACGCTGCGGGACCCATCGCGCCCGGTCAGCACCTGGTGGTGCAGTACCGTACCAAGCTGGACGCCAACAGCCAGAACGGCGTCACCCTCACCAACGTCGCCGGTGCGACGAGCTGGTTCAACGACCGCAGCAGCAATCCCGCGCGCGTCGAAGTGACCCGCACGCTCACCAACGGCACGGTCGGCATCGACGACCATGAGGACGCGCATTCGCTCGCGGTCCTGCTGTCGGGCTATTTCTACGAGAAGACGGTCCGCGACCTCACCAGCGGCGACGATCCGGCGAGGACCGCTACGCCCGGTGACGTGCTGCATTACACCCTGCGCCTGCAGGCGACGAAGTCCGGTTTTACCGACGTCACTTTCCGCGACCAGCTGCCGCCGGACTTCGTTCCCGGCTCGCTGGTATTCACCTCGCTGCCGGCCGGTACGGTCAACAACAGCAATCCGGCCACGGGCCTGATCGATATCCGCGGCATCGACGTGGCGGCGGGTACCGAAGTGCGCGTCGAATTCAACGTGACGCTGCTCCCGACGCTGGCCAACCGCCACCTCGTCGTGAACCAGGCGCAGTTGCTCAGCAGCACCGGAACGTTCCTGGCGGACAGCGACGACCCGACCGTTAACGGTCAGGCGGATCCCGATCCCGCGGTGGACGATGAGGATCCCACCGTCGTGCGCATCGGCGCACCGCCGGTCCCGCCCACCAAGGTGCTGCTGTCGCCGGCCAACGGCGAAGCCACCATTGGCGAGGAGCTGGTCTATCGCATCGCCGTGCCTGGCCAGGCGCGCAACTCGCCGATGTACGACGTGCAGGTCACGGACGTGCTCAGCGCCGATCTCGAGTACGTCAGCGCGACCGTATCCGTGGGCGGCGTCGTCAATGGCGCGGGTGTGGTGAATTCGAGCACCGCTTCGCAGCTGGACGTCGCGATCGACCAGATTCCCACGGGCCAGCAGGCCTTCGTCGACGTACGTGTGCGCGTGCGCAACGTGCTCGGCGCGCAGGAAGGCGTCGACGTCAGCAATACCGCTTCGGTCACCTACGCGGAAAGCGACGCTGGCCCGCGCGAATCCGCGCTCACGACGAATTCCGTAGTCTTCAATATCGTTGAGCCGACGGTGAGGATCGCCAAGGTCGCCGATCGCGCCATCGCGGCCGTCAACGACGTCATCCGTTACACCGTCACGTTGACGGCGGCGAGTGGCGTGGACGCTTCCGGCGCGTTCGACGTGTCGCTCACCGATACGCTCGGTGCGGGTCTGCAGTACGCCGGCAATCCGACGGTCACCGGCGCCGGCAATACGATCGGTGCTCCCGTCGTCACCGGCACTGGCAGTGCCGCCGCACCGCAGACCTTGGTGTGGAGCCTGGCCGACGGCAATGCCGACATCGACATCGCCGAGGGCGCGTCGATCCAGGTTTCCTACGACGTGCGCGTGCTGAACTCCGTGCTCGCCGACCAGGACCTGATCAATACCGCCGTGGCGCGTTGGACCGGCATCGACGGTGCAACGGTCGTGGAACGTACGGGTGCCGATGGCCCCGGACAACTCAATGATTACGTGACGTCTCCTGCTTCGAGCACGGTGACCACGCCCGGTGCGCGTCCTTCCAAGGTCGTCACTTCTCCCGCATCGGGCACGGCGACGATCGGCGAGGACGTGGTCTACACCATTACGGTACCGAGCGCGCCGAGCAGCAGCGCGCTGTTCGATGTCGCGGTCGCCGACGTGCTCGATGCGAACCTCGAATTTGTCGGCGCAACGGTAACCGGTGTCGCCGGTGCCAATACGTCTGGCAGCACGCCGACGCAGATGAATGTGCTTGTCCCGCAGATCCCTGCGGGCCAGCAGGCGACGATCGAGTTGCGCACCCGCGTGCGCAACCTCCTGCCCGCCCAGCAGGGCGTGCAGGTCGACAACACCGTTTCCTACACCTACGCGACCAGCCCGGGCGGCACAGCCAAGGCTCCACTGGTCAGCGCCCCCGCCACGTTCACGATCGTCGAACCGACCCTGAGCGCGACCGAGACCGGCGACAAGACCACCGCTGGCGGTGGTGATGTCGTGCGCTACACCGTGACCCTGACGGCGGCCGGGGATGCGAATGCGTCGGATGCCTTCGACCTGCATCTGGTCGACACCCTTGCGGTGGGCCTGCAGTACGCCGGCAACCCGATCGTTACCGGTACGGGTAACAGCATTGGTGCGCCGGTGATCACGGGCAACGGCACGGCGGGCAATCCGTACGTGCTCAGCTGGAGCACGACCGCCGGCAACGCCGACATCAACGTGGCGAAGGGCACGTCCGTGCAGGTCAGCTACGACGTGCGCGTGGCGAACAATATTGCCGCCCTGACGTCCCTGGCCAACAACGTGGTCGTGGACTGGACCGGCCTCGATGGCAACAGCACCTTTGAGCGCCACGGCGCCGGTTGCCCGAACTGGACGGCGCCCAACGACTATTGCATCGGGCCGGCATCGTACGCGGTGCTCACCGATCCGCCGCGACTCGACTTCACCAAGACCGTGGTCAGCCCAATGCCTGCGCATCCGGGCGACGTGGTGCGGTACCGCGTGCAACTGAGCAACCTCAGCGACGTCAGCGCCGCCGGCATCTCGCTGGTGGACGAACTGGATGCGCTGAACGATCCGGCGAAGTTCGTGCCGGGCACGCTGACGCTGGTCGGCGCGCTGCCGGCGGGTGCGGTGAACAACACCAATGCCAACGGCGGTGCGAAGGGCACCGGCCGGATCGACATCGGCAACCTCACGCTGGGCGCGGTGGGTTCGGGTTCGGAAACCGTGACCGTCGAATACACCGTGCAGCTCGTGCCGGTGATCGCCAACGGCAGCGTCGTGCTCAACCAGGCCCGCGCGCAGTTCGGCACCCTGCTGCTGCAGCTCAGCGACGATCCGAGCGTCAACGGCCCGGCCAACCCGGACGTCTCCGGGGATGAGGATCCGACCCGGCTGCCGATCGAATCCGCGCCGCAGCTCGTGATCGAGAAGGTTTCGACGTACCTGGGCGCGAATCCCAGCGTGCTGATGGCCGGCGATTCGCTGCGCTACACCATCACCGTGCGCAATACCGGTACCGATCATGCGCATGGCGTGGTCCTGCGCGACCTCGTGCCGGCCAACACTACCTACGTGGCGGGCACCACGACGCTCAACGGCCTGACCCTGGCCGATGGCCCCAGTGGCTCGCCGCTGATCAACGGCATCGGTATCAACTCGCCGGTCGAGACGACCGTGGGCGTGATCCGTGCCGACAACCCGGCCAATGCCGCCGACAACGTCGTCACCATCACCTTCAACGTCACCGTCGACGCGAACGCGGTGGACGGCACCATCATTGCCAACCAGGCCTTCGCCACGGGCACCGACGTCATTGGTGAAGTGCCCTCGGACGATCCGCGCACGCCAGTAATCAACGACCCGACCCGCGACGTAGTCGGCAACTCGCCGCTGATGTACGCCGAGAAGCTGGTCGCGCTGCGCATCGACAACGGCGCGCCGGGCGTGGTCGAACCGCTCGACACGCTGCGCTACACCATCCGCATCTACAACAACGGCAAGGCGCCTGCCACGCAGGTGATGCTGCGCGACAACGTGCCGCAGTACACGAGCTGGGTCGCAAACTCGCTCACCCTCAACGGCCAACCTGTCGGCGTGCCCGATGGCGGTGTATCGCCGCTGATTGCCGGCATCAACGTCGGCACGCTCAATCCGGGGCAGGTTGCGGTCGTGCAGTTCGATCTGCAGGTCAACGCCGGCACCGCCAATGGCACCGTGATCTCGAACCAGGCCACGGTAGCCAGCGTCGAAGTACCGCGCCTGCTGACCGATGGCGACGGCAATCCGGCGACCGGCCCTGAACCGACTGTCGTGGTCGTCGGCGGCACGCAGATGCTGACCATCAGCAAGCAGGTCGCGGTGGTGGGCGGCGGCATGGCCCTGCCGGGTGCCGAAGTCGAGTACGTCGTCACCGTGCGCAACATCGCCCCGATGCCGGCCACGCTGGTGCGCATCGTGGACGACCTCAACGCGTCCGCGCCGGGCCAGCTCATCTACGTCAACGGCTCGGCCACGCTCAATGGCGGCACCGCAGGCATCACGTCCGCAGGCAACGCCATCACTGCCGATTACGCCGGCAGCCACGGTGATCTCGCACCGGGCGCATCGGCCACGCTGCGCTTCCGCGCCACCATCGCGTCCGGCCTCGCACCTGCTACACGCGTGACCAACACGGGCGTCGTGAGCTGGAACAATCCGACGCAGACCGCGAGCGCGAGCGTCTCGTTCGATGTCGGTGGCCGGATCGGCGTCGGCGTGCTCAGCGGTAATGCCTGGCATGACGCCAACTTCAACAAGACGGCGGACGCAGGCGAACGCGTGCTCGCTGGCTGGAACGTGCAGCTGTATCGCAACAACCGGCTCGAACGCAGCACCACCACCGACGCCAACGGCGCCTGGCAGATCGCCGGCGTGGCGCCGAACGACACATCGTCGGAGGCGCTGGAAGTGCGCTTCACCGCGCCGGGTGCCACGGCGACCACGGCCAAGCTCGGCTACGCGGATTCGGTGTTCAGCAACGACCTGCAGCGCATCCACGCCATCACCGTGCAGCCCGGCAGCAACTTGCTGAACCTCAATCTGCCGATCGAACCCAACGGCGTGGTCTACGAGTCCATGAACCGTGGCGCGATCCCGGGTGCGCGTCTGCGCATGCTCGGTGCGTCCGGCGTGGCGCTGCCCGCCTCCTGCTTCGCCGATCCGGTGCAGCAGGGCCAGGTCACGCTGCAGGGTGGTTTTTACCGCTTCGACCTCAACTTCGCCGATGCGGCATGTCCGGCCGGCGGCAGCTACGTGGTCGAGGTCGCGCCGCCTTCTGCGAACTACATCGCCGGTGCTTCGGCGCTGATCCCGCCGACGTCGGATGCGAGCACCGCGGCGTTCCCGGTGCCGAGTTGCCCGGCCGGCGTAAGCGATGCCATCCCCGGCACGACCCAGCGCTGCGAGGCGCAGGCATCCGAGCTGGCGCCGCCCACTTCGGTTCCGGCGCGTTCGGCGGGCACCACTTACTACCTGCACCTGCGTCTGGATGACACGTTCGTGCCGGGCAGCAGCCAGATCTTCAACAACCACATTCCGCTTGATCTCGACCTGGGCGAAGCGCTGGCCATCAGCAAGACCACGCCGCTGAAGAACGTCGTGCGCGGCCAGCTGGTGCCGTACACCATCACGCTGCGCAACCTCTCGGGCTTGCAGTTGCGCGATGTGCGTGCGGTCGACTCCTACCCGGCGGGCTTCCGCTACGTGCCGGGTTCTGCGCGCATCGACAACGTGCCGACCGAGCCGGTGCAGAACGGGCGCCAGCTGACGTGGAGTGGCGTCGCGTTCGGTACCAGCGACGAACACACGATCACCCTGCTGTTGGCGGTCGGCGCAGGCGTGGGCGAGGGCGAGTTCGTGAACCACGCGCGCGTCTGGAACGGGCTCACCAACCGTCCGCTTTCCGGTGACGCCACCGCCACCGTGCGCGTGGTCCCGGATCCGACCTTCGACTGCACCGACGTCATCGGCAAGGTGTTCGACGACGCCAACCGCAATGGCCACCAGGACCAGGGCGAAAGTGGCTTGGGCGGCGTGCGCGTGGTGAGCGCGCGCGGCCTCGCGGCCACCACCGATGCCAAGGGTCGTTACCACCTGACCTGCGCAGTGGTGCCGAACGAGGACCGCGGCAGCAACTTCGTGCTGAAGCTGGACGACAGGACGCTGCCCAGCGGCTACCGCCTCTCCACCCGCCAGACCGTGATCGCGCGTGCCACGCGCGGCAAGGCGCTGAGCATCGACTTCGGTGCCTCGGTCTTCCGCGTGGTGAGCCTGGATCTCAGCGACGAAGTGTTCGAACACGACGGCACGCAGCTGCGCCGCCAGTGGCAGCCGCGCATGCAGACGCTGATCGATGAACTGGTGAAGGAGCGCGCGGTACTGCGCCTGTCCTACCTGGCCGATCTCGAGGACCCGGATCTGGTCGAAGCGCGCTTGGCTGCGGTCAAGGCGAAGGTCGCCGAAGCCTGGCCGACCGCAGGCGCCGACTACGAACTCACGGTCGAGCAACAGACCTTCTGGCGTCTCGGCGCGCCAGTGCAACGCCCGACGGGCAACCAGGGGGCGCGCAAGTGAACACCATGCTGAAGAAAAACATGTTGAAGAAAAGCATGCTGCTGGGCCTGAGCCTGATGACGGCCACAGTGCTGGCACAGACGGCCGGGGATCAGGCCGCCAGCGACCAGATCCAGGAAACGCCGATCCGCGAATCCGTCGAACGCCACCTGCCCGGTGACCAGGCGTTTCGCCCGGAGGTTCGCGACCCGAGCGTGCTGCAGACCGAACGCGGCGATCACGTCGAGAAGCAGCAGGTCGATGGTCAGGTGATGGAAACGGTGAAGCTGGGGGGCATCATCGCACCGCTGCAATTCGATTCGGGTGCGATCACCCTCCGCGCCAAGGACGTCGAGAAGATCCGGCGCGCGATGGAATCGGTGCAGGGCAAGGCCAACGTGCGCCTGCATCTGATCGGCCATGCCGACAACCAGCGCCTGTCGCCGGAACTGACCGCGCGCTATGGCGACAACCAGGGGCTGTCGCGTGAACGCGCCGGCGAAGTAGCGGAGTTGCTGCAACGCGCACTCACCCTGCCGCCGGAAGCGATCGCGTTCGAAGGCATGGGCGATACCAGGCCGGTGGCGGGCAACGCAACGGACGCGGGCCGCGCCCGCAACCGCCGGGTGGAAGTGGAAGTCTGGTACGACGAACCCAAGGCCGCGACGAAGGAACAAGAGGTCCTCGTCAAGGAAGAGCTCCGCCAGATCAAGGTCTGCCGCGTGCAGGAGCTCTGCGTGATGCGTTTCCAGGAAGGGCAGGCGCGCCGCACGCGGGTGAACAACCTGGTCTCCGCGCTGCATTACGGCGAGGAGGGCGTGGAAGTCACCCCGGCGTTCATCGAACAGGTGCGCAAGGGCTTCGCCAACCTGGAAGGCAAGCAGAACGTGATCGCCAAGTTCGTCGGCTATACCGATGACATGGCCCTGTCGGACCGCAACGCGCGCATCTATGGCGACGCGGTGGCGTTGTCCAAGGCGCGCGCGCATCGAGCGGCGCTCGCGGTGCAACAGGCATTGAACCTTCCGACCGCGTCGGTGCAGAGCGACGGCCGCGGCGCCACGGCGTTTGTTGGCGCCAACGACATGCCGCAGGGTCGCGAGCTCAACCGCCGCATCGAGGTGCAGTTCTGGTACGACGATCCGCTGCGGGAACTGCCCGAAGAGCCGCAGATGTGCCCGGCGGAAGCGGACAAGGAGATCGTCACCCGCATCCATCAGCCCTCGGGTGGTCCGCTCCCGGTGCTGACGATGGACGGCAGCGACATCGTCACTCCGCCCGGCCTCACCGACCGCCTGCGCGCTGCCATGGCCGAAGTCAAGGATCGCGACAACGTGCGCCTGCGCTTCATCGGCTACACCGGCAATGAGCGCCTGGATCGCCGCACTGCCTCCGTGTACGAGGATGACATCGGCCTGTCCGCGGCGCGTGCGCGTCGCGCGATGGACACCATTCGCAGCCTGATGGAGCTCAGTCCGGAACAGGTCGAGCACGAGGGCCACGGCTTCGTGCAGGCCAAGGACGTGCCGAACGAGGGTTTCGTCCAGGGCGCGGATTCCTACATCGAAGTGCAGGTGGTGTACGACGAGCCGGTTCTGCGCGACGACTACGAGGGCGTGGACATCACCCGCCTGACCCGCGAACTGACGCCGCGCAATGCCTTCGGCCTCAACCCGATGCACATCTCGGTGAACGGCCAGCCGATCGACGATCCGGGACGCAGCTCCGCCGACGTGCAGCGCTGCACCGACGTCGCGCTGGACGATGCGGGCATCCGTTTCCAGTTCGACGACCTCAAGGCCCAGCCGCGCCTGTCGGTGTCCGCCTCGCCGCAGGTGGCGCTGGTCGACGAGCCCGTGCGCTTCCGGATGTACTCGAACTACGGCAGCTTCATCCAGCGCGCGGAAGTGCGCATCCAGGAGAAGGGACAGTCCGTGCAGGCCACGCCGCTTGCGGCCGTGACGTTGGACGCGAACGGTGAGGCGGAGTGGCAGCCGGCGGTTGTGGATATTCCGTCCGCCGGGCGGGAACTGCAGTACGTGCTGCGCGTGTACGACGAGCAGGGCAGGTTCGACGAGACCAGTCCGCGTCCGTTGTGGCTGGTCAATGCCCAGGGCGATGGCAGCGTTGCGGATATTCCGGTGACGGCAACGGCTGAAGGTGCCGCGCCGCCGTTGGCTGGCTACGGCGAGAGCCACATTGCGACGCGCAACATCCGCATCGGTGGCAACACCATCGCAGTGCGTGGCGGCGGCATCCCGGAAGGGCACACGGTATGGGTGGCCGGCCGGCCGGTGCCGGTGGACGCCAAGGGCGATTTCATCGCCGAGGAGATCCTGCCCGAAGGCCTGCACACCGTGGAGGTGGCGGTGCTCGACGCGGAAGGCAACGGCAATCTCTACCTGCGCGACCTGGAGATGCGCGAGCGCGACCGCTTCTTCGTCGGCGTTGCCGACCTGACCGCGTCGACGAACAGCACCAGCGGGCCTGCCGACCTGCTGCAGGGCGAGAACACCGCCTTTGAGCGCAGCTCTTCGTTCGACGGGCGACTGGCTTTCTTCGGCACCGAGAAGTTCGGCAACGGCTGGCGTGTGACCGGCAGTGCCGACACGCGCGAGGGCCCGGTGCAGGACATCTTCGGCAACTTCCTCGACAAGGCCCCCGACGCGCTGTTCCGCCGCATCGACCCGGACTACCACTATTCGACCTTCGGCGATGACGGCACCGTCGAGGAGATGGCGCCCACCCTGGGCAAGTTCTACCTGCGCGCCGAGCATGGCGACGACTACGCGATGTGGGGCAATTTCAAGACCGACTACGCGGGCAACGAACTGGCCCAGGTCGATCGCGGGCTCTACGGCGGCAATGCGGAGTGGAAGGCGGATTCGACCACCGCGTTCGGCGAACGCCGCGCGGTTGTCAGCGGCTTCGCCGCCGAGCCGGGCACGATTGCCGGTCGCGAAGAATTCCGTGGCACCGGCGGTTCGCTCTTCTACCTGCGCAACCAGGACATCCTTACCGGCTCGGAGCGCCTGCGCATCGAGATGCGCGACAAGGACTCGCAGCTGGTCACCGGTACGGTCGAGTTGCGCCCGGGCCTGGACTACGACATCGACTACCTGCAGGGCCGTGTCCTGCTGTCCGAGCCGCTGTCGTCCACAGGTGGCGACAACATGCTGGTGCACAACGGAGGTCTCTCGGGAGACGAGGCCTGGCTGGTGGCGCGCTACGAGTACACGCCCGGCTTCGACGAGATCGACACGCTCACCACCGGCGGCCAGGCGCATGTCTGGGTCAACGACCATGTCGGCATCGGCCTCACCGGCAGTAGCAGCAGTGGCGATGCCGAGGACAGCGGCGTGCTCGGCGTGGACCTCACGCTGCGCAAGACCACCGAGACGTGGCTGAAGTTGCAGGGCGGCCGCACCACGGGCTTGGCGTCGCATTCGCTGTACTCGTATGACGGCGGCTTCGGCTTCACCGGTACCGATCCGACGGCGTTCGCCGACGCGGAAGCCAACGGCTACCGTGCCGACGTCAGTCTCGGCATCGGCGACGTCTTCAAGCAGGGCAAGGGCAGGGTGACGCTGTATACGCAGGCGCAGGATGCCGGTTACTCGGCGCCAGGCCTGGGGACGCCGTCCGATCGCACGTACTACGGCGGCACGCTGGACCTGCCGATCGGCGACAAGCTCAGCGTCGTCGGCAAGGCAGATCACCGCGAACAGGACGCGGGCCTCACGCTTGATGCGGCCGAGGTGAACGTCAAGTACCAGCTCAACGATCGCTGGAGCGTGGCCACCGGTGTACGCAACGACAAGCGTGAAGATCAGCGCGCGGTGGTGCCCCTGACCCAGGAGCAGGGGCAGCGCACCGACGCGGTGGTGCACATGGGTTACGACTCCGCCAGCATCTGGAATGCGTGGGGATTCGCCCAGGGCACCGTTTCGAAGGATGGCGATCGCCAGGACAACGGCCGACTGGGTGCCGGCGCCGCGCTGCGCGGCAACAAGTTCCGTCTCGAGGCTGAAGTCTCGGCCGGCGATCTGGGCCCGGGCGGGCGAGTGGGCACCAGCTACATGGTGTCCGACAAGACCACCCTGTACCTCAACTACGCGCTGGAAAACGAGCATGGCGACGTTGTCGATGGCACCAACCTGGGCGGCCAGCGCGGCAGCCTGGTCGGCGGCATGAAGCACCGACTGGCGGACAGCAGCAGCGTCTATGCCGAAGAGCGCTACCAGGACGCCAACGAGGCCCGGGGCCTGACGCATGCTGCCGGTTTGTCGCTGAACCTCGATGACCACTGGACCGTGGGCGCGAACGCCGAGTTGGGCACCTTGCAGAACAGCGAGACAGCGGCCGAGACCGATCGCCGTGCGAGCGGCGTGCGCGTGGCCTACACCAATGGCCCGACCCAGATCTCCAGCGGTGTCGAGTACCGCAACGATGACGCCGAGCAGCCCGACGCCACGCACGTGGAACGCACCACCTGGCTGTTCCGCAACAACTTCAAGTACCAGATGTCCGACGACTGGCGCCTGGTCGGCAAGCTCGATCACTCGATGAGTGAGAGTTCGCAGGGCCAGTTCTACGACGGCAAGTTCACCGAGGGCGTGGTCGGCTTCGGCTACCGGCCGGTGCTCAGCAACCGGTTGAACGCGCTCGCCAAGTACACGTACTTCTACAACGTGCCGACCACGGACCAGGTTGCGCTCAACGGCACGGCGGCGCAATTCATCCAGAAGAGCCACATCGCCTCGGTGGACGCCAACTACGAGTTGACCCCCTCGTGGTCGGTGGGCGGCAAGTACGCTTACCGCCTGGGGTCGGTGAGCCTGGACCGCGAGAATCCGGAGTTCTTCGACAACCGCGCGCAACTGGTCATCCTGCGTACCGACGTGCGCTTGTTCGACCAATGGGAGGGGCTGCTGGAGGCCCGCAGGCTGCAACTGCCGGACCTCGATGAATCCCGCAGCGGCATGCTGCTGGGCGTGTATCGCTATTTCGGCGAGCACGTGAAGGCCGGCGTGGGCTACAACTTCACTGACTTCTCGGAGAACCTTACCGACCTGAGCTACCGTCACCGTGGCGTGTTCCTGAACGTCGTCGGCGCGTTGTAGCGCCGCTGGGGAGCCGCGGGTTGGTGCGGCTCCCCTTGCGACTCGGAATGGAGGCCATTCCGATGGAGGGCGGCCATTCCGATGGAGGGCGATTGGCGCGGTGTAACCTATCAAGCCGTCCCTCCCACGGCTGACGATAGTTCCGATGACCGAAATCGCGCGCAATGGAGATCACGGCAAATCCTCGAGTGGTGGGGATCTGTCGCGCTATTCGGCTTCATTGCGCCTGTCCGTCGCCCCGATGATGGACTGGACCGACACCCATTGCCGCGCCTTCCACCGCGTGCTTGCACCGAATGCGCGGCTTTACACGGAAATGGTGCACGCGAATGCGGTGATCCACGGCGATCGCCATAAATTGCTCGCCTTGCATTCCAGCGAACATCCGGTCGCGCTGCAGTTGGGCGGCAGCGAGCCGGCGCTCCTGGCACAGGCTGCGCGCATCGGCGCCGAGGCCGGCTTCGATGAAATCAACCTCAACTGCGGCTGCCCGTCGGATCGCGTCCAGGCGGGCCGCTTCGGCGCGTGCCTGATGCGCGAGCCCGCGTTGGTCGGCGACAGCGTCGCCGCGATGATCGCCGCGTGCGATATCCCGGTGACGGTGAAGTGCCGTCTCGGCGTCGATGACGACCATGAATGGGACCGTTTCGCCCACTTCGTCGACAGCGTCGCCGCCGCGGGGTGCAACATGTTCGTGATCCACGCGCGCAACGCCTGGCTGCAGGGCCTGTCTCCAAAGGAAAACCGCGAGGTTCCGCCGCTGCGCTACGACTGGGCCTATCGGTTGAAGCGGGAACGACCGCACTTGCAGATCATCGTCAACGGTGGCATCGCAACGATGGACGAAGCCACCCAGCACCTCGACCACGCCGATGGCGCCATGCTCGGCCGCGCGGCCTATCACGACCCCTACCTGCTGCACCGCCTCGATGCGGCGTGGTTCGGAGGCACGCTGCGCACGCGCGGCGACCTGCTGCGCGCTTACCGGCCGTATGTCGAGGCAGAGCTTGCGCGTGGCGCGCTCCTCAAACACATCACGCGCCACATACTCGGCCTGTTTGCCGGCGAACGCGGTGGACGCGCCTTCCGGCAGGTGCTCAGCGAGGGTGCGCACAAACCGGGTGCGGACTGGTCGCTGGTCGAGCAGGCGCTGGCGCTGACCGAGTCCTTCGCCACCGCGGAAGCCTCCGCATGATCACTCGCGACACAAACGCCTTCCTCGATTTCGCCCGTGGTTGTGCAACCGACTTCGGCCCGGTCACCGCGCGCGCGGCATTCCTGGTCGCGCCCGATGGCTTCGCCCTGGCCGAGCAGTCGGCGCAGGACAACCGCTACATGGCGCCGGCCACGGCCTTCGACCCGGCGAGCGCGTCTGCGCAGCATCGCGAACTGCACCGCGCGTTTTCCGGGGTCCTCCCCACCGTCTGCTTCGCCGGAAGCCCGGACACGCCGGACGCACTGTTCCCCAACAACGTGTTCGGAACGGCGGCGGGGCGCTATGTGGTCGGGCGCATGCGCCACCCGGTGCGCCAGCGCGAAGCCGCGCGCGACGACATCCGCGGCTTCTTCGCCGGCGTGCTCGATTACGCCGAGGTCGATCTGTCGACGCAGGCGCATCCCTGCGAACTCACGGGCGCGCTGGTGATCGATCGCGCGCGCGGGCTGGGCTTCTGTGGCCTGTCCGAACGCTGCGACGAAGAAGGCGCGCGCCTGATGCACGAGGCTTTCGGCCTGCGTGCGACGCTGTTGTTCGATCTCGCGCCGGGCGAGTACCACACCAACGTGGTGCTGGCCGTGCTGGCCGGACGGGCGGCGATCGTCTGCCCGCGGGGATTCGCCGATGCGGCCGTGGTCGAGGCCATCGCATCCCTGTACGCGCCCCATGTCGTGTCGTGTTCGCCTGCCGAGCACGCGGCCTTCGTCGGCAACGCAATCTCGCTGTCCGCGGACACGGTATGGATGAGCGCGCACGCGGGCAGCACGCTGACCGAGGCCAACCGCGAGCGCTTGCGTGTCGCCGGCTTCACGGTTGCCACGGTCGAACTGGATGCCATCGAGGCGGGCGGCGGCTCGTTGCGCTGCTGTGTGGGCGAGATCTACTGATGCAGCGTCCTGGCGCTGCTTGCGCGCGCCGTGCCGTGCGCTGAACGCGACCGTGCCGTGAAAGAAAAGTTCAGACCGGATTCACTGCGTCGTTCCAAGAATGCACACTCGTCGTTCTGCCTGCGTCCCGCCGCACTCCCGAGCCCATGCCCCTTCCCGTTTCCCGACTCGCTTCCCTGGCCTTGGCCGCCGCGCTCGTGGTGCCGATGGGCCACGCAACGGCCCAGAGTCTCGGGGCGTTGCTGGACCCCGGTCAGGGCCGCGGCGCTACTGACCATGCAGACCGGGGGCAGCGCGGGGAGGATCGCTCGCCGCGCATGGACGAGCGCCACGATCGCGGCGAAGACCATCGGGCCCTCTCCGATGCCGTGCGTCGGGTCGAGCGCCGCACCGGCGGCCAGGTGCTCAGCGCCGAACGCGTGCCCTTCGATGGGCGCAACGTCAATCGCGTGAAGGTCATCGATTCCAGCGGCCGCGTCCGGGTGTACATGGACGATCCGCAGCCCCAGGGGCAGGATCGCCGCCAGCCGGAACCCCGCGACGACGACTGAACCACACCGCTGGTCCTGGTTCCCTGTGAATCCGGGCGGGGCGCGGTCTGGTTGCAGTCCCGTTCACTAAGCTGAACAAAACAGAGGTCGCTGCTTGCTGTACACGCGCCGGCGACAACCTGAACGACTAACCTGAATGCACCCGGCCAAGATGGCTGCCTGCTGAAGGAGTCCCCCATGCGCATACTTCTGGTCGAGGACGAAGCTCCCCTCCGCGAAACCCTGGCCGCCCGCCTCAAGCGCGAAGGCTTTGCGGTCGATGCCGCCCAGGACGGCGAGGAAGGCCTGTACATGGGCCGCGAAGTGCCTTTCGATCTCGGCATCATCGACCTGGGCCTGCCCAAGATGTCCGGCATGGACCTGATCAAGGCCCTGCGCGAGGAAGGCAAGAAATTTCCGGTGCTGATCCTGACTGCGCGCTCGAGCTGGCAGGACAAAGTCGAAGGCCTCAAGCAGGGCGCCGACGACTACCTGGTCAAGCCCTTCCACGTGGAAGAACTGCTGGCGCGCATCAACGCGCTGGTCCGCCGCGCGGCCGGCTGGAGCAAGCCGTCGCTGGAATGCGGCCCGGTCGTGCTCGACCTGGCGGCTCAGACGGTCAGCGTCAGTGGCAGCAACGTCGACCTGACCAGCTACGAATACAAGGTGCTGGAGTACCTGATGATGCATGCCGGCGAGCTGGTCTCGAAGGCCGACCTCACCGAGCACATCTACCAGCAGGACTTCGATCGCGACTCCAATGTGCTGGAGGTGTTCATCGGCCGCCTGCGCAAGAAGCTCGACCCGGATGGTTCGCTCAAGCCGATCGAGACCGTGCGTGGCCGTGGTTATCGCTTCGCGATTCCGCGCAGCGGCGACTGAGGCCTGGATTGGCGACCGCGTCGGATTTCGCACGGCTGCTGATCGCGCGCGGCGTTCGGGCTTTGTACGCTGGCGGCACATGAATCGCATGTCCGCCAGCGCGCTCTCCCACAGCGCGTCCTCCCCCAGCGTGCTCTCACCCAGCGCGTTCTCCCCAGCCAACGAGGCGACGCCGTGAGCTGGCGCCAGCCGCGGTCGCTGCAGGTCCGCCAGTTGCTGGCGGCCAGCCTGGGCCTGATCGCATTCCTCGCGCTCGCCGGCTATGCGCTCGATCGCGCGTTCCTGCAGACGGCAAAGGACAACCTGCACCAGCGCCTCGAGAACTATGCGCTGGCCTACGCCGACAAGAGCGAGTTCGCGCGCAACGGCGAATTCATCCAGCCCTATGATCCGATCGACCCGCGCTTCGAGCGTCCGGGCAGTGGCTTGTACGCGGAAGTCGTATTGCCCAACGCGCACTGGGATTCGCATTCCGCACAGGGGCCGACGCTGCCTGGATCGCAGATGCTGCGGCCGAACGAGGAGCGCTTCGAAGGCCCGCTGCCGCTGACCCAGATCAAGGGCACGCCGGGCGAGGTATACCGCTATGGGCGCGGCTTCATCTGGAGCGCGGAAGACGATGCCAAGGCGGAATTCCCGTACACCATCTACATCCTCGAGGACACCACCGCGCTGAGCCAGCAGGTCGCGGTGTTCCGCGCGGCCTTGTGGCGCTACCTGGGCGGTGCCGGGCTGATCCTGATGTTGTTGCAGACGGTGATTCTGCGTTGGAGCCTGCGGCCGCTGCGCAATGTCATCAACGAGCTCAAGCGCGTTCAGCGCGGCACCGCCTCGCGCATGAGCGAACTGCACCCGCGCGAACTGGAGCCGCTCACCGAGAGCATCAACGCTTTCATCGAAAGCGAGCGGGAGAACCTGGACCGCCAGCGCAACACGCTTGCCGACCTCGCGCACAGCCTGAAGACGCCGCTCGCCGTGCTGCGCGCGCGCCTGGACCATCCGGGCCCCGAGGCGGAACTGCGCGGGGACGTCGACGTGCAGCTGCGGCGCATGAACGACCTGGTGTCGTACCAGCTCGCGCGCGCGGCGCGATCGGGCCACCAGCTGTTCGCTGCCCCGATCGCGATCGAACCCCATGCCGAGGAAATCGTGAAAGGGCTCGAGAAGGTCTACTCGCGCAAGGGCGTGCTGTGCGAGTTCGAAATCGCGCCGGGTGCGCAATTCCATGGCGAGCCCGGCGACCTGCAGGAGTTGTTGGGCAACCTGCTGGAAAACGCCTTCAAGTGGGCGCGTTCGCGCGTGCTGCTGACTGTGCAGCACGGCGAGACGGTGCCCAATCGCCGCCCGGGCCTGTTGGTAGCGGTCGACGACGACGGCCCCGGCATTCCGCCGGAAAAGGTCGCGCTGATCCTGCAGCGCGGCGTGCGCGGCGACGAGCGCGTGCAGGGACACGGCATCGGCCTGGCGATCGTGCAGGACATGGTGCGCAGCTATCGCGGGACGCTGGACGTTCTCGCTTCGCAGGAACTGGGCGGTGCGCGTTTCGAAGCGAGGTTGCCGCCGGGACTGTGAACTCAAGGCTTCAGGCGAACGGCTTCAAGCGAACGGCGGCTTCAAGCGAACGGTGAAAGCCCGTAAAAGCGTTCCAGGTGCGCTGCCACTTTGGGCATCGCCGCGCGCAGCAGGCGCGGGTCGCTGAAGTGGTATTCGCTGGCGACGGCGAAGAACTCCTCGGGCGCTTCTGCGGCATACGGGTCGATGGCCGTGTCGCGTCCGGCTTCGACTTCCTCGACGAAGGCGTCGTACGCGGCCTGGAAATCGCGCGCCCACCCGCGCTGCCAGGGTCCTGGGAGGGGCGGGGTGCCGTCGAGTTCGCCATCGAGCACGTCGATCTTGTGCGCCATCTCATGCACCGCCACGCAGAAACCCGCGTGCGGATCGTCGCAGTCGGCGAGCACGTCGGCCCACGACAGGATCAGCGGGCCGCTGTCCCAGGACTCACCGACCAGTTCGTCCTCCCATTGGTGCAGCACGCCGGCGGCATCGACGTGGGTGCGGTTCACGCGGAAGGCTTCGGGATAGACGATCAGCTGCGACCAGCCACGCAGGCCGGCTGCGCCGAACTCAAGCAGGGGCAGGCAGCACGCCGCGGCGAGCAGGCCGCGGTCACGGTCGTCGAGGACGAGTTCGCCGACAGGCGTGATGGCTTTTTCGTGCAGGAAGCGCGCCGCGAGTTGCGCCAGGCGTGCGTCCCGTTCCGGGTCGAGCGCGGCCACCCACGGCACTGCGGCGCGGATGTCACGCCACAGGTCGGGAGCTATCGGTTGCGGGGTTCGCCCGAGCAGCCAGCGGAACAAGCGGGGTGCTTAGCGGAACATGCTTAGCGGAACATGCCTGGCAGGAAGCGGTGCCAACGCGGCGACTGCAGGCGGACGTCTTCGCCACCACCCCCGCTGCTGCTGGGCAGGCTCGGCTTGGCCTTCTTCACCGGCAGAGCCATCGAGGATGGATCGCGATCCGGCGAACGCGTGACGGCAGTCTGCGTCCGGGTCGGGCAGCTGCCGCCGTCGGCGTCGCTGAGCTTGCTTTCGCGCGCGGCAACGCTCGCGCTCGAGAGAATGATCAGCAGGCATACGGCGATGCGGCGCATGGGTAGTCCACTCCCGGAGTTGGGATCACGCGAACTATATCGCACCCGGTGGCCGCCGGAGTTGCATTCGACGGGCGGATTGTGGTGCACCGCAACAGGCCGGCCGGTCGCCGGTCCGGCCCCGCATAATTGCCGGATGGATGATCGCGCACTGCTCGAACAGCTGATCCGTGGCCCTGTCAGCGGCGACGCCCTCGCCAAGACGGCGGGCCAGACCCGGGCCGCCGTGTGGAAGCGGATCGAGCATCTCCGCCAGGCTGGCGTCGCCATCACGGCCCAGTCCGGCCGCGGCTACGCCCTGGCCCAGCCGGTGAACCTGCTGGACCCCGCGGCCATCCGTGCGGCCCTGCCTGAACAGGCCTCCAGGAGACTCGCCAACCTCGAGGTGGCCTGGTCCATCGATTCCACCAACAGCGAACTGCTGCGCCGCCGCGCCCCCGAGGGAGCCGGCGTCGATGTCCTGCTGGCCGAGCGCCAGACCGGCGGCCGCGGACGCCGCGGGCGCGTCTGGGCCTCGCCCATGGCGGCCCACCTGTATCTCTCGCTTGCACGCGGTTTCGGTGGCGGGCTGGCTCGGCTGGGCGGTCTGAGCCTGGTGGCGGGCGTGGCCGTGGCCGAGGCGTTGCACCAACTGGGCTTCGGCGAGGTCCGCCTGAAGTGGCCCAACGACGTGGTGGTCGCGGGCCCCGAGGGGCTGCGCAAACTCGGGGGCCTGCTGATCGAGGGCAGTGGCGAACACGCCGGGCCCGCGCGCGCGGTCATCGGGCTGGGCCTCAACGTGCGCATGCCCGATGCGGTGGCGCGCGCGATCGACCAGCCCTGGTGCGATCTCGCCGGCCTGGCGCCGGCGTCGCATGGCTTGCCCGATCGCAACCTCGTGGTGGCCATGGTGCTGGCGCACCTGCTGCCCGCGCTGGACGTGTTCGACGTCGAAGGTCTCGCGCCGTTCCTGCGGCGCTACGCCGCATTCGACGCGCTGGCCGGCCAGGCGGTCACCCTGTATTCGGCCACCGCCACGCAATCCGGCACCGCCCTGGGCATTGCCGAAGACGGCGCCCTGCGACTGCGCCTCGACGATGGCCGCGAGCAGAACGTCCATGCCGGCGAAGTCAGCGTGCGCAGGACCGTGGCCGCGTGAGCGCGTGGGTATTCGATCTCGGCAACACGCGGCTCAAGTGTGCGCCGTTGCGTGCCGACGGCGTGGGCGAAGTGATCGCACTGCCGCATCGCGAAGCCGATCTCGCTGCTGCCCTCGCGGCCGCCTTGCCACTGCGCATCGACGTCGCCTATGTCGCCAGCGTCGCGAACGATGCGCTGCGGGTCGCGCTCCTGCAGGCGCTGACGGCGCGCGCATGCCGCATTTCGCTGGCGCGCACGCAGGCCGTGTTCGGCGACTTCCGGATCGCCTATGCGCAGCCGCACAAGCTTGGCGTCGACCGTTTCCTGGCCATGCTCGCGGCGCACCGCCGCCATCAAGGCGAAGCCGTGCTGGTGTGCGGCGTCGGCACCGCGCTGACTATCGATCTGGTGGACGGAGGGGGACGACATGTCGGCGGTCGCATCGCCCCGTCGCCCACCCTGATGCGCGAGGTCCTGCACGAACGCGCGCCGCAACTGCCGGCACAGGGCGGGGATTGCGCCGATTTCGCCACCGATACCGACGACGCCCTGGCCTCCGGCTGCGACGGCGCGGCGCTCGCGCTGGTCGAGTCCAGCGCCGAGGCCGCGCGGCGGACGCTGGGCCAGCGCCCGCGCGTGCTGATCCATGGCGGCGGCGCGGAACTGCTGGCAGCGCGGCTCCCGGAAGCGGTGCAATCCGCCTCGTTGGTGCTTGAAGGCCTGGCGATCTGGGCCGCGGTCGATTCCATCGCCTAGAAGCTTCCCCCTAGAATCGACGCATGCTCGTTCGCGCACTCATCGTCCTGCTTGCCATGCTCAACCTCGGGGCCGCCGCCTGGTGGATCGCCCGCGATCCGCTGCCACCGCCCGCGCCCGTGCAGCTGCCGCCGGGCGTCGCGCGCCTGCAGCTGGTGGATGGAGGGGCGCGGACACCGGCGCCTCCACCGGCGCCGTCCGCCGGGATCGCTGCAGCACCGTCGCCGTCCACCACCGCCGTTGCCAGCGACGTACCCGCGCCGCCGGCGCCGCAGTGCTTCAGCTTCGGTCCCTTCGCATCGAAGGGCGCCGGCAGCGCCGCCGCCGCGAAGCTGGCGCCGCTGGTGCAGCATGTCGCCACGCGCGAACAAGCTGCGGCAGCCCCGGGACACGGCTGGCGCGTATACCTGCCGCCGTTGCCGTCGGCGGAGCAGGCGCAGAGCGTCGCGCAGCGCATCGCTGCGGCGGGGTTCAACGATTTCTTCATCGTGCGCGAAGGGGCAGAAGCCAATTCCATCGCCCTGGGCCGCTACGGCGGCGAGGCCGCCGCAAGGAAGCGCGCCGAAGCGCTCAACGCCGCCGGTATCGCCGCGCAGGTCGAAGCCCTGGGCGCGCCGGATGCTGCCAACACAGTGTGGCTGGACGTGACCGCGGACACCGGGTTCGACCCGCGCCACGCGCAGGCCACGATCGCCGCGGCGCAATACCGCAAGGCCGATTGCGCGCTGCGCTGACCGGCGCGCAGCCACCGCAGGCTAGAATGCGCAGCGCGGCCTCCGGGCCGCATTTCCCACGCCGGCTTAGCTCAGTTGGTAGAGCAACCGCCTTGTAAGCGGTAGGTCGTCAGTTCGATTCTGACAGCCGGCACCAAACGGATCCGGTGCATGAGCCGCAGCTTTCCTCCTGTTTCCCTGATCGGCGCGCCCACCGACATCGGCGCCGGACACCTGGGTGCACGCCTTGGGCCGGAGGCGCTGCGCATCGCGGGATTGCCGCAGGCGCTGGTCGCGCGCGGCATCGACGTCGCCGATCGCGGCAACCTCGATGGTCCGCGCAATCCCTGGCAACCGCCCACCGGGGGCTACCGGCACCTGCCGGAAGTCGTTGCCTGGAACCGCGCGGTGATGGACGCCGTGCTCGCCGAGCTGCGGGGTGGCCGCATGCCGATCCTGCTCGGTGGCGACCACTGCCTCGGCCTGGGCTCGATCACCGCCGTCGCCCAGCATTGCCGCGAAACCGGCAAGAAGCTTCGCGTGCTCTGGCTCGACGCGCACGCCGACTTCAATACCAGCGACGTGACCCCGTCCGGCAACATCCATGGCATGCCGGTCGCGTGCCTGTGCGGGCTGGGGCCGCGTGAACTCACACACCTGGGCGGTGCCGCCCCCGCGCTGCGTGCGGACGAGATCCGCCAGATCGGTATCCGTTCCGTCGACGAGGGCGAGAAGCGCCTGGTCCAGGAGCACGGTCTGGATGTCTACGACATGCGCTACATCGACGAAGTCGGCATGAAGCGGGCGATGGAAGAGGCGCTGGACGGCGTCGACGAGAACACGCACCTGCATGTCAGTTTCGACGTCGACTTCCTCGATCCGGCGATCGCGCCGGGCGTGGGGACCACGGTGCCCGGTGGCCCGGGCTACCGCGAGGCGCAGCTGGTGATGGAGATGATCGCCGACAGTGGCCGCATGGCGTCGCTCGACATCATGGAGCTCAATCCGGTGATCGATACCCGCAACCTGACCGCCGAAGTCGCGGTCGACCTGGTGGAGAGCCTGTTCGGCAAGTCGACCCTGATGCGCGACTAGCGGGCACCTGAATCGAATTCCGGGCTGTGACGACGCCCCCTTGCGCCGCTCCCCTGGTCGCCACACCATGCGCCCGCGCGGCATGCCGCCCCTTTCGAAACCCGTACCGGAGAATCCAATGAAGCGTCTGATGGCCGTGGCTATGCTGGCCCTGTTCTCGATCGCGACCCTGTCGGCCTGCAACACCATGGAAGGCCTCGGCAAGGACGTGAAGAAGCTCGGCGAGAAGGTCGAGGACAAAGCCAGCAGCTGATGTTGGCTGCATGGACCGCCACAGGGGCCGGAGCAATCCGGCCTTTGTGCTTTCTGCCGCCTGGAAAACCATGGCGGCCCTGCCGCTCAAAACTGAATGGGCAGTCAGGCTCCGCAGCCCATCTCCACAGGAAGTTCATGCGTATCCGCGTTAGATGCGGGGAGCGCGGACGAAGCCAACGCCCAGTCCGGACCGACGGACCACCCGACCGTAAGGAGAAAGGTATGAAGCGTCTGATTTTCCTGCTGCTGCTGGTTGCGTTCTCGTCCAGTTTCATCACTGCCTGCAACACCATGGCCGGCGCGGGCAAGGATGTGCAGAAGGCCGGTGAAGCGGTCGAAAAGAGTGCCTGCAAGGAAGGCGAGCATTGCAAGTAACGCACCGTTTGCAAAGAGGCCGGGATTCCCGGCCTTTTTGCTGAAGAGTGATTGAACACAGGTTGCGATCGTTCAGGTATCAACACCTTCTAACGCGTCCGTGATGCTTCGCCAACACCGCTGTCCGCATCCTGTGCCGGCATCGCGCAACGATGCGCACACCACAGGAGCGAACGCATGAACAAAGATGTCATCCAGGGTAAGTGGACCCAGTTGAAAGGCCAGATCCAGGCGCGTTGGGGCGACCTGACCGACGACGTGTTCGATGTCAGCGAAGGCAATTCCCAATACCTCGCCGGCAAGTTGCAGGAGCAGTACGGCTGGGACCGCGATCGCGCCGAGCGCGAGGTGGCGGACTTCAGCCGCTCCCTGCACTGAGGCGGCACGACCGCTGGAGCGGTCGATGCAGAAGTAAACGAACGGGCCGTTACGGCCCGTTCTTCACGACCCTGGATCGCGAGTCAGCGCGCGAGTCAGTGCGGCGGATCGGCGACGAAGCCGGCCGGGAACGCCTCGGGTTCCGCGCGCTGCCAGCGGTATCCGGGATGCCGTGGCAATACGCCGCGCGCGACCAGCGCGCGGTAATCGTCGTAGCGCAACTGACTCACCTGCGCGGGCGATCGCGTGGCGCGCACGAAGCCGGTGCGGGACACCGGCGCCCATTCGCGCTCGCCATGACCTGTGCCCAGGCCCTGGGCCGCGGCTTCGTCACGCTGCCGGTCGCCGCGGGCCTCGGCCGCCGGCGCTGCCGCCTTCGCGGCGTCGGCACTGTCGCGGGCAATGGGTGCTTCGCGGCGCCAGATCGGCGGCGGGTAATAGAGCGGCCGCGCTTCCTCGAACACGGCGATGCCGATCACACCCACGTTGTCGGGCCGGCCCGTGCGCGCGGCGTAACTGTCGGGCAAGTCGGTGAACACGAACTGGGCGACGTCATCGAGCGACTTCCGCCAACCGGTGATCTCGGTGCTTTCCCACGGTTCGAGCACATAGCCGGCCTGCGAAGGATGCGCGCTCTGCCCGGTGACCGCATTGATGCCGTCGACCGACAGCACCACGAGCACGCGGCCGCCGCTGGTGTTGGTCAGGCGCACCGAATAGCGATGGCCGGGTTCGCCTTCAATCCAGTCCTGGCCGCGATGATGGATCTGGCCGAGCCAGCCTCCGTCGGGTGCGTAGCCGCGGTCACGATCGACCACGCCCACATCGACCAGGGGACGTGCCTGCACGGAAGTGCAGGCGGCAAGGGCAACGCAGAGCGCAAGGGTGGCGAAGCGGCGGAACATGGCGCGGACTCCCGGTGAGGTATGCGGGCAAACGCGCCTGCAACGGGAATGGGGTTGCGTCAGGGGCCGCGGGCGGGGCGGGGGCGAGCCAGCGGTTAAACTGCCCGACCGCGTCCTGAACCTCGAGTCCGCTTCGCATGTCCCGCACCCGCGTCCTCACCGGCATCACCACTTCCGGCACGCCGCACCTCGGCAACTACGTCGGCGCCGTGCGTCCGGCCATCGCCGCCAGCCGCGATCCGAACGTGGAGAGCTACTACTTCCTCGCCGACTACCATGCCCTGATCAAGGTCAGCGATCCGGCACGCGTGCAGCGCTCGACCCTGGAAATCGCGGCGACGTGGCTCGCCTGCGGCCTCGATCCAGCGTCGGTCTGGTTCTATCGCCAGAGCGACATCCCCGAAATCCCGGAGCTCACCTGGTTCCTCAGCTGCGTCGCCGGCAAGGGCATCCTCAACCGCGCGCACGCCTACAAGGCTTCCGTCGACAAGAACCGCGCCGAAGCACTCGACGACGATGCCGCGATTACCGCCGGCCTCTTCATGTACCCGGTGCTGATGGCCGCGGACATCCTGCTGTTCAATGCGCACAAGGTGCCGGTCGGCCGCGACCAGGTGCAGCACATCGAGATGGCGCGCGACTTCGGCCAGCGCTTCAACCATCTCTATGGCGAACACTTCGCATTGCCGGAAGCGGCGATCGAGGAGCACGTGGCGACGTTGCCCGGCCTCGACGGCCGCAAGATGAGCAAGAGCTACGACAACACCATTCCCCTGTTCGCGCCGAGGGAGCAGCTGAAGAAACTGATCGCCGGCATCGTCACCGATTCGCGCGCGCCCGGCGAACCCAAGGATGCGGACAATTCCAACGTGTTCCAGCTGTACCAGGCGTTCGCCTCGACGGAAGAAACCGCGGCGATGCGCCAGGCTTACGCCGATGGCATCGGCTGGGGCGATGCCAAGCAGACGCTGTTCGAACGCATCGACGCGGAAGTGGCGCCGCTGCGTGAGAAATACGATGCGCTGATGGCAAGGCCCGCGGAGATCGAGGCGATCCTGCGCGACGGCGCCGCGCGCCTGCGCGCGCGGCATGCGACACCACTGCTGGCGCGCCTGCGCGAGGCGGTTGGCCTGCGCGATCTGTCGAACGTGGCGTCGTCGGCCACGGCGAAGAAGGAAAAGTCCGCGCTGCCGATGTTCAAGCAGTACCGCGAGGCCGATGGTCGTTTCTACTTCAAGTTCGTCGACGGTGAACGCGTGCTCGTGCAGAGCATCGGTTTTGCCTCGCCCAAGGACGCGGGCCAGCTGATCGCCCGCCTGAAGCGCGAAGGCGCCTCCGCGCTGCGCCACGCGGACGCCGATGCGCTGCACCTGGGTGAAGAACTGATCGGCCACCTGCATGACGCGGCCGAGCTGGCCGACGTCGCGGAAGCCCTGGCGCAGCTCGCGGAAGGGGAGTGAACGCTGTTTATCCGGGGGGAGGCCGGATGAGAGGCCACTCCCGGATTACTTGACTCCGCCCGGTCGCGGCGCAATCGTGACGAGCCATGTCCGTACGCGTGCCCGCGCAGACGATCGACAGTGAAGCCGCCCGGCAGGCGGCCCTGGATACCTATGCGATCGTCGATAGCGGCCCCGAGCAGGCGTTCGACGACATCGTCCGCCTGGCGGTGATGCTCTGCGGCGTGTATGCCGCCTCGATTTCCCTCATCGATCGCGACCGCGTCTGGTTCAAGGCCCAGATCGGCGTCGACCAGCCGCAGGTGTCGCGCGAACTGTCGCTGTGCAACCACGCCATCGACCAGCCCGGGCGCACGCTGGTGATCGACGACCTGGACATCGACCCGATTCCCGCGGCCAAGCGCCGCCGACTCGGCGGCCTGCCACCGCGCTTCTACGCGGGCGTGCCGCTGCTCAGTCCCGACGGCTATCCGCTGGGCACCCTGAGCGTCGCCGACACCGTGCCACGCCACTTGGCGGCCGCACAGGTCGAGGGGCTGGAGTTGCTGGCGCGGCAGACGCAGCATCTGCTGGAACTGCGCCGCCTGATGCTGGAGCAGGGACAGCTGCTCAATGCACGCGAGGCGGCGGCGCAGCGCGCCGAGCAGGCGCGCGCCGAGCTGCAGCGCCGGCATGAGGAACTGCAGCAGTCGGCGACGCGCGATCCGCTCACCGGCCTGCTCAATCGCGCGGCGATGGAGGAAGTGCTCGCGGACACGCTCAGGCGCGATCCGTCCGAGCGACCGCCCTATACCCTGCTGCTGCTCGATATCGACCACTTCAAGATGGTCAACGACGTGCACGGCCACCTTGCCGGCGACCAGGCCCTGCGCGCGGTGGCGCAGGCGGTGCTGACCTCGATACGCAAGAGCGACATCGCGGTGCGCTTCGGCGGCGAGGAAATCGTGGTCTACCTGCCGGGCACCGCGCTCGATGGCGCCACCGAGGTCGCACAACGGATACGCGAGCAGGTGGCCCGCGCGCCGCTGCCCTTCCCGATCACGGTGTCGGTGGGCATCGCCGCCGGCGATCCCACTCGCGACCGGCCCGAACAGACCTTCGACCGTGCCGACCAGGCGCTCTATCGCGCCAAGGCGGGAGGACGCGATCGCGTGGTGGTGGACGACACGCCGCTGTTCACCAGCATCAACCCGGATTAGCCAACCCCGGACCGGTGGGTCATGCCCGCAGCGGCGCGTGGCTGCTCAAGGCCATTCGGCAGGGGGCGCGCCACGCTCGGGGTGGTGCATCTTCACCACGCAGAAGCGCTGGCCGGTCGGCGCTTCCATCACCCACCAGCGCTTGATGAACCCGATCTTCTTCGCGCCCAGCGCTTCCAGGCGCGCGGCTTCGGCGTCGACGTCGTCGGCTTCGATGTCCAGGTGCACGCGCGAGGGATGGTCGACCTTCTGCACCTCGATGCACAGGTCGGCCGGCGTGCCGCCGAACAGTTGGTACTCCGCGGTGTCGTCGCCGGCATCGCGGTCGGCGATGGCAAGGCCCAGGGCCTGGCTCCAGAAATCCGCCGCCGCGTCGAGATTGTCCGTGTTGCAGTCGATGATGAAGCCGGCAAGACGGCTGCGATGGGCCATGGTCTGCTCCTTGGAATCAAGGGAAGCGAGCACAGCCCCCTGAGTCAGGGGGCGATTCGCGCAAAGCGCGAATGGGGGTGTGGAAGCACGTAGCGGGGCCCAAGGTTTGCGAAGCAAACCTTGGGGTGAATGCGCGCAGCGTGTTCACTGCGGCAGCGACATGTCGTCCAGCAGCGCCTTGAGGAAGCGGGCCGCCTCGCCGCCGGTGCAGGCGCGATGATCGAAGGTCAGCGAGATCGGCATGCGACGGTGCACTTCGATGCCACCCATCACGGCCACCACGTCGTGCGAGAGCTTGCCGGCGCCGATGATCGCCACGCACGGCGGCACCACCACCGGAGTGGCGTAGCGGCCAGCGAACATGCCGAAGTTCGACAGCGAGATCGTGTAGCCGCTGAGTTCACTTGACGGGATCGTGCGGTCCTCGACCTGCGCGCGCAGGCGCTGGATCGCGGTGCGGATGCTGCCGCCATCGAGCATGTCGGCGTTGCGCAGCGCCGGCACGAACAGGCCATCGTCGGTGTCGACCGCGATGCCGACGTCGACGTGCGGATGCAGGGTGCGGGTCAGGTTGTCGCCGTCGAACCAGGCGTTGAGCGCGGGCACCGTCTTGCAGGCGGTCACCATCGCGCGCACCAGGCGCGCGGTGATGTCCTGCTTGCCGATCCAGGCATGCAGGTCGGCATCGTCGACCAGCGTGGTGGGCACGACCTTGCTGTGCGCGTCGGCCATCACCCGTGCCATGTTGCGGCGCACGCCCTTGAGCTGCTCGGGCTGGCCGGTGGCGGTGACGCCCGGCGGCTGCGTACGCATCGGCTTGCCGGACTGCGAGAGCGTGCTGCGCGAGGCTGGTGCCGAGGCAGGCGCGGCGGGAGCCGGCGCGGCCATGCGGGCCGCCGGAGCAGCCGCGCCGACCTTGGCGCTGCCGTCGGCGGCGGCGCGCTTGACGTCGTCCATGGTCACCACGCCGTCGGCGCCGGTGGCGCGCACGCGGGCGATGTCCACGCCGAGCTTGCGCGCCTGCGCGCGCACTGCCGGCATCGCCTTGACGCCGCCGACCGCGACCGCGCTTTCGCTGCGCACCGCGTCCGAACTCTGCATCGCGCCGACCACGGTGCCGCTGTCCTCGCGTGCCGCTTCGGTCTTCGCTTCCGGCGCCGCCGGCTTCGCGGGAGCCGCTGGGGCGTGGTCGCCGCCACCGTGGTGGTGGCCGGTGTCCTGGCCCTCGGCGCGCTGCGGCAACGAGGCATCGAGTTCGAACTCGGCCAGCATCTTGCCGGTGACGATCACGTCACCCGGGCCGCCGGCCAGCTTGAGCACCTTGCCCGAGACCGGCGACGGCACCTCGACCACGGCCTTCGCGGTTTCCATCGACACCAGCGGCGCGTCGAGCAGGATCGTATCGCCGGGCTTGACCATCCATTCGACGATGGTGGCATCCGGCAGGCCTTCGCCGAGGTCGGGGAGCAGGAAGGTCTTGTGTTCGGCCATGGGTGGTTTCTCGATTTTGTTGCCGGGGCGGTGTTGTGTGCGGAGCGTAAGGCGTCAGCCCGCGGCGAGCGTGCGCTTGGCCGCGGTGATGATGCGGTCCACGCTCGGCAGGTACTTCATCTCCAGGCGGAACAACGGGATGTGCGTGTCGTAACCGGTGACGCGCTCGACCGGCGCGAGCAGGTCGAACATCGACTCCTCGGCCAGGCGCGCGGCGATCTCGGCGCCGAACCCGGCGGTCTTGGGCGCCTCGTGCACGATCACGCAGCGACCGGTGCGGCTGACCGATTCGGCGATGGTGGCGAAGTCGAGCGGACGCAGCGTGGCGACGTCGATGACCTCGGCACTGATGCCGTCGGCGGCCAGCTTCTCGGCGGCTTCCAGCGTTTCCTTCACCTGCGCGCCCCAGGTCACGAGGGTGACGTCGGTGCCATCGCGCAGCACGTAACAGACATCCAGCGGCAATGCTTCGCCGTCGTCGGGAACGAGTTCCTTGTACTGGCGGTAGATGCGCTTGGGCTCCATGAAGATCACCGGATCCGGGTCGCGGATCGCGGCGAGCAGCAGGCCATAGGCGCGCGCCGGCGAGGACGGCAGCACCACGCGCAGGCCCGGCACATTGGTGAAGATGGCTTCGTTCGCCTCGGAATGGTGTTCGGGCGCGCGAATGCCGCCGCCCCAGGGCACGCGCAGCACCATCGGGCAATGCAGGCGGCCGCGCGTGCGGTAGCGCATGCGCGCGGCATGACAGACGATGAAGTCGACCATCGGGTACATGAAGCCGTCGAACTGGGCTTCGGCGACCGGCTTCATGCCCTGCGAGGCCATGCCGACGGTCAGGCCGGCGATGGTGGTTTCGTCCAGTGGCGTGTCGAGCACGCGCTCGGCGCCGAAGGTCTGCTGCAGGCCGGCGGTGGCGCGGAACACGCCGCCGTTGACGCCGACGTCCTCGCCGAGCACGACGACCGCGTCGTCATGGCGCATCTCGTAGGCCAGCGCCTGCGTGATCGCTTCGATCAGCGTGATGGCGGTGGGCGTGGCGGTGGCGGCTTCGGTCTTGGGCATGGTCTCGGCCTTGTTCACGAGCGGCCCTCGAGCGCGAGCGCGGCAGCGCGCTGTTCGAGCAGGTCCGGCGGCGGATCGGCGTACAGGTAGTCGAACATGGCCTCGACCGGCTGCACCGGCGTGTTGAGGTAGGCGTTGATCTCCTCGTCGACGCGCTTGCCGCAGTCGTCGGCCCAGGCCTTCTCCTCGGCCTCGGTCCACAGGCCCTGCGCCATGAGGTAGGTGCGCAGGCGCGGGATCGGATCGCGCGCCCAGGCGGCCTTCACTTCCTCGTCGGGGCGGTAGCGGCGCGCGTCGTCGGCGGTGGTGTGGTCGTGCAGGCGGTAGGTGAGGAACTCGATCACGCTGCCGCCTTTGCCGGTGCGCGCACGCTCGGTGGCGCGGCGCATGCCTTCCATGACCGCGAACAGGTCGTTGCCGTCCACCTGCAGGCAGTCCAGGCCGCCGGCGAGGCCCTTCTGCGCCAGCGTCGTGGCGCCGGTCTGGGCCGAGCGCGGCACCGAGATCGCCCAGCCGTTGTTGATCACGCACAGCACCAGCGGCGCGGTGTAGGCGCCGGCGGAATTGAGCGCGGCATAGAAGTCGGTCTTGGACGATCCGCCATCGCCGCAGCAGGCCACCGCGATGCGGTCCTGTTTGCGCAGTTTGAACGACAGTGCCGCGCCGGCTGCCATCAGGCATTGCGTGGAGATCGGCACGCACCATGGGTAGTCGTGTTTCGGACCGGCGAAATCGTTGCCGCGCTCGTCGCCACCCCAGTACATCAGCACGTCGCGTGGCAGCACGCCACGCATGAACTGCGCGCCGTACTCGCGGTAACTGGGGGCGAACACGTCCTCGGGCTTCATCGAGGCGCCGATCCCGATGTGGGTGGCCTCGTGGCCGAGGCAGGAGGCGTAAGTGCCGAGCTTGCCGGTCCGCTGCAGCGCGATCGCCTTGGTGTCGAACACGCGCACGAACAGCATCTGCTTGAACAGCGGCAGCAGGGCCCTGGCGTCGCGGAAGGCGGGCGGCAGTTCGGCGACGAGCTTGCCGTCGGGACCCAGGTATTGCAGGTATTCGATCTCGTAGGTCGCCACGACTTTCCTGGCAGGCACGTCGGTCATCGCTAGTCCTTCACTGGCTCACTTCAACCGGCAGATGATACCCGCCGGGCGTAAACAGCCCGTTGCGCATTGCGGCAAGACGGGGGCGCACGCAAACAGAAAGCGCGGCCGGAGCCGCGCTTTCTGCACTTGCCTTGGCCGGACGTGAGGGTTACGGCACGCCGACGATGCGGTTGCTGTAGCGGCCGGCGTCGTTGGCTGGCGCGGTCTCGATCGAGGCCGAACCCGCCGTCGCCGTCAGGGTCAGGAACTGCGTGCTGTCCGGGCGCGCCGGCACCTCCACCACCACGGAGAAGCGCTGGTTCACGTTGACCAGCAGCGCCGCGGCCTTGCACGTGGCGACGAAGCTGCCGCTGCCGTCCGGCGAGACCGTGCAGTCCCAGCCCGCCGGCGCCCCGATCGACACGTTGGCCGCGGTCGCGTCGCCGCGCAGCGTCATCGTCGCCTGCTTCGCGGTGTACGGACCGGCATTGCGCAGGTCGATCGCGAACGGCGCGAGGTCGCCGTAGTGCAGCTTCTTCACCGGGCCGGCGATGCGCGCCGACAGATCGACGCGCGTTGCGACGTCCAGCGAGGCGGCGGCCTGGTCGTTGCCGGGCTCCCGGTCGAGCGACAGTGCATCGACCGCCGCGGCCAGCGACACCGTGGCATGCGCGGTTTCCGGCGTGGCGGCTGCGGTGATGGCGAAACGGGCGTCGGCATCCCTGGCCAGCGTTGCCGCATGGCACGCCACCGAGGTGCGGCCGCCGTCGACCTGCGCGGTATCGCAGTTCCAGCCGGCCGGTGCGGTGACTGCCATGGTCGGGAGCACCGCATCGAGGGCGAAACCGACACCGGCCGACTCGGCCGCTTCCGGACCGTTGTTGTGCACCGTGGCGGTGAAGGCGATCGCGCCGTCCACCGGCACCGAGGCGTTGTCCGCGGATGCGGTGATGGCGAGGTCGGCGACCGGACGCGGGTCGAAGTACGCGATCACCGGATCATGGTCGGCCGTGCGCGTCGGCGTGGTGGCGTCGGCGCGGTTGGTTTCGGTGAAGTCGGCGTTGATGCGCGCATGGTCGATCGCGGCCGCGCGCGTGGTGACGACGAGTTCCTCGTTCACCAGCACGTGGTCCAGCGTCTGCGCATTGCCGTCGAACACGAACGAATAGCGTTCGGAGGGCGGCGCGAGTTCGCCGAGGTTGACCAGGTCCGGATCGACCAGGTCGATACCGTCGCCCGGCACCACGGTCTGCTCGTCCGGCGTCGGCGTGCCGCCGACGACGTTCATCGTGTCGCCGAGGCCATCGTTGAAGGCGAACGCGTTGAAGTCACCCAGCGTGACGATGCGCGTCGCGGGTGCGGCGGCCTGGCGTTGCTGGATGTAGCCGGCGAGGAATTCGGCCTGCGCCTGGCGCTTCCTGCGCACGCGATCGCCACCGGCGGTGTCCTCCTCCGCGCTGATCAGCGAACGCTGGTGCACGCCGATCACGGTGATCGGGAAGCTGCGGCCATCGGCGTAATGCACGACGGCGTCGAGCACCAGCGGCGGACGGTCGTTGAGGATGCCCGGTGTGCCGTCCGGCTGGATCCATGTCGTGTCCTTGCCGACCTGCGTCACCGAAGCCACTTCCACGCGCGGCACATCGTTGCCGACGGTGGCGCTCTTCACCAGGAAGCCGGTGTCGATGCCACCGACATCGTTGCCTTCCTCGAGGTAGGCGACGTACTGCGGGTCCGGCTGGCCGGCGGCCACGGCATCGGCATTGATGCGCGCGGCGAGGGCCTGCAGCACCGCCAGGTTCTCGATCTCGACCGCGGCGAGCACATCCGGTGCATGCAGGTAATCGCGGATCGCCAGCGACGCCTTCTGCAGGCGCTTCTGGTAGGCCGCGGCGGTGGCGACGCTGTCGTCGACGCCCGGATCGTTGATGTTGTCGAAGAAGCGTTCGAGGTTGGCCGCGGCGACGGTGAACTCGTTCGCAGCCGGAGCGCGCGCCGCGCGCGGGCCGGGGCCCGGGATGACGTTGATGGCCACCGCCGGATCGCGGTGCAGCGTGTAGCGGCGGAAACCGTAATCGAGCGGACCGGTGAGGCCTTCGATCACGCTGCCGGCGGGCAGGTTGAGCAGGTAGGCGGGCCCGCCCAGCGTGTCGCTGTCGATGGTGAGGATTTCCGGATTGCCATCCCAGCGCGGGATCGGCTGCGCGCCGGCGCCGCCCGGTACCGGGTCGCGCGCATCGAAGCCCGCTTCGCGGAACGGACGCGGCACGCCGGTCAGCACCGCCTGGAGGATGCCGTTGACGCTGCCGGTGGCGTTGAAGGGCGTGGCGCTGCCCTCGGTTGCGGCGATGGTGGTCAGGCTGGCGGCGGAAACGCGCATGCCCTCCAGCGCTTCGAGCTGGTCGAAGCCGCCATCCGGCCGGGTCATCCCGGCGGTGATCGCCACCGGTGCAGGCAAGGCATTGCCGGTCGAGAGCAGCGCGACCGTCGGACTGCCACCGATTTCGGTCAGCGGCCGCTGGCCCGGATCGGACGGCGGCACGAACTCGAACACGGTGCCGCGCACGCGCACACGGTTGCCGACCGCGACGGCGGCCGGCGGTGCGCTGCCGGTGAACACATAGACGCCCTCGGAAGTCAGCGCGTCGAGGTCGGCGTCCGCATCGCTGGCCTGCACGAAGAAGCCGTTGCCCTTGCGGCCGGTGACGATGCCGGTGAGCGTGACGAACTGGCCCGCCAGCGGCGAGGTCGCGCCGGGTCCCTGGATGTCGTGGATCGCGGTGACGACGAAATCGTCGTTGCGGAGGGTGGCGATGCCCTGGCCGTCGCCGATGTCCGCGCCGGTGGCGCCGACGATGTCGAGGCTGAAGGTTTCGTCGGCTTCCTGCGCCGTGTCGCCCAGCGCGTCGACCGAGACGATGACCGAGGTCTCGCCGGCCGGGATGGTGACGGTCGCCGTCGACGCGGTGTAGTCGCTGCCCGCTATGGCGCTGCGGTCATGGGTCGCGTATTCGATGACCACGCCATCGGCGCCGGCGGGCTTGTCGAGGCTGAAACTGAAGAACAGCGGCGTGTTGCCCGCGTCGCCTTCATCCGCGCTGGTGTCGCTTACCGCCAGGACCGGCGCGCTGGTAGTCGGGCCGTGGAGGGTGAGGGTGAAGTCGTCGATGGCGAGGCCGTCATCGGAGCTGGCGACGTCGAAGTCGGTCCAGCGGATCCAGATCGTGCCGCCAGCCGGAATCGACAGCGACTCCAGCGTCGCGCCGAGCGTCGTGCGGTTGGCCCCGGCATTGCCGTCGCGCAGGCCGACGGTCCCGCTCAGGTACAGCGCGCTGAAATCGAGCGCGTCCACGTCGGACCAGGTGCCGTCGGCCAGGCTGCTGGCGTTGAGGCTGTACTGGAAGTCGAGGCGGTCCGGCACGGTGCGGCCGGTCGCGCCGAGGCGCCACTGCTCGCCGGTGTAGGCGATGTCCAACGTAGCGATCGCCGCGCCGGTGTTGTTGGTGAAGCAGGCACCCCAGCTCGGCACCAGACTGCCACTGCGCAGTGCGCCCAGTGCGCGGTCGGTGCTGGCAGCGGTACCGAAGCTGTAGGTATCTCCGGCGGTGCTGCTGCCGGTGCCGGTGGCGTAGATGCCGTTGGCGTTGGTGCCGGTTTCCCGGATGACCCAGCCGGCCGGCAGCACCGTGGAGGTGCCGGTCGACGCCAGCGTGTTGAAGTCCTCTCCGTAGGCCGGGCCGGCACTGGTGATGCTGATGCAATCCGCGTGCGCCATGCCCGCAAGGGCCAGCGCCAGCAACGCGGTAATGCCGCGAGCAGGTCGTTTCATTTCGTTTCCCCTAACCAGATGAAGCGCCCGGTCGGCCCAGGACTGGCGCGTTGATTGCCCGCTGGAGGCGCAATGTGCCGTCATTATCCATGCCCGCGTTTCACTGGCGTGACGCACCGCCGCATGTACAGGAGTGGACGGGGCGATGCGGTACTCTTTGCGCCCCACGCAGGCCCCGCTCATGACCGTCGACAAGAACCAACGCGACCTGGAAACCGGCATCCACACCGACCTGTCCGGCCGGATGACCTACGGCGGCTACCTGCAGCTGGACCGCCTGCTGTCGGCGCAGCATCCACTGTCGAGCCCGGCGCACCACGACGAGCTGCTCTTCATCGTCCAGCACCAGGTGTCCGAACTGTGGATGAAGCTGATGATCCACGAGCTGCGCGCCGCCACGGTCTACCTGCGCGGCGACCACGTCTGGCAATGCCGCAAGGTGCTGGCGCGCTGCAAGCAGGTGATGCGCCAGCTGACCGAGATGTGGTCGGTGCTGGAGACGCTGACGCCGTCGGAATACATGGAGTTCCGCGACGTGCTTGGCCCGTCCTCGGGTTTCCAGTCGCTGCAGTACCGCACGATCGAGTTCCTGCTCGGCAACAAGAACGAGCAGATGCTCAAGGTGTTCGCCCACGACGAGGCCGGCCACGCCGCGCTGAAGGACGTGCTGGAGTCGCCGAGCCTGTACGACGAATTCCTCATCTATCTCGCGCGCTGGGGCCACGCCATTCCCGCCTCGCAGCGCGAGCGCGACTGGTCGAAGCCGCATGTGTCCGACAGCGCGCTGGTACCGGTGTTCGAACGCATCTACGAGGACACCGCCACGCATTGGCGCGAATACGCGCTGTGCGAGGACCTGGTCGATGTGGAGACGCAGTTCCAGTTGTGGCGCTTCCGCCACATGCGCACGGTGCTGCGCATCATCGGCTTCAAGCGCGGCACCGGTGGATCGTCGGGCGTGGGCTTCCTCAAGCAGGCGCTCGAGCTGACCTTCTTCCCCGAGCTGTTCGAAGTGCGTACGTCGATCGGTCCCGGCGCGAGCTACGGGCCGCCGCCGGACGTGCCGGCGGTCTGAGTCTCCGGGCGGGCGAGGGCGTATGTCCGTCGCGGCCTTCCATGATTGCGTCGGGGCGTTCCTGGTCCGGGACGGCCAAGTCCTGCTCGGGCGGCGCGCCGCCGATTGTGCGTGGCTGCCCGGGGCATGGGACATGTTCGGCGGTCATATCGAGGCCGGCGAAAGCGTGGAAGCCGCGCTGCGGCGCGAACTCGGCGAGGAGCTGGGCATCGACCCGCTCGAAGCGCGACGCCTGGGAACCATTGGCGGCGATCACCCCGAGCCATGGCGGCTGCAAGTTCATGTAGTGACATCGTGGCGGGGCGATCCGCAGAATCTGCAGCTGCATGAGCACGCGGAAATCCGCTGGTGTTCGCCAGATGAGGCAAAGCAGCGGCTCGGACCGGCGCACGCGGACCTGCCATCCCTGATCGAGCGGGCCCTGGCCACCACACGCCCCAGCACGGGTCTTGGCTGAACAGGCGGTTGCTGCATTGCAGCAGCAACGACGGTTTGACGCCCCCCGCTACCGTCGGTAATCCTCGCCCGTCCCGCGCGCCGCGCCGGGCTTTTTTTATTGAATCAATTGACAGGGGAAAAACCGCATGAGCGGTGCCGCAAGCACGACAACACCGGGCGCACCGATCCCGGAATTCAAGCAGGTGATGGGCCATCCGCGTCCGTTGTGGATGCTGTTCATGACCGAATTCTGGGAACGGTTCGCCTTCTACGGCATTCGCTGGGCGCTGGTGCTCTACATCGTGGCGCAGTTCCATGGCGGCGACCCGTCGGGCGAGGAGCCGGCAAGCAAGATCTACGGCGCCTACCTGGCGCTGGTGTATGCGGCGGCCATCTTCGGTGGCTACGTGGCCGACCGCGTGCTGGGGTACCAGCGCTCGATCCTGCTCGGCGCGGTGATCATGGGTGCGGGCTTGTTCATGATCGCATTCCCGAACGAACAGGTGTTCAAGCTCGGCCTGGCCACGGTGATCTGCGGCAACGGCCTGTTCAAGCCCAACATCTCGACCATGGTCGGCAAGCTGTACTCGGTGACGGACGAGCGCCGTGACTCGGGCTTCACCATCTTCTACATGGGCATCAACCTCGGCGCGATGATTGCGCCGCTCGTGACCCAGTACCTGGCCAAGAAGGTGTTCGGCATCGAGTCCATGCCGGCCTACAAGGTGGTCTTCATGGCTGCCGGCGTGGGCATGATCCTGAGCCTGGTGTGGTTCTGGTTTGGTCGCCGCCAGCTCGGGGGTATCGGCCGTCCGCCGGAAGGCGAGGGCGGCAAGCGCAAGGTGCTGTACGTGTTCGCGGGCGCACTGGCCTCGATCCCGGTGGCTTACTTCCTGCTCGAGATGGGCGCCAATGCGCTGCAGTGGTTCGTGCTGACGCCGATGTTCCTGGTCCTGTGCGCGTTCCTGATGGTCGAGGCCTTCCGCGAGGGCGCCGTGCAGCGCGACCGCTGCATCGCCATGCTGATCATCTTCACCTTCAACATTCTGTTCTGGATGTTCTTCGAACAGGCGGGCAGCTCCTTCACCTTCCTCGCCGACAAGATCGTCGACCGCGACATCTTCAGCGAAGGCCTGAAGGGCACTGTCCTGGCCCTGAGCGGCGAGACCGTGTTCCCGAACGCCTGGTTCCAGTCGGTCAACTCGGTTGCGATCATCGTGCTGGCACCCCTCATCGCCTGGATCTGGGTGAAGCTGGGCCGGTTCAACCCGTCCATCCCGCGCAAGTTCGGCCTCGGCCTGATCTTCAACGGCCTGGCCTTCCTGTTGTTGATGTTCGCGCTGTCCAAGCTGGTCTCGGCTGCCGGCCTGATCCCGTTCTGGACGCTGTTCGCGGTGTACTGGATCCAGTCCATCGGCGAGCTGTGCCTGTCGCCGATCGGCTTGTCGATGGTGACCAAGCTGGCACCGCTGCGCCTGGTCGGCTTCGGCATGGGTGGCTGGTTCCTGTCCACCGGCATCGGCAACAACCTGTCGGGCATCTTCGCCGGCAGCGTCAGCGGCGAGGGCGGCATGAACACCGCGTCGGCGTTGGCGGGCTACACCATGGGCTTCTGGATCCTGGTCGGTGGCGGCGTATTGCTGTTCCTGGTCGCGCCGCTGATCCAGCGCCTGATGCACGGCGTGAAGTAAGCGCATCCACGGTTGCTGCGAGGCAACCGGCAAGAACAAAAACGGCGGCCACTGGCCGCCGTTTTTTTCTGGGCGCTACTCCTGCAATGGATCGTCCGCGCCATGGCGCCGGTTGAATTCGCCCAGCGCGGTAATCACCGCCGACAACGCCTGGCGCTCGGTCGCAGTGAGTGCCGGATGCCAGATGTCGAAGATCAGCACCGCGCGCAGGTGTGGACTGTCGTTCCAGGCCTCGTGGACGAAGCTGTCGTCGAAGACCAGGCACTGGCCTTCCTCCCAGGGGCGCGCTTCTTCCCCGGCGCGCAGCGCGCCGCACCGTGGAGGCACCACCAGCGGCAGGTGCACGGTCAGGCGCCCGTTGATCACGCCGGTGTGCGGCGGAATCCGTGTCCGCGGCGCGAGCAGGGAGAACATCGCTTCGGGCGCGTGCCCGGGGATGCGCATCAACGGCAGCGCCGCCAGCGCCGCCGCCGTGCGCGGGCAGCGCGCCAGGTGCGCCGCGACGGGCATGCCGTGCCGATGGAAGTGGAAGGCACGCCAGCGCGGCGAATGATTGAGTTCCTGCCACAGTCGCGCGGCGGGTGCGCGTTGCGGCATGTCGACGTATGGCTCCATGGCGGCGTCATCGTCGAGCAGGGCCAGCAGTTCCGCGCGGATCGCTTCCGTCTCGCCTTCGATCGCGGCAAGGAAGGGAAACTGCGTGCGGTCGAACCAGGGTTGTGGCGGCAGATCGGGCAGGCACAGCAAGGTCGGTTGCTGCAGTGGATGCGAGGTCGTGCGCGCGCGACGGCCCAGGAGGGCGTCCGTGGCGGCCCGCACGCGCGCTGCCGCAGCGAACGGGGCCAGCGCCGCGTCCAGTTCCAGGCCACGTGCGTGCTGCACGGCGAGGAAGGCCCGTTGCAGGCGGGCCTGCATCACCTGCGGCATCGGCGTCTGTGGCAGCAGGGCCCCATCGCGTTCGGCGCGGGACAGGGCCTGCACGCGTGCCGTGAGAGCCGGGGTCGCTTCGCCCAGCCGCTCGAGGTTGTCGGCCAGCAGCAGCGGTGCCACCCAGTCCTCCGCGTCCGCGGCCGCGGCCGCGGTGTAGGCGGTGCGGGCGGCCTCGAGGTCGCCGAGTTGTTCGCAGGCCTGCCCCAGCATCAACTGCAGGTCGCGGTTGCCGCCACTGACCTGCACTCCGCGCAGGGCGAGGGCGCGGGCCTGTTCCGCATCTCCCTTCCGGGCCAGATGCGGGAGCAGGAAACGGGCCGCGCCCAAGTCGGCCGGATCGGCCTGCAGGCGCGCGCGGCACAACGCTTCGGCTTCATCGAGCCGGCGCGCACGCAACAGCTCGGGCAGCGGATCGGGAGTGGACATTGGTTGCACTTGTCAGTCCCTGGATTCCGCCAGGCCGGCCACTCCGGTGGAAAGCTTCACCAGCAACCGGTCCAGCTGCGCGCGCTCGTCCGCATCCAGTGGCTCCAGCAGGCGCCGCTCGTAATCCAGCGCCACCGGCACGACTTCGTCATAGATGCCGTAACCGTCCGGGCTCAGCTCCAGCACCGAGCGGCGACGATCGTCGTCATGGGTGTCGCGCTGGAGCAGGCCGCGTTCGAGCAGCCGTGCGACGGTGCGGCTCACCGCCACCTTGTCCATCGCCGTGCGCGCCGCGACGCCGTTCGCCGACAGCCCGGGGTAACGACCGAGTACCGCGATCACCCGCCATTCGGTCACGCCAAGGCCGAAACGCCGCGCATACGCGCTGGCAATGGTCTGGCTGACACGATTGGACAGGACGCTGAGGCGGTAGGGCAGGAACCGGTCGAGTTCCCATTGGGCGTGTTCCGCGCTGGCCTGTGCAGACGAAGGGTCGCCCGGCCCCGGCGCAGCGGTGCTATCGTGGCTTGTTGTTGGTTTCATATGAAACTATAGTGCTCTTTACACCCTGCCCGCGGTTGCGGGCACTGGTACGCCCCACGTTATCAGGAGTCTCCGCATGAACGCCCAGACCACGTCCGGCCCGAACCTGGGCATGCAGGTCACCACTTTCGAGAACCCGCTCGGCATCAACGGCTTCGAATTCGTCGAATTCGCCGCGCCCGCCGGCCAGGGCGAACTGCTGCACGACTACCTGCGCAAGATGGGCTTCACTGCGGTGATGCACCACAAGTCGCGGCCGATCACGGTGTACCGCCAGGGCGGCGTCAACTTCCTCGTCAACGAGGATCCCGACAGCTTCGCCGCCGACTTCGCCGCCAGGCACGGGCCCAGCGCTTGCGGCTTCGCGATCCGTTTCCAGAAGCCGGCCGGCGTCGTGTTCGACACCGTCGTCAACAACGGTGGCGAAGCCATCACCGACAAGGCCGACAGCAAGGCCGTCGATGCCCCGGTGGTGAAGGGCATCGGCGACTGCATGCTGTACCTGATCGACCGCTACGGCGACAAGGGTTCGATGTACGAGGACTACCTGCCGGTGCAGGGCGCCGAGCAGGATCCGAAGGGCTTCGGCCTGACCTTCATCGACCACCTGACCCACAACCTCTACTTCGGCAACATGCAGAAGTGGTCGGATTACTACGAGCGTCTCTTCAACTTCCGCGAGATCCGCTACTTCGACATCAAGGGCGCCAAGACCGGCCTGGTGTCGAAGGCGATGACCGCACCGGACGGCGTCGTGCGCATCCCGCTCAACGAATCCAGCGACCCGAAGTCGCAGATCAACGAGTACCTCGATGCCTACAAGGGCGAGGGCATCCAGCACATCGCCTGCTTCACCGACGACATCTACGAGACGGTGGAAGCGATGCGCGCGCAGGGCGTCGAGTTCCTCGACACGCCGGATACCTACTTCGAGGTGATCGACCAGCGCGTGCCCAACCATGGCGAGGACGTCGCGCGCCTGGCGAAGAACAAGATCCTGATCGACGCGGACGCCGAGACCAAGCAGCGCAAGCTGTTGCAGATCTTCACCCAGAACGCGATCGGACCGATCTTCTTCGAGATCATCCAGCGCAAGGGCAACGAAGGCTTCGGCGAAGGCAACTTCCAGGCGCTGTTCGAGAGCATCGAACGCGACCAGATGAAGCGCGGCGTGCTGTAACCCCCAATCCTCGGCAACAAGGACCAGCGGCGATGACGATCGCAGGCAACGGCTACCAATCCGGTTTCGGCAACGAATTCGCGACCGAGGCGGTCGCCGGCACGCTGCCGGTCGGACGCAATTCGCCGCAGCGCGTCGCCCACGGGCTGTACGCGGAGCAGGTGAGCGGCACCGCGTTCACCGCGCCGCGCCATGCCAATCATCGCAGCTGGCTATACCGCATCCGCCCGGCGGCGATGCATGGCGCGTTCGCGCCGTACCTGCATTCGCACTTCCACAACGACTTCGGCCACGGTCCGGTCACGCCCGACCAGCTGCGCTGGAGCCCGCTGCCGATGCCGCGGGCGCCGGTCGATTTCGTCGACGGGCTTTTCACCATGGCCGGCAACGGTTCGCCCGGCGCGCAGAGCGGCGTCGGCATCCACCTGTACGCGGCGAACAAGTCGATGCAGGACCGCTTCTTCTACGACGCCGACGGCGAACTGCTGATCGTGCCGCAGCAGGGCCGCCTGCATATCGCCACCGAACTCGGTGTGCTCGATGTCGAGCCGAACGAAATCGCGGTGATCCCGCGCGGCATCCGCTTCCGCGTCGAACTGCCAGATGGTGACGCACGCGGCTACGTGTGCGAGAACTTCGGCGCGATCCTGCGCCTGCCCGACCTCGGCCCGATCGGCTCCAATGGCCTGGCCAACCCGCGCGACTTCCTCACGCCGAACGCGGCGTACGAGGAAGCGGAAGGCGAGTTCGAACTGATTGCCAAGTTCCAGGGCCACCTGTGGCGTGCGCCGATCAGTCATTCGCCGCTCGACGTGGTCGGGTGGCACGGCAACTACGCGCCGTACAAGTACGACCTGCGCCACTTCAACACGATCGGCTCGATCAGCTTCGACCATCCCGATCCGTCGATCTTCCTGGTGCTGCATTCGCCCAGCGACACGCCGGGCACCAGCAACATGGACTTCGTGATCTTCCCGCCGCGCTGGCTGGTGGCGCAGGACACGTTCCGGCCGCCGTGGTTCCACCGCAACATCGCCAGCGAGTTCATGGGCCTCATCCACGGCGTGTACGACGCCAAGGCCGAGGGCTTCGCTCCCGGCGGCTGTTCGCTGCACAACTCGATGACCGGCCACGGGCCCGACGCGGCGACGTTCGAGAAGGCGATTGCGGCCGACCTGTCCGGGCCTGACGTCATCCGCGACACGATGGCCTTCATGTTCGAGACGCGCGCGGTGATCCGTCCGACGCAGCAGGCCATCGATGCGACGCATCGGCAGCGCGACTACCAGGCCTGCTGGGCAGGGTTGCAGAAGCACTTCGCATCCACGTAACCGTCACGCCCGCGGGGCGGGCTTCGCATCCGGTTAACGGACGCTGGCGACACTGCCGCGGACCTGCGCTGTGCGAACGAGGACGACGATGACCCAAACCCCCATGTGGCCCATGCTGCTGGCGATCGCGCTGGCGCTTGCGGCCTGCTCCTCCGATCGGACGGAGCGCCCGCATGACGCCGCCGCCGCGAAGCCGGCCACACCCGCTGCCCCGGACTCCGCTCCGCCACCACAACCGGTGGCGGCCGCACCGGCACCCGAGGCGACATCGGGGCCGATGCCCGCCAGTGGCGCGATCGGCTACAGCGGATTCGGTCCGGCCAGGTTCGGCGCGACGGCCGAGGAAGTGCGCATGGCCTGGGGCCAGGACATGGCCGGAGGCCCCGGTGATCCCCAGGGTTGCTACTACCTGTATCCCGAGCCGCACCAGAAGGACAGCCACCGCATCGGCTTCATGATCGAGAACCGGCGCTTCTCGCGCCTCGACGTGGATGTCGCCGACATCGTCGCGCCGGGCGGCGGACGGGTGGGCATGAGCGCCGCCGAGATCGGCCAGCATTACGCTGACCTGGTCGAGCAGCCGCACAAGTACGTCGAAGGCGCGAAGTACCTGCGCCATACCGACGCCGCGAGCGGCGCGGTGCTGGTGTTCGAAACCGACGCGTCGGGCAAGGTCACCGCGTGGCGGCTGGGCATGCCACCGCAGGTCGACTACGTGGAAGGCTGTGGCTGATCGCGCACCGGCGCGACATGCGTCACTACAAAGCAAAGCCCACCCACGACAAAGCCCGCTCACGCCAAAGCCCGTAAGATCGCCGCAACCCTTCCGGAGGCAACGCAATGCTGACAGCCATCGGCTTGTTCTTATTGGGTCTGGTGCTGTTGGCGCTGGGCGGTGATTCGATCGTCAAGGGCGCCGCGGGACTGGCGCAGCGCTTGGGACTCACACCGTTCACCACCGGCCTGGTGCTGGTTGCCTTCGCCACCTCGCTGCCGGAGCTGGCGGTGAACCTGGTGGCGATCCACCACGGCCAGGGCGAACTCGCGCTGGGCAATGCCGTCGGCAGCAATGTCGCCAACATCGGCCTCACCCTCGGTGCCGCCGCGCTCGCGGCCCCGCTGCTGGTGCGCTGGCGCGCGCTGCGCCCGTTGCTGCTGGTGCTGGTGCTGGGCACGATCGCGGTACTCGCGCTGGGCGCGGATGGCACCTTGTCGCGGGTCGAAGGCTGCCTGTTGCTGCTGGCCTTCGTCGCGGTGTTTTTCTTCGCCCTGGCGCGCACCCGCCAGGAAGCGGCGGACGTGCGCGAACAGATCAGCGAGTTCGGGCAGACCAGCACCATGCTCGGCCAGAACCTGGTGCGCTTCGTCCTGGGCACCGCCCTCGTGTGGATCGGCTCGAAACTGATCGTCGGCGGCGCCGGCATGAAGCTGTTCGGCATGGACGTGTCCGATTCCGGCGCCGCCGTGATCGGCCAGGGCCTTGGCTTGTCGCCGGTGTTGACCGGCCTGCTGCCGGTGGCGATCGGTACCGCGCTGCCGGAAGTGGCGGCGGCGGTCGCCGCGGCACGGCGCGGCCACGGCAACATGGTCATGGGCCATGTGATCGGCGCCAGTGTCTTCAACATCCTCGTGGTGGTCGGCGGCATGGCGGCCTTCGGCGCGCTCGCGTTGCCGATGACGGTAATGGCGCCGGGCCATTTCGCCCTGCCGCTGGGCTACGAGCTGTTGGCCGCCCTGGCGTTCGCACTGATGCTGTACCCGGTGCTCAGCGGCGAAATGCGCGTATCCAGGGGCGAGGGCGCAATGCTGCTGATCGCGTATGGAGTCTGGATCGCGTTCGAGCTGTTGCTGGCAGGCAAGTCGGGCTAGGCAATGAGTCGCCCGGATTCCGCCTCCGCGCGTCGTCTGCCGCGCGCCCTGCTTGCGCTGGTCGAATTCTTCCGCCTGGAAGCGGCGGGTGGCATCACCCTGATCGCGGCTGCGGCGCTCGCGCTGGTCGCGGCGAATTCGCCGCTGCAAGACAGCTATGAAGCGTTCCGCAGCTTCAATCTCAAGCTGGGTTTCGGCGATGTCGCCATCGCCAAGCCATTGCTGCTGTGGATCAACGATGGCCTGATGGCCGTGTTCTTCCTGCTGGTGGCGCTGGAAATCAAACGCGAACGTCTCACTGGCCAGCTGGCGGGGCGGGAGCAGCTGATCCTGCCGCTGGTCTGTGCCACCGCCGGCGTACTCGTGCCCTCGCTGTTGTTCACCGCGCTCAACCACGGCGATGCTCCGGCCATGCGCGGCTGGGCGGTGCCGGCGGCCACCGACATCGCCTTCGCATTGGGCGTGCTGGCGCTGCTTGGTTCGCGCGTGCCGGTCGGCATGAAGCTGCTGTTGTCGACGATTGCGGTGGTCGACGACCTGATCGCGATCCTGATCATCGCCGCGTTCTATTCGCACGGGATGTCGTTTGCCGCACTCGGGCTCGCGGCCCTGGTGCTGGTGGCGATGACGCTGCTCAACCGCTCCAGGGTCACCGCGCTGTGGCCTTACCTGCTGCTGGGCGCGGTGCTGTGGGTGTGCGTGCTGAAGTCGGGCGTGCACGCGACGCTCGCGGGCGTGGCGACCGGGTTGATGATTCCGCATGTCGACAAGCGCAACGCGATTCCGGATGAGATCGAGCATTCGCCGCTGGAGACGCTGGAGCACGCGCTGCATCCGTGGGTGGCATACGCGATCCTGCCGGTCTTCGCCTTTGCCAACGCCGGCCTCGTGCTGGGCGGATTGCAGATGAAGGACGCGCTCGCGGCGTTGCCGCTGGGTATCGCATTGGGCCTCGTGCTGGGCAAGCCGATCGGCATCGTCGGCGCCGCGCTGTTGATGCGCACGATGGGCTGGGCACGTTTTCCGAAGGGAATGGACCTGCGCGCGATGTTCGGCCTGGGTGCGCTGTGCGGCATCGGTTTCACCATGAGCCTGTTCATCGCCTCGCTGGCCTACAACGACCGCCTGCGTTACGACGAGTCGGTGCTGGGCATCCTGGGGGCGTCGGTATTGGCGGCGGTGCTGGGGTTCGCGTGGTTGCGCGCGGTGCTGCCGGAACGAGGCGTGGGAGAGCAATGAAGCACGCGCTGGTGTTCGGAGGCAGCGGCCAGATCGGGCGGCCCTTGCTGGGCAGGTTGCTGCGCGAGGGCTGGCGCATCACCGCGTTGTCGCGGCAGCCACAGCACGAACGCACGGGGCTGGTGTGGTTGCGCGGGGACTTGAGTGCACTGCCGGCATTGCCGGTGCGGGTGGATGCGATCGTCAGCTGTGGACCCCTCGATGCCTTTGCACAGTGGTACGGCGCCGCCAGGATCGAATGCGATCGCATCGTCGCCTTCGGCTCCACCAGCGTGGACGTGAAGCGCGGCTCGGCCGATCCGCGCGAGCGCGATGTCGCCCAGCGCCTGCGCGCGGGCGAAGAAGGTGTGCTGGCCACGGCCGCATTGCGTTCGGCGCAGGCGACGCTGCTGCGGCCGACCCTGATCTACGGCGCCGGACGCGATGCCACGCTGACGCGCATCGCGCGCCTGGCGCAGCGTTGGGGGCGTTTTCCGTTGCCGCGCAATGCCACCGGACGCCGCCAACCGGTGCACGTCGATGACCTGGCCGCCGCGGCATTCGCGGTGATCGGCACCGCCGCGGCGCACGGGCAGACCTATGCGTTGCCCGGGGGCGAGACCTTGCCGTATCGCGAGATGGTGCAACGCGTGCTCGCCGTGCTCGAGCCGCCGCCGTCGCTGGTGGAACTGCCGTCGCCGCTATTCAATCTCGCCCTGGCGGCCGCGAAACTCGCAGGCGGCACGGGATTGGGCGAAGCCGCGGTGCGGCGCATGCGCACGGACCTGGTATTCGACGACACGCCGGCACGCCGCGACTTCGGCTATGCACCGCGCGCGTTCCGGCCCACGGCGCGGATGTTCGAGGCGCGCGATGAGATCGAGGAAATCGTCTGAGCGCGCTACGGGGTTTCGCTGGCCGGAATCACGCGTGATTTCGCGATCGCCCGCAGCGCGATGATCAGCACGCCGCCCAGCACCATCGCGCCGCCCAGCCACAGCCGCGGTCCCGGGCGGTCGCCCCAGAACGCGATGCCCAGCGCCACCGCGAGCACCGGCACCAGCAACAGCCACGGCGTCACCTGCGCCACCGGATGCCGCTGCACCAGCACGTAATAGAGGCCGTGGCCAAGCAGCGATGAAACGAACGCGGCGTAGAGCGCACCTGTCCACGCGACCCAGCTCACCTGCGGCAGTTGCGCCAGCGCGCCGGGTTCGACCGCCGCACTGATCGCCAGCAGGGGCAGCACGCTGAAAACGGCCGTCCAGCCTTGCTGGCTGAAGACATCCAGTCCGCGCAGGCCCTTCATCAGCACCGTGCCGATGGCGAGGAACGCGGCCGAGACCAGCATCAGCAGCAGGGACATCGGCTGGTCCAGCACCAGCGGGTCGAAGCCGAGCACCAGCACGCCCGCGAAGCTCACCGCGATCGCCACGCCGGTGCGCCAGGCGAAGCGCTCGCCGAGCAGCCACCACGCCAGCAGCGCGGTCATCGGCACGTAGCTCTGCATCACGATCGCCGGCGACGACAGGTCACCGGCGAGCTTGAGCGCGCTGAAGCTCAGGCCGAAATGCACCACGCCCACGCACAGCGCGACAGCGACCAGCCGCAGCCATTGCCCGGGTGCCGGGCGCTTGAGGAAGAACGCCAGCGGCAACGCCAGCAGGGCGAAGCGCACCGCGGTGAACAGGAACGGCTGGATCTCGCGCAGCGCCAGCGCGGAGATCAGGAAATTGAGGGCCCAGGCGACGCAGACCAGCAGGACGAGGGCGATGTCGCGGGCGGGCATGGCCGGCGAGGGCGAAGGCGCGTGTGACAACCTCAATAACGCCAGCCGAGCTTGCGATACAGCTTCGCCAGCACCCATGCGGGTCCGATCAGCAGGTAGGTGAGGTCGGTGAGGAAGCTGGGCTTCTTGCCCTCGATCTTGTGTCCGATGAACTGGCCGATCCAGGCGACGATGAAGACCGCAATCGCCACGCGCAGCAGACCGAGCTGGCCGAGGTTGTCGTACAGCCAGCGGGTGAGAAAACCCATCACCACGAACGTGGCCAGCATGCCGAAGCCCAGCGGGCGCGATGCGCGGTAATAGAACATCCAGGCCGCGAACATCGCGAGTGCTGCCCACGTGCCCGGCACGAACAGGCCGGTCGGCACGGGCAGGCACCACAGCAGCGCGACCACGCTCCACAGGATCGCGGGGACGCACACCACGTGGATGAGCTGGTTGGTTTCGTTGCGGTGGTCGCCGGAGTAGCTGGCGAACCAGCGGTCGATCGGGCGGTCGGTGGTCGCGTTCATCGAAAAGTCCCCTGTGGATGCGAACGACTGTACGCCGGGGGATGTGCGCTGTCAGCCGGCCGCATCACGCGGCTGCGCGCGGCGAGGCCGGAGCATGTGGCCGGCCCCGCATCGATCAGTCGACGGAAATTCCCGCCAGCTTCTGCAGCGCCTCGGCATAGCGCGCGCGCGTGCGGTCGATCACTTCCTGCGGCAGCTTCGGACCCGGCGGGCGCTTGTCCCAGTCCAGCGTCTCCAGGTAGTCGCGCACGATCTGCTTGTCGTAGCTCGGCGGGCTGGTGCCGACCTGGTACTCGTCGGCCGGCCAGTAGCGCGAGGAATCCGGCGTCAGCATCTCGTCCATCACGTACAGGCGGCCGTCGGCATCGGTGCCGAACTCGAACTTGGTATCGGCCAGCAGGATGCCGCGCTGCGCGGCGTAGTTGCGCGCGAAGGTGTACAGGCGCAGCGTCGCGTCGCGCACCTGTTCGGCGAGTGCGGCGCCGATAGTGTGCACGACCGTGTCGAAATCGATGTTCTCGTCGTGGTCGCCGACCGCGGCCTTGGTCGACGGGGTGAAGATCGGTTCGGCCAGTTGCTCGGCCTGGCGCAGGCCGTCGGGCAGGGCGATGCCGCTGATGCGGCCGGTACGCTGGTAGTCCTTCCAGCCGCTGCCGATCACGAAGCCGCGCGCGATGCATTCCACCGGCACCGGCTTCAGCCGCTTGGTCACCACCGAGCGCTTCGCATACAGCGAAGCGTCCACGCCTGGCGGCAACACGGATTCCACCGCGATGCCGGTGAGGTGGTTGGGCAGGATGTGTTCGGTCTGGCCGAACCAGAAATTGCTGATCTGGCACAGCATCTCGCCCTTGCCCGGAATAGGGTCGGGCAGCACCACGTCGAACGCGCTGAGGCGGTCGGTCGCGACCATGAGCAGGTGATCGCCGGGATGGCCGGCGGGCAAGCGGTCGCCGGGCAGGTCGAACACGTCGCGGACCTTGCCGCGGTGGCGCAGCGTCAGGCCGGGCAGATCCGATTCCAGCAGGAAGGGACGGGACACAGTCGTGGGCAAGGCAGACATCCTCAGCAAAGCAGCCGTAATGGCTCATGCCTGCCTGCGCATCGCGCGGGCGGGCGCGACAGGGCCGGGAAGTGTACGCCGGTCGGGCGGGGCTTGCAGGGTAAGCTCAGGCCGCGTGCGCGGCCTGACGAACGCCCGGCGCGCTGCGCCGGGCCGGGCTGCGACCGCCGAACAAGTTGGGGGTGCCGTAAACTGCGCACCCGATTCCAACGGTGTTTGCAGCCGCCCCGATGAAACGCTGGTACGGCAAATTGCTGGGTTTCATCGCCGGTGCCGAGCTGCTGCGGTTCAATCCGCTGCTGGGGGCCCTGATCGGCCTGCTGATCGGGCATGCCTTCGACACCGACTGGTTCAGGCTGCGCCGCGACAACCCCTACGCCGTGCTCGGCCTGACCGACGAGGCCAGCGATGCCGAAATCGACCTGGCCTACCGCCGCCTGATCTCGCAGTACCACCCCGACCGCATGGCCGGCGCCGCGGAAGAGCTGCGCCGCCAGGCCGAGGCCAAGGCCCGCGAGATCAACGCCGCCTACGACCGCATCCAGACCCTGCGCAGGAAGTAAGCACGCCATGCAATCGACCGTGATCGCCCCGTCCATCCTCTCCGCCAACTTCGCCAGGCTCGGCGATGAGGTCGACCACGTGCTCAAGGCCGGCGCCGACTGGGTGCACTTCGACGTGATGGACAACCACTACGTGCCCAACCTCACCATCGGCCCGATGGTGTGCGAGGCGCTGCGCAAGCACGGCGTGACCGCGCCGATCGACGTGCACCTGATGGTGCAGCCCGTCGACCGCATCGTTCCCGACTTCGCCAAGGCCGGCGCCTCGCTGATCAGCTTCCATCCCGAAGCCAGCGCGCACGTGCATCGCACGGTGCAGCTGATCAAGGCGTCGGGTTGCCAGGCGGGCCTCGTGCTGAACCCGGCAACGCCGGTGGAAGTGCTCGACTACGTGCTCGAGGAGCTCGACCTGGTCCTGCTGATGTCGGTGAACCCCGGTTTCGGCGGCCAGTCCTTCATTCCCTCGGCGTTGGAGAAGCTGCGCCGCGTGCGCGCGATGATCGACCGCAGCGGCAAGCCGATCCGGCTCGAGATCGATGGCGGGGTGAAGGCCGACAACATCGCGGAAATCGCCGCCGCCGGCGCCGATACCTTCGTCGCGGGTTCGGCGATCTTCAACGCGCCGGACTACGCCGACGTCATCGCCAGGATGAAGGCAGCGGTCGCCGGCGTGCGCTGAGCGCGCAACTATCCCGTGAATGAAAACGGCAGGCCGTTGCCGGCCTGCCGTTGAAGATTGGAGGCAATCCCGCCTCCGCCCGTCGTCCCTGGGAATGGCCTCCTATTTTCCCGGCGGAAGATGACATCCATGTGATGAATTCTTCTATGCCCGCGGCACTCGCCCCGGTCGGGGGCCTGCACCGCGGTGGCATACTGCCCCGCCGCCTTCCGCGCGATCCGCGTTTGCCCCGCATGCAGCTCGACGCCGACCAGTTCCGCCAGCTTGCCGAGGCCGGCCATACCCGCATTCCCGTAGTGCGCGAGGTCTTTTCCGATCTCGACACACCGCTGTCGGTGTACCTGAAGCTCGCCGACGGTCCGCATACCTATCTGTTCGAATCCGTCGAAGGCGGCGAGCGCTTCGGCCGCTACTCGATCATCGGCCTGCCGGCGCGGCGGGTGTACGCCTTCGCCGGCCACACCCTGTTCGTGACCGAAGACGGTGAGCTGGTCGAAAGCCGTGTCGTCGAGGATCCGTTCACCGAAGTCGAGCGCCTGCGCACCGCGCATTCGGTGCCGAAGATCGAAGGCCTGCCGGGCTTCACCGGCGGCCTGGTCGGCTGGTTCGGTTTCGAGTGCGTGCAGTACATCGAGCCGCGCCTGGCCGCGCCGCAGCGGGACGGATCGCACAAGCCCGACGAACTGGGTACGCCCGACATCCTGCTGATGCTCAGCGAGGAACTGGCGGTATTCGACAATCTCAAGGGCCGCCTGTACCTGATCGTCCACGCCGACCCGCGCGAGGAACGTGCCTTCGCGCGTGCGCAGCGCCGGCTCGATGAATTGACCCACCGCCTGCGCCAGGGCGGCCAGGGTTATCCGGAAACACGCGATCCCAACGGCCTGGAGGAAGAGGACTTCGTCTCCGGCTTCACCCGCGAGGGCTTCATCGATGCGGTGGAGAAATCGAAGGAACTGATCCGCGCCGGCGACATCTTCCAGGTCGTGCTGAGCCAGCGCCTGAGCGTGCCGTTCAAGGCGCGCCCGGTCGATGTCTATCGCGCGCTGCGGGCGTTGAATCCGTCGCCGTACATGTACTTCCTCGATGTGGGCGGCACCCAGGTCGTGGGCTCGTCGCCGGAAATCCTCGTGCGCCTGATGGGCGACGAGATCACCGTGCGTCCGATCGCCGGCACGCGTCCGCGCGGCGCCACGGTCGAACAGGACCAGGCGCTGGAAGCCGAACTGCTGGCCGATCCGAAGGAACGCGCCGAGCACCTGATGCTGATCGACCTGGGCCGCAACGATGTCGGCCGCGTCAGCGAGCCGGGCACGGTGGAGGTGGGCGAGCAGTTCGTGATCGAGCGCTACAGCCACGTCATGCACATCGTCAGCGAAGTCACCGGCACGCTGAAGGCGGGCCTGAGCTACGCCGACGTACTGCGTGCGACATTCCCCGCCGGCACGGTCAGTGGCGCACCCAAGATCCGCGCACTGGAAGTGATCCGCGAGCTCGAACCGATCCGCCGCAACGTCTATTCCGGGGCGGTCGGCTACATCGGCTGGCACGGCGACGCCGACACCGCGATCGCGATCCGCACCGCCGTCATCCAGGACGGCCGCCTGCACGTGCAGGCCGGCGCCGGCATCGTTTACGACTCCGACCCGGCGAAGGAGTGGGAGGAGACGATGAGCAAGGGCCGCGCCCTGTTCCGTGCCGTCGCCGAGGCCGCGCGCGGGCTCTGACGGCGTCGACGGGCCGCGCGCCTGTCCGTTTCGCCCCTGCCGTTCGTCCGCTTTTGTCCGCCCGGGCTTGTCCTGTCCGGCCGGTCCGCGCGTGCCTCAACGTTTTGTTCACAAGAGGAACGGTTCACTGCGAGTGCAGGGGAACATCCGGTTGAAATAATGCCCATGCCAATTGCGTGACTTGAGGGAGTGCGCCATGCATCAGATTCCCGACACCAGCGTCCAGGCCCGGTTTGCCAACGGCTTTGCCCGCGCGATCGAACTGATCTGCCCGGGCTGCAATGCAAAGGCGATGTTCGAGGCGCGGCCCTGGCAGGAGCATGGCGGCCAGGTCGTGGCCACGGAAATGAGCTGCACCCGCTGCGGGCGCCCGGTCCTGCTGGTGCAGCTGATCGACGACTTCAACAACTGCAAGCCGGAAACGCTCTTCACCTATCCGGCGCCGGGCGGACGCGAATGCATGACGGGCACGCAGCATCTGCACGCCTTGTCCGGACCGCTGGCACGCACGTACGACTCGGCCCTGAAGCTCTACAACCACGCCGAATGGGGCCCCACCGCGCTGACGGTGCGACACCTGCTCGAAGGCCTGTGCGCGCGCCTGCTGCCCGCGGAGAAGCGCGACCTGCCGCTGCCACGCCAGCTCGAGACCTTGCCGCGCGATATCGACCTGACCCGGCCGTTGCAGGACATCTCGCACCTGATGGCGCCCGATGGCGCGTTCGGCCGGCAGTTCGAGGACGAAGCCGCGATCGACAAGGTCACCGCCGAAAACCTGCTCGAACTCGCCGAGCAACTGATCCATTACCTGGTGGTGCTGCCGGGCGAGCTGGCGGAGCTCAAGAGCCGCATTGCCACGGCCCCGGTGCCGCTGCGCCGAGGCGGAAGCGTGGGGTAGGGCGACTGCGTTACGCGCGGCGTGCCGGCGCTATCGCTGCATCGGTACGTCGCGTCGCTCGCCCACCTGCAACAAGAACCGCGCGTACCGATCTGGAAACCAGCCCGAGGCCTTTGCGTCTGCACCGTGAGCCGTCGCCACGGAGGCAGCGCGATGGGTCGCCCTTTTTTTGCGGCCGAATCCCTCCGACGCCATGCGCAGGCCTGATGGGGCCAAGGGCCAGCCACAAGGCGACGCCAGGTCCGGGTGGCGCGACCGCTTCCGTGCATCGCATGCAATGCGCGCCAGAAACATTACGGATCGTTCATGGCGCGGAAAGGCGCCGGTGAAGCCCGGGAGCGCAACCTGTCGCTGCGATGGGGATACGCCCCACCGGCAACCCAGACCTTCATCCAGGAGCCACCATGAACGACTATCGCAAGATCCTGTTCGCCGCCGCTCTGAGCGCCTTCGCGGGCACGGCCCTTGCCGCACCGCCCGCCACCACGCCTGCCTCCTCGACCACGCCGGCCAACTCCACCGCGCCAGCCAAGGTCACCAAGCACAAGCACATGGCCAAGGCCAAGAAGGACGTGAAGTCCGACAAGGCGCCCGCAAGCAGCGACGCCAAGAAGAGCTGATCGAAGAGCTGATCTGTCCCCGACGCCCGTAAGTGGATGCGGGCGGGATACCCCGTCGAAGGTTTTCGGCGGGGTATCCTTTTTCATCCGGGAGGTGACATGCGCGTCCTGCTGGTCGAAGACGATCCCCACACCGCGGCCTTCATAGGCAAGGGCCTGCGCGAGGACGGCCATGTGCTCGACCATGCCGAGGACGGCAAGCAGGGCCTGTTCCTGGCCACCACCGAAACCTACGACGCGATCGTGCTCGACCGCATGCTGCCGGGCCTCGATGGCCTGGTCGTGCTGCAGACCCTGCGCGGCGCCGGCAATCGCACGCCGCTGGTGCTGCTGACGGCGCTGGGGGAAGTGGACCACCGCGTCGAGGGCCTGCGCGCCGGCGCCGACGACTACCTGGCCAAACCGTTTGCCTATTCCGAGCTGAGCGCGCGCCTCGACAGCATCGTGCGCCGCAGCCGCGCGGGCGACGAGCGTGAGCCGACCCGCCTGCGCGTGGGCGACCTCGAGCTCGACCTGCTCAGCCGCGAGGCGCGTCGCGGCGATCGGCGCATCGAACTGCAGCCGCGCGAGTTCCGCCTGCTCGAATACCTCATGCGCCAGGCCGATCGCGTGGTCACGCGCACCATGCTGCTCGAGGCGGTGTGGGACTACCACTTCGATCCGCAGACCAACGTCATCGACGTGCACATCAGCCGGCTGCGGCAGAAGATCGACCACGGCTTCGCGCGGCCATTGCTGCATACCGTTCGCGGCGCCGGCTACCGGCTGGGCGAATGACCCCGGCCAACAACCATGCGCTTTCCACCAGCACGCGACTTGCGCTGGTGGTGATGGCCGCCTTCCTGCTCGCGTTCGTATTGCTCGGGGCCGGTGTCTACTACGCCGTTTCGACCCTGCTGCTGCAGGACGCACGCGAACTGGTGCGCAACGACGCGGCCGGCCTGCTCGACGTGTATCGCGAAGACGGGCGCAAGACGCTGCTCGAGGAATTGCAGCGCCGTCTGGCGGAGCCGGAAGACCCCGATGCCGTGTACGCACTGGTGTCGCCGCGTGGCCAGCTGCTCATGGGCAGCTTCACCACGCTGCCGCATTACCGGCGGGGCGCGCGCTGGATCGAGTTCGACGAGCGGCTGCTTTCGCAGGACGGCGACGATGCCCCGCTGCACGTGGTCGCCTACCTGCAGCCGCTGGCCGGCGGCGATATGTTGTTGGCCGGATTGCGACTGCGCTCGCAGGACCGCTTCCTCGCTTTGATGCAGCACACGGCGCTGGTCGCACTGGTGTTCGCCGCCACGCTCGGTGCATTGATCGGCTGGCTCACGTCGCGGTGGGTATCCCGACGCCTGCGCAGCCTCGACGCCACGGCCGAGCGCGTGGGCGGCGGCGAGCTCGCACTGCGGGTGCCGCTCGATCACAGCGGCGATGCCTTCGACCGGCTCGCGCGCCGTTTCAACGGCATGCTCGATCGCATCGAGGAACTGCTCGGCGGGGTGCGCCATGCCACCGACCACATCGCCCACGACCTGCGCACGCCCCTGACCCGGCTGCGCAACCGCCTGGAAGGTCTCCGCCAGCAGCCCGTTGGCACCGCCCAGGGAGCCGCGCTCGATGGCGCGATCGCCGAAACAGATCAGCTGCTGCAGTCGTTCGGTGCGTTGTTGCGACTGGCACGCATCGAAGCACAGGCACCCGCGAAAGATGATCCATTGCTCGACCTGTCCGCGCTGGTTGCGGACGCGATTGAGCTGTACACACCCAGCGCCGGCGAACGCGGAATCCGGCTGGCTTCCGACCTGCGTCCCGCGTGGGTACACGGCGACCGCGACCAGCTCTTCCAGGCATCGGTCAACCTGCTCGACAACGCCGTGAAATATGCGCCGGCCGGGAGCGTCGTCGCAGTGTCGTCGCATGCCACGACCGAAGGCGTGGTGCTGCAGGTCGATGATCGTGGTCCCGGGATCCCGGAAGGCGATCGCGAGCGCGTCTTCGACCGTTTCCAGCGCCTGGAAGGCCATCGGGGTTCACCCGGCAGCGGGCTGGGCCTGAGCCTGGTGCGCGCGATCGTGCAACGGCATGGCGGCCGCGTGGTGTTGCTGGATCACGAGCCGGGATTGCGGGTGCGCGTGATCCTGCCGTCGGCTGCATCGGCGGCCCCGCAAAGCGAAGTTTCATAAGGCCGGCCACCGGCACCGGGCAGGTGCATGCGATATCCTGCCGGCCCGTCCGCGCCCCCGCCGCGGCACCGGAAGCAGGCAGTTCCATGCTGTTGATGATCGACAACTACGACAGTTTCACCTTCAACCTCGTGCAGTACCTGCAGACGCTGGGCGCAGAGGTGAAGGTGGTGCGCAACGACGAGCTGTCGGTGGCGCAGATCGAGGCGCTGGCGCCCGAGCGCATCGTGATTTCCCCCGGCCCCTGCACACCGAACGAGGCGGGCGTTTCCGTGGATGTAATCAGGCAGCTCGGCGCACGCGTGCCCATCCTCGGGGTCTGCCTCGGCCACCAGAGCATCGGCCAGGCCTACGGCGGCGACGTGGTCCGCGCCAAGACCATCATGCACGGCAAGACATCGCGCATCCGCCACGGCGGGCAGGGCGTATTCGCCGGATTGCCGGATGCCTATGAAGCGACGCGGTACCACTCGCTGGTGGTCGCGCGCGACACCTTGCCCGGCAGCCTCGAAGTCACCGCGTGGACCGACAGTGACGACGGCTCCTTCGACGAGATCATGGGCCTGCGCCATCGCGAGCATCCCGTCGAGGGCGTGCAGTTCCATCCCGAGTCGATCCTGACCGAGCATGGGCATGCGCTGCTGAAGAACTTCCTCGAACGATAGAACCGCACCCCGGCGGCGAGGGGTATTCCACCCGCAAACCCGGTACGGCAATCCACGCAGACAGAAGCCGCAATGCCCATCACCCCGCAAGAAGCCCTGCAGCGCACCATCGAGCACCGCGAGATCTTCCATGACGAGATGGTCGATCTGATGCGGCAGATCATGCGCGGCGAGGTATCGCCGACGATGACCGCGGCGATCCTCACCGGCCTGCGGGTAAAGAAGGAAACCGTGGGCGAGATCGCCGGCGCCGCCACCGTGCTGCGTGAATTCGCACGTCCCGTCCACGTTGCCGATCGCACCCACCTCGTCGACATCGTCGGCACCGGCGGCGACGGCGCGCACACATTCAACATTTCCACCGCGTCGATGTTCGTAGCTGCGGCGGCGGGCGCCCGCGTGGCCAAGCACGGCAATCGCAGCGTTTCGTCGAAGTCGGGTGCGGCCGACGTGCTGGAAGCCCTCGGCGCAAGCATCGAGCTGCAGCCCGAGCAGGTGGCGCAATGCATCGAGCGTTGCGGCATCGGCTTCATGTTCGCGCCGGTGCACCATCCGGCGATGAAGGCGGTCGCCCCGGTGCGCGGCGAGATGGGCGTGCGCACCATCTTCAACATCCTGGGTCCGCTGACCAACCCGGCCAATGCGTCCAGCATCCTGATGGGCGTGTTCCATCCCGACCTCGTCGGCATCCAGGTGCGCGTCCTGCAGGAGCTGGGCGCGCAACGCGCGCTGGTGGTGTGGGGTCGCGACGGCATGGACGAGATGTCGCTGGGTGCGGCCACGCTCGTGGGCGAACTGCGCGACGGCGTCGTGCGCGAATACGAAGTGCATCCGGAAGATTTCGGCATCGCCATGGCCGCCTCGCGCAACCTGCGCGTGGCCAATGCGGTCGAATCGAAGGCGATGCTGCTGGATGCGCTCGGCAACAAGCCGGGGCTGCCGCTGGAGATCGTGGCGCTCAACGCCGGCGCGGCGCTGTATGCGGCGGGCGTGGCCGATTCGATCGGCGACGGCATCGCCAGGGCGCGCGACGCCATCGCGTCCGGTGCCGCCCGCGCGAAACTGGAACAATTCATCGCCATCACGCAGGAACTCGCCGGGGGCAAGGCATGAACGGTTTCGCCAAACTCCCCGAGCCACCGTACTTCGCCGTGATCTTCTCCTCACAGCGCAACGGCGACGACGAGGCCGGATATGCGGCGGCCGCCGAACGCATGCTGGAACTGGCCGCGCAGCAGCCGGGCTTCCTCGGCGCGGAATCGGTACGCGGCGCCGACGGCTTCGGCATCACCGTGTCCTACTGGGAAAGCGAAGCCGCGATCGGTGCCTGGAAGTACCAGGCCGAGCACGCCGCCACCCGCGCGCACGGTCGCAAGCACTGGTACGAACATTTCGAGCTGCGCGTGGCCAAGGTCGCGCGCGCATATGGAAAGCCGGCCCTCGGTACGGCTAGGTAATCGGATTGATAAATGCCGCGCCGGCGGCTGGCCAAGGCAAACCATAGCGCCTTGTTCCATGGCCTCGCCCAGACCGGCGCCGCAAAGAAACTACAATTTCCCCCAATGACCGACATCCTCACCACCATCCTCGCGCGCAAGGCCGAGGAAATCGAACAGCGCAGCCGCGTGCGACCGTTGTCGGAACTGCGCGCGCGTGCGCTGAACCAGCCGGCCACGCGCGGCTTCGTCAGGGCGATCCGCAACAAGCTGGATGCCGGCGATGCCGCCGTGATCGCGGAAGTGAAGAAGGCCAGTCCCTCCAAGGGCGTGATCCGTGCCGACTTCCGGCCGTCCGAGATCGCGCGTAGCTATGAAGCGGGTGGCGCGGCCTGCCTGTCGGTGCTCACCGACGTCGATTTCTTCCAGGGCAGCAACCTGTACCTCAGCGAGGCGCGCAGCGCCTGCCGGCTGCCGGTGATCCGCAAGGACTTCATCGTCGATCCCTACCAGGTCTACGAGGCGCGCATGATCGGCGCCGACTGCATCCTACTGATCGTCGCCGCGCTGGAGGACGCGCAGTTGGTCGAGCTGGCCAATCTTGCCGGCGAGCTGGACATGGACGTGCTGGTGGAGGTCCACGATGTCGACGAGCTTGAGCGCGCGCTGCAGACCGATTGCGAATTGATCGGCGTGAACAACCGCAACCTGCGCACATTCGAGGTTTCGCTCGACACAACCTTGATGTTGCAGGATGCGGTGCCGCGCGATCGCATCCTCGTCACCGAAAGCGGCATCGCCGCGCGTGACGACGTGAAGAAGATGCGCGCCGCCGGCGTGAATGCCTTCCTCATCGGCGAGACGTTCATGCGTGAAGCCGATCCGGGTGCGGCGCTCAAGCGCCTGTTCGCCGCATGAGCATCAAGGGCAGGCAGTATCCGAGGGCACAGGCCGGCGCCCCGCTGGTCGTCTTCGACTTCGACCACACCCTGTACGACGGCGATTCCGGTAGTCACCTGTTCGCATGGCTGATCCGGCGCAGCTGGTGGCGGCGACTGCTGGCATTGCCGATGCTGCCGCTGTTCCTCCCACTGGTGGCCTTACTGCCGACGCGACGCTTCGGGGTCAGCGCATTCGTGTGGGCAGGGACGGTGGGCTTCCATCGCCCGCGCGAGCTCGACGCGCTCATCGACCGCTATGTCGCCACGCATGCCGGGAAGATCAGGGAGCGCCTGCTGCCCATCGGCATCGATGTCCTGCATCGTCATCGCGAAGCGGGCGACCGCGTGGTGGTCGCGACCGGAGCGCCGCCGGAACTGGCGCGCGCAATCCTGGCTTTCGTCGCCCACGAGGACGTTCCCGTGGTTGGCACGCAGGTGGGCCCGCGCCTGGGCGGCCTCGGCGCGAAGCGCCACTGCCACAACGAGATGAAGATGACGATGTTGCGCGAGGCGGGCTTCCGCGACGAAGTCGCCGTGGCCTATTCCGACAGCAGCGCCGACCTGCCGCTGCTGCGCGCCGCGCGCAAGCCGGTGGTGGTGAACCCGAAGCCCGGGCGCGTGGAGATGTTCCGCCGCGTGCTTCCTGCCGGTACGCCGATCCTCAACTGGGGCTGCCGCAAGCGCGGCGGGGACGCGATCCCCGGCTAGCACCTTCGTGCCGCGCAGTGGCCGTCCGCGGCTCACTCGCGTTCCGGGGCTGTCAGGTCATCGAAGAACTTGGCCAGGGAGTGGTCGGCGAAATCGCGGAACTCGCCCGCATCGTAGAAACGGCCGTAGCAGTGCTTGCAGCTCTCGAACCAGATGTGCGGCTGCTGCGCATCGACCATGCGGATCAGCCGCCAGTGCGCGCACCGGGGGCACTCGATGCGGTCGATGTGGTTGTACCGGGCGCCGACTTCGGCATCCCCGGTGTCGATCTCCGCAGCGGCATCCTTGAGGCGCTCATGGTCGAGCGGCTCGAACCACAGGCCGGCGCACTGCGTGCACCGGTGCACGATGCAACCCGAGTGAGTGACGGGTGCCATCACCGAGTGGCATTTCGGACACTGCATGGATCGCTTCCTGTCGGGCGGTGCTCAGTCGCCCAGTAGCTTGATGAAATGCCTGGAGCCTTCGCTGTAGCCGCACCCTAGGTAGAACGCATGGGCGGCTTCACGGCGGACATTGCTGGTGACCTCGATGCGGGCCACGTGGGCGCGGCGCGCGATGGCCTCGGCTTCACGCAACAGCCGGCGGCCGATGCCCTGGCGGCTGCAATTGGCCGACACCACCAGCGCCGTGATGCGGCCGAGGTCGGCGCCACGGGTGATCGAGTAGCGGATGTCGAGCGACATCAACCCACAAACCGCGCCCTCGATCTCGGCGACCACGAGGAACAGCCGCGGATCGTGCAGGACGCGCGAGATGCGCTCGGCGGCGTCCTCGCGCGTGCAGGGATAGCCGAGTGCGTCGAGCAGGCCGGCGACGTCGTTGGCATCGCCGATCTGGGCTGGGCGGATGCGCACCGTCGTGGTGGACGAGCCGGCCAGCCTACCCATTGCTCAGTCGCGCGTGCCGTAGAGGACGACGGTCTTGCCGCGGGCGTGCAGCTTGCCGTCCGCCTGGAGCTTCTTCAGCACGCGGCCGGCCATCTCGCGCGAGCAGCCGACCAGGCGTGAAAGCTCCTGGCGCGACACCCGGATCTGCGTGCCCTGCGGGTGGCTCATCGCCTCCGGTTCGCGGGACAGGTCGTGCAGCGCCCGGACGATGCGGTCGGTGACGTCGAGGAAGGCCAGGCGACCGGCCTTGCGGCTGGTGTCGAGCAGGCGCTTCGAGATCTGCGCGCCGATCTGGTAGAGCAGCTTCGGGGCGTCCGTGGCCAGGCGGGTCAGCAGCAGGTCGTAGAAGCGTTCGTGGCCGATCTCGGCCAACTCGCACGGGGTGCGGGTACGCAACACGACTTCGCGGCGCTCGCTCTCGACGAACAGGCCGAGTTCGCCAATGAACTCGCCCGGGCCGAGGTAGCCCAGGACCAGCTCACGGCCGTCGTCTTCCTCGGTGATGATGCTGACCGAGCCGGAGATCAGGTAATAGATGGTGTTTGCCGGGTCGCCCGGGCGGAACACGTCGGTGCGGGAGGGATAGCGGCGGCGGTGGCAGTGTGCGAGGAAGCGCTCGATGGTGGCGCTGTCCGGCATCAACGGGCTGTTGGTCTTGCGCAGGGCTATCACGGATATCGACCAGTTGAATTGATTAGGAACCGGCGGAGCTTAGGGCCAAGCCGGGGCATGGGCAAATAGTGCCGGATATTGCCGCTGGTGGTCACCGGAATGACGACCGATGTCCCAGTTCCGGTTCCCGGGGGCGCCACGGCCGCCTTCCGGCGCCACGCGCGTGGCTGGTTTGGCCCCCGTGTTCCGATTGCCGCATAATCGCGCCCTCGCAAGCGCGGCCCCCCGCCGCCCGACCTGGACAAGACATTGGTCAAGCCGCTGCCGCGCCTGAAGCTCCAAGGCTTCAACAACCTCACCAAGGCGCTCTCGTTCAACATCTACGACGTGTGCTTCGCCGCCTCCGAGGACGAGCGCAAGCGCTACATCGAGTATATCGACGAGGCCTACAACGCCGACCGCCTGACCCAGATCCTGACCGATGTGGCCGACATCATCGGCGCCAACATCCTCAACATCGCCCGCCAGGACTACGACCCGCAGGGCGCCTCGGTGACGATCCTGATCTCCGAGCAGCCGGTCATCGACAAGGCCGACGCCAAGGGCGTGATCTCGGAAGCCGTGGTCGCGCACATGGACAAGTCGCACATCACCGTGCACACCTATCCGGAGACCCACCCGGACAACGGCATCGCGACCTTCCGCGCCGACATCGACGTCGCCACCTGTGGCGTGATCTCGCCGCTGAAGGCCCTGAACTACCTGATCGAGAGCCTGGAATCCGACATCGTGGTGATGGACTACCGCGTGCGCGGCTTCACCCGCGACATCAAGGGCAAGAAGCACTTCATCGACCACAAGATCAACTCGATCCAGGACTACCTGGCCAAGAACATCAAGTCGCGCTACGAGATGCTCGACGTGAACGTCTACCAGGAAAACATCTTCCACACGAAGATGCACCTGAAGGAGTTCGACCTCGATACCTATCTGTTCGAGGAGAAGGCCAAGAACCTGTCGTTCAAGGAGCGCATGAAGATCGAAGCGCGCCTGAAGCGGGAGATCGAAGAGCTGTACCACGGCCGCAACCTGGTCGACTGACCGGAAGCGCAGATGTGTAGAAAAAGGGCCGGCATTGCCGGCCTTTTCTTTGCGCTTCCTTTGCTCGTCATCCCGGCTTTCGCCGGGATGACGAGCAAAAGCGGCAAGCGGGATCAGATGCGATACGCGATCGTCTTCATCAGGTTCGACGCCATCGCCATCAGCGTCGGCACCGGTTGCGGCAAGGCACGCGCCCCCTGCGCCTGGGCATTGTCGGCATGGCGGGCTTCGTCGGCTTTCATGACTTCCAGGATCGCGCGGCTGCGCCCGTCGGCCGGCGGCAGCGTCTGCAGGTGCTCGTCGAGATGGGCCTCGACCTGGCGCTCGGTCTCGACCACGAACCCCAGGTTCCAGCCGTCGCCGCGCAGGCCGGCCAGCGCTCCGATCGCATAGCTGCCGGCATACCACACCGGGTTGAGCAGGCTGGGGCGGCTGTCCAGTTCATCCAGTCGTTGCGCGCACCAGGCGAGGTGGTCGGTTTCTTCCTGGGCGGCTTCGAGCAGGTGCGCGCGGGTGGCGTCGTCCCGCGCCACTGCGGCCTGGCCGACATACAGCGCCTGTGCGCAGACTTCGCCGACATGGTTGATGCGCATCAGTCCGGCGGCGTGGCGGCGTTCGGCATCGTCGAGGACGACGTCGGGCTCGCCGATCGCCGGGTTCGCGCGCTGCGCGGGCGGGGCACCGAAGATGGTGTCCAGCGCGTTCTGTGCATCGATCAGCAGGCGGTCGAACGGAGTAAGGGCGCGTGCATTCATGGGTCGCAGTTTAACGCCCGGATCAGGCGAGGCAGGCGGCGAGGAATTCCAGCGGGTGCTGGACCGGTTTCGCCGTCGCGTTCGCCAGGTGCAGGCGACAGCCGATGTTGGCACTGAGCAGGCGGGTGGCGCCGCTACGTTCGAATTGTTCGAGCAGCGGGGAGCGATAGGCGGCAGCGCGCTCGGGGTCCAACAGCATCTGCGTGCCGGCAGCGCCGCAGCAGCCGTAACCGGCGGTCAATTCGATGACCTCCAGCCCGGGGATGCGGGCGAGCAGGCCACGCAGCGCCGCCACCGACTTGACGACGTGGCGCTGGGTGCAGGGCAGGTGCAAGGCGATGCGCTCCCTGCATTCGGCGAACTGGATGGCGCCAGCGCGCTGGTGCAGGAACGCCAGGCCGTCCACGGTCGCGGCCACGCCGGATAGCGCCTGCGCCACTGCCTCATGACATCCACTGGCCAGCGTGAGCACGGTGCCACAGCCGGAAAAAGCGGCGCGGTTGATCGCCGCCAGGTGTTGGCTCGGCGAGCCCGCGTGCGCATGCAGCGCTCCGCAACAGGTCTGCGCTGGCGGAACGTGCATGCGCGCACCGGCCGCGGCGCACAGGCGCACGGCGGCGTCGCGCACGGCGCTTTCATAAGGTCGCGCGATGCATCCGACAAACAGTGCGACAGGCTCGGTGGGCGGCATCGAAGGCGTGGCCGATGCCGCTTTCCGGGCGACGCGGGCGGGACGCGGAAGTGGCCGCAGGGATTTCGGCAGCACGGGGAATAGCCAGCCGTACAGGCTGAGGAGCGCTCCGAGCAGCCGCGGGCGCGCCGCCAGCCGTTCCATCGCCGCCTGCCGCCAGCCCGCGCCGCGCCTGGCGCGCTGGCGGGTGCGCGCCTCGACCAGCAGTTCCCCATACTCCACGCCGGCCGGGCATACCGCTTCACAGCTGCGGCAACCCAGGCAGTGGTCCAGATGGCTGTCGGAAATGTCGGTCGGGGGGATCGTGCCCAAGGTCCAGGCCCGCGCCAGGGCGATGCGGCCGCGGGGCGATTCGGCTTCTTCGCGCTCCAGGCCGTAGGTCGGGCAGGCCGGCAGGCACAGGCCGCACTGGACGCAGCGGTCGGCCAGGGCCAGCAGCCGGTCCGGAGGGGAGGCGGCAGTGACAGGACGGAGGGCCGCAGGCATGGCCGGATGCTAGCACCGGGGTCCCCGGGCTTGCGGTGGCGGGGCAGGGCCGTTATGATCCCGCTTCTTTTCGTTCCGCCCAAACGCGAGGCGAAGTTCCGCCGGTCGATCCACGGGATCCCGCGCTGAATCAGCCCGACCAGGTACCCCCTAAGTAGAGCAGTCATGAAGACTTTTACCGCCAAGAACGAGACCGTCCAGCGCGACTGGTACGTCGTCGATGCCGAAGGCAAGACCCTCGGTCGCCTCGCCTCCGAGCTCGCCCGCCGCCTGCGAGGCAAGCACAAGCCCGTCTATACCCCGCACGTCGACACCGGCGATTACCTCGTGGTGATCAACGCCGAAAAGATCGCCGTGACCGGCAACAAGCTGCAGGACAAGATGTACTACCGGTTCACCGGCTACATCGGCAACCTGAAGTCCGAGACCCTCGGCCAGGCGCTCGAGCGCCATCCGGAGCGCGTCATCGAGATCGCCGTGAAGGGCATGCTCCCCAAGAATCCGCTGGGCCGTGCGATGTATCGCAAGCTCAAGGTCTACAAGGGCGCCGAACACCCGCACACCGCACAGCAGCCGCAGCCGCTGGACTTCTAAGGTAACGACACATGGCACTCCAGCAGAATTACGGCACCGGCCGTCGCAAGTCCTCCACCGCCCGCGTGTTCCTGCGCAAGGGCGACGGCAAGATCACCATCAACCAGCGTCCGATCGACGAGTTCTTCGGCCGCGAAACCGCGCGCATGATCGTGCGCCAGCCGCTTGAGCTGACCAAGTCGGGCGACAAGTTCGACGTCACGATCACCGTCGCCGGCGGCGGCATCACCGGCCAGGCCGGTGCGATCCGCCTGGGCATCGCCCGCGCGCTGGTCGAGTACGATGAATCGCTGAAGTCCGAGCTGCGCAAGGCCGGCTTCATGACCCGCGACGCCCGCGAAGTCGAGCGTAAGAAGGTCGGTCTGCACAAGGCACGTCGTGCCACCCAGTTCTCGAAGCGCTAATATTCGGAACTGCAGAAACAGCTTCATAGCCCCGTCGCCAAGCGGTAAGGCACCTGACTCTGACTCAGGCATTCGGTGGTTCGAATCCATCCGGGGCTGCCAAACACAAGGAACCCGCCGCAAGGCGGGTTTTTTGTTGTCTGCGATTTCGTCGCGAGTTTCGCGGCATGCGTTGCACGGCATAAGCTCACCCGCGACGCTGTTTCCGCCTAAGTTACAATTGCAACTATCGCGCTGCGGCGCAGAAATCCGGAGTCACAGATGAAGCTCGGTTCCCTCAAGGAAGGCGGCCGTGACGGCACCCTCATTGTCGTGTCGCGCGACCTCAAGCGTGCGGTCAAGGCCACCGGCATCGCCGACACCCTGCAGCGCGCGCTCGAGGACTGGTCCAATGCAGCGCCTCGCCTCAATGCGCTGTCCGATGCATTGAACGAAGGCAGCGCCGAAGGCGCCTTCGACCTCGACATGTCCGCGCTCGCCGCACCGCTGCCGCGTGCCTACGAATTCGTCGATGGCAGCGCCTATCTGCCTCACGTGGAGCGCGTGCGCCGTGCGCGTGGCGCGGAGGTGCCGGAAAGCTTCTACACCGATCCGCTGATGTACCAGGCCGTCAGCGCCGGCTTCTATGGCCCGCGCGATCCGGTGCGCGTCGTGAGCGAAGACTACGGCATCGATCTCGAAGCCGAAGTCGTGATCGTCACCGACGATGTGCCGATGGCAGTGACGCCGGAAGTCGCGGCCGCGCACATCCAGCTGGTGGGCCTGGTCAATGACGTGAGCCTGCGCAACCTGATTCCGGCCGAGCTCGGCAAGGGCTTCGGCTTCCTGCAGTCCAAGCCGCGTTCGGCGCTGTCGCCGGTCTTCGTCACGCCGGACGAGCTTGGCGCTGCGTGGCAAGACTGCAAGGTGCATCTGCCGCTGCTCACCCACATCAACGGCGAATGGTTCGGTGCGCCCGAGGCCGGGGTCGACATGCAGTTCAATTTCGCCCAGTTGGTGGCGCATGCGGCGAAGACGCGTCCGCTGTCGGCCGGCACGATCGTCGGTTCCGGCACGGTGGCCAATGAAGACACCAGCCTCGGGGCCTCGTGCTTCGCCGAGCGCCGGACCGTGGAGACGCTGGAAACAGGCAAGCCGATCACGCCCTTCATGAAGTTCGGCGACGTCGTGCGCATCGAAATGAAGGCGCGCGACGGCAGCGACGTGTTCGGGGCCATCGAGCAACGCATCGAGCTCCAGTCGGCCTGACCGGCGGCGCTGGCAGGCCGGCGGAAGGATGACTGCCGTCGGCCGCGCCCGCTAAGGTTGGTCATCCCGGCGACCCATCGGGCCGACGTACAGGGGAAGGGGACGTGGAAGACGCGCGCATCACCGATCAGTTGCGGCTGTATTCGTACTGGCGCTCCAGCGCCGCCTACCGCGTGCGGATCGGCCTGAATCTCAAGGGCCTGCCTTACGAGATCGTGCCCATCCACCTGCTGCGCGACGGCGGCGAACAGCGCACCGACGAATACCGCCGGATCAACCCCCAGGGGCTGGTGCCGGTGCTGCAGCATGGCAGCCGTCAATTGCGGCAGTCGCTGGCCATCCTGGAGTACCTCGATGAGACCTGGCCCATGCGCCCGCTGCTGCCCGTCACGGCGCGCTCGCGCCAGCGCGCCCGCGCGCTCGCACAGGCGATAGCCTGCGACATCCATCCGCTCAACAATCTGCGCGTGTTGCAGTATTTCGAGCACGAATGGAACGTGCCGCAGCCCGAACGCGATGTCTGGGTGCGCCATTGGATCAACGAGGGCTTCGGGGCGATCGAGGCGATGCTCAACGACCACCTCTCGACCGGCCAGTACTGCGAGGGCGAAACGCCGACCATTGCCGACTGCTGCCTGATCCCGCAGGTCTACAACGCGCGTCGCTTCGGCATCGACGTGGCGCAGTTCCCTACCATCGCGCGGATCGAGAAGGCCTGCCTGCAGCTGCCCGCATTCGACCTGGCGCGTCCGGAAATGCAGCCGGACAAACCCGCGTAGGGACCCGGATCCGCGGCCCTTGCGAAGCTGTCGATCGAGGTGCGCCGGTTCCCATGCAGCGGGAGCAAACGCTCCGCACTGCATATCCAGTTATCCGGCGGGAGTGAAGACTTCCGCGTAGGGGTCGTGTACGTCGCCGCCTTCGGACAGGCGGAACTTCAGGTCCAGGCCGTCGCGCGAATCGGCCGCGCGCAGCGCTTCCTCGCGCTCGATGCGGCCTTCCTTGTACAGGCGGAACAGGCACTGGTCGAAACTCTCCATGCCTTCCTGCAACGAGCCTTCCATCGCCGGCTTGATCTCGTGCACCTGGCCGCGGCGCATGAGGTCGCGGATCATCGGCGTGTTGATCAGGACTTCGGTCGCCGGCAGGCGACGGCCGTCCTTGCCGACCACGAGTCGCTGCGAGATCACCGCGCGCAGGTTCAGCGCAAGGTTCATCAGCACGTTCTTGTGCGCGGATTCGTTGAAGAAATTGAGGATGCGTTCCAGCGTCTGGTCGGCGTTGTTGGAGTGCAGCGTCGCCAGGCACAAGTGGCCGGTTTCGGCGAACGCGATCGCCGCCTCCATCGTGGTGGCGTCCAGGATCTCGCCGATCAGGATGACGTCCGGTGCTTCACGCATCGCGTTTTTCAACGCGTTGTGGAAGGCATGCGTGTCGAGGCCGACTTCACGCTGGTTGACGATCGACTTCTTGTGCTTGTGCAGGTATTCGATCGGGTCCTCGATGGTGAGGATGTGGCCCGAGGTGCTTGTGTTGCGATGATCGATCATCGCCGCGAGCGTGGTCGACTTGCCGGAACCGGTGGAACCGACGATCAGCACCAGCCCGCGCGGGGCCATGATGATGTCCTTCAGCACCTGCGGCAGCTGGAGTTCCTCGATCGACGGGATCACGCTGCGGATCGCGCGGATCACCATGCCGACTTCGCCGCGCTGCTTGAATACATTCACGCGGAACCGGCCGGCTTCCGCCAATGCCAGCGCCATGTTCAGCTCGAGGTCACGCTCGAAGTTGGGAACTTGTCCCTCGTCCATGAGCGAGTAGGCGATCTTCTTGACCATGCCCGGGGGCAGGCCGGTATTGCCGAGCGGATACAACTTGCCCTCGACCTTAATATACACAGGCGCGCCGGTGGTCAGGAACATGTCCGACGCGTTCTTTTCCGTCATCAGCTTGAGGAAATAGCCGATGTCCATGTATCCGTCCCCTTAACTATCAATAGCGCCGTTGCAAGCACAGCGCGAGCTTCCGACAATGGCCGCGCCGAAGCCATACCCATCCCCGGCAGTCACGGCATCCCCTATGAGCCCAAGCTTCGCACAAATCCTGAAACTTTCGCTGGCACTGGTTCTCGCTTCGGCCCTGCCCGCGATGGCCGCGCAGCCACCGGACGCAGAGCTGACGGCGGCGCAGCAGGCCGTCAGCCGGGCCGACAGCGCGGATGGCGACCAGTACGCGGCGCAGGAGCTGACGACGGCACGCGACGAATTGACCCAGGCGCAGCTGGCCATGACGGCCCGGAAGTACAAGGACGCCCTGGCCCTGTCCCTGGCGGCCGCAGCGGATGGTGACCTGGCTTACGCGCGCAGCCGGGCAGCGCAGACCCGCACCGAACTGGTCCAGCGCCGTTCCGAAATCGGCGACCTGCGCAGCCGGCTCCAGATCGATGAAGGCGGGATGCGCCCCAGTGCGCTCGACAGCGAACCGCCGGCCACGGGCGACTACGCGCTGCGCCTGCAGGCCCTGGCTGCCGATCCGCAACTGACCGCATTCGGGGCCTTCGAGCGCCTCCGGGCGCAGCAGGCGGTGGACGCGCTGGCGAAGGCCTCCCGCCGCAAGCATGAGGCCGCCGACTACCTCGCCCTGCGCCGGGTGGAGATCGCCGAACTCACCGCGCGTACCGAGTCGAGCCGTCGCGATATCGACCAGCTCGACCGCGAGCGTTCCGAGTTGCTGGTCGAAGCCAGCCGCCGCGATGCCGAGGCCGCCCGGGCCGAGGCCGAGCGCCTGCGCGTGCAGGCCCAGATCCAGGCCGAGGAGGCCGAACGGCTGCGCCAGCAGGCCGCGCAGAGCGACCTGGCGATGCAGGACGTGGAAGCCGCCATTGCCGGCGTCAGCGACGTGCAGGCGGCCAAGCTGAGGGCGGCGCGCGAGCGCGAAGCCAAGCTGGCGCGCGAGGAAGCCGAGCTCGTGGCAGGTGGCAAGCTGCCGTCTTCGCGCTGGGACGATCGTGGCGAGGTCTTCACCCTGGGCGGCGACACGTTTGCGGCTGGCAAGGCGACCCTGACCGACCGAGGCGCCTCCAGCGTGCGCACGCTCGCCGCCTACCTGCAGGCGACCAGTGGCAGCGCGGCGCGCATCGAGGGCATGGACCCGAAGGGCGCATTGGCCCAGCAACGCGCCGAAGCCGTGCGCGAGGCCCTGGTCAAGGCGGGGGCTTCGCGCCAGCAGGTGCGCGCGGCCGTGGGCTCTACGTCCAAATCCAAGCCCCGTGTCGAAGTGGTCATTTCGACAAAATAGTGATGCATATCAAATATTTATTCGATTGACCGGGGCGGGCGGGATGCGCCGCGCCATTCGTCCGCGGCCGCTTGCCGAGGCCGTTGGGGAGGAGTAGCGTCAATTATCCGAGCGGTTCCACAGCCGCTTGGTCGAGAGCCCGGTCCATGACGCAAACGCCCCTTTCGCAGGACACCGCCGCCACAAAAGAGGTCGCGGCGGACCTGCGTGAAGCCGGTCCGCTGATCCGCCGTCCCCGGCTCCCGTTATCACCCGACGCAACGCCTCGGTCCCGCGACCGGGGCGTTTTTGCGTCCGGGGTCTCGGCACCACGCCGTGCAACAGGCAATCGTTGAAGGAGGCACCATGTTCGAAGAACAACCGCAGCAGGAAATCGACGCGCTGATGCGTTCCAATCCCGAATTCAAGCAGCTGTATCAGCGCCATCGCGATCTGGACAAGAAGGTGATGGATGCCGAGCTCGGCGTATTGCCGGTCGACGACGCAACGCTCGGTCAAATGAAACGCGAGAAACTTGCTGCCAAGGACCGCCTGGTCCGCCTGTACGACGCGGGACACCACTGACGTCCCCGAATCCCTGAAGTATGGCCGGCGAGTCCACGAGGACATCGCCGGCGGTGGCGGCCGGCACAGGATCGGCCGCAACCATCGCCCCGGCTACTCCAACGCGGGCGGCGGCGCCTTCCTCGTCGGACCGCCGTCGCCCGCGCTGGGCATCACGACCGCGCGGCCGCACCTGCGCCCCGGCGCGGGCGCCCGGTAGAATCCGGCGATTGCCGCCAGGTTGGCGGCTGCAGGATTCCCATGCCCATCCACGCTTCCGTACTCGAACTGATCGGCAACACGCCGATCGTGAAAGCCCGCCGCCTCGACACCGGCCCGTGCGAGCTCTATTTCAAACTCGAATCGCAGAACCCGGGCGGTTCGATCAAGGACCGCATCGGCAAGTCGATGATCGAAGCGGCGGAGAAGGCGGGGAAGATCAAACCCGGCGACACCCTGGTCGAAGGCACCGCCGGCAATACCGGCATCGGGCTGGCACTCGTCGCGCAGCAGAAGGGCTACAAGCTGGTCCTCGTGGTGCCCGACAAGATGAGCCGCGAGAAGATCTTCAATCTCAAGGCGATGGGCGCGCAGGTCCTGCTCACGCGTTCGGACGTGGCCAAGGGCCATCCCGACTACTACCAGGACATGGCGGAGCGCATCGCCCGTGAAACGCCGGGTGCGTACTTCATCAACCAGTTCGGCAATCCCGACAACCCGGCGGCGCACGAATTCGGCACCGGTCCGGAAATCCTGGAGCAGATGGCCCAGGCGGGCGGCCTCGACGCCATCGTCTTCGGCTGCGGCAGCTCGGGCACCATGACCGGCCTGTCGCGCTGTTTCGCCGAGAAGTCGCCGCACACCGAGCTGATCCTGGCCGATCCTGTCGGGTCGATCCTCGAGGAATACATCAATCGCGGCACGCTCAGCGACAAGTCCGCGAGCTGGATGGTCGAAGGCATCGGCGAGGATTTCCTGCCGCAGATCTCCGACTTCACCCGGGTGAAGAAGGCCTACGCGATCAGTGACAAAGAAAGTTTCCTCACGGCGCGCGAATTGCTGGAAAAGGAGGGCATCCTCGGCGGCTCCTCCACCGGCACGCTGCTCGCCGCCGCGCTGAAGTACTGCCGCGAGCAGACGACGCCGAAGAGGGTGGTGGTGCTGGTGCCGGATACCGGCAACAAGTACATCTCCAAGATGTACAACGACTACTGGATGCTGGACAACGGCTTCCTCGACCGCGAACCCACGGGCGACCTGCGCGACCTGATAACGCGCCCGTTCTCCAAGCGCGACACGATCGTGGTCGCTCCGACCGACCTGCTGGTCACGGCCTGGCAGCGGATGAAGCTCTACGACGTGAGCCAGTTGCCGGTCATGGAGGGCGACAACATCGTGGGCATCGTCGACGAGAGCGATGTCCTGCTGCATGTGTACGGCGACGAATCGCGCTTCCGCGATCCGGTGGCGACGGCGATGGTGAGCAAGCTCGACAAGCTGGATGTCCGTTCCCCGATCGAAGCGCTGCTGCCGGTCTTCGATCGCGGCCATGTCGCGATCGTGGTGGAAGGCGAGCGGTTCGTCGGCCTGATCACCCGCATCGACCTGCTCAACTACCTGCGCCGCCGGGTGCAGTGATGGCGGGCGCACCACTCGAGCGCCTGCTGCCGGGCGATCGCGTACCCGATGTGCGGTTGCACGGCAGCGATGGCGGTCGGACATTGCACGCCGAGTTCGCGGGCGCCCCCCTATGGCTGCTGAAGCCCTCGTCCGCGACGGTGGCGGCGTCCTTGCCGGAAGTGCCCAAGGGCATTACCGCGTTGTGCGTTGGAGCGCAGGCGTTTCCCGGCACGGCCGCGGGATGGCTTTCGCTTGGCGCGGACGCCCGCTGGCTGGAACTGTTCGAAGACGACGTGCTTTGGCTGGCCGATGCCAACCTGCGCCTGCAGCAGGAGCAACGCCTGCCATCGTCCCATGCGCCATTGCCCGCGAGGGTGGTCGAGGCGCTTGGCGCCGACTGCACGCTGCACGCGGCCCCCGTACTGCAGATCCCCGATGTGTTCGAGCGCGACCTGTGCCGGGAACTGATCCGTCATTTCGAAGTGGATTGCGCGGGCGGCGAAGTCTCGCGCGTCCTGGTGATGGAAGGCGGCGCGCAAACGCTGCAACTGGACCCGTCGATCAAGCAACGGCGCGAGAGTACGCCGCGCGATCCGGCACTCGAGGCGCGCATGCATGAGCGGGTGATGCGTCGCGCATTGCCGGAAATCGCCAGGGTCTTCAACTTTCCGGTGAACCGGCGCGATTCCTTCAAGCTGCTTTCGTATCCGGCAGGCGCGGGTTACTTTCGTGCCCATCGCGACAACGACACACCCGATGTCGCCCACAGGCGGTTCGCGCTATCGGTCAACCTCAACCATGGCTACTACGCGGGGGGCGAATTCCGCTATCCCGAGTTCGGGCCGCACCGCTACTCGCCGGCGACGGGAACCGCGTTGGTGTTCTCATGCGGCCTGCTGCACGAAGTGCTCCCGGTCGACAGCGGTGTCCGCTACGCGGTAACGACATTCCTGTCCTGAGCGGTCAGGCAGCGGGCCGCAGCCTCGCTTCCAGTCCGGTCGCTTCCTCTCGGCTGAGTTCCCGACCGGCCCATGCCAGGCCCTCGGCGATATCGGCCGCATGGCGCTCCGAAGCCTGCCGCAACTCTTGCCGGCGTGCGTGCGCGTCGAAGGGCTGGGAAGCATCCTTTGCGTAGCGACCAAGAACGCCGGATGCCGCAATGCGTGCATCCAGGTCTTCCGGAGCCACAAGCCCGAAATGTCCCGCTAGGGTGCGGGTGCCGGCAGCGGGATCCTTCAGGAATCCCGCGAAGTCCAGGTCGAGCAGACGTGGAGCGAACTCGCTGCGCTGCTTGAAGCGGGACCAGCGAAGCTGCTCCGCCAGCCACAAACGCGCCAGTCGAGCCCCCGGTCCGGAGGCCGGTTCGCTGGTGTCGATCCCGGCAAGACGCAGGTCTTCGATCGCCAGCGTGCCCTGCACCAGATCCGTATCCCTGAGCATGGTGGCGAGCCAGGTCTGCAGGTCCACCCATAGCAGGCAAGCCTGGCCGGTGTCGGGAAGCAGCTGGTCGGCGAGGGTCGTGACCACGCTGGTCGGCTTGACGATCACCGCACGCGTCTCGGTGAAGCCGCGCGCGAGCAGGTGCCGGGTGGCCGACAACCATGGGCCTGCCATGGGCTGGCCGCGTCCATGCGCAAGGGTCAGCAGCGGCAACGGTTCGCGCAGTCCCAGTGTCCCCGGGACCAGGTCAAGCAGCCTGCTGGCCAGCGTCGAACCGCAATGTCCGATGTGGAAGAGCCAATGCAGGCGGGCCAACGAAGCCGCTGGTTGCAATGCGGCGGAAAGCTCCGCGCCGGAAACCGTCCAGCCGGAAATTTCCCGGTGCCGCAGCGCCCGCTGGTCGAGGAAGCTGGCGCGGGCATAGTCCTCGCGTTCGAAATGCAGCACCCACGCGCGGTCCTGCGCCGGGTCGATCGCATACAGCGGATAGGCTGCACTCTCGCTGAAATCGGGCGGCAGTCGCCGGGAAGAATTCATGTCCGATGCTAGAATCAACGACCGTTCATGCTAGCGGAACAGGAAGGCTGCAGATCCATGAGTGACCGACATTCGGAAGGTGGGCGCAAGCCCGGCCTGGGCACCCTGGCCATCCACGGCGGCCAGTCGCCCGACCCCAGTACCGGCGCCGTCATGCCGCCGATCTACGCCACCTCGACCTACGCCCAGACTAGTCCGGGTGAGCACCAGGGGTTCGAGTATTCACGCAGCCACAACCCGACCCGGTTCGCCTACGAGCGCTGCATCGCGGCCCTCGAGGGCGGCACGCGCGGGTACGCGTTCGCGTCGGGACTCGCCGCGACGTCCACCGTGCTGGAGATGTTCGACAGCGGCAGCCACGTCATCGCAATGGACGATGTTTACGGTGGCACCTACCGCCTGTTCGAACGCGTGCGCCGTCGTTCCGCCGGCATGGATTTCAGTTGGGTCGACCTGAGTGACGCCGCGGCCTTCGAAGCCGCGATCCGCCCCAACACCCGGCTGGTCTGGATCGAAACCCCGACCAATCCGTTGCTGAAACTGGTCGACATCGAAAAGATCGCATCGATCGCCCGCAAACACGGGCTGATCGTCGCCGTCGACAACACCTTCAGCTCGCCGATCCTGCAGCGCCCGCTGGAACTGGGCGCGCATCTGGTCATGCACTCGGCCACCAAGTACCTCAACGGCCATTCCGACATGGTGGGCGGCATCGTCGTCGTCGGCGACGACGACGAAATTGCGGAGAAGATGACGTTCCTGCAGAACGCAGTGGGCGGCGTGCAGGGTCCCTTCGACAGCTTCCTCGCGCTGCGTGGCCTGAAGACGCTGCACCTGCGCATGAAGGCGCATTGCGAGAATGCCCAGGTGCTGGCCGAGTGGCTGCAGACGCATCCGGCGATCGAGAAAGTGATCTATCCGGGCCTGAAATCGCATCCCCAGCATGAGCTGGCGAAGCGGCAGATGGACGGCTTCGGCGGCATGGTCAGCATCTTCGTGAAGGGTGGTCTGGATGGCGCGCGCCGGATGATGGAGCGCTGTCAATATTTCACCATCGCCGAATCGCTGGGTGGCGTTGAAAGCCTGGTCAACCACCCGGCGATCATGACCCACGCCTCGATTCCGCCCGAGCGACGGGCGCAACTTGGTGTCACCGACAACCTCGTTAGGCTGAGCGTCGGCATTGAAAGTCCAGAGGACCTTCGCAGGGACCTCGAACATTCCTTGAGCTGACCGGGGCTGCCACGCATGCGTGATCGGGCCAATCTTTGGTTTCTCTTTCGTCAATTATTGGTGCGGGAACTCTCGGCTCGTTACCGGGCTACGACCCTGGGGCTGCTATGGGTCATCCTCCAGCCGCTATTGATGCTCGCCATCTATACCCTGGTGTTCAGCGGCATCTTCAAGGTCCGCTGGGGTGGCGAGGGTTCGTCCGCGAGTTTTGCGCTTGTGCTTTTCGCCGGCCTGATCGTCTTCAATTTCTTTGCTGACGTGTTCGTCTCCTCTCCCACTGCGGTTTCCTCCCAGCCCAACTACGTCAAGAAGGTCGTTTTCCCGGTGGCACTGTTGGCCGCCGTGCGGGTGGCCACTGCGGCTGTGCCGGCGCTGGCGGGCCTGGTGCTGCTGTGTCTGGCGCAATGGCTGATGGCGCAGCCTCCGTCTCCCTGGTTCCTGCTTGCTCCACTTGTGCTGGTGGCCATGGCGCCGATGCTGCTGGGCGTGTCCTGGCTGATGTCCGGGCTCGGTGTGTACCTCCAGGACATTACCCAGGTCGCCGGCGTCGTCGTCAGCATGTTGCTGTTCCTGAGTCCAATTTTTTTTCCTGCCAGTGCGATGCCTGCAGAGGTGCGCTTTTTGGTTGACTTCAATCCCCTGGTTGCCCCGATGGAGCAGCTTCGCGCGTTGACCGTGCAGGGCCAGGCAGCGGACTTCACGGGGTTGGCGCTCTATTTCTTCCTGTCGTGCGTGTTCGCAGCATTGGCGTACCGGCTGTTCCAGCGCTTGTCGAAAGGGTTCGCGGACGTCCTATGAGCCTGGCCGCCCGCACTTCCGACTCGACGCAGAGCGCGATCGAAGTCGTGCACGTCACCAAGGACTACCCGATTTTCCGCAGCCCGCGCGATCGGTTGTTGTCGCTGCTATGGCCGCGCGCCACGAAGGCACGCCGGTTCCGGGCGCTTGACGATGTCAACTTCAATGTCCCGCGCGGCGAGACCATGGGCATCATCGGCCGGAATGGTGCGGGCAAGTCCACGCTGCTGCAGGTGCTGTGCGGCACGGTGTCTCCGACTGCCGGGCGCGTAGCCATCCATGGGCGGTTCGCGGCGCTGCTCGAGCTCGGAGCCGGGTTCAATCCGGACTTCAGCGGCCGCGAGAACGTCTATCTCAATGCGTCGCTGCTTGGGCTGTCGCGCGAGGAGGTCGATGCCAGGCTGGATGGCATCCGTGCGTTCGCCGATATCGGCGATTTCTTCGATCGTCCGGTGAAGACCTATTCAAGTGGCATGTATGTGCGCTTGGCATTCTCCGTGGCCATCCATACCGAGCCGGAAGTGCTGGTGATCGACGAGGCGCTGTCGGTAGGCGACATCCGGTTCCAGATGAAATGCCTTGAGCGGATCGAGTCACTGCGGGCGCGCGGGACCACGGTGTTGTTCGTGTCCCATTCGCTGGAGCAGGTGAAGCGGTTCTGTCAGTCGGCTATCTGGCTGGAGAACGGACGGATAAAGCTGTTTGGCGAGGCCAACTTCGTCGCCGACCAGTACCGGGACCATGAACTCGCGCTTGAGGCCGATGGTGCCCAGGCGCACACCGAAACCCGTGGCGAAGCACGAACACATGTTCCGGCAGTAATCGAAACCGTCAGCGTCCCGCAGGCGCACCTGGCGCCCTTCGATCCGTTCACGGTCGAGATCAGTTATTCGATACGTGACGAATCCTTGCCCGGCTTTCTTGTCGGGGTGGCGATAAAGAGCGTGGATGGTCTCCACATCTTCGGTCCCAATACCCATCTTGAGCGGGTCCAGATACCCACGACCCGTGGTTCGCACCGCATCAGTTATCACGTTCCCTCGTTGCCGCTGTTGAGCGGCAGCTATCGCATCGATGTTGGTCTGTTCACTGACAAGGGGCTGGTGTGCCTGGACTATCTCTCGGACGTGTCCCGGTTGACGGTGGCTTCCCCTTACTTCAGTGAAGGGCTCGTTTACATCACGCACGAGTGGAAAGTGCATGAAGGATGACCTGACCAGCATTCCGTTCGATCACTACCAGCGGTATGCCACGGGCGCTGCAATAGTGCAATCGCTGGAACCGGGCGCGGGTACCGTGCTTGAGGTCGGAGCCAACCGGCAGCGCCTGCTGGGCGCCTTCCTGCCAAATGCGCGCGTTCTCTACACCGATATCGAGGCGCAGGAAGCGGATGCCGACTTCGTGGTGGCCGATGCAACGGCGTTGCCGTTCGCCGATCATGCGTTCGATGCGGTCATATCGCTGGACGTGCTGGAGCACATAGCGCCAGCGGCACGCGCGTCGGCAGTGGCGGAGATGGCCCGAGTTGCCGGCCGCCTGGTCGTCATCGGCTGCCCGATCGACCAACCCGTTACGCGAGCGGTTGAACGCGACGCGGACTCGGTCTGGCGGGAATACTTCAAGGAATCGTATCCCTGGTTGGAAGAACACCAGGTCTACGGCCTGGTCGATCCGATCCAGGTCGAAGCCGGTTTGAAGGACGGGGGTCTTCGCGTTTTCCGCTTCGGGCAAGGAGATGCGGGGCTCTGGGCGGCACTCATGGGGGCACACTTCGCCAAGGAAGCGGTGCCCGAGCTGGCCGGCGTGGTGGCGGCGATGGACCGCTGCTACAACAGTTGCGTCTTCCCGTTCGATTGGGAAGGTGATGCCTATCGACAGTTCTTCGTCGGTGTTCGGCACGCGGCCGACGAAGTCCACGTGGCCCATCCAGCCCTGCCGCCGGCCGAGACCGCCCGCGAGGGGGCGTCGGGACTGAAGGCAATCGCCGCGGCGTTGCATCCCATTGCCTCCCGGGTTCTGACCGCCGAGCGCGAGTGGACGTCGACGGCGGATGCTCTGCGGAACATGTCGGAGAGCGCTGCGGAACAGTTGCGGCGCGCCGATGCATCCGACCGCAGGGCGGCGGAATTGCATGGAGAACGCGATCAGGCCCTGGCTGGGTTTGAGAGGGCAATCGCGCAGCAGCACGACGTCGAGGCACGCCTGCAGCAGGAAGCACTCGCGCATCACGAAACCGGCCTGAAATTGCAGGAACAGGCGCACAGCGCGGTCGAGCAGTTCCATCGCGCGGAAGCGGCCGATCAGAAGGCCGAAGCTGCCGATCGGAAGGCGCTGGAGCACTTCCATCGCGCGGAAGCGGCCGATCGGAAGGCGCTGGAGCACTTCCATCGCGCGGAAGCGGCCGATCGGAAGGCGCTCGGGCTTGCCACCGAGCTTGCGCAGTCGAATGATGATCTTGCTTCACTCCGCGTAGCGCACGTCCGGCTTGAAGCCGATCGGTTGCGGCTGCATGAGCGGACTCGCGTACTGGAGCGTCGCCAGCGCTGGGCGTTGTATGCAACCGCCGTCGCCGTGGTAGCCGGGTTGTTGTTTGCGGTTATCCGCTCGTATTCCTGAGGTGTAGTCGTGTGTTGGGGAACGATTTTTTGGAGCATGGAATGACGATGCGCGATCTGGTGATCCGCCTGCGGTCGCTGTGGCAGGCGGCCAGGGCCAGCCTTGGGCGCGCGCGCGCGATGGGGATGCCGAAGCGGGAAATATTCGGTCGAACGATGGCTGCGCTGCGTCGCGGTCCGCGCGAGTTTGCGCGATCACTCGTTCGTTTCGCCTGGCCTGATGCAGGCCAGGCAGGTGCATTTGCGCCCGAGCTGCGGGACGAATACACGAGCTGGCTCGCGACCATCGAGTCAGTGCCAGCATGTGAATCGCGGCCCGCCGCCGGGCGCGTGAGCGTGGTGATGCCGGTTTACAACACGCCAGAACGCTTCCTGCGCGAGGCGTATGAAAGCGTCTGCGCGCAGACCTACGGCGATTGGGAGCTGTGCATCCACGACGACGCTTCCGATGCGTCATGGATGGAGGGCCTGCTCGCGGAACTCGAGCGCGACAGCCGGGTGCGCGTGTCGCGCGGGCGCAAGCAATCCGGCATCGCTGCCGCGACCAATGCGGCGCTCGCTATTGCCAGCGGGCGCTGGGTCGCTTTTCTCGACCATGACGACCTCCTGCATCGCGATGCCATCGCCGCGTCAGTGGCGCGGCTGGTCAGCGATGAGGGGAATCTGGTCTACACCGACCACGACGCGCTGGATCGGGGAGGGCGACGCTGCGCACCGTTCTTCAAGCCGGATTGGAGCCCGGACCTGCTGCTTTCGCAGATGTACCTGGGGCATCTCGTCGTGGTCGAGCGCGCGCTGGTCGAGCGCGTGGGGGGACTTCGTCCAGCGATGGACGGTGCGCAGGACTATGACCTCCTGCTGCGATGTGTCTCCGCGGGCGCGAAGGTCGTCCATGAGCCGCGCGTGCTCTATCACTGGCGCCAGCACGATGGCTCGACTTCGGCAAACGCCGATTCCAAGCCCTACGCCCACCATGCGGGCCGCCGTGCCTTGCAGGACTACGTCGGACACCGCTATCCGGGGGCGAGGGTGGATGATGGCGCTTACACCTTCTGCTACGACGTGCGGTACCTCGCCGGTGCGGCCAAGGCCAGCATCATCATCCCGACGCGCGATCGTCTCGACCTGCTGCAGCCGTGCATCGAAAGCCTGCGCGAACTGACTGCTGGCCAGGCATACGAAATCATCATCATCGACAACGGGTCTGCGGAAGCTTCGACAGCCAGTTGGCTGGAGAGCATGGCCGGGCCTGGGTTTCGCGTGATTCGCGCGGATATTCCGTTTAACTGGTCAGTGCTGAACAACATCGGGGCGCGCGAAGCGACTGGTGAAGTGCTGGTCTTCCTCAACAACGACACGGAGGCCGTGCAAGCGGATTGGCTTGCGCGGCTGGTGGAAGTGGCGCTTCGTGACGACGTCGGTGTCTGTGGGCCGATGTTGCTCTATGGCGATGGTTCCATCCAGCATGCAGGCGTGGTGGTAGGCATGGGTGGATGGGCAGACCATGTGTTCAAGGGCGAATGGCCTGTGCACAACCAGAGGCTCTTCGTATCTCCGGTGCTGCGTCGCAACGTGCTCGCCGTGACCGGCGCCTGCATGGCCATCGAGGCACGAAAATTCGCGCAGCTCGGCGGATTTGACGAATCATTCGTTGTTTGCGGCAGTGATGTGGAACTTTGCCTGCGTGCGCACCGGCAGGACCTGCTGAATGTGTATGTCGGCGAGTCGCGGATGCTGCACCACGAGTCGAAGACACGCGATCCCCAGGCGATCCCGGAGACGGACTTTCATCGCTCGGCTGAGGCGTATGCGCCGTATCGGACCGAGGGCGATCCTCTCTACAACCGGAATCTTGACATGATGTCGGCCGCCCCACGGCTGCGTGCTCGCCCATGATCGAACGCATGATGCGCCGCGCGGGGCAACGCTTGAACCGCTTGTTGGGCAGCGAGAGCTCCCAATCGATTGTTCCACCAACGTCGGTGCCGGAGCTCACGCCGTGCGTACCGCGTCGCGATGATGCCGGTGGCCGGCGCATCAACCTCCTGCTGCCGTCGATCAATGCAGGTCACTATTTCGGGGGCATACACACGGCGGTGCAGTTCTACCGCAGCCTGTGCCGGCATTATCCGCAGTCGCGGATCATCCTCCTGGACGCCGCACCCGACGCCGAGGCGCTGCAGCGCTTCGGCGATCACGTGCTGGTGCCCAGCGAGACAGCCGGAGGAGCGGCGCGGCAGGTTGTCCCCTTCAGCGACCGCTACGGGCGCACGCTGCCCGTTTGTGCGGGCGATACGTGGGTGTGCACGGGGTGGTGGACAGCTTATGCGGCCCAGAGGATCGCCGCCTGGCAACAGTCACAGTTCGGTGAGGAGGGGAGGATTACCTATCTCATCCAGGATTTCGAACCGGGCTTCTACGCCTGGTCGAGCCGTTCGGCGATGGCACTGAGCACGTATCGACCCGAGCGTGACATCGCCGTGTTCAACACGGCGATGCTTGCGGGCTACTTCGATGAGAACAGGCTCCGTTACCGCGACCGCTGGGTGTTCGAACCGACGTTGAACGCGGGCTTGCGGAATGCACTGGAGTCCGCACGCGGCAATCCGTTGCCGCGCCGTCGTCGCATCCTGGTCTATGCGCGTCCGTCGACGCCCCGCAATGCCTTCGAACTTTTGTGCGAGGGGCTGCGGGCCTGGGGTTGGTCCGATCCCGCTGCACGCGAATGGGAGGTTGTTGCGGTCGGCGAATTGGCACGCGACATCGACCTGGGCCCGTTCGTGATGAAGGCCATGGGCAAGCTGGCCATCGCCGACTATGGCGAGCTGCTGTCCACGTCGGGGATCGGGGTTTCGCTGATGATCTCTCCGCACCCGAGTTATCCCCCGCTGGAGATGTCTGCATTCGGCATGGGTGTGATCACCAACGGCTTCGCAGGCAAGGATCTCTCCAGCTGGGGTGCCGGAATCCGCTCATTTGACGAGTTGCGCCCGGAGGCGATAGCGGAATCCCTTTCGCTGGAGTCGGCACGCTGGGAAGCCCGCAACATGGCGGCGTATCCGGTCATGGCGCCGGAGCATGGTTTCCTGCAGCCAGGCGGACTGGACGCCATTGCCGACGAGGTCGTCTCCACGCTTTCGAAAAAGGCACCAGGCAGCGCATGAGGGCGGGAATGGGCTGGGCGAAAGCACGGACTATGTTGAGCGCGACAACGAGGCGAGTGGCAGGCACGTTCCGGCTCGACTGGATCTGCTGCTGCTTCAGCGCCCTTGTCGCGCTGGCGGCCCTGGTCGCGATGCAGGTTCCGGACGTCGAGCTGATTTCGCAGGTAAGCGTATCCCGACCCGGCGGCCTGCAGATCTACTACTCGAGGGATGGTGGGTTTAGCGAAGTCCGATCCACCATCGTGTCGCTGAAGACGGGTGCGTCGCAAAGCTTCATTGCGTCGATCCCATATGAAGACAGCGCCATCTTGCGCGTGGATCCAGCGACCGGCGCGGAGCGGACGGTGCTCTGCGACACGCGCGTGGTTTTGCCGGATGGGACGGTGCAGCACGTCGATCCCCGAAGCTTTGCGCCCGCCAATGAGGTTCAGGTAGAGGTCGTTGCGGATTGCGCGGTCATTGCTTCCAGCAGCTCCGCTATTGAAGCCCAGGCGCGACTGGATCTGTCTACGGTGCAAGGGCGCGTCGAGCAATCGAAGAGGCATCGTCACCGACTAGGGCTCCTTCTTGCCGCACTGAGCGTCGCGCTGCTGCTGGCCGCAGGCGCGGTGTGCGCATGGACTGGTCGATCGCAGCACTCCGAGATCGAATGGACGTCGCTTGGCAAGGCGCTGCCACGGATCTATCTGTTCCTGGCGCTGTCCCTGGGGGGGCTGTACTGCGTGGTCACGCCTCCGGGTGCCGTACCGGATGAGCCGGCCCATATCGCAAAGACAATCATGGTCGAGAACGGGCAATGGATAGGGGCTGCCAAAAGCAGTCTTGACCCCGGGCTGGGCGACGTACTCGGCCCGTTCGAAGACTTCCTCAATCCGTCAAAGCGATTCACGCCTGATCAGGTCTTCGCGCACGCCGAGCGGCCCCTGCGGTGTCATCCCGTGTCGGGGGACTACCCGAAGAGTGCCAAGAACTATTCACCCACCCTGTACGCGCCTGCGGCAGCCGTGCTGAATGTCGCTTGTCGCCTGCAGGCACCCACGGGTGTTTTCGTCTACGGAGGACGGTTCGCAAACCTGGCCTTGGCGGTGTTGCTGGTTTTCCTTGGCCTGCGAGCGGCCGGAACCCACGCATGGCCTCTGTTTGCAGTGGCAATGTTGCCGACCGTGCTCTTCGAGCAGGCTTCGTTCTCGCCGGACAGCCCGATTCTGGGGTTGGTCCTGTGCCTGGCAGGCTTGCAAGTAGGACTTGCAACGAAACAGGTCCGCCCGGGGCGTGGCGTGGAAGCCGCGCTGCTGGCGCTAGGGCTTGCACTGGCGCTGTCGAAGCCGGGATATGCATGGATCTGCGTCGGCTTCCTCTTCTGCCGCCCCGCCTATCAGAGTGTTGAGCGTCGTTACTGGCCGAAGGGGCTGCTGCTCGTCGCATTACCCTGGCTGATCCATGTGGCCTGGGTCCTCTTCTCGTCCGATGCGGTGGCGCCACGACCGGGAGTAGATCCGAAGGCCAATCTGGCCGCCTTTTTCAACTCGCCGACGCAAGCGCTGCAACTGTGGTGGCTAACCTTCTTCGGCGAAGGCAGTGACTTCCTGTGGTCCTCTCTCGTGGGGCGACTGGGATGGCTCGACGTCGTCCTGCATCCGGGCGCTTACGCCATCGCGTGGGCCGCGTTGCTGGCATCGCTGGGCCTGGGCAGCGCGGGAGCCACGGCAATTCCGCAAGGGGCCCGTACACGACCGGCAGCGATGTTTTTCGCGATCGGCGCAGTGCTCCTGCCGGCGCTGCCGATGTACCTGTTCTGGACGCCGCCCGGTGCAATCATGATCGAAGGTCTCCAGGGCAGGTACCTGATCCCTTCCGCCGCTTTTTGCCTGGTGTGGCTGTCATTCTGGGCGCCACGTCCATGGCGCTTCCCCGCCGTGGCGTTCGTACTCATGGCGGCGCTAGCCATGAATCTGGACGCGTTGTACCGGGTCACCGAGAGGTTTTTCGCATGAGCCGGCCGCAACACGCATTCGTGGTTCCCGCATACCGCGACTCGCCCCACCTGCGCGAGTGCCTGGCTTCATTGCGCGGACAGCAATCCCGTAGTCCAGTGATAGTTTGCACGTCCACTCCATATGAAGGGCTGGCCGCGCTGTGCGATGAAATGGAGGCACGGCTCGTCTGCCACTCTCCCAACCGTGGCATAGCGCACGACTGGAACATGGCGCTGGGCAGCGCCCACGCCGAATGGGTGACCATCGCGCACCAGGATGACGTTTATCTTCCGGATTTTGCGGACAGGACGTTGCGCCTGATCGAGCGGAATCCGGCCGCAATCCTGGTATTCACCGGTTACAGCGAAATGGACCAGGGCGGGATTCGTGCGTTGGGGGTTCCGTTGCGGATCAAACAGATCCTGATCGAACTGGCCATGCTTGGAAGGGAAAGCATCGAGACTCGTTTTGCGCGAACCAACCTGTTGCGTTTTGGCTGCCCGATTCCCTGTCCGAGCGTAACATTGCGCAGGACGTCGCTTCCGCAGGGATTCGCCTTCGATCAGAAATTCCGGGTCAACCTGGATTGGGACTTCTGGTTGCGGCTGGCGAGAGAATCCAAAGGCGCCTTCGCCTGCGACCGGAAGGTGTTGATGCATCACCGTATACACCCGGGCAGCGAAACCACTTCCGGCATCGCCGATGGCGTCCGAATGCGCGAGGACCGGGAGCTGTTCGGGCGAGTCTGGCCGGCGCCGATCGCTTCGCTCATCGCCAAGGCCTATGCCTTGTCCTACCGTTACAACCAGGCCTGACCATGCCCACTGTAGTGCTCATCCTGCTAGTCACCCTCTGCACCATCGGCAGCCAGCTCATCCTAAAGAGCGGTGTGAACTCCCTGGTGGCGGTGTTGAAGACGGAGGGGGTAGTGCCCTTTCTCTTCGCTGCCGCCACTTCGCCCAAGGTCCTGACGGCCCTCTCGATCCAGGGGGCCGGCTATGTGGTCTGGCTCTTCGTTCTGGCCCAGTCCAAGCTGTCGGTGGCATTCGCGACATCGGGATCCTTCTTCTATCTGGTGATGGCGGCTGCCAGCTGGCTGGTCTTTGGCGAACGCCTCACTGCCGTGCAGTGGGCGGGACTTGTATTGATTTCCTGCGGGGTCATGCTGGTGAGCAATGGCGCCCAACCGCTGCAGTCGTAGTCCATCGCCACGCAATCCCTGCCACCCTTGCGGGTAATCAGACATGGAAGAAGCAAACGAGCAAAAGCGGGACGTGCGCGGAGGTAGTCCTTCGATTGCAGTCGTGATTCCTGCCTACAAAGTGGCAGCGCACGTCGAGGACGTCGTGCGAACCGTTCCTGCTTTTGTCCGCCATATCTATGTCGTAGACGACGCTTGTCCGGAGCAGAGCGGCGCAGTCGTCGAGGCGATGGCGGATCCGCGCGTCAGCGTCGTCTTCAACAGCCGCAATCGGGGCGTGGGCGGTGCGGTCCTCGCCGGGTACGCAGCAGCGGTTGACGCTGGTCACGACATCATCGTGAAAATCGACGGCGACGGCCAGATGGACCCCCTGAAAATGTGGGACATCGTCGAGCCGATCGTCGAGGGCGAGGCGGACTATACGAAGGGAAATCGCTTCTACGACTTGACCTACATCGGCAACATGCCGCGAATGAGGATAGCGGGGAACGCGGTGCTTTCGTTCCTGGCGAAAGCTTCCACCGGTTACTGGGACATTCTGGACCCGACGAACGGATACACGGCCATCCATGCCGACGCGCTGCGCCGGCTCGATGCACGCAAGATCAGCGAGCGTTACTTTTTCGAGACGGACATCCTGTTCCGCCTGAATCTCGCGCGCGCAGTGGTGGTGGATGTTCCCCTTGATGCCCGCTACGGAGACGAGGTCAGCAACCTGAAGATCTCCCGTGTCATCGGGGAGTTCGCCTTCAAGCACGCACGCAATGCGCTGAAGCGCGTGTTTTACAATTACTTCCTGCGTGACTTCACGATCGCATCGGTAGAGCTGGTGGCAGGGCTCATCCTGGTGGCCGTGGGGACGGTTTTCGGTGCGATGTCATGGGCGCATTCCTTCGCCAGCGGTGCGGCGACGTCTGCGGGCACGGTGATGCTGGCCGCGCTCCCCATCATGCTTGGGCTGCAGTTGCTGTTGGCTTTTCTCGCCTACGATATCGCGCGGGTTCCCCGTCGACGCATCAGCCGACGCTCGCGTAACCCGGAATGGCGTTCATCCGATCATCGCCTCCCCCATAGCGTCGATGCTTCGCATTCCACGCGGGAGCGGCTGGAACGCTAGACGGTTCACGAACAAACCGCAGCGGAAAAGAACACGAGACTCGGTAGGCAGGCGCTTCGTAAGTGTGTGCCGCACTACGTTTTCCATCGTCAGGGAACAAAGGGATAGTCGGGCTCGACGGCCGGGATGCCGGCTTCAGGATCGTCCGTGACTGAAATCCGGAATCCCGCGGTAGTCACCACCGCTGGAATCATGCGCTCGAGCGCGTGAGCGATTGTTCCGTCGACTTGGCCGCGCTCCTCCTCGAACAAAAATTCGTCCAGGTGCGCGTCAAGCAGTGGCTGCAATGCACCCAGACGTACCCAGAACATCGAGCCCGCAAAGAAGAGACCCGGCTCCGTGTGAACTCCGAGTCGGCGTCGAAGGAGCGATATGGACTCTGCGTTGCCACCTTGATGCATGCTCATATCGAGTGCGTGTCCCGACGGCCCAACCATGCCGAGTAAGGGATCGCCATGGAAGGCGCGCAATACCGCGGTCACGCGGGCAGGAGCGATCAGCTTGTCCAGCAGCTGGGAACGCCAGGAGTCGCCATTGTCCAAGTGCGGTGAACGCTTGGTATGCAACTTGAGTATCAGGTCCTCGCCTTCGTCGATCAGTTCGTCTGCGACACGCAGGAACGGGAGGATGTCGCGGCCGCGGTTCTCAACTACCCGCGTCTCGATCGTGTAGTTTTTACCTTGATGGGCGCGGGTACTCTGCGTCCATCGTTCGATGCTCTCGTCGACCTGCGCCGCCAGTTGGGACGAGGTGGTGACGACTATGCGCCAATCGCCGTCCGACGCGCTTATGCACTCCAGCATTTCCGCAAGGAGTTCAGGGTAGTGCACATGGATCACGGCACAGGGGCGGTTTTGCTTGGGCCGCGGTGGAAGTTGGGCCCGGTGTGTTGCTTCAAGCAACGCGTAACCAAGGCGCGTATCAGGCTCGAGATATGCCCCTTCTGCCCACTCATTCCATGCGTTGATGAAGACCAGCCTGCTCGCGGAAGTTTCCTTCGCGTCGGGTGTGCTCGCTAGTGCGTTGCGCAGCCAGCTCTCGTAGCCGCGGACAGAGTTGTTGACGAAGCTTCTCCCCCGGCCGGGGCGGCGGGGCTCATTGTCCCAACCTGGATTGACGCCACGGAACAGAGGGTAGTCCGGGCGTTTGCGCGCGCGAAACTGGTCTGCCATGGCTCGCCAGTCCAATATTTCACCCTCATGGCCGGGGTTGATGGGTTCCCTGTCGATAGTCAGGCCAAATGTCTGGGTGAGATTTGGCGGAAACTCGATGGCGGAATCAAAGCCGAGTGGCCGCGGGTCTATGCGCCGGAACGATTCCACGCACGCCAGGTGGATCTCACCTATGCCCGCCTCGCGACAGTAATTCCGCCAGCGCGCGGCTGTTGCTGCTGGGTCGGGAAACAACTCCAGGCGGTACACAATAACGAGGGGTTTTCCATCGACGTACAAGTACCGTGGGTCTTGCAGGAATGGCACCAGGGATGAAATGAAGGCCAGATCATCCTCGGGGCTGTGTTGCTGTTCCAGCAACACTTCCTCCGCCCGGCCGTCCCATCGGCGCGTCCACGGCTCGTTTGCCCAGCACAGGCAGAAGGGCAGCTCCAAAGTGGGATCCGACAGGTATGAATCGACGGGTCGCTCGAGGACGCGTCGCCCTGCAAACCAGTAGACGTAGAAGCAGAACGCTCCGACTCCGTACTGCTTCGCCAACCGGACCTGCTGTTGCATCACGCCAGGCAGTCTAAGGTCGTAAAAACCCAGCTCGCCTGGCAGGCGGGGCTGGGGATGTCCCTCAAACTGCGGCAGCGCACGCGTTACGTTTCGCCATTCCGTGAAGCCCGGCCCCCACCATTGGTCGTTTTCTTCAATGGGATGGAATTGCGGAAGATAAAACGCGACAACCGTCGATGCGGCATCAGGAGCGGTTAGCTGCTTCTTGTCGCGATATCCGACTGCGCGACCATCGCCGCGCATGACGGCGCGTCCCAGGTGCGTCGCCGTCAGCGGCCCTCTCTGTCGGCTGGCGGGAGCGACGAGGAGCCGCTTTGCCACCGAGCGGAGTAGGCGACGCGCCGTTTCGGGCAGCGGCAACGACGAGGCCAGGTTGCGACACACTGAAACCAGGGCCGCAACCCCAGACCGGTCGCGCGGAGGCAGGATGCCGCTCACGGATTACTCGGATGCGTCCGCCACAAACCGTTCCCCTCGAGCTCTGGAATCAAAACCGCAGAGCCAATTTTGGCGTTCGGAACAATGCCGTTTGATCGTTCACTTTGGGGGACTCGATCTTCGGGGGAAGCGTGTACAGCCAGACCGCTACCTGCTTGGAGCCGGCGACCTTCACGAGGCGATACCGGAACGGGCTGGTGTCGGCGGTGTCCAGCGCAGGGCTGATGGGGATTTCGAGATAGGCGTTGTCAGTGCTCGATGTCAGCGATGCTGTTCCGGTCGAGCATCGATCCTTCTGGCAAAGCTCGACCGAGAGGCTTCCATCCGACGTGTTGCCGTAATTGCCGATCTGCACCGCGATGGCAGTAGGTTGTCCCTCATGAAAAGGGAGCGATCCGCTTATGAAACTACCCGGGGCCAGCGGAAACGCCGAGGCGTCGCCACCCACCGGATACTCGAACAAGGTGCCGGAGCCTACGTTCGATTCGGCTGTGGTTTTCGCGGGTGCATTGTCAGACGGCCCAGTCGCTTCCGTGGCAGGACGGTCCAGGCATCCGGCCAGCGAGAAGGAGATCGCTATGGCCAACAAAATCGAATGGCGGTTAAGCATGGTGTCCTCTGTGCTGGTAGGGGGTTCAGCTGATGGGGTTATTTCTGCAATTCGCTGTCGATGGCAGGCAACAGCGTGAAAAGGTCGCCAACCAGCCCGATGTCCGCGATCTCGAAGATCGGCGCATCGCCATCCTTGTTGATCGCCACTATCGTGCCCGCATCCTTGATGCCCGTCAGGTGCTGGATCGCACCGGAAATACCCACGGCGATGTACAACTCCGGCGCGATGATCTTGCCGGTCTGGCCGACCTGCAGTTCGTTCGGCACGTAACCCGCATCGACCGCGGCGCGCGAGGCGCCCACGGCGGCGCCGAGTTTGTCGGCGAGGTCGTAGATGATCTTGAAGTTCTCGGCGGAACCGACGCCGCGGCCGCCCGAAACGACGCGCCTGGCGCTCTGCAGGTCGGGACGGTCCGACTTGCCGGCGGCGAGGCCGACGTAACGCGTGTGCGTCGGCACGGCGGCATCGATATTGGCGGCTTCGACCGCGGCATTGCCGCCGCGCGCGGCTTCCGGCCACGATGCGGTGCGCACGGTGGCGACCACGGCATGGTCCGTCGGCGCTTCGACCGTAATGATTGCGTTGCCCGCGTAGATCGGGCGCTTGAAGGTGTGGCTGCCTTCCACCGCCATCACGTCGGACACCTGGGCGACGCCGAGCAGGGCGGCAACGCAGGGCATCAGGTCCTTGCCGAATGTGGTCGAGGGGCCGAACACGTGCGAGTAGCCCGCGGCGGCCTTGGCGATCTGCGGTGCCAGCACCTGCGCGATGGCGTTGGCATTGGCCGGGTTGGCGACGGTGAGCACCTTGGCGACACCGGCGATCTGCGCGGCTTCCGCGGCGATACCCGCCGGGTCGGCGGCCAGCACGACGATATCGATGGACTCGGGCTTCAATGCCTGCGCGGCGGACACGCACTTGGCAGTGGCCGCGTTGAGCTTGCCGTCCAGGTGTTCGGCGACGATCAGTACCTTGCTCATCACAGCAACCCCTTTGCCTTGAGTGCGGCGACCAGTTCGGCCGCGTCTTTCACCATCACGCCCTTGCTGCGCTTTGCCGGCGCGGCGTAATGCGTGGTCTTGAGGGTGTCGCCGGTGTCGACACCGAGGTCGGCGAACGCGATGGTTTCCATCGGCTTGCTCTTGGCCTTCATGATGTCCGGCAGCTTGATGAAGCGCGGCTCATTCAGACGCAGGTCGGTGGTCACCACCGCCGGCAGGTCGACTTCCAGCGTCTCGAGGCCGGCGTCGACTTCGCGCGTGACCGTGGCCTTACCTGCAGTGATCTCGAGCTTCGAGGCAAACGTCGCCTGCGGGCGGCCCCACAGCGTGGCCAGCATCTGCCCGGTCTGGTTGGCGTCGTCGTCGATGGCCTGCTTGCCCAGGATCACCAGGTCCGGCTGTTCCTTCTCGATCAGTTTGAGCAGGGTGCGCGCGGCGGTCAGCGGCTGGATGGGCTGGTCGCTGACCACGTGGATGGCGCGATTGGCGCCCATGGCCAGGCCGTTGCGCAGGTGCGCCTGGGCGTCGGCCGGGGCGATGGTGGCGACCACGACTTCGGTGGCGATGCCCTTGTCGCGCAGGCGCAGGGCCTCTTCCAGCGCGATTTCGTCGAAGGGGTTGGCCGACAGCTTGACGCCGTCGGTGACCACGCCGGAGCCGTCCGGCTTGACCTGGATGCGGACATTGAAGTCCACCACGCGCTTGTAACCGACGAGGATTTTCATCGTGCGGGGGTTCCTGTGGGGAGGTTCCGAAAGGTGCACGGCCTTGGGGCGGCCGGGTCGGCAATTCTAACGGAGGCGGCCCCGCCGCCGGTAAAAATCCGTTGACATGCCCGAAAGTACGGTATGGCGCCGCCATGGCCCGCGTTAAACTCGCGCCTCCCCACTTGGAGTCGCACGATGGCCGTGGCCACCGCCAGGAGCAAGGTTTACCCGAACGCCGCCGCGGCGCTGGAAGGGCTCGTCGCAGACGGCCAGACCTTGGCCGTGGGAGGTTTCGGCCTATGTGGCATCCCCGAGGCGCTGATCGAGGCGCTGCGCGACTCCGGCGCGAAGGATCTCACGGCGATCTCCAACAACGCCGGCGTGGACGGCTTCGGCCTCGGCCTGCTGTTGGCCACGCGGCAGATCCGGAAAATGATCTCGTCGTACGTCGGCGAGAACAAGGAATTCGAACGCCAGTTCCTCTCGGGCGAGCTTGAACTCGAGTTCAACCCGCAGGGCACGCTCGCCGAGCGCCTGCGTGCCGGCGGCGCCGGCATTCCCGCCTTCTACACGCGCACGGGCTACGGCACCGTGGTCGCCGAAGGCAAGGAAACGCGCCAGTTCGGCGACGGCCATTGGTACGTGATGGAGACCGCGCTCAAGGCCGACGTGTCGCTGGTGAAGGCGTGGAAGGCGGACAAGGCCGGCAACCTCGTGTTCCGCAAGACGGCGCGCAACTTCAACCCGGCCTGCGCCATGGCCGGCAAGGTGTGCGTGGCCGAAGTGGAGGAAATCGTCGAGGTCGGCGCGATCGATCCCGACCACGTGCACCTTCCCGGCATCTACGTGGACCGCATCGTCCACAATCCGGCGCCGGAAAAGCGCATCGAACAGCGCACCGTGCGCGCCGCGTAACGAAACGAGGACAAACCAACATGCCCTGGACCCGCGACGAGATGGCGCAGCGCGCCGCGCAGGAACTCACCGACGGTGCTTACGTCAACCTCGGCATCGGCCTGCCGACGCTCGTGGCCAACTTCATTCCCGAGGGGATGGACGTATGGCTGCAGAGCGAGAATGGCCTGCTCGGCATCGGTCCCTTCCCGCTGGAATCCGAGGTCGACGCCGACCTCATCAACGCCGGCAAGCAGACCGTGACGGCGCGTCGCGGCGCGAGCTACTTCGGCAGCCACGATTCCTTCGCGATGATCCGCGGTGGCCACATCGATCTGGCGATCCTCGGCGCGATGCAGGTCACCGAGAAGGGCGACCTCGCCAACTGGATGGTGCCCGGCAAGATGGTGAAGGGGATGGGCGGTGCCATGGATCTGGTTGCCGGCGTGAAACGCGTCGTCGTGCTGATGGAGCACACCGCGAAGGGCGGCGAGCACAAGATCCTGCCCGAGTGCACGCTGCCGCTCACCGGCGTGGGAGTGGTCAACCGCATCATCACCGACCTGGCTGTGATGGACGTGGGCGAGCGCGGACTTCAGGTCCGTGAACTAGCGCCCGGCGTCACCCTGGACGAACTCCGCGAAAAAACGGGCGTCGCCCTCGCCGGCTGACCAGTGGCATAACCGGACAAGGCATGGATGCCCCCAATCCGCGGCGAATCCCCGTACCGCGCCACGACGGCATTGATTGCGGGCGCCGGAAGCCACAGGATGCGGGCATCCCACCGGATCGTCCGCCATGCGCCGTACTGTCCTTCTGACCGTCCCCCTCGTCCTGGCAGCCACGCTGGCTGGCCTGAGTTGTTTCAGGACTTCCGATCCGCCCCCGGTCAGTCGCGCGAGTGGACAACGGCCGTTCCCGGCACCCTCCGCGTTGGTGCCCATCCGCAGCGCGGGCGCATTCGCCGCATTGCCGGATCGTGGCGACCTGCTGCGCTATTCCGCGCAGCCGGTGCGCCATGAAAATGCATCCACCTGGTATCCCGCCGACATCAGCGAAGCGCATGCCTTCAGCGCGATCGTGACCGGTCACATGACCATCACTGCGCCGGATGGACAGCCGGTCCGCCTGCAGTACCAGCGGCATTTCGAACATCCCAACGGCAACTGGACGTGGATTGGCCGCGACGCCTATGGCGAGGATGCGGTCCTGACGTTCGGCGAGAAGGCCGTGTTCGGCAGCATTCCGCAGCACGGCCGCGAGGAGTTGCGGTTGTCCACCCGCGGCGGACGCGCCTGGGTCGTCCAGATCGACCCCACCAGGCTGCATTCGCCGGAGGCATCGAAGCCTGACTTCCTGGTGCCGCCGAGCCTGGCCGCGTCGCTGGCTTCGAGCGAGTCCCTTGCCGCAGCGGCGCAACCCCAGGCTGTAGCGGCCACTGCTGCCGTGACTGTCGACGTCGCCCTGGGCTACACGACCGCCTATGCGGCCGAGCTCGGCGGCGACTCGCAGGCTGTGACCCGATTGCAGAACCTGGTGGACATCACCAACCAGGCCTACGCCAACAGCCAGATCAGCGCACAGGTCCGCCTCGTACGGACGCTTTCCGTGGCGTATGCCGATGCCACCGACAATGGCGACGCCCTCAGCAAACTGAGCGGATACCAGGCAGGCACGGGCACCATGCCCACTGACCCCGCCTTTGCGGGTCTGCGCGCGGCTCGCGACCAATATGGCGCCGACCTGGTGTCGCTGGTCCGTCGATTCCGGACCCCCGAGAACGATGGTTGCGGCATCGCCTGGCTCATCGGTGGTGACAGGTCGTCCATCAACAATTCTGATGCCCCGTTCGGCTACTCGGTGGTGAGCGACGATCTCGACATGGGCGACTACGACGAGTCCGACGGCAAGACCTACGGCTGTCGCAAGGAGTCGCTGGCGCACGAGTTTGGCCACAACATGGGACAGGCGCACAACACCGAGGACAGCACCGAGCCCGGAGCGCACGCGTACTCGTACGGTTACCGCGAAACGTCGACGTCCGGTTTCTATACGGTGATGGCTTATCGCCTGCCAAACAGCGCCCAGCGCGGGATCCGTTACTTCGCAAATCCCAATGTGTCGGATGCGGGGACGGGCCGACCGACAGGCGTTGCGAATGTCTCCGACAATGCACGCAGCATGGCGCAGACGATGCCGCTGATCGCGGCATTCCGCGCGACCGCGGTTACGGTGCCGCGTCCGCGCAAGGACATCAACGGCGACGGCATGGAAGACCTGCTGTGGCACAACCCGGTCAGCTCACGGCACGGTTTCTGGCTGATGAACGGATCGACCATCCTGCAGGCACCGAATTTCTCCGCCGCGCCGGGATACACGATTGCCGCGCAGGGCGATTTCAATGGCGACGGCCGCATGGACGTGATTTGGACGAGCGCGCAACGCGACTTGTGGCTGCTGAGCAGTACGGGGAGCGGATTTATCGACAGCTTCCTTGGTAACTATCCCAGCGGCTGGCGGATCGTGGCCGCCGGCGATATCAATGGCGACGGGACCGACGACCTGGTCTGGCACAACGCCGGCGCATTGCAGTGGGGTCACTGGCTGATGAGCGGCGGGCAGATCCTGAGCATCCAGTCGCGGCCCGCCGCCGCCGGTTACCGGCTGGTGACTTCGGGATATTTCAACTCCGACGGCTACCTGGATCTGTTGTGGACCAGCGATCTGGGCGACCTGATCATGTTGACCAGCAATGGCACGACCTTCGTCGACAGCCGGATGGCATGGAACTACCCCAGTGGCTGGCGGATATTTGGCGCGGGCGACGTCAACGGCGATGGCCGCGACGATCTGCTGTTACGTAGTTCGACGCAGTATGGCTATTGGCTGATGGACGGCCCGAGCGTATCCGGCAGCGCGTCGTTCCCCGCAGCCCCCGGGTATTTCCCCGTCGCGGTGGCGGATTTCAATGGCGACAACCGGTCCGACGTGCTGTGGAGCAGTGCCGCATCGGACCTGCAACTGCTGTCGAGCACCGGCGCTGCATTCGTCCATTCGTACGTCGGGGCGTACGGCGACGGCTGGCGTCCGGTCGATGTTGAAGTCGATTCGAACTGACGAGTCTAGATCCGGGTTTTTACGATCCAGCCCGAGCTGAGCAGGGGCGTGATTGTCTCCAGGAGGTTGGTCACCCCCTGGAACATTCGCGCTCCGAACGATACGGGCCACGGACCGGCCTCGATCATCTCGGGGAAGCGCGCGTAATACGGCTGGATGGATTCGACATCGAAGCCGCTGCTTTCAAAGAGCGTGCGCAGCGTCTTGTAGGAATAGATCTGCAGGTGGTCCTTGTGCATGGATTCCCTTCCGGCCAAGCCGACCAGGGTGTTGTGCCAGCAGCATGCGTTCGGCGTGGTGACCAGTAGCTGTGCACCTTTCAGATACGCGCTGGCCTTCAGGGACCGCAGGAATTCGCTGGTATTGGGCAAGTGCTCGATCAGCTCGCCGGCCACGATCACTTCCGGAAGGCCGAACTGCTCGGTGACATCGCGGAGGTCGAAGATGTCCGCGCGGATGATCACGCCGTTGCCCGACGTGCGCAGGCCTTCGTCGGGAATGATCCGGGAGTTATCGATGCCAACCACGTTGCTCGCGGTCCGACACAGGCGGGCATGCAGCCAGCTCGTCGTGGTTTGCTTTGATTGATAGGCGGTTTCATCCAGCGCGCCCAGATCAAAAATGGCCTTTCCGCGGACGTGGGCTTCCAGGAAGGACAGCCGATCCACTGGCCGCGACACTTTGACCCGTTCCAGTGCCGTGTAGTTAAGCCTTTCCATTAACCATTCCTGTGAGATGTGGCGCGGCGTCCGGGAGTTCAACATTTCAATACCGGGATGTCGACATGCAGTGGCGGCAGGGAACGGTGCGCCGGGCCCGACGATAACCTGAGGCTGTCGGCGGGGCATCACAGGTTCTGGTAGTTCGGCCCGGATCCGCCTTCCGGCGTCACCCAGTTGATGATCTCGTACGGGTCCTTGATGTCGCAGGTCTTGCAGTGCACGCAGTTGGCGGCATTTATCTGCAGGCGCTTGCCGCTGCTGCCATCGGTCTTCGCCTCGTCGACGATCTCGTAGACGTTCGCTGGGCAGAAGCGCGTGCACGGGTTGTCGTATTCCTCGGCGCAGCGGGTGACGCAGATGTTGGTGTCCAGCACCTGCAGGTGCACGGGCTGGTCTTCGTCGTGCTCGGTCGCGGCGTAGTACACGCTCTGCAGGCGGTCGCGCGGCGCGAGGTCGCGGTCGACGTAGTCGCGCTTGGGCGACTCGTGCGCGCCGACCCTGTCCAGCGTCGACCAGTCGGCCTTGACCTTCAGCGTCCAGGGGGACAGGCCGGCGGTGATGGTTTCCCAGGCGGAGTTGAGGATGCCGAACCACAGCCCGCGCTTGAAGCCGGGCTTGATGTTGCGGACCTTTTTCAGCTCGGCCATCGCCTCGGACGCACGCAGCTTTGCATCGAACCCTTGCGGCGCGAGTTGCGATGCCACCAGGTGCTCGGCGGCGAGCATGCCCGAGCGGATCGCCTGGTGGGTGCCCTTGATCTTGGGGACGTTGAGCAGGCCGGCCGTGTCGCCGATCAGCAGGGCGCCCGGCATTTCGACCTTGGGCAGCGACTGCCAGCCACCGCAGGCGATCGCGCGCGCGCCGGCCGAGAGGATGCTGCCGCCTTCCAGCAGCGGCTTGACCGAGGGATGGTTCTTCCATTGCTGGAAGGCTTCCCATGGCTTGTATTCGGGGTCCTGGTAGTCGAGCCCGCTGACGTAGCCCAGGGCGATGCGGCCTTTGTCCAGGTGATACAGGAAGCTGCCGCCGTAGGTCTTGGTATCGGCCGGCCAGCCGAAGCTGTGGACGATCTTTCCTGGCTCGACGCGGTCTTCGGGAACCTGCCACAGCTCCTTCAAGCCGATCGAGTAGCTTTGCGGATCGCTGTCGGCATCGAGCCTGAACTGCTTGACCAGGCGCTTGGTCAGGTGGCCGCGCGCACCTTCGGCGAGCACGGTGACCTTGGCGCGAATGTCGATACCCGCGGTGAAGCCGGGCTTGTGCTTGCCATCCTTCGCCACGCCCATGTCGCCGATGCGCACGCCGACCACGGTGCCGTCGGCATCGTGCAGCGTTTCGGAGGCGGCGAAGCCGGGGTAGATCTCCACGCCCAGCGCCTCGGCCTGCGGCGCCAGCCAGGCGCACAGGGCGCCGAGGCTGACGATGACGTTGCCGCGGTTATGCATGCCCGGCGGGATTGGTAGCGGGATATGGCCGGTCTTGCTCAGCAGCCAGAACTCGTCCTTGACCGCCGGCACGCAGATCGGCGGCGGGTTGTCGCGCCAGTTCGGCAGCAACGCATCGAGCGGGCCGGTCTCGATCACCGCGCCGGACACGATCTGGGCGCCAATGGTCGAGGCCTTCTCGATGACGCACACCGAGATATCGGGATTGAGCTGCTTGAGCCGGATCGCGAACGCCAGGCCGGACGGTCCTGCACCGACGGTGACGACGTCGTACTCCATGACCTCGCGCTCGATTGGCATGGTGTTTTCGGGGACGTCGGTCATTGGTGGCTCCGCGGGGGCCGCATGGCTGTGAATCCGGGGATTTTCGCGGTTGCGGACGGCACGGGCAAATCGGCCGTCCGGATTGCCCGCCGGGAGCACCGTGGTAGCGTCGGACCATGAGCCTGCAGCGATTGCCGCTGGTCGATGCCGACGTCTCGTTCGACCCGCATTGGCTGGCGGAGGACGAGGCGGAGCGGCTGTTTCGGGGCCTGCGCGACGAAGTCGCCTGGGAAACCCATCACGTCCGCCTGTTCGGGCGCGAGCACGCCTCGCCGCGCCTGAGTTGCTGGATCGGCGATCCCGGGACGGCCTATCGCTATTCGGGCACCCTGTTCGAGCCGCGGCCGTGGCCGTCGTCGCTGCAGCGCCTGCGCGAGCGCCTGTGTGCCGAACTCGACGCCGGCTTCAACAGCGTGCTCGCCAATCGCTACCGCGACGGCCGGGACTGCATGGGCTGGCACAGCGACAGCGAGCCCGAACTTGGCCCGGCGCCGGTGATCGCGTCCGTCAGCCTGGGGGCGACGCGGCGATTCGTGCTGAAGCATCGCGACCAGCCGCAGGAGAAACTCGCGATCGAACTGCCGCACGGCAGCCTGCTGGTGATGGCGGGCGCAACCCAGCGCCACTACCGGCACGCGTTGCCGCGGACGGCGAAGGCCGTGGGCGAGCGGATCAACCTGACATTCCGGCAAATCCTGGGCTGACCGGACGTCGGACGACGACCGCTCTAGCGGCGCGTGCGCTCGTACTGTTCGCCGGTGGTCAGGCTCCAGCCGGCGAGCTCGCCGCTGACCGAGGTCAGTGCCTGTTCGAACGCAGCCACCACGTCCGGCACGGCGGGCGACGACGCCGCCTGCGTCTGCAGGAACGTACGTGAACCGGCGAGCTGCTGGTCCTTGACGTGCAGCAGCTTGGCAGTGATTTCGATGGTTGCGGTCGGCGTGGCGCCACCGGCGTAATCGGACTCGAACCGGCGCACGTCCAGCAGCAGGCGGTAATCGTAGGCGATGCCGCTGCCCTGGCGGCCCACGCTGGCGATGCGGCCGGAGTCCTCCAGTGCATGCAGCACGCCGTCTTCGATCATGTCGCCGGGCGACTTCGCCCATTGCGCGCCCTTGTAGATCTGCAGCTCACTCGGCGTCGGCCGGACCGCGATGCGCAGGCTGTCGGCGGTGCGCGCGCCGCTGGCGTGGCCAATGGCGAGCGCCCAGCGCACCTGCGGCCAGGCTTGCGTTGCCTGCACGTGGACGTCAGGCGCATAGATCGTCGGGGGGCCCTCGCTGCCACCCGCCAGCAGTCGCGCGCAGCCCGCAAGCAACACCATCGCCACGAGCGTCGCCAGCCATGCGCCGGCGCGCATCGCCCTTGCCAATCCAGACCCGTGGTTCCCCATTCCTGTGCTCATTTCGGCTCGAACTCCTTGGGTCGGTCGCGTCCCAGCAGGTACTGCGTGGGGCCGCTGTCGAGGCGGCTGCTGATGCGGCGCAGGTCGCGCACCAGGCCGCGCAGCTCGGCCAGCGTCGGCCCGAGCTGGCTGAGCCCGTCATTGGCGAAGCTGCTGATCGCGGCGCGATTGTCGCTGACGATGCCGTCGACGCCACCGGCCGCCGAATCCAGTTTCGCCAGCGTGCCATCGAGCTTGGTGATCAGGGCTGGCAGCTTCTGCACCAGCTCACGATCGATGTCGCTGACGGCCGCGTCGGTGCGGGCGAGGGTCTTTTCGAGCTGCTCGCTGGAACGGCGCGCGCTGACGATCATCGCGCGCACGTCCTCGTGCTGGTCGCCGATCGCGCCGGTCATGGCCTCGATGCTGGCCAGCGAATTGGAGATGCGCTTGATGTTCTCCTCGCTCAGCAGCTCGTCCATGCGCGCAACGAGTTTGTTGGCCGTGTCGGCGATGTTCTGCAGCGCGGAGGCCTCGGCGCGGATGACCGGGACGTCGCTGTGGTCGACGTCCATGAGCAGGCGCGCCTGCGGGCTGCCGCCGGTGAGCTGGATGATCGGCGGCGCGGTGAGGCTGGGCGTGGATATCTTCGCGCGGGTGTCGGTCTTCACCGGCGTCCGCGCCTGGATGCGCAGGGTGGCGAGCACACGGCGCGGGTCCTCGGGCGACAGGCGCAGCGATTCGATGGTGCCGACGGAGATGCCGTTGTAGAGCACTGGGCTGCCTTCGCTCAGGCCGGTGACCGGTTCTTCGAAGATCACCGCGTACTGCTTCCAGTCCTTCTCGGACGAATACTTCGCCGCCCACAGCGCGAACAGCAGCAGGAACAGCGTCACCACGATGGTGAAGGCGCCGATCAGGACGTAGTTGGCCTTGGTTTCCATGTCAGTTTTCCTGGCTTTGCCGCGCGTGCCCGGACTGCGCGGCGCGGGCACGCGGACCGTGGAAATAGTCCTGCACCCACGGGTGATCGTAGCGTTCCACTTCCTCGATCGGCGCGCACACCACGACCTTGTGGTCGGCCAGCACCGCGACGCGGTCGCAGATGGCGTAGAGCGTGTCGAGGTCGTGGGTGACAAGGAATACAGTGAGGCCCAGCGCCTCCTGCAGGGTGCGGATCAGGCGGTCGAAGGCGGCGGCGCCGATCGGGTCCAGGCCCGCGGTGGGCTCATCGAGGAACAGCAGTGGCGGATCCAGCGCCAGCGCACGCGCCAGGCCGGCGCGCTTGCGCATGCCGCCCGATAGCTGCGAAGGCAGCTTGTTGATGGCATCGGCGGGCAGGCCGGAGAGCTTCACCTTGAGTAGTGCGAGTTCGTAGCGCAGCGAATCGGGCAGCTCGGGGTGGTACTCCTTCAACGGGACCTGCACGTTCTCGCCGACCGTGAGCGAGGAGAACAGCGCGCCGTCCTGGAACAGCACGCCGGTACTGCGTTCGATCTCGCGATGCACGTTCGCGGTCTGGCTGCGCGCATCGATCCCGAGCACTTCGATCGCGCCGGCGTCCGGTTCGTGCAGGCCAAGGATCGAGCGCATCAGCACCGACTTGCCGCTACCCGAGCCACCGACCACGCCGAGGATTTCGCCCGGACGCACGTCGAGGTCGAGCCCATCGTGCACGAGCTGTTCGCCGAAACGGTTGACGAGACCACGCACGCGCACGATCGGTTCGGCGGCGTCAGGGACGATCATGGCGTTCAATAGCCCATCTCCATGAACCAGATCGCGGCGGCCGCATCGAGCACGATGACCAGCGAGATCGCCTGCACCACGCTGGATGTGGTGCGTTCGCCGACCGATTCGGCCGTGCCTTCGACCTGCAGGCCTTCCAGGCAGCCGATCAGGGAGATCACCAGGGCGAAGATCGGCGCCTTGACCAGGCCCACGACGAAGTGGCGCAGCTCCATCGTGTCGTGCATGCGCGCGAGGTACTGCATCGGCGGTATGTCCAGGCCGTAGGCGCCCACGGTGAGACCACCGAGCAGGCCGAACACATTCGCGACGAAGGTCAGCAGCGGCAGCATCACCAGCAGCGCCAGCACGCGCGGGATCACCAGCAGGTCGATCGGATCCATCCCGAGCGTGCGGATCGCGTCGATCTCCTCGCGGCTCTTCATCGCACCGATCTGCGCGGTGAAGGCACTGGCGGTACGGCCGGCGAGGATGATCGCCGTGAGCAGCACGCCGAACTCGCGCAGGAAGGAGATGCTCACCAGCTCGACGACATAGATCGTCGCGCCGAAGTCGCGCAGGATGTTCGAGCCGAGGAAGGCGATGACCGCGCCGACGAGGTAACACAGCAGGGCCACCAGCGGCACCGCGTCGAGGCCGACCTGCTCCATGTGGTACACGGTAGCGGTGGGGCGGAAGCGGCCGGGTTCCTTGAACGTGCGCACGAGCTTCACCAGCGTCTCGCCGAAGAAGCCGATCAGCGCGAGGATTTCCTTGCCGTTGTCGTGGATCGCGAAACCCAGGCGCGCCAGCGCGGCGGCGACGCCGTACTCGCGCTTCTTCTTCGGGCGGTCATCGGCGACGTCCTCGATCGCGCAGACCAGGTCGCGGTGGTCATCGCGGAAGTGGATGCTGTCGAAGCCGAAACCCTGGCGTCGGGAGAATCGCAACAGTTGCAGGACGCCCAGCGAGTCGAGGCGATCGACAGCGCTGGCGTCGATGGAGTCGATCGTGCGGGGCGCCGTCGACAGGGCCTGGCTGATGGCCTCGGCGTACTCCAGCGTCCATTGCCCGCTCAGGCGCAGGCGCGGCGGACTACCTTCGGCAACTAGCTGCGGTCGGGACGCGGTCGAAGCGGTCATGGCCTCTTGAGGATACAGGCGCAAGTGGTCGAATGGTCCATGCCGCGGGTGAGTACCGCGTGCAGGGGATTCGACATCGCGCAGTGGTACCGGCCCGGCCTGCACCGGGCAGCCTTGCGTGGGCTGCCGCCCCATGCAAGGGCGTGCCGCAGGCGCTGCATGGGCGTGCCGCCGGCGCTGCAAGGGCGTGCCGCAGGCGCCGGGGCATGCGATCCTTCGCACGTCACGCAACGGCCTTCGCACTCTTGTTCATTCCCGCCACCTTCTTCGCCTCGATCAGCTTCGCCGACCGCGCGGCGTTCCTGGTGGACTTGGCCGCCCGTTTGCACCGCTACGGCACCACCGCGCAGCGTCTCGAGGGCGCGATCATCGCGGTGTCGCGCAAGCTGCACGTCGACTGCGAGCCGTGGTCGAACCCGACCGGGATGATCCTCACCTTCAATGATCCTTCGCGCCCGGAAGAGGAAAGCGAGATCACCCGCGTGCTGCGCCTGCCGGTAGGCGATACCGACCTGCACCGGCTCGCCGAGACCGACCGCATCGCCGAGGAAGTGATGGCGGGCACGCTGGACCTCAGGCAGGCGCACGAGCAGATGAGCGCCCTCGACCGGCCGCCGACCCGGCCCTGGCGGATCATGCAGGTGCTCGGCTACGGCCTCGCCGCCCTTGCCGTCGCCGGACTGCTGCGCCTGCCCTGGATGGACATCGCGGTGGCCGGGTTCAACGGATTGATCATAGGCGCCCTGAGCGACTATGCGACCCACCGGCCACGGTTGCGGGAAGCCACCGAAGCCGTCGCGGCGATGCTCGCTGGCTTGATCACGGCGCTGGTGGCGAGCCTGATTGCCCCGCTCAACCAGAACACGGTGATCATCGCCTCGCTGATCGTGCTGCTCCCCGGCCTGGCCTTGACCAATGCGGTCAACGAACTCACCAGCCAGCACCTGGCGTCCGGGACGGCGCGCTTTGCCGGCGCGGTGACCACGGTGCTCAAGCTGACCGTGGGTGCGGTGATCGCGCTGTACATCACGAACCTGCTTGGACTGGAGCCCTGGGTACATGCATCGCGACCGCAGCCGGCCTGGGTAGAGACGTGCTCGCTGGTGCTGGCCGCATTTGCGTTCGCGGTGCTGTTCCGCGCCAGCCGCCGCGACTACCCACTGGTCATGCTGGCAGCCGCTTCGGGGTACCTGATCGCACGTTACGCGGGCGAGAGCCTCGGCAGTCCGTCCGGTATCTTCCTCGCCGCATTGCTGCTGACCGCCGCCGGAAACGCCTACGCGCGCTGGTGGAAGCGGCCCGGCGCGATCATCCGCCTGCCGGGCATCATCCTGCTCGTGCCGGGCAGCACCAGCCTGCGCGGCCTGCTGTCGATGATCCAGCAGCAGGATGCGGTGGTGGGGCAGGACGCGCTGCTGGCGGTGCTGAATGTCCTGCTGGCGCTGGTGGCGGGATTGCTGTTCGGCAACCTGTTGTTGCCGCCGGGGCGCAATCTGTAGCGTGCTCGAGGGAATTCCGCCGCGAACCGACGCAATGAAAAAGCCGGCCAATGGCCGGCTTTTTCATTGCCACGTCGGTGATACGACGCGCCGCGGCGCGCTTGTCCCCGTGGCGGCTGGAGCCTTACTGCGGCGCGATCAGGAATTCCTCGATCCTGCGGCCGTTGTCCAGATAGGTCGCCAGCCAGCGCGGCGGCTTGCCGCGACCCGCCCAGGTTTCCTCGGCATTGGCCGGATTGCGGTACTTGGGCTCAACCTTGCCAAGCTTGTAGCCCTTGGTGGTCTTGCGCGCCTTGGGTGCCTTGGGTGCCTTGGGTGCGGAGGCGGCCTTCGCCACCGGCGCGCCGCCGAAGAGTTCCGCGATCGTGTAGCCCTCGGCCCGTGCCAGGTCGGTGAGCTTCCTGCGCACCACGGCGATCGGCTTGCGCTTGCTGAGCGTGGTCTTGCGCTTCTTCGCCTGGTTGATCAGCGCGTCCAGTTCCTTCGTGGATAGGCCGGTGATGTCGATCGACATGGAACCTCCGGATTGCGATGGATATACGACCGTGGCCGGCCTTGCCATCGATTATGCCGCGCCCAGCCGCGCGAGCAATGCCGCGCGGTCGAGGTTCTCGGCCTCGCTGGCGCGGCGGTGGCGGTATTCGAACGAGCCGGCGGCGATGCCGCGCTCGGACACCACCACGCGGTGCGGGATGCCGATCAGCTCGATGTCGGCGAACATCGCGCCCGGACGCAGGCCGCGGTCGTCGAGCACGGCTTCGATGCCGGCGGCATTGAGTTCGCGATACAGCGCTTCGGCCGCCGCGCTGACGTTGGCGTCGTTCTTCGGGTTGATCATGCACACCGCGACCTGCCACGGCGCCATCGCGTCGGGCCAGACGATGCCGTTGGCGTCGTGGTTCTGCTCGATGGCGGCGGCCACGATTCGCGACACGCCGATGCCGTAGCAGCCCATCGCCGGCATCACCGCCTTGCCGTTGGCGTCGAGCACGGTGCACTGCATTGCCTCGGAATACTTGCGGCCCAGTGCGAACACATGGCCGACCTCGATGCCGCGCGCGAAGCCGAGGGTGCCCTTGCCGTCCGGCGAGGGATCGCCTTCGGCGACGTTGCGGATGTCGGCGACGTCGTCGGGTTCGGGGAGGTCGCGGACCCAGTTCACGCCGGCGATGTGGAAGCCCTTCTCGTTGGCGCCGACGACGAAGTCGGCCATCGCGGCTACGCTGCGGTCGGCGACGATGCGGATCTTCCGCTTGGGGGACCCGGCGGTGCTCTTGGCACCGCCGACAAGCACGGGTCCCAGGAAGCCCGGCTCGCTGCCCAGGTGCGTATCGATCTCGCCTTCGCTGGCCAGGCGGTATTCGCCCAGGCCCGCCAGCTTGGCCAGCTTGATCTCGTTGACGACGTGGTCGCCGCGCACCAGCGCCAGCACGAACTGCGGGTTGCCATCGGCATCTGCGCCCATCACCGCGACCGACTTCACCGTGCGCTTGAGGTCGATGCCCATCAGCGCGGCGACGTCTTCGCAGGTCTTCTGCGTGGGCGTGTCGACCTTGCGCATCCCTTCGACAGCGGCGGGACGCGGACCCGGTGCGACGGCTTCGGCCAGCTCGACGTTGGCGGCGTAGTCGGAGTCGCTTGAGAAGGCCAGCGCATCCTCGCCGGAGTCGGCCAGCACATGGAATTCGTGCGAAGCGCTGCCGCCGATCGCGCCGGTGTCGGCGAACACGGCGCGGAACTTCAGTCCCAGGCGGGTGAAGATGCGGCCGTAGGTGTCGTACATGTTCTTGTATTCGGCGGCGAGCGATTCGTCGTCGACGTGGAAGGAGTACGCATCCTTCATCAGGAACTCGCGCGCGCGCATCACGCCGAAGCGCGGGCGGATCTCGTCGCGGAACTTGGTCTGGATGTTGTAGAAGTTGACCGGGAGCTGCTTGTAGCTGGACAACTCGCTGCGCGCGAAGTCGGTGATGACTTCCTCGGCGGTCGGGCCGTAGCAGTAGCCGGCCTCCTTGCGGTCCTTGATCTTGAGCAGCTGGCCGCCGAACTTCTCCCAGCGCCCGGTCTCCTCCCACAGTTCCTGCGGCTGGATCGTCGGCATCAGCAGTTCGACCGCGCCGGCGGCGTCCATCTCCTCGCGCACGGCGCGCTCGACCTTGCGCAGCACGCGCAGGCCCAGCGGGCTCCACGTGTACAGGCCAGCGGCGAGCTTGCGGATCATGCCGGCCTTGAGCATCAGCTTGTGGCTGACGATCTCGGCCTCGGCGGGGGTTTCCTTGCTGGTGTGGAGGTGGAACTGCGACAGGCGCATCGGCGGGGGGTTCACGCGAAGGGAAGCGGGCATTTTGCCATGCGTTTCGCGGGTTTACCGACTTCGCCGTCATCGAGCGCTTCGACCCGTTGCGGGCCGGAGGCGCTATTTCCCGGGTGTTTCGGGCAGGTCGGCGCTGCGGTCGCCGTGGACCTCGATGCCGTCGTACGGTTCGCGGTCTATGCGTACGTACTTGCGCCCCTTCGGCGGCTGCTCGGTGATCTGCAGCACGCCGTTGGCATCGTGCCAACGGTAGAGCACGGGACGGGCCGCTTCGGCTGCGGCGGCGGCCTGGTGTTCGCGTTCGGCGCGGGCCTGCTCGCGTTCGTCGCGCGTGTTCCACCACCATAGTGCGGCGCCGATCGCGATGCCGCCGACCAGGGCCCAGCCCAGGCGCATGTCAGGGCGCCGCGGCGGGCTGCTTGCAGTGGTTGGCCAGCACCCACTCGGTGCGCTGGACCTGTTTCGCGCGTTCTTCCGCGGTCATGGGTGCGTCGGGCTTGCCATCGCCGTTGGCATCGAGGCCGACGGGCTGGGAGCTCTTCAGTTGTTCCAGGTTCTTGCGCGCCGTGGCGCAGTTGGCCTCTTCCGGCGTCAGCGCGGCCTGCTGCGGCGCTGCGGGGGCGTCCTGCAGCTCGCGGTTCTTCACGCCCTGCTGCCCGGGCGGCGGGGCGTCGGCGTAATGGGTCACGCCCTTGGCGTCCTTCCACTGGTAGACCGTTCCGGCGAAGACGCCCGGGGCGAACAGCACGGTGGCGAGCGCCAGGAGCAGGCGAGGCGAAAGCGGGCGGATGGTGCGGCTGCGCATGGGAATGCTCGGATCAGCGGCGGAAGCTGGATTGCAGCACCGTGCCCGCGCGCAGGCAAGGGTTAAACTCGTGGACATGGACCCATCGCACATCCCACGGCCGCGCGGCCGCGGCATCTACCTGCTGCCCAACCTGTTCACCACCGGCGGCATGTTCGCCGGTTTCTACGCGATCATCGCGGCGACGCAAGGGCATTACGAGCATGCCTGCATCGCCGTTTTCATCGCCGCGATCCTCGATGGCCTCGATGGCCGGGTCGCGCGCCTGACCAACACCCAGAGCGAATTCGGCGTGCAGTACGACTCGCTCGCCGACCTGATCAGCTTCGGCCTGGCACCGGCGCTGGTGATGTACCACTGGGCACTGTCATCGACGCGCCTGGATGGCGTGGTGCCGGGCAAGCTCGGCTGGATCGCGGCCTTCCTCTATGCCGCGTGCGCGGCGATCCGCCTGGCGCGTTTCAACTCGCAGGTGGGTCAGGTCGACAAGCGCTGGTTCATCGGACTGGCGAGCCCGGCGTCGGCGGGACTGGTCGTGAGTTTCGTGTGGACCTGCCACGACAACGGTTTCGCCGGTGAGGAGCTGCGCTACGTCGCGCTGGGCGTGACCGTGGCGGCCGCGTTGCTGATGGTGAGCCGGTTCCGCTATTTCAGTTTCAAGGGCGGCGGACCGCGCAGCGACCGCATGCCATTCCTGGTCGGGGTCGTGGTGCTGGCGGTGCTGGTGGCTGTCGCCATCGATCCGCCGTCGGTACTGCTGTCGATCGGCGTGCTCTACGCGTTGTCGGGGCCGGTGCGGGCGCTGTGGCGCCGCATGCGCCGCCTGCCGCCGGAGCCCGCAACGTGATGTCCTCGCACGACACGCCGTGGAGTGCGCAGCAGCGCGAATGGTTGCAGGCGCTGGGCCATGAGGTGCTGATGCCGGCTTCGGCAGGCGACGTCGCCGCGCCGGAGCCGCCCGCGCATCGCGCCGGTGCGGCGCCGCGCGCTGCGAAGGCAGATGTGCCGACAAAAGATGTGCCGACAAAACCGGTGGTCCCGCTGTCGCCGCTGCTGGCTGCGCTGGCGCGGGCGGCGGACCGGAACCCGCAGGACTCCGAACTCCTGGCGGCATTGCCCGATCTCGCCACGCTGGGCGACGTCGCCGCGCGTCGCGCGCTGTGGCCGCGCCTGCGGGCACTGCGCAGGCGGACGCCATGAACGCACGCGCGCGAGATCAGGTCCTGCCGCTGGCATTGCGGGCGATGCGCGAGGACGACCTCGCCGCCGTACAGCTGATCGAGGCGCGCGCTTATGAATTTCCCTGGACCCTGGGGATCTTCCGCGACTGCCTGCGCGCCGATTACCCGGCGTGGGTGCTGTCCAACGACGAACGCATCGTCGGCTACTTCCTGATGTCGATCGCGGCAGGCGAGGCGCACGTGCTCAACATCTGCATCGCACCGGAACTGCAGGGGCAGGGGCATGGCCGCCGCCTGCTGCATGCGCTGCTGAAGATGGCGCGTGCCCGCAGCGTGGCCCGCGTCTTCCTCGAGGTGCGGCCGTCGAACGCGAATGCGATCGCGCTGTACCACGACGAGGGCTTCAACGAGATTGGCCGCCGCCCGCGCTACTACCCAGCGAAGGACGGACGCGAGGATGCGCTGGTGATGGCAATGGAGCTTCTCCCCGCGGAGAGTGGATGAAGAAGCCGCTTCGAACACTGCTGCTGGGCGGGTGTGTGCCGCTGGGGCTGGCCCTCGCCGTGGCCAGGGTCATGGCCAACGAGCCCGCGACCGCGCTGCTGCTGGAGGAATCGCCGAGCTGCGTGCAGGCGCGCTTGGGGCGGGTATCGGTGCAGCTTGGGAGCCGGGAGCCCAACGATCGCACGGGCATGGCCCCGGCGAGTGTCAGTTACCGCAAGGCGTTTGCCGAACTCGTGCAGGCAGCCGAGGCGAGGGGCGCGGATGCCGTGGTGCTGCGTAGCCATGAGGCCGACTACGTGGGCAAGGGTGCCAGGCAACCCAGGCGCCCGACCTGGCTCTACCTGGAAGGGGCCGCGGTCCGGCTGACGCCTCCGGTGCAATCCTGCCACCTGGTCATCATCGACCCCGCGGAGTTCGAGCGCCGTGCCAGCGCCGCCGTGCGCGAGGATGTCCGTATCGACACCGGCAAGAGCTTCTGACCAGGCGCCGCCGGCGAGCGGCGGCACCCGGTTGCGATCAGCCCAGCTTTGCCCGCTGTGCGGCCAGGCCTTCGAGTTGCGTGGTCCAGTCGACCAGGCGCTGACGCTCCTGCTCGACCACCGCAGCTGGCACCTTGTCGGTGAACTTGGCGAGCTTGGCTTCGCTTTTTTCCTTTTCGCCGGCGACGCGCGTGATTTCCTTTTCAACGCGCGCACGCTCGGCCGACAGGTCGACCAGACCTTCCAGCGGCACGAGCAGGTGCAGCTCGCCCACCACGGCTGCGGCCGAAGCCGGCGCGGACTTGGCATCGGCGATGAAATCGATGCGTTCCAGTTTGGTGAGGAAGCGCAGCTGCGAATCGAAGCGTTGCGCGCGCGCGCGGTCGGCCTCGTTGCCTTCCGCGAGTAGCAGCGGCACCAGCTTCGACGGCGCGACATTGAGTTCGCTGCGCACGCGACGCAACGCCGAGACCATGGCCTTGAGCCACTCGATATCGGCTTCGGCCCGCGCATGATCGGCGCCGGCGAAATCCGCGGCTTGCGGATAGGGCCGCAGCATGATGGTCGTTTCCGCGATGCCGAGCCTGGGCGCGACCGCCTGCCATAGTTCTTCGGTCACGAACGGCACCAGCGGGTGCAGCAGCGACAGCAGGCGCTCGAGCACGTACAGCAGCGTGTGGCGCGTGCTGTCGGCCGCGGCCGCGTCGGCGCCGTTGAGTGCCGGCTTGGCCAGTTCCACGAACCAGTCGCAGAAGTTGTTCCAGGCGAACTCATACAGCGCCTGCGCGAGCAGGTCGAAGCGGTAGGACGCGAAGTGCTGTTCGGCCTCGGCCGCGGTCTTCGCCAACTGCGCGAGGATCCAGCGTTCGGCATCGGTTTGCGGCTGCGGGTGAGGAGCCGCGCCCAGCCGATGCCCTATCGGCATCGGCTGAGGCTCCGAACGCCCGGCCATGGATGGCCGGGCTGGGCTATCCGAAGACAAGGTAGTAGCGCCATGGATGGCATCGCTCGTACTTGCCGGAGCGATGAAGCCTTCGGTATTCATCAACACGAAGCGCGAGGCATTCCACAGCTTGTTGCAGAAGTTCTTGTAACCCTCGGCGCGGCCGAGGTCGAACTTGATGTCGCGGCCGTGGCCGGCGAGGGCGCTGATGGTGAAGCGCAGCGCGTCGGCGCCGAAGGCGGGGATGCCCTCCGGGAATTCCTTGCGCGTGGCCTTCTCGATCTTCTCGGCCATCTTCGGCTGCATCAGGCCGGTGGTGCGCTTGGCGACCAGGTCGTCGAGCGAGATGCCGTCGATGATGTCGATCGGGTCGAGGATGTTGCCCTTGGACTTCGACATCTTCTGCCCGTGCGCATCGCGCACCAGGCCGGTGATGTAGACGTCCTTGAACGGAACGCGGCCGGTGAAGTGGTCGGTCATGAAGATCATGCGCGCGACCCAGAAGAAGATGATGTCGAAGCCGGTGACCAGCACCGACGACGGCAGGTACTTGTCGAAGCCGCGTTCCTGCATCAGCCCGGCGTTGGGCCAGCCCATGGTGCTGAACGGCCACAACGCCGAGGAGAACCAGGTCTCCAGCACGTCGTTGTCCTGCGTCAGCACGACCTCGGTGCCGAGCGAATGCTTCGCGCGGACTTCCGCTTCGCTGCGGCCGACGTAGAAGTTGCCGGCGTCGTCGTACCAGGCCGGGATGCGATGTCCCCACCAGAGCTGGCGGCTGATGCACCAGTCCTGGATGTTCTCCATCCAGTGGCGGTAGGTGCTGATCCAGTTCGCGGGAACGAAGTCGATCTGGCCTTTCTCGACCAGTTCCAGCCCGCGCTTGGCGAAGCCGTCCATCTGCACGAACCACTGGTCGGTCAGGTAGGGCTCGATCACCTGGTTGGTGCGGTCGCCACGCGGTACCTGCAGCTTGTGCGGCCTGGTCTCGACCAGCAGGCCTTCGGCTTCGAGATCGGCGAGGACGGCCTTGCGCGCGACGTAACGATCGAGGTCGCGGTATTTCTCCGGGACGTTGTCGTTGGTGACGGCGTCCGGGGTGAAGATGTTGATCATCGGCAGCTTGTGGCGCTGGCCGACCTGGTAGTCGTTGAAGTCGTGCGCGGGCGTGACCTTGACCACGCCGGTGCCGAATTCGCGATCGACGTAGGCGTCGGCGATGACCGGGATCTCGCGACCGGTCAGCGGCAGGGAGACGGTCTTGCCGATCAGGTGCGCGTAGCGTTCGTCGTCAGGATGCACCATCACGGCGGTGTCGCCGAGCATGGTTTCCGGGCGGGTGGTGGCGACGGTGAGCGTGCCGCTGCCGTCGCTGAGCGGATAGGCGATCGACCACAGGTGGCCGTCTTCTTCCTCGTTGACCACTTCGAGGTCGGAGATCGCGGTCTTCAGTACCGGATCCCAGTTGACCAGGCGCTGGCCGCGATAGACCAGGCCCTGCTCGTGCAGCTTCACGAAGGCTTCGACGACGGCTTCCGCGGCCATCGGGTCCATGGTGAACACGCTGCGGGTCCAGTCGCCGGACGTGCCTAGGCGGCGCATCTGTCGCTCGATGGTGTCGCCGGACTGCTGCTTCCACTCCCACACCTTGGCGATGAACCCGTCGCGGCCGAGCGAGTCGCGCGTTTCTCCCTTGCCTTCGGCGGTGAGGTTGCGCGACACCACCATTTCCGTGGCGATGCCGGCGTGGTCGGTGCCCATCTGCCACAGCACGTCAAAGCCGCGCATGCGCTGATAGCGCACCAGTGCGTCCTGCAGCGTGTGCTGGAACGCGTGGCCCATGTGCAGCGTGCCGGTCACGTTCGGCGGCGGCAGCAGGATGGTGTAGGGCTCGCCTTCTCCCCGTGGTTGGAACACGCCGCTGCTCTCCCACTGCTGGTACAGGCGGGTTTCGAACTGGGTGGGGTCGTAGCTGGAGGAGAGCGTCTGGGTCATGGCTTGCGCTTATTGGTGCTGTTGCCGTTGCTTTTGCTCGTCATCCCGGCGTAAGCCGGGATCCATTTTGCTGTTGCTGTTGCATCGCGTACTACGCGCGAATAGAGCAAAGTCAAAATGGATCCCGGCTTGCGCCGGGATGACGAAGTCGGCGCGCCCGGCATCCCGGACGCACTGGACATCTCTTACATGTCGTACTTCTTCAACTCCAGTCCGCGCGCCTGGTAGTGCTTCCAGCGCTCGCGCAGCGGGCCGCGCGCGGACTCGTCGGCGGGGACGACTTCCAGCACGCGCTCGAAGCTGCCGTCGACCGCCGCGTCGCGCAGGTTGATCACCAGCGGTCGCAGCGGTGCATCGACATCGGGCGAGGCGATCAGGACCGCGGCTTCTTCCTCGTCGACGTCCGCACCGGCGATCTGGTGCGGGATGTAGACGTCCTCGCCCATGTCCCACAACAGGTCGTCGAGCTGTTCGGCCTGCGCCGCATCGCGCGCGAGCACCAGCGTCCACAACCCGGCGTCGTGCGCCTTGCGTGCGAGCTCGCACACCAGGCGCAGCGGTTCGGCCTTGAACCGTTCCTTGGCGATCAGATAGAAGTCGGCGCGCGCCACGATGCGGTCGACGTCAGGCGGCGCGGTCGAGCAGCCACTGGCTCAGCAGGCCGACCGGACGGCCGGTTGCCATGCCGCGCTTGCCTTCGTCGTTGGCCACGCCGGCGATGTCGAGGTGCGCCCAGCGCTGGCCCTCGGTGAAGCGCGCAAGGAAGCAACCCGCGGTAATCGCACCGGCCCAGCGGCCGCCGATGTTGTAGACGTCGGCGAAGGTGGAATCGAGCAGCGACTGGTATTCGTCCCACAGCGGCAGGCGCCAGCTGCGGTCGAACACGTTCTCGCCGGCGGCGATGAGTTCGTTGGCGAGGTCGTCGTCCTTCGACATCAGGCCGGTCGCGTACTTGCCCAGCGCGATCACGCAGGCGCCGGTGAGGGTGGCGACGTCGAGCAGGGCCTGCGGCTCGAAGCGCTGCGCGTAGGTCAGTGCATCGCACAGGATCAGGCGGCCCTCGGCGTCGGTGTTGCCGACCTCGATGGTCTTGCCCGACATCGACGTGAGGACGTCGGACGGCCGGTAGCTGTCGGCGTCGGGCATGTTCTCGACCGCCGGGACGATGACGACCAGGTTGATCGGCAGGTGCATGCCGACCGCGGCCACGAACGCGCCCATCACGCTGGCGGCGCCGCACATGTCGTACTTCATCTCCTCGATGCCGCCCTGCGTCTTCAGGTTGATGCCGCCGGTATCGAAGGTGATGCCCTTGCCGACGAGGACGAAGGGCTTGGCGTCGCCGCCGTTGTTCCACTTCATCACGATCAGCTTGGGCGGGTTGGCCGAGCCGCGCGCGACGGCGAGCAGCGAGCCCATGCCCAGTTCCTGCATCTGCGCGCGGTCGAACACGTCGCAGCTGGCCTTGTCGAAGCGGGCGGTGAATTCCTGCGCCTGCTCGGCGAGGTAGCCCGGGTTGCAGATGTTCGGCGGCAGGTTGCCCAGTTCGCGGGTGAAGGCGACGCCGGCGGCGATGGCCTTGCCGTTGGCGAGGGCGGTCTTGTCCTCGCCGCGGATCGAGAGGTGCTTGAGGCCGGTTTCGTCGCGCTTCTTGTTCTTGGCGCCGAGCGTGGCGGTGTAGGCGTAGCAGGCGTGGTCGCAGACGATCGCGGCCTGGCGCAGGTTCCAGGCCTGGTCGCGGCCCTTCACATCCAGCTCGCTCAGGGTGAGCAGGGCATGGGCGACCGGACCGGTCTTGAGCGCGCGGGCGGCATCGCCCAGCGCCTTGATGTACTGCGGCACGCCGAACTTGCCGGCATCGCCCAGGCCGACCACCAGCACGCGCGGCGCGGTGACGCCCGGCAGGTCGTGCAGCAGGGCGGTCTTGCCGGTCTTGCCGCTGATGTCGCCGCGTTCCAGCAGGGCGCGCAGGCGGCCGCCACTGGCCTCATCCAGCGCCTGGCCCGACGGGCTCAGGCTCTTGTCGGCGAAGGCGGCCACGACCACGCAATCGGTGGTGATGGTCGCGGGAGCGGCATGGTTCAGGTCGAATTCGAGGGCCATCCAACAGATTCCGGGGGAAGAAGAGGTGCGGTGGGGTGGGAACGTTCGGCGTGCGCGGTCAAACCGGCGCACCGAACCACTCCGGTACTACCAGTACAATCGCGGATCGGTCGCGACCGGCTGGTCGGCGAGGCGCGGGTGCAGCCACCCCGGCGACGCCGGCCCGACCAAACCTCAAGTCTAGCAGCCCACTGGAAGCCCGCCCCCTGATGCGCAAGCTCGATCGATACCTCTTCGGCGAATTCGTCCAGTCCACCTTCGCCGCCGGCGTCGTCCTGATGATCGTCGCCTTCGGCGGTGTCTTCACCGACGTCCTGCGCGACATGGCCACCGGCCGCATCCCGGTGGGCATGCTGTTGCCCCAGATGGGACTGGTGATGCTGAACTGGTTGCCGCTGATCCTGCCCCTGGCGCTGATGCTGGGGCTGATGCTCGCGATGGGGCGGCTCTACCGGGATTCGGAAATGCCGGTGATCTCCGCGATCGGGGTGGGACCGACCCGCATCCTGAAGCCGCTGCTGCTGCTGGTGCTGCCGATGGTGGCCGTGGTCGGTGCCTGTTCCCTGTGGTTGGGGCCGTGGGCCGAGCGCGTGTCCCGGCAGATGGTGAGCGAGGCCAACCGCAACCTGATCGTGGCGGGACTGGAGCCGGGGGCCTTCACCGAAATTGCCGGGGGCGGCGTGATCTTCGTCGGGGCGATGAGTCCCGATGGAAGCCGCTTCAGTCGCGTCTTCGTATACCGGCAGAAGAAGGACCGCCTCGACGTCACCACTTCCAACGAGGGCGAGGTCACCGTCGCCGACAACGGCGAACGCTTCCTCACCCTCAATGATGGCTTCGAGGTGGAAGGCCCGCGCGAGGCCGGGCTCGACTATCGCCTGCTCAGCTACAAGCGCAACGAAGTGACCATGCCGGCGGTCGAGCGGAAGTTCGATCCCAACGATCCCGAGTACCTGCCGACCTCCCGCCTGATCGGAGACAAGCGCAGGGAGGCCAATGCGCAGCTGCATGCGCGCATCGCACCGCCTTTGCTGACGCTCGCCTTTGCGCTGATGGCGATCCCGCTGGCGCGCAGCATGCCCCGCCAGGCCCGCTATGGCCGGGTGATGACCGGGTTCCTCGGCTACATGATCGGCATGAACCTCATGCTGATGGGGACCAAGTGGCTCGAGAAGGGCAAGATTTCCGCCGCTCTGGGCCTGTGGTGGCTGGTCGTGCCGCTGCTGGTGATCGCCTTGTGGCTGTACTTCTTCGACGGCCGCATGCGCCGGGCGAAGCCGGCGCGGTCGTGAAGGGGGAGCGTCGATGAAACCATTCCCCAGGATCCACGACCTGTACGTCGGCCGTGTCGTCTTCACCACCATTGTGCTGGTGTGGGCGGTGCTGATCGGACTCGACCTCATGCTGGGGTTCGTCGGCGAGTTCAGCGACATCGGCCGGGGCAACTACGGCATGACGACGGCCATCGCCTACATGGCCTACACGGTGCCGCGCCGCCTGTACGAATTGTTTCCCTACGCCGCGGTGGTGGGTTCGCTGATGGCCCTGGGCCAACTGGCGGCATCCTCGGAGCTCACCGCGCTGCGCGCCCTCGGCCTGTCGCGCCGCCGCCTGAGCGTGGCGGTCGCCGGCGCCCTGGCGGTGCTGACCCTGCTGATGGTGTTCAGCGGCGAGACCGCGGGGCCGTGGGGCGAGCGTCGCTCCAACGCCCTGAAGACCACCGCGAAGTCGAAGGACATGATCGTGGCGCGCTACTCCGGGCTGTGGGCGCGCGAGGGCGACGTCATCCTCAATGCCAACGGTGGCGAGGAGCGCGACAACGGCACGGATCGCTGGCTCGAACTGCGCGACGTGCGCCTCTACGAATTCGCCGGGGACGGACGGCTCAAGTCACTGGCGCTGGTGAAAGTCGCCGAGCACCGCCCCGGTGGCTGGCTGCTGCGCGATGTCACCCGCACCAACTTCCAGGCCAAGTCGGTGACGCAGACCAAGGTCCCGGAAGAACGCTGGGCGTCGAAGCTGGATGCGGTCGCGCTCACCGCCGGCACCGACAAACCGCGTTACCTCGCCGCGGGCGAGTTGCGCAAGGCGATCGCCTACCGCCAGCGCAACGACCTGGATGCCTCGGAGTTCGAGGCGATCTATTGGGGGCGTTGGTTCTATCCGCTGAACATCCTCGCCCTGTGCCTGGCTGCCGTGCCGTTCGCCTTCGGCACGTTGCGCAGCGGCGGCATGGGCAAGCGGTTGTTCATCGGCATCGTGTTCTCGCTCGGCTTCTGGCTGCTGCAGCAGCAGTGCGTGCGACTGGCGCAGGTCTACCATTTCGACTACCGCATCGCGTACCTGTTGCCGACGCTGGTGATGCTCACGGTGTCGTTCTTCTTCTTCAGGCGCCGCTCGGGGTAAGTCACGAGCGGCTTTCCGGCCGCCTGCGGCGCACGTGTGTGCGCCGCGTCCAGGGCCAGGCCGACGGCTACCGGTTGATGATCGGCGGGTCGCACTGGATCGTGCAGTTGCCGTTGCCGGTGTCGGTCACGATGACGTTGTATTCGGCGGTCTCGACGTGGCTGTTGGCGTCGATGATCGTGGCTGCGCGACCGCTGTTCCCGTTCCAGCTGAGCTGGTTATTGGTGTCGTTGAAGAAGTTGTGACCGCTGATCTGGTAACGCTGGTCGGCAATCAGCTGCAGCGGTGCCGTATCGCGGCCCTGGCCGGTGGTCTGTTCCAGACCGCCGGCGCCATCGTCGCCACCGGTGTAGCGGTAGCCATAGGTCGTCTGGCCGTTCGAGGCGACTACGTTGTGCCAGCCGGGGTCGCTGGAGCCGTTCAAGCGCAGGTCGAGATTGATGTTCGGAGTGTTGGGCATGGTCGTGGCTCCTCTTCGGGGGAATGGCCGCTCGGGCCGGGACGTGGGCGTAAAGCCCGACGGATTCGGTAGTGGGGACGTGGCCTTATTGCGCGGCGATTCGTTCGGCCTGCGGGAATGGCCGCAGCGGGACGTAGCCCGCGGCGGTGAGCCGTTGCTGGTGCAGCCGTGCCTCGACTGCGCGGCCGAGGTGCAGCAGGGTTCGTACCAGGGGATCCAGCCGTTCGAACGGCGGCGCGTCGCGTGCGTCCGTCGTCAGCAGCTGCTCGGCCTGTTGCCAATCCGCCCGCGCCGCCGCGTCGTCTCCTGCCGCCTGTGCGCCCTCTCCGGCCAGGATCCGGTTGTTGGCCAGGACCAGGCGCAGGGTTTCGTTCGGAGCGTCCTTCCAGGCCGGTTCCAACAGGGCCAACGCTTCGGCGGCATGCGCTTGCGCCCCACGGTTGTCACCCTGCGCCAATGCAAGCTGGGCCTGCAGGTTGCGCGCCATGACCAGCCAGCGCAGTACGCGTTCGTTCTTGGGCTCGGCTGTCCGCGCCCGGGTCGCGATCGCGGCGGCCTCGTCCGCGAGCTTGATGGCCGTCGCGCGGTCGGAGGTGGCAATCAACTGGGCGTGCCACCAGCGACAGATCGCAGGTGGCGACTGCCACAAGTTGTTGGCCGGATCCTGCTTGGCCAACGCGTCTGCGGACGTGCTCGCCGCAAGGATGTTGGCGAGGGCCTCGTTGCGTCGGCCGCGTTGGGCCTGTGCTTCCACCAGCAAATACAAGGCATTGATACGCAGATCCTGCCATTTGGCGTTCGCCGGTTCCGCCGCGATGTTGCGTTGCATCCCAGCGAGTTGCTCGGTGAAGAATGCTTCCGCGTCCGCCAGCTTGCCCTGCTGGGCGGACAGGGTGCCCAGCCATGACAGGACGTTGGCGGCCTCGAAGCGCAGCGCCGTGTCATCCGGGTGCTGCGCCGTCCAGGTCCGGTACAGCGCCAGCTCTTCGCGCACGGCGCGCTCGGCTTCCGGATAGCGTCCGCGCCGCTCGTCGAGTACCGCCAAAGTCTGGTGGCCGTAGGCGACTTCGCGTTGCCAGTCGAAGTTCTTGCGGTCCATCGCCGCGAGCCGGATTCCGCTGTCCCGATACTTGCGGAACCAGACGGCCGATTCGTCATAGCGCCCCTGCTCCAGCGCGACAAACCCGATCCAGTATTCGGCCTGCGCCAGGTCGAACAGGCGCTGGCCGTTGTCCGGCGCGCGCTGGTGCAATGCGGTGCTGCGCGCGTGCGCCTCGCGGAACGCTGCCATCGCGGGGTCGTGCTTGCCTTCGTTGAGACGCACCTGGCCGATGCCGGCCAGCGCGCGCGCCTGTTCCTCGAGGGCGCGGTCGCTGAGGTCGCGTGGGTCGAGCGTGGCGAAGTAGGCCATGGCCTTGTCGTCGACGGCGCCCATCAGGTCGAGCCGGCCGACGGTGTCCAGCTTCTTGCGCAGGTCGCCGAGCATGAAGCCGAGAATGTCTTCGGCCTGGGCCTGTCGGCGTTGCGCATCGTTGCGCGCGACCCAGGCGGTCGCGGCCAGCGCCAGCGCGATCGCCATGCCCGCCAGCGAGGCGGCGGCGACCACAGCCCACTTGCGCTGGCGTCGCTGCGCTTCGCGCCGGGCAAGCGTGTCGTAGCCGACACCGAGCAGTCCGGCGACGAGCTTGAGGAAGGCGCGTTCGCGCCCGTCGCCTTCGCGACGCGCGTCGGCGGCAAGCGGTTCGATCGCGCTGCCGTCGCCGGCATGTGCGAGTACGGCAGCGGGGAAGCATTGCTGCGCGGGGTCGGGGCTGCCCGGTTCGCCGGCGACGACGAAACACAGCACGCGATCGTTGTGCCCCTTGGCGCGGAACGCCTCGACTTCGGCATTGACCCAGCGCGACTGCGCGGCGGCGGGCGAGCACACCACGATGAGCGCGTCGGATTCGCCCAGGGCCTCGCGGATGGTGGTGCCCAGGTCGCCCGAGCTCGGCAATTCATCGCGATCGCGGAAGAAGGTGCCCAGCCGCGGCCCGATTTCGCCATACGTGCCGCGCGTGCCCACCAGCCGCGACGGCACCCGATAGGTTTCCAGGCGACGCAGCAGCCAGCGTGCCCACTCGGCATCGGCATGGCTGTAGCTGAGGAAGGCGCGGAATCGCATTGGAGCCCGTGTGTCGCCGGTGCATCCGGTTTAACGCCTGCCTACCTGCATTCAGGACAGCCGGAGGCACCCCCTGATGGGGGTCACAGGTGCGAATGTTCAAGCGGGCGCTCGCGATGCATGAGCGTCCATTCGGCATGCTCGGTCAGCGCCGCCTCGCCCAGCGTGCGCAGGATCTGTTGTTGCTCGTGCACGCCCTGGCAGCCGTTGAGGCGCCGCCGCGCCGCGCCGAAGATGCGTTGCATGTAGCGGTACTGCTTGATCAGTTCCTTGTCTGCCTTCTTGTAGGCGTACGCCTCGTGCACGGCCGCGGCCACCGAGAGGATGCCCATCGACGACACGAGCACGTGCTGCACCTGCGGGTCGAACCGGCGCGAGAACACCGCGAGGACGGCGCTGATGCCCACGCCGATCCACAGGCAGACCATGCCCGCGAGTTCGGCGCGACGGTGCTGCCGCTCGCGCCGTGCTGCGGCGGCGGAGAAGTACTGGAGCTGGCCGCCGCCGTCGTTGGTGCCGATCCACTCGCGCACCACCGCATCGACGGCCGGGGCATCGGCCTGGGCCGGCACCAGCAGGCCTTCGAGGCTGGCGCTGCGCATCACGTTGCGGATCCAGCCCAGCTCCACGTCCTGCTTGTGCATGAAATTGTCGTGGGCGAAGGCGGGCGAGTGCAGGTCGGTGATGCCGGCGCGCCGCCAGTACGACTGCACGCGCAGGCCCTCGGCGAGCGCGCGGTAGTCGAGGTACTTGCGCTGCCATTCGCGGCGGCGCGACACCAGCACCACGCCCATGCCGGCCAGGAAGAACGCCAGGAACAGATTGATGATCAGGGAGTGCGCGGCGATGTGCGTGTACAGGAAAAACGCAAAGCCCGTGGCGGCGGCGAGCAGGTAGACGATGCGCAGCACCTGGTTGACGCGGCGCTGGTAGGTGCGCGCCAGCCAGTCGGCGCTGACGAACAACTGGTGGATCGGGCAGGCGGGCATCGCCGCCGGCCCGGCCGGGTCCGTGCCGTCGGCGGCAATGGCCTCGGCGTAGGTACGGCAGTCGCGGTTGAATTCCGCCTGTCGCTCGAACATCCGGTCGAATACCTCGGGCATGTCGGCATGGGCGACGACGTCGTCCTCGGCGGTGATCCATCGACCCGCCTCGCCAGGTCCTTCCTCATCCTCGGTGCGGCGCACGGGCAGGTGATGGACCACCGTCTCCTCGTCCAGGCCGAGCAGTGCGAGCGTGGTATCGCGGCGACGCTCGATCGCGCCGGGCAGCTCGCCATGAAGGTGGAAGCGGACGACCTGGGCGGTGCCGCCAAGGCGATCGGATTCGCGTCCGTCCCAGAGGGCCAGCAGTATCTGGCAATGGCTGGAAACAAAGATGCCGGCCTGGGCATATTGCCGGTCGCGGGCCGGACCCGGGCGCGACACCTCTTCGATGTCGACGCCGTGCCGCAATGGCAGCTGCAGTACTTCGGCGCGTTGCAACTGCTGTTCGAACATCACCAGGCTGCCCGCGCTCTCGAAGTCATCGCGGTACAGCGCCACCGGCAGCGGCAGCGGCGCCACCACGCGCAGGCCAAGGTCGAGGGCGACCTGCGCGGCCAACTGGTCGCTGCCCTCGGCCAGCGACGACAGCAGCACCACCGGCAGGTGCGGATAGCGCTCGGCAAGGTCGACAAAGAATATTTGCAGTTGCGTCTTCAGGACGGGGATGGCGGCGGCGTGCAGGTTGCGGTGACCCGTGATGCCAACCACCAGGGAGGTCGCCTCGAGAGCGGGCATGCGATGTCCCTCACCGACGGCACGCGCGCCGCGGATCCTCTAGCCCCAACGTGGGATCCGGAAGGGGAAGGCCACTACCCGCCGCGGTTCACTTGGCGTGGCGAAGAAGCCGAACGCGCCGCCGCGCGCGGGGGCGCCGCGATCCATCTGAAGTGGCGATGAAGTCGAACGCGCCGCAGCGCGTGGGGATCTAGGAGTGTCGTCTGGGCAATCGGACCGCGCCGCGATCGCGCCGCGGTTCACTTGATGTGGCAAAGAAGCCGAACGCGCCGCCGCGCGCGGGGATCTAAGCGTGCCGCTTGCGCGTGGAGATCCAGGACTACTGCTTGGGCATCCGGACCAGCCGAGTTCTGCTGGCGCGGTCGTGCCAGGTCAACTTTTCCCGGTCAACCCACGCCCACCAGAACCCGATTCCGCCCAGCAGCAGCGACAGCGTGCCGACGGCGTAACGCGTCCACAGCTGCGACCACGAGGGCTCGCCGCCATCACGCGCGGCCAGGTGCAGGCGCCATGGCCGCATTCCCAGCGTCTGTCCGCCACGACGCCAGCTCAACGTCGCGTACAGGCCCGTGACGAGCCACAGCGCGCACAGTTCGAGCCAGCCCGCGAGCGTGTCGCCATAGATCGGTTCACCGCCGTGCACCAGCATCGCGACCGCGCCGGTCGCGAACCACAGGCCCAGCACGGGGAAGAAGTCATACAGCAGCGCGAACAGGCGCCAACCGACCAGGGCCGCGGGCCGGGTCGGTGCAGCGGGATGGGAAGTGGTATCGGACGAAGTCATCGCACCAGCATATAAGCTTTGCGCCATGAGACCGCATACGCCGGCCGAACGCCGCACGCAGGCGATGGCCCTGCCGCCATTGACCGATGCCGATGCGATCGCGATCAGTGCTTTCCTTGATGCGATCTGGGCCGAGAGCGGCCTGTCGCGGCAGACCCTCGACAGCTATCGACGCGACCTGGAAGGCATCGCGCGTTGGCATGAAGGCCGGGGCGGCGGGCTGCCGTCCGCCGATCGCGCCACGCTTTTCGATTACCTGGCGTGGCGCAGCCGCAGCGGATATTCGCCGCGCAGCAACGCGCGCCTGCTGTCGGCTTTGCGGGCCTTCTTCGCCCATCGCGTGCGCAGCGGTGCGCGCGCCGACGACCCTACCGCATTGCTGGACCCGCCCAGGCAACCGCGGTCCTTGCCCAAGGCGCTGGGCGAAAGCCAGATCGACGCCTTGCTGGCCGCGCCTGCGGTCGACTCGCCACTGGGGCTGCGCGATCGCGCGATGTTCGAACTGATGTATGCCTGCGGCCTGCGGGTGAGCGAACTGGTCAACCTGCCCGCTACGGCGGTCAACCTGCGCCAGGGCGTGTTGCGCGTGACCGGCAAGGGCAGCAAGGAGCGGCTGGTGCCGCTGGGCGAAGAGGCACAGCACTGGCTCGAGCGCTACCTGGCGAACGCGCGTCCGCAGCTCGCCGGTAAGCGCGCGCTGGCGCCGTTGTTCCTGGAGGCGAGCGGCGAGGCACCTTCGCGCCAGCACTTCTGGCAACTGGTGAAGCGCTATGCCGGCGTCGCGGGCATCGACCCGGCGAAGATCAGCCCGCATGGGTTGCGCCACAGCTTCGCCACCCACCTGCTCAATCACGGCGCCGACCTGCGCGCGCTGCAGATGCTGCTGGGGCACAGCTCGCTGTCGACCACGCAGATCTACACGCTGGTGGCTCGGGAGCAATTGAAGCAGTTGCATGCGAAGCACCATCCCAGAGGGTGAGCGGCCGCGCTTGCGCGCCACTGGCGCGCGCGGCCGCGAACGCCCGGCCATGGATGGCCGCCGGACGATCCGAAGCCCGCGGCCTTGCGCCATGGATGGCCGCTATTACGTGATCGAAGTGAACACGGCGCGCCACTGGCGCCAGGCGCGCGCGGCCGCGAACTCCCGGCCGCGCCGCGGCGAGCTTGCGCAATGGTGGGGTCGAACGCGCCGCAGCGCGTTGTAGCGGGGAACGGCGGTCCTCTACTTGCAGGGCCTCTCGCGATCGGCGGCATCGCGAACACCGGCATGAACAGGAGGGAAGGGCCCCAATGCGTGACCCATCGCACCAACCGCCAGTCCCCGCGGGGCGCACCGCCTGTCGTGCCATGAGACAATCGCGAAACTCCCGGCTTTTCCGGCGTTCCAATACCGGTCCCCCCATGCAAGGACTGTTCATGAAGCAAATTTTCTTTGCCCTGTTGGGCGTGATCAGCCTCTCGGCCTGCGCCCAGGGTCCCCAGTCTGGCGCGGCCGGCGGCAAGGCACCGGGCGCGCAGGCGACCACCGCGGGCGCCACGGCTCCGCTGGGCAATGCCCCCAAGGTGGGCGCGAACACGCCGGAAGCGCGTGCAGTCGCAGCCGTCCACATGCTCAATCCGCGCGTCACCATCGAGAAGGTCAAGGCCGCGCCGATTGCCGGCTTCCGCGAAGCCATCGTCCAGGGCCAGGTCGTCTATGTCAGCGACGATGGCCGCTACCTGTTCCTGCCCGGTCCGCAAGGCGCGCTGTATGACGTCACGGCCAAGAAGGACCTGAGCGAGCAGTCGCTCGCCGCGGTGCGCAAGGACCTGATCAAGGCCATCCCGGTCAGCGAACGCATCGTCTTTTCTCCGCCGAATCCGAAGTACACGGTGGCGATCTTCACCGACGTCGAATGCGCGTATTGCCGCAAGTTCCACAGCGAGATCGCCGAGTACAACAAGCAGGGAATCGCCGTGCAGTACATGGCCTTCCCGCGCATGGGCATCGGCAGTCCGGACCACAAGAAGATGATTTCGGTGTGGTGTGCACCCGACCGCAAGAAGGCCCTCACCGACGCCAAGAACGATCGCCCGATACAGGCGCGTGACTGCAAGAACACCGTGTCGATGCAGTACGACATCGGCCAGCGCGCGGGCCTGACCGGCACGCCGATGATCATCGCCGAGGACGGCACCACCGTCGGCGGCTACCTGCCGCCGCAGCAGCTGCGCGAGACGCTGGATCGCCTGGCACAGGGCGGCAAGACCTCCGCCAGCGGCGCGACCGATCCGGTGGCGTCGACCGGCGGCTGATCCGCATCCCGCTGGACAACGGCAGAAACGGAGGCTTCGGCCTCCGTTTTGGTTTCGAGCGGGTCAGGGTCGCCATCTACAGCCCATGGCCTGCCATGGCTAGCCGCGGGCGCGGCTTCGGCATTGCTACGGTTTGGGTCTACCGCGGGCCGGCGGCTACAATAGCCGGCCCGTACCCCACGGTTCCCCGGACATGATGGTCCTCGAGGGCGCTTCCGCCCTGTCTTCGTTCCGCCGCGAACGCCTGCAAGCCCGCCTCCAAGCCGTCCATCCCGACCTGCGCCTGCTGGGCGCCAGGTGGACCTACTGGGTCGTCCCCGAAACCGGGAGCGAGCCCGACCGGTCCACGCTCGCGCGCATCCTGCAGGGCGGCTTCGACGAGGCGCCGCGCGACGCCGGCGCGGTCTCCCGCTATATCACCCCGCGCCTGGGCACGCTGTCGCCGTGGGCGAGCAAGGCGACCGAGCTGCTGCAGGGCGCCGGGCAACCGGTGAAGCGGGTCGAGCGCGGCCTGCGCTACGACGTGGCGGGCTGGCCCGCGGATGCGCCGACGCAGGGCGCGCTGGCGAAGCTGCTGCACGACCCGATGACCCAGTCGCTGCTGGAGGCGCGCGACGATGCCGCCGCGCTGTTCGCCGTGCCCGCCCGTGGCGAACTCGAACGCATCGCGCTGGCCTCGCTCGAGGACGCCAATGCGCGGCTCGGCCTCGCCCTCGCCGACGACGAGATTGCCTACCTGCGCGAGCGCTACGCCGCGCTGGGCCGCAATCCGTCCGACATCGAGCTGATGATGTTCGCGCAGGCGAACTCCGAACATTGCCGCCACAAGATCTTCAATGCGTCGTGGACCATCGACGGGCGTGAGCAGCCGCTGTCGCTGTTCAAGATGATCAAGAACACCCACGCGACCACGCCGCAGTACACGCTGTCGGCGTACAGCGACAACGCCGCGGTGGTCGAAGGCTACGGCGCGCGCCGCTTCCGCCCGCAGCCGGGCACGCAGGCGTACGCGAGCGAAGCCGAGCTTCCATCGGCGTTCTGCATCAAGGTCGAGACCCACAACCATCCCACCGCGATCGCCCCGTTCCCGGGCGCCAGCACCGGCAACGGCGGCGAGATCCGCGACGAAGGCGCGACCGGCCGCGGTGGCCGCCCGAAGGCGGGCCTGTGCGGCTTCTCCGTGTCGCACCTGCGCATTCCCACGCTGCCACAGCCGTGGGAGGCACCGCGTTCGCTCAATCCGCGCATGGCGCCTGCGCTGGAAATCATGCTCGACGGCCCGCTCGGCGGCGCCGCGTTCAACAACGAATTCGGTCGGCCGAACCTCACCGGCTACTTCCGCAGTTTCGAATTGAATGAAGGCGCCCACACCCGCGCCTACGACAAGCCGATCATGCTCGCCGGCGGCCTCGGCGCGATGGACCGCATGCAGGTGCAGAAGCATTCGCTGCGCCCGGGCGATGCGGTCATCGTGCTCGGTGGCCCGGCGATGCTGATCGGCCTCGGCGGCGGTGCCGCCAGTTCGGTCGCGTCGGGCGAGAGCGCCGAGCACCTCGACTTCGCCAGCGTGCAGCGCGACAACCCGGAGATGGAGCGTCGCTGCCAGGAAGTCCTCGACCGCTGCGTCGCCATGGGCGAGGACAACCCGATCGTCACTGCGCACGACGTCGGTGCCGGCGGCCTGTCCAATGCGATCCCCGAACTGCTGCACGACTCCAGCGTCGGCGGCGTGATCGACCTGGCCCGCGTGCCCGCGGACGACCCGTCGCTGTCGCCGATGCAGCTGTGGTGCAACGAATCGCAGGAGCGCTACGTGCTCGGCTTGCCGGCCGACCGTGTCGCCGAATTCGCCGCGCTGTGCGAACGCGAGCGCTGCCCGTTCGCAGTGGTCGGCCACGCAACCGCCGAGGAACGTCTCGTCGTCGGCTACGGCGCGACGGTCGACAACGCGCACGAGGCCGGTCGCGACTGGTCCATCGACCTGCCCATGGACGTGCTGTTCGGCAAGGCACCGAAGATGCACCGCGACACCCGGCAGCCCGCCGCCGCGCCATGGCCCGCGCTCGACTGGAGCGGCATTGCCCTGCGCGATGCGGCCTTGCGCGTGCTTGCGCATCCCACCGTCGCGTCCAAGCAGTTCCTCGTCACCATCGGCGATCGCACCGTCGGCGGCCTGACCGCGCGCGACCAGCTGGTGGGCCCGTGGCAGATGCCGGTGGCCGACTGCGCCATCACCCTGTCCGGTTTCGACAGCCACGTTGGCGAAGTCATGGCGATCGGCGAGCGCACGCCGCTGGCCCTGCTCGATGCCGCCGCCGCCGCGCGCATGGCCGTAGGCGAGGCCATCACCAACCTCGCCGCCGCGCCGGTGGAATCGCTGGACCGCATCAAGCTGTCGGCGAACTGGATGGCCGCCGCCAGCCATCCGGGCGAAGACGCGCTGCTGTTCGACGCGGTCAAGGCCGTGGGCATGGAACTGTGTCCGGAGCTCGACCTGAGCATCCCGGTCGGCAAGGACTCCTTGTCGATGCAGGCGCAGTGGCACAACGACGGTGAGGCACACAAGTCCGTGTCGCCGGTGTCGCTGATCGTCAGTGCCTTCGCGCCGGTGACCGACGTGCGCGAGCAGCTCACGCCACTGCTGTCGCGCGAGGACGAGTCCGAGCTGTGGCTGATCGGCCTGGGTGCCGGCAAGCAGCGCATGGGCGGTTCGATCCTCGCGCAATGCTTCCCCGAAGCGGGGGGCAATGACCTGCCGGCCTTCGCCGGACGTTCGCAGGATCGCGACGATCCCGCGGTGCCGGACCTCGATGATCCGCAACGCCTGCGTGCCTTCTTCGAACTGATCCGCGATGCACGCATGCATGGCCTGCTGCGCGCCTACCACGACCGCAGCGACGGCGGCGCGTTCGCCACGCTCTGCGAAATGGCGTTCGCCTCGCACGTCGGCCTCGACATCGACCTCGACGGCTGGGGCGACGATCGCGGCAGCGACCCGCTGCGTACGCTGTTCAACGAGGAACTCGGCGCCGTCGTGCAGATCGCGACCGAGGACCGCGCCGAGTTCGCCGACCTCGTCGCCCGCCATGGCCTGATCGATTGCGCGCAGCGCATTGCCCGGCCGACCACGGCACCGTCGATCCGCGTGCGCCAGGACGGCGATACCCTGGCCGAGTGGCGCTGGGAAGAACTGTTCGATGCCTGGTGGTCGGTCACGCACGCGATGCAGAAGCTGCGCGACAACCCGGAATCGGCCGACCAGGAACGCGCCGCCGCGCGCGACTTCAATGCGCCCGGGTTGAAGCCGAAGCTGACGTTCGACGCCAACGAAGACATCGCCGCGCCCTACCTCAACGTCGGCGTGCGGCCGAAGGTCGCGATCCTGCGCGAGCAGGGCGTCAACAGCCAGGTCGAAACCGCGTACGCCTTCGACCGTGCCGGTTTCGAAGCCTACGACGTGCACATGAGCGACCTGATCCAGGGTCGCTTCAGGCTCGAGGACTTCATCGGCTTCGTCGCCTGTGGCGGCTTCAGCTACGGCGACGTGCTCGGTGCCGGCCGCGGCTGGGCGACATCGGTGCTGGAGCGTTCGGCGCTGCGCGACGCGTTCACCGCCTTCTTCAACCGCAACAACACCTTCGCCCTGGGTGTCTGCAACGGCTGCCAGATGCTGTCGCAGCTCAAGGACCTGATCCCGGGCGCGGAGCACTTCCCGCAGTTCCTGCGCAACGCCAGCGAGCAGTACGAAGGCCGCGTGGCCCTGCTGGAAGTGGCGGATTCGCCGTCGCTGTTCCTGCGCGACATGCAGGGTTCGCGCATCCCGGTCGCGGTGGCGCACGGCGAAGGTCGTGCGTCGTTCGAGTCGACCGGCGACAACGCACGCGTTGCCATCGCGCTCAACTACATCAATGGCGATGGCAGCCTCGCGACGAGTTACCCGGCCAACCCGAACGGTTCGGCGAATGCCATCGCCGGCCTGTGCAGCGAGGACGGCCGCGCCACCATCCTGATGCCGCATCCCGAGCGCACCCTGCGCGCCGCCAACTTCAGCTGGGCACCGCGCGAGTGGCGGGACGACTCACCGTGGCAGCGCATGTTCCGCAATGCGCGGGCATGGGTGAATTGAGGCGGTGCTAGGTTGAAACGGAAAAGCCGGGCTCGAGGCCCGGCTTTTCTTTTTGCGCCGCTGTCTACTTGAAGGAGAAGTTGGCGGTGTGCAGCGTGCCGTCGGCCAGTTTCACCTGGATCTGCCGGCAGGTTCCGGCCCAGGATTTCTCGCTCTTCCACACGTAGATGTACTGGGCGGCGCCGGAGTCGTACTGCAGGCTGCTCGCGCCGGCAGTGACCGTTTCCAGCAGCGGGTCTTCCACCGCACCGCCGCAGGACATCGGTGCCGACTTCGGATAGCCCGCTGCCATGATCCCCATGCCCTGGTTGCCGCCCAGGCTGAACTTGATCGGGATCGCGCTGCCTGCTTTGGAGGAGTTGACGATGGGCGCCATGTCGACCGGGCGGAAGAATCCGGTCCAGGCATAGCTCACGGTGACCTTGAACGAACCGCTTGCGGTGTTGTTGTGCTGGTCCGTGGCACTGCAATACACGGTATTGGTGCCAACCGGGAACGTGGTGCCCGAGGCGGGCGTGCAGTTGACCGGCACTGTGCCGTCGACGATGTCCCACGCGGTCGGCTGCGTGTAGTTCACCGTGGCGTTCGAGTTGCTGCCCGCCGTCGCGGTGACGTCGCCGAGGTAATGGATCACCGGGGCCGTGGTGTCCTGCACCGTGACGGTGAAGGCCGCGTGGCCCGTGTTGCCGGAGCCGTCGGTCGCCGCGCACGCCACCGTGGTCACGCCCAGGGCAAAGGTGCTGCCTGAAGCCGGCGCGCAGGTGACGGCGACATTGCCGTAGACCAGGTCGATCGCGGTTGCGCTGAAAGTGACGCTGGCGCCTGCCGCGGAAGTGGCTTCGCGGACGAGGCTGGCCGGCACGGTGACCGCGGGTGCGGTGGTGTCGACCACGGTCACGATGCTGGTGGCGCTGGCGGAATTGCCGGCGGCATCCGCGGCGGTCCAGGTGATCGTCGTGGTGCCCAGCGGGAACGTGGCGGGGGCGTCGTTGGTCAGCGACACCACGCCGACCGCATCAGTGGCCGTGGCCGTGCCGTGGGCTACGGCGGTAAGCGGGCCGCTGGCCTCGGCGGTGACATTCGCGGGCGGTGTCACGACCGGCGCGGTGGTGTCGACCACGGTCACGGTGCTGGTGGCGCTGGCGGAATTGCCGGCGGCATCCGCGGCGGTCCAGGTGATCGTCGTCGTGCCCAGCGGGAAAGTGGCGGGGGCATCGTTGGTCAGCGACACCACGCCGACCGCGTCGGATGCCGTCGCCGCGCCATGCGGTACGGCCGTCAGCGGCCCAGTGGCTTCGGCTGTCACGTTCGCGGGTGCGATAACCACGGGGGCCGTCGTGTCGACGACGGTCACATGGAACTGCGTCCCCTGGGCGGCGTTGCCCGCTGCATCAGAGGCGCTGCAGGTGACAAAGGTCGAACCCAGCGCGAACGTCGATCCGGAGGCCGGGGCGCACGAAGCCGTGCCGGCGCCATCGACGAGGTCATGTGTGGCCGGGCTGACGTAGGGAACCGCGGCGCCATCCGGCCCGGTAGCCTCAACACCGAGGATGTCGGCATGCGGGTCGATCGTCGGTGGCGTGCTGTCGCGCACGGTCACCACGAACTGCGTCGGAGTGGCCGCATTGCCCGCGGCATCGCTGGCCGAGCAGGTCACCGTGGTTTCGCCGAGCGCGAAGATCGAACCTGAAGTGGGCGTGCAGGAAGCGGTGTCGTCGCCGGAGACCGCGTCATGCGTGGCCGGGCTGGTGTAGAAGACCTGCGCGCCCAACGAACTGGTCGCCTCGATCGGACCGACATTGCCGTGCGGATCGATCGTCGGTGGCGTGCTGTCGACCACGGTCACGTTGAAGTGCGTGTCCACGGCGGGGTTGTCCGCGGCATCGGTCGCGCTGCAGGTCACCAGGGTCGTACCGAGCCCGAAGACCGAGCCAGACGCCGGTAGGCAGCTAGCCACGCCGTTGCCATCGACCAGGTCATGCGTGGCCGGATTGTTGTAGATGACCGCGGCGCCATCGGGGCCGGTGGCCTCGATGTCGACGATGTCGTCACGCGCATCGATCGTCGGTGGCGTGCTGTCGACCACGACCACGTTGAAGTGCGTGCCCACGGCGTCGTTGCCCGCGGCATCAGCTGCGCTGCAGGTCACCAGGGTCGTGCCCAAAGCGAAGGTCGAGCCGGACGCCGGAGCGCAGGTGGCCGTGCCACCGCCGTCGACGACATCGTGCGTGGCCGGACTGGTGTAAGTCACCACGGCGCCGCTTGGGCCAGTAGCTTCCGCTTTGACGTCCGGGTGCGCGTCGATCGTTGGCGCTGTGGTGTCATGCACCGCGACCGTGAAGGTCTTCGCTTGGGCGACGTTGCCGTGCGCGTCGGTGGCATTGCAGCTGACAGTGGTCGTCGGACCCGGCGCATTGATCGGGAACACGGACCCGGACAACGGCAGGCAGTTGGCGTCTTTTTCGCCATCGACTACGTCATGCGACTTGGCAACGTAATTCGCAGGAGCGCCGTCCGGCCCAGTGGCTTCCACGGCGAAGGAGAACGGTACGTCGATCACCGGCGCGGTTCTGTCCCGCACGCTGATGGAGAAATCCGCATTCGCTCCATTGCCAGCCGAATCGTGGGCGATGCATGCCACGGGCGTCACCTGGTCGAGCGCGAACGCCGCCCCCGGCGGTGGCTCGCACATGAAGAACGCGCTGGCATTGACGAGCGGAAGGGGGCCGTCGACGGCGTCCCACGAGGAGACGACATAGCCACGATCGGGACCGATGATGGCTCCGGTTGCCGAATCAGCCTCCGCGATGAAGTCGCTTGGCACGGAGATGATCGGCCCGGTGACGTCGTGGATGAAGATCGAGCACGTAGCGCTCGATTTCGCGTTGTTGTGATCGGTGACCGTCAGCTTGAAAGGAATCAGGCCGGATTCCTGGAGTGAGAGATGGGGAACGACGAAGGTGACAATGGGAGTGTTCCAATCGCCGACGCCGGGCACTTCCGGCAGGCCTTCGAGCTGCTTCCATTCGTACTTGAAGATGCCGTCGTCGGCGTCGCTCGATGCGCTGCCGTTGAAGGTGAACGACTGGCCTTCATTCACGTCGAACACCAGGTCGGGACACACCAACGAGGCGACCGGCCCGTCATTGGTCCACGAAATGTTGACGTCGGTGGTATTCGAGTTGTCGAGCGCGCCATCCGAAACCGTCAGTCGGAACGTCAGCAGGGTGTTGCCGGTGAAGTTCGGCGCGACGAACGTCTTGATCGCCGGGTTCGGCGTCGGAAGAAGCGTTACCGCCGGGCCGACCGTCTGCGTCCATGTATAGATCAGGTTGGCCTGGGCGGTTTCGACGTCCCATGACGCGCTGCCGTCCAGCGTGACCACGGTGCCTTCGGTCGCCGAGCCGGGGGAGGCGGTGGGAACCGAGTGCGGCGCCGTGTTGATCACGACGTCGTGGGCATTGGTGATCGTCAATGTGATGTCTTCGGAATCACTTCCCGGGCAACCGGCGACGGTCACCGTCAGGCGGAGGGTGACCTGGGTGCTGGTGGTCACGTCCGGAGGAGTGAAGTTCGGCTGCGGATCCGTGGTGGGGGCCAGCGTACCCAGCGGCGTGCCGACGAACGTCCACTGGTACAGGCCACCTTTGTTCTGCTTGGGGCTGGATGGCTGGCCGTTGATCTGGATCGTGTTGGCGACCCAATTTCCATTGACCAGCTTGAAATCGGGGACCTGGGCCGAGCCCATGTTGATGCGCGCATCGGGCGTGTCGCATGCCGCCTTGGCCGATGGCGGCGCCAGAGCCAGACCGGCGGTGACGAAGACGCCAAGCCACACCCGCTGAGCGAGTGTCCCAAAGAGTTTCATGGCTGTTTCCCCTGTTCGAAAGCGCCCCCGCGCGGGTTGGGCACGCTAGGCGCTGCCTTCGACCAGCGTCATCACCCATCTGGGGTAAGCGCCGGCCGGCGGTCGGATCAGCGGGTCAACCGGTTCGCCACCATCGCCACCAGGCTGGCCTGGGTGTGCGTGCCGGTCTTCTGCATCGCCGCCTTGAGCTGGGTGCGCACGGTGTGCACGGACTTGCCGGCACAGCGCGCCAGTTCCTCGATGGAGCCCATCGAATAAAGGCCGAGGGCGATCTCGGCTTCCTTGCGGGTGAGCTGGAATTCGCCGCACAAGCGCTGCACCCCGTGCTCGGCGGAGGCCGACTCGCGCACTTCGAACATCAGCACGGTGGAAACCGGGAGATCGGCGGTGGCGCCGAAGTCCAGGACCTGCACGCTGGCCACGGCTCCACTGCCAGACGGCAGCACGACTTGTTGCGGGTGCCCGGGCCCAAGCACGCGGGCGTGCAGGATCGCCTGCGCCAGCGCGTGCGCGGTCGCAGGCGCGGCCACCAACATGCCCTCGCGGATCAGCAGGTCGGCATGGCTGCTCAAGCGGTTGCGCGCTGCCGCGTTGGCATGCCACACGCGGATCGGCTCACCCGGCAGCAGCAGCGCGATCGGATGCCGCAGCAGGTCGAGCGTGGCGGCCAGGCAGCGCGCCTGCGCGATCCACCGCAATTGCTCAGGTCGATCCTCGCGCCGTACCCGGCGCTCGGCCGGCTGTCGCCCGCTGTCACCCGTCATGAACGGACCCCCTCCCCAGATGGCGAAACCATAGCGCTCCTCGTTCGCATGAAACCGGCGCAAGACCGCGGAAAAGGACGAATGGCCATCTAGGGCCGGTGAGTGGGCAAGCGTTGCAGCGGGCAGGGAGGGAGTTCGTCCTCGCCAAGGGCATTACCGCGTAGCTGTTAAAGTCGGAGCCCCCTGTACGGGGCCTGCGAGGGACTTGACGTGAACGCGGTTGCCAATGACACCACCATCGACCCGGGCATCGACGAGCGCATCGTCGCCTCGCTGCTGGAGAAAGGCCGCCTGAAGGATGCCGACCTCGTGCGCGCGCGGCGCCTGCAGGAAGAAGCCGGCGGCAGCCTGCTGTCGCTGCTGTCGCGGCTGGGCCTGGTCTCGGAGCGCGATCATGCCGAAACCGTGGCCGGCGTCCTCGAACTGCCACTGGTCAGCGCCAAGGACGCGCCGGAGCTGCCGCCGGAAGGCGTCGTGCTCACGAGCAAGTTCATGAAGCAGTTCCACGTCTGCCCGGTGGCCGAAACCGAGCGCAGCGTGGACGTGCTGATGGCCGATCCGCAGGACACCTACCTGCTCGATGCCGTGCGCCTGGCGACCCAGCGCGAGGTGCGGCCGCTGGTGGCACTGCGTTCGGAGATCGACGACCTGGTGGAGCGCTGGCATGGCCAGGGCCGCAGCGCGATGGGCGCGATCGTCGAAACCGCGGAAGGCGAGGGCGCCGGCGACCTCGAAGACGTCGAGCACCTGCGCGACCTCGCGTCGGAAGCGCCGGTCATCCGCCTGGTCAACCTGGTCATCCAGCGCGCGGTCGAACTACGCGCGTCGGACATCCACATCGAACCGTTCGAGAACCGGCTGAAGGTGCGGTATCGCATCGACGGCGTGCTCGAGGAAGGCGAGTCGCCGCCGGCCAACCTCACGGCCGCGGTGATCTCGCGCGTCAAGATCATGGCCAAGCTCAACATCGCCGAGCGCCGCCTGCCGCAGGACGGCCGCATCATGCTGCGCGTGCAGGGCAAGGAGCTCGACCTGCGCGTGAGCACCATGCCGACCTCGCATGGCGAATCGGTGGTGATGCGCTTGCTGGACCGCGAAACCGTCGTCTTCGACTTCAAGAAGCTCGGCTTCACCGACCATTTCCTGCCGCAGTTCCAGCACGTGCTGGACCAGCCGCACGGCATCCTGCTGGTCACCGGCCCGACCGGTTCGGGCAAGACGACCACGCTGTACACCGCGCTGTCCAAGCTCAACACGCCCGACGTCAAGATCATCACCGTCGAAGATCCGGTCGAGTACCAGATCGAAGGCATCAACCAGATCCAGGCCAAGCCGCAGATCGGCCTCGATTTCGCCCATGCATTGCGGTCCATCGTCCGCCAGGACCCGGACATCATCATGATCGGCGAAATGCGTGACCTGGAAACCGCGCGCATTGCGATCCAGTCCGCGCTCACCGGCCACCTGGTGCTGTCCACGCTGCACACCAACAATGCCGCGGGCGGCATTACCCGCCTGCTCGACATGGGTGTCGAGGATTACCTGCTCACCTCCACGATCAACGGCATCCTCGCGCAACGGCTGGTTCGCCGCCTGGAACCGACGCACGCCGAACGCTACCCGGCTTCGCCCGAGGAGATCGAGAAGTTCGGCCTGCGCCGCTACCAGCCCGAAGGCACGATCCACCTGTATCACCCGCGCGGTTCCGCGATCGCACCGACCGGTTACCTGGGGCGCACCACGATCCTGGAATTCCTCGTCATGAACGACGAATTGCGTCGCGCGGTGATGCGCCACGCCGGCATGGGCGAAATCGAACAGCTCGCGCGCCAGTCCGGCATGCGCACCATGTACGAGGACGGCATCGTCAAGGCGTTGGCGGGCGAGACCACGATCGAGGAAGTACTGCGCGTGACCGAGGACGCCTGATCGCATGCCTCTCTACCACTACCAGGCGCTGAACTCCCGCGGTGAGCTGCTCGACGGCCAGATGGAAGCCGCGAGCAATGCCGAGGTGATCGCGCGCCTGCAGGAGCAGGGGCACCTGCCGGTCGAGGCCAAGCTCGCCAGCGAGGCGCGCGGGGCGTCGATCTGGAAAGGGTTGTTCAAGCCCAAGCCGTTCGCCGGGGCGCGGCTGGTGCAGTTCACCCAGCAGCTGGCCACGCTGCTCGGCGCCGGGCAGCCGCTGGATCGTGCGCTGAGCATCCTGCTGGAGCTGCCGGAAGACGAAGTCGCCAAGCGCACCATTTCCGACATCCGCGATGCGGTGCGTGGTGGCAGTTCCTTGTCGACCGCACTCGATCGGCAGCATGGCGCCTTCTCGCGCCTGTACGTCAACATGGTCCGCGCGGGTGAGGCGGGCGGCAGCCTGCACGAGACACTGACGCGCCTGGCCGAGTACCTCGAGCGCTCGCGTGAGATGCAGGGCCGGATCGTCAATGCGCTGATCTATCCGGCGATCCTGATGACGATGGTGGGCCTGAGTCTGTTGTTCCTGCTTGGCTATGTCGTGCCGCAGTTCGCGCAGATGTATGAAAGCCTCGATGCCGAGCTGCCCCTGTTCACCAAGATCGTGCTCGGCATCGGCCTGTTCGTGCGCGACTGGTGGTTCCTGCTGCTGGCGATTCCCGCCGCCGGGATATGGTGGTTCGACCGCAAACGCCGCGATCCCGCATTCAGGGAGAAGTTCGATGCCTGGCTGCTGAAGCGCCGCTTCGCCGGCGCCCTGGTGGCCAAGGTCGAAACGGCCCGCCTCGCGCGCACGCTGGGCACGCTGGTGCGCAACGGCGTGCCCTTGCTGACCGCGCTGGGCATCGGCCGCAATGTGTTGGGGAACCGCGTGCTGGCCGCGGATGTCGAAACTGCTGCGGACGAGGTGAAGAACGGCATCGCCCTGTCCACGGCGTTGGCGCGTGGCAAGCGCTTCCCGCGGCTGGCCCTGCAGATGATTTCGGTGGGCGAGGAATCCGGTGCGCTCGATGTAATGCTGGTAAAGACCGCCGAGACCTTCGAGCAGGAAACCGCGCTGAGCCTGGACCGCATGCTCGCGGCGCTGGTGCCGGTGGTCACCGTGGTGCTGGCGGCGGTCATCGGCATCGTAGTGATGTCGGTGCTGCTGCCGCTGTACGACCTGACCAATGCGATCGGGTGAGGCGATGCGTTTGCGAACCACTGGTTCGCGCATCGCCGAAGCCGGACCATCCGAAGATCGCGGTGTTGCGCCATGGACGGCACTGGATATATCTGTAGTGGATGTCATGGAAAGCGGCGAACCTCCAGACAACCACGGCAAGCTCCACCACCATCCAAGATCCATGACCAGCAAGATCCATAACCAGCCGCGGGCCCGGCTCCCAGACACCTTCATTCCTGGAATCCACCATGCGTAACCTGCGTTCCCAACCCCGACTCGCCACCGCCGCCAGGCAGCGCGGCATGAGCCTGATCGAAATCATCATCGTGATCGTGCTGATCGGCGCAGTGCTGACCTTCGTCGGCAGCCGCGTGATCGGTGGCAAGGACCGCGGCGATTACAACCTTGGCAAATCGGCGGTGCAGACCCTCGCCGGCAAGATCGAATCCTTCCGCATGGATACCGGCCGCCTGCCGAACTCGCTCGATGAGCTGGTCACGGCGCCCGGTGATGCCAGCGGCTGGCTCGGTCCGTATGCGAAGGCCACGGAGCTGAAGGACCCGTTCGGCCATCCGTACGAATACCGCGTGCCCGGCGAGAATGGCGACTTCGACCTGGTCTTCCTTGGCAAGGACGGCAAGCCGGGCGGCACCAGTACCGACGCCGACTTCAAGTTCGAGTAACCCACGCGCTCCGGTGCAGAGGCGACACATGCAGCGCAAGGCCCGCGGCGTCTCATTGCTGGAAATGCTGCTGGTGATCGCGCTGCTGGCAGCCATCAGCGTGCTGGCCGCGGGCGCGATGAGCGGCGGCTTCACCGGCATGCAGTTGCGCAGTGAAGCCAAGCAGATCACGGCGCAATTGCGCTTCACGCGTACCCGCGCCATCGCGACCGGCGTGCCGCAACGGTTCACCATCGATCCGCAGGCGCGTACCTGGTCGGCACCGGACAACCGCCACGGCGAGATCCCGAAGAAGCTGGGCATCAGTTTCACCGGTGCCCGCGAGGTGCAGCCACAGCGTGGCGAGGGCGCGATCGTGTTCTTTCCCGATGGCGCGTCGACCGGCGGCCGCGTGCAGCTGAGCGCGAAGAAGTCCGCGATGAACATCGACGTGACCTGGCTCACCGGCGAGGTGCGCCTGCGGCGCGGCGAGGTTTCGCGATGAGTTTCGCTCCCGGCCATCGCCAGCGCGGCTACACGCTGATCGAAGTCATCGTCGCCTTCGCGCTGCTGGCGGCGGCGCTGACGCTGCTGCTGGGCACGCTGTCCGGCGCGGCGCAACAGGTACGTGGCGCCGCGGATGCCGGGCGCGCCGCGCTGCACGCCCAGTCGCTGATGGCGCAGTTGGGCGTGGGCGAGGCGCTCAAGCCCGGCACCACCAACGGCGAACTCGAGGACGGGCGATACCGCTGGTCGGTGGACATCCAGCGCTGGCAGGATCCCGCGCAATCGGCGGATGCGTTGCGCGCTCCGGGTGCGCCGCAGTTGGTCGAGGTGCGCCTGGGCATCGAGTGGGGCGACGGTGGCCCCCGCCAGCGCCTGCTGCTGCGTACGCTCCGGCTGCTGCCGCCGAGCGCCGAGGCGAGTCTGTGACCATGCGCGGCGCACGCGGCTTCACCCTGATCGAGGTGCTGATTGCGACCGTCCTGCTGGCCGCGGGACTCACCCTGGCCTTCGCCACGATTGGCGCGGCTACCCGGACCACGCAGCGCGGCGAGGGCATGGCCTCACGCAGTGAACGCATGCGCGCGGTGGAAGGCTTCCTGCGCCGGCGGCTCGAAGCCGCGCGCGCGGTGCCGTTCAACGTGGATGCGGAGACCGGCGCACCCCAGCGCTTCATCGGCGGGCCGGATCGCATGCGCTTCGTCGCCGACCTGCCGGATTACCTCGGCCGCGGCGGCCCCTACCTGCATGATTTCGTGATCGAACAAGGAAGCGGGGAGGCCGGCGCGCGCATCACGCTGGCGCTCACGATGGTGCTGGCAGGCAAGACCATCGAGGAAGACGATGCACGCGCGCCGGAAGTGCTGGTCGAAGGCCTGGAGTCCGCACGCTTCCGCTACCGCACGTACGCGCCTGAAGGCGGACTGGGCGGTTGGGTGGAACGATGGGACAACGCCGATCAGTTGCCGCTGATGGTGGAAGTCACCCTGACCGACCAGAAGGGCGAAGCATGGCCGCCACTGGTCGTGGCCTTGCCGCTCGCAGCGATGACCACGGCGAGTTCGATCGTGCCGGTGGCCCAATGACGGGCGTGGCCATGAAAACGCTGTCCAGCTACCAGCGCGGCGTAGCGCTGCTGCTGGTGATGTGGCTGGTGGCGCTGCTCGCCGCGCTGGTCGGGGCGTTCACGCTGATCGCGCGTACCGAGCACCTGCAGGGCCGCGTGCTGGTACGCGGCCTGGTGGCGGAGAACGCGGCCCGGGCCGGCATCGAATACGCGATGACCCGCGTCGCCGCACCCGATCCGCGGCAGCGCTGGCTGCCAGATGGCCGTCCGCACCGCTGGCACTACGATGATGCCGAGGTCGTGGTGGAGATCGTCGACGAGAACGGCAAGATCGACCTCAACCAGGCCGATCTCACCCTGTTGACCGAATTCATCCGCCACCTTGGCGTCGAGCAGCAGCAGGCGACGCAGCTTGCTGCGGCGATCATCGACTGGCGCGACCCCGACAGCCTCAGCCAGCCCATTGGTGGCGGCGAGGACGACGACTATGCGGCCGCAGGACTACCCTACGGCGCCAAGGATGCCGAGTTCGAAAGCGTTGCCGAGCTCGAACAGGTACTCGGCATGACGACCAAGCTGTACGCGAAGATGGCCCCGCACCTGACCGTGTTCAGTGGCCGTGGCCGTCCGGATCCAGCGTTTGCCTCAGCCGAGGTACTCGATGCGATGGGGATGGACGGCGCCGACGTGGTGGCACGGCGCGAGGGATGGAATCCCGCGTCCGGCCTGCCGGCGCCGACACTGCCCGATGGCGGTTCGCTCGTGGGTGGCAGTAGCGGCACGTATAGTATTGAGAGCCGTGCGGTTCTGGCCGATCGTCGCCAGGCGGTGTTGCGGGCGGTGGTGCGCGCGGGTGGGGCGATGCCCGGCGCAGCCTATACGCCATTGCGTTGGCAGGCAGGGGATTGATGGCCTGCTGTTTCCAGCAGTCATTTGAGGGAGGAGCTTCGCCGGGATGAGCACACCTGCCGCAGGTCGGTTGCAGGACCGCCTAGGTCGTTTCGGCGCCCGGCTGAGCGGTTCCACGCTCAGGATCGGCACCGGCGGCTTCGTCTCATGGTGGGGAAAGGCACTGGCCTCCTGGCTGCCGCCGCGCGTGCGCCAGGTGCTGGGCATGGATCGCGGCCGCCTGTTGCTGGTCGTGGAAGGCGAGGCGTTGCGCCTGCGCCTGCAGCGTGGCGCCGAGATCCGCGACCTCGGCAATGTGCCGCGGCTGGACGGCTTCGAGGCCCCCCGGGATCCCCTGGCGAGCGTGCTCGGGTCGCGACTTTCCGACCTTCCGCGCTGGCTGCTGCTGCCCGCCGGCAGTGCGCTGCGGCGACGCCTGCCCTTGCCGGCGGCCGCGGCGAACCGCCTGCGCGATGTGGTCGGCTTCGAGATCGAGCGGCAGACGCCCTTCGCGCTCGACGCCGTTGCCTACGACGCCCGCGTGATCGCGCGGCGCGAAGGCGAGGGCCCCATCGATGCCGAACTGATTGCAGTGCCGCGCGCGGCACTCGATCCGCAGCTGGCCGCGTTGGGACCCGTCGCGCCGGCCCTGGCCGGCATCGATGTCGCCGGTCCCGATGGCGTGCCGCTGCAGGTCAACCTGCTGCCGCTGTCGCAGCGACAGAACATTCGCGACCCGTGGCAGACCTGGAACCTGGCCTTCGCCGCGGTGGCAGTAATCGCCGCCGGCCTGGCGCTGTGGCAGGTGCTGGAAAATCGCCGTGCCGCCGCGGACGCATTCGATGCCGAGGTGGAGCGCGAAGCGGTCCCCGCCCGTCGTGCCGCTGCCCAGCAGCAGGAACTCGTCAACCTGATCGAGGGACAGGCCTTCCTGCAGCGCACACGGGCAGCACGCCCTACCGCCGTGGAAGTCATGGACGAACTCAGCCGTCGCCTGCCTGATGGCAGTTACCTGGAAAAACTCGCCATCGAAGACGACCGTCTCACGCTGATAGGACTCAGCAACGAGGCGCCGGCATTGATCGGCCGCCTGCAGGACTCGAAGCTCTGGCATTCGCCCGCACTGGCCGGCGCGCTGCAGACCGACCCGGTCACGCACAAGGATCGTTTCACCCTCACCGCCGAACTCGGTCCCGCCAACACCAGCAAGGAGGCACCAAGTGCAGCCGGTGAATGACCGCGATCGCTGGCTGGCACTCGGCCTGCTCGCCGCCGCGCTGGCGCTGGCGTATGCCGTGCTGATCCATCCCTGGTTCACCGTGCCGATGCGCGAGGTCGACGACCGCATCGAGGGCGCGCGCGAGCGCGAACTGCGCCTGCGCATGCAGATGAAGCAGGCGCCGCAGGTCCAGCAGCGCCTGCAACAGGCGCGTACGCAGCTCGCACGCACGCCCGGCTTCCTGCCCGAGCGCAGCCCCGAACTTGCGACCGCCGCGCTGGTGCAGCGGCTGGAAGCCGTGGTGTCGCAGGCCAGTCCCGGCCGCCGCGCCTGCGAGATCACCAACCGCTCGCCGCTGCAGGAACCCTCGCGCGAAAAATATGCGCGCGTGACCGTGCAGGTACGCCTGCGCTGCGGCACGCCCGAACTGGCCAGCGTGCTGCATTCGTTGGAAGGCGGCTCGCCACGGGTGTTCGTCAACAACCTCAACGTCCTTGGCCAGCGTGTGTTCTTCAACCCGGGCCAGAACGGGATGCAGGGCGGACTGGACATCAGTTTCGACCTGTACGGCTACCTGCCGCCGGGATCGGTGCCCGTTGCAAGGCAACCTGGCGGCGCGGCTGCGCGCACGGGGGGCGGCGATGCGTTTTGACAGTGCCAGTCCGCGCACTTGGCTGCTCGCGGCGATCGCGGCATGGGCCGTCGCGTCCCTGTTGCTGGCGCTGTTCGGCATGGGCGCGCGCATCGCGAAGCTGCCCGAGGATTCCGCGCTGGTGCGCGCGTTGCCGGTCTTGCCGAAAGCCTCGCCGGAACGCCTGGGCGCCCTTGTGCAGTACGGCGAAATCATCAATCGGCCGCTGTTCGCCGATGACCGCCGCCCCCACGCGTTCTCGCTGCAGCCACAGGGCGGCGAGGACCAGGCCAAGGCGTTCGACTACGTGCTCACCAGCGTGATGATCACGCCGACCTTCAAGATGGCGATCATCCAGCCGCCCGACGGCAGGAGCGCACCGCTGCGCATCAAGCTGGGCGAAGCGCACGAATCGTTGCCGAACTGGCGCCTGCAATCACTGGACGCCCGCGCCGCCGTGTTCGTGGGTCCCGAGGGCGAGCGACGGCTTGAGCTGCGCGTCTTCAACGGCGTGGGCGGCGAAGCGCCCACGGCGATGACCAAGCCGGACAATGCGCGGCCCGAAGGCCAGTCTGCCGCGCCGCAGGGGCCGGCCACGGCTGAAACTCCGGGACCGCAGGGTCCCGCGGTCGTCGCGTCGCCTGCGCCTGCCACGCCAACCGCCACCACGCCCAACCAGTCGGCGGCGACGGAACAGTCGCAGATGGAAGCCATCCGCAAGCGCATCGAAGCGCGCCGTGCTCAACTGCGGCAGGAAGCCCTGCAGCAGCAACAACAGAAACCGCCGGTCAAATAGAGTGCCCGCATGAATCGTCTCCCGCATTCCTCGCTCTGGTCCGGCCAATCCCTGATCGCTACCGCGGTCGCGCTCGCCTTGACCGCATGCACGGCGACACCGGTGGCCAACATCCGCCGCGACGCCGACCCGCGCACGCTGCACATCCAGGCGGGCGGCGCACCCGCCGCGAGCACGACCACGCCAGCGACCGGCGACACCGTAGTCAGCGGCGCGCAGCCATTGCCCGCGGATCAAGCCACGCCACGTCCGCAGATCCGCCGTGGCAGCGGCCAGGTCATCAATCGCGAAGCCGCCGCCGCCGCGCCACCCGCGTTGCCGGCCACCGGTGGCGGCGCAACCTTCAACTTCGAGGGCGAATCGCTGCAAGCGGTGGTCAAGGCCATCCTGGGCGACATGCTCGGGCAGAACTACGTGATCGCCCCGGGGGTCCAGGGCACGGTCACGCTGGGCACGCCCAAGCCGGTCAGTCCGGCCGAAGCGCTGAACCTGCTGGAAATGGTGCTGGGCTGGAACAACGCCCGCCTGATCTACAGCGGCGGCCGCTACAACATCGTCGCCGCCGACCAGGCACTCGCCAGTGGCGCCGTCGCGCCGCGCACGGGTTCGGCAGCGCTCGCACGGGGTTATGAAGTGCGCACCATCCCGCTGCGCTACATCTCCGCCACCGAGATGGAGAAGGTGCTCAAGCCGTACGCGCGTCCCAATGCCGTGGTCAACGTCGACAACGCACGCAACATCATCAGCGTGGCGGGCACGCGCACCGAACTCGAGAACTACCTGCGCACGATCGAGATCTTCGACGTCGACTGGCTTTCGGGGATGTCGGTCGGCGTATTCCCGCTGGGCACGGGCCAGGCAAGCAAGGTCGTTGCCGATCTCGAAAAGGTGTTCGGCGAGAACAGCAAGTCGCCCGTCGCCGGCATGTTCCGCTTCATGCCGCTGGAGGGAGCCAACGCGGTACTGGTGATCACTTCGCAGCCCAACTACCTCGACGACATCAAGCAGTGGCTCGATCGCATCGATAGCGCCGCTGGCGGTGTTCAGCTCTATTCGTACGAGCTCAAGTACATAAAGGCCAAGGATCTCGCCGATCGCCTGTCGGAGGTGTTCGGTCACGGCACCAGCAGTTCCACCAATGGCAACGGTTCGCCGTCGCTCATGCCGGGCCTGCAGTCGGTGGAGCTCAACGACAACGGCGATACCAGCGGCAGCACCGCGCAGATGACCGGCGGGAACGGCGGGAACTACACCGACACCGGGACCGGAACCACCGGAGGCCTTGGTGAAGGCATGGCGCTCAATCCGAGCAACACCAACGGCAATGGCGCGGTCACGCTCGAGGTCGAAGGCGCCAAGGTCGGCGTGTCCGCGGTCGAAGAGACCAATTCGTTGCTGGTGCGGTCCAACCCGGCCGCCTGGAAGTCGATCCGCGACGTGATCGAGCGCCTCGACGTGATGCCGCTGCAGGTGCAGATCGAGGCGCAGGTAGTCGAGGTCCAGCTGACCGGAGACCTCAAGTACGGCGTCAACTGGTTCTTCGAGCAGGCGGTCAATGCCCCGACGAGCGCCGGCGGCGCCGGCCTGCCGAGCGCGCTCGGCAGGGACATCTGGGGCGATATCGCCGGCAGCGTGACCGACAGTGGCGTGTCCTGGACCTTCCTCGGCAAGAACGCCGCCGCGATCATCAACGCGCTGGATTCGGTCACCGACCTGACGCTGCTGCAGACGCCGTCCGTGATCGTGCGCAACAACGCCGAGGCCACGCTCAACGTTGGCACGCGCATTCCGATCGAATCGGTGACGGTCAATTCGGGCACCGGCAACACCACTTCGTACGGGCAGGTGCAGTACCTCGATACCGGCGTGATCCTCAAGGTGCGTCCGCGCGTGAGCAAGGACGGCATGGTGTTCCTCGACCTGGTGCAGGAAGTCAGCTCGCCGGGGGCGCTGCCTGCGCGTTGCAACAGCGTCAACGCGCTCAACACCTCGCCGTGCAACCCGCCAGTCAACACGCGCAAGCTCAAGACCGAAGCCGCGGTGCAGAGCGGCGATACGGTGATGCTGGCTGGCCTGATCAGCGATACCACCTCGCGCGGTTCCACCGGGTTCCCGGGGCTGAGCCGGATCCCGATCATCGGCGGCCTGTTCGGCACCCAGACGTCGCGCAACGAGCGCAACGAGGTAGTGGTGCTGCTGACCCCGAGCATCATCCGCAATCCGCAGGAAGCACGCGACCTCACCGACGAATACGGCTCCCGCTTCCGCGCCCTTGAGCCGCTGCATCGCCAGCCGGGGCGGTAATCGCGGGGCATGCCAGCCACTCCGGACGTGCTCCCCATCGTGGTCGTGCCGGTAGGTGTCGACGACGAAGCGCTCGACGCCTGCCTCGCCGCGCTTGCGGCCAACACGCCGCCGGCAACGCGCGTGTGGCTGGCGGACGACGCGCAGGCCGGCCCGCGCGGCCAGGCCATCATCGAACGCTGGATCGCAGGCAGCAGGTTGCAGGCGCACTACACGCGCCGCCACCGCAGCGTGGGGGAAGTCGCGCACCTCGAGGAGGTATTCGGTGCCTGCGGCGATGCCGACGTCGCGGTGCTCGCCTGCGACGCCATGCCGCTGCCGGGCTGGCTCACGCGCCTGTCTGCCTGCCTGCGGGCCGATGCCGCGGTCGCGTCGGCGACGCCGTGGAGCAATGCCGGCGAAACCGCGTCGTTTCCGCGAATCGGCGAGGTCAACGAAGCGCCTGCCGATCCCGAGCGGCTCGCTCGCGCCGCGGCTGCCATGCCGGGGGCATCCCCTGAACTGCCGACCGCGCTGAGTCATGCCGTGCTCCTGCGCGGCAGCGCGCGCCGCCGCGCCGGCGGCCTCGACGCCTCCAGCTACGGCTCCTGGTACGCGGCATTGATCGATCTGTCGCTGCGCCTCTCCGGGCTCGGCTGGCGCAACGTGCTGTGCGAGACCGCGGTGGTCGCGCGTCGCAGCGAAGGGGTTCCGCGCGACGGCGACCTCGATGCGATCGCCGCGCGCTGGCCCGCATGGCATGCGCGCGTCGCCCATTTCCTGATGCAGGACCCGTTGCGCGAGCCGCGCGGCCAGCTGGAAAGCCTGCTTGCCAGCATCGGTCCGCCGGACGTGCAGGGCGACCTGTTCGCATGAGATCCATACCGAGTTGCGCATGACCCCCGTCGACATCACCGACATCGCCGACATCGCCGCCATCGTCGTCAGTTACCGCAGTGCCGAAACCATCGACGACTGCCTGCTGCGCCTGCGCGGCACCGAGGGCGTGGGCGCGATCCGCGTGATCGACAACGGCTCGGACGACGGCACGATGGAAATCGTGCAGCGCCATGCCACCCGCGACACGCGCGTGCATTTCATCGCCAATCCCGACAACCCGGGGTTCGCCGTGGCCTGCAACCAGGGTGCGGCGGACCTGCCGCGGTCCAATGGCGTGCACTGGCTGGCCTTCGTCAATCCCGATTGCCTGGTCGAGGCGGACACGCTCGCGCGCCTGCGCACCCATGCGGTCGCCAGCAATCGCGAGGTGGTGCTGGGCGCGGACCTGGTGGATGAGGTCGGCGTGCGCGATGTCGCCGCGCGTCGACGCGATCCGGATTTCGGTTCGATGCTGGCCTCCCTGGTCGGGTCCACGGCGGCCGCTGGCACGCAACTGGGCGTTGCCGTCGACGAAACGCGGACCCTGCAGGCGGTGGACGCGGTGTCGGGGGCGTTGATGCTGGTCTCGCGCGATCTGTTCGAACGGCTCGGCGGTTTCGATGCCGGCTACCGCCTGCATGCCGAAGACCTGGACCTGTGCCGTCGCGCGCGCCAGGCCAATGCCATGGTCGCGGTCGCCAACGACGTGCGCATCGTGCACATCCGCGGCGTGTCTTCCCGCTCGCGCCCGCTGTTCGTGGAATGGCACAAGCATCGCGGCCTGTGGCGCTATTTCCGCAGGTTCGAAGCGCCGCGGCGCGGCGCGCTCACGCGCCTGGCGGTATTCGCGGCGATCTGGTTGCGCTTTCCATTCGCCACGATGAAGGCGTGGCTGCGCGGTTGAATCCGTAGCGCCGGGCCTGCGCCTTCGCGCGCGCTGCCACCGGATCAGCGAAAGCGATTGATTTCGTCGCGCAGCGCTTTCGCCGCATTGGCGGCGGCCGTGGCGAAATCGGCGCCGTTCGACGCGTACAGGACCGCCCGCGACGAGCTGACGACCAGGCCGGTGCCGTCGGCGGTCTTCGCATTCGTCACCACTGCTTCGACATCGCCACCCTGTGCGCCGACGCCGGGGACGAGGAACGGCACGTCGGCACCGGTAATCGCGCGGACTTCGCGCAACTGCTGCGGCCAGGTCGCGCCGACGACGAGCGCGCAGTTGCCGTGGCCGTTCCATTCGCGGGCCACCTTCTCGGCGACGTGCTGGTAGAGCGGCCGGCCTCCGATCTCCAGATCCTGCAGGTCGCCGGCGCCGGGATTCGATGTGCGGCACAGGATCACCACGCCACGGTCGGCGCGGTCGAGGAACGGCTGCACCGAGTCGCGGCCGAGATAGGGATTCGCCGTCACCGCATCCGCGCCGTAGCGATCGAAGGCTTCGGTCGCATAGTGCTGCGCCGTGCTGCCGATGTCGCCGCGCTTGCTGTCGAGGATCACCGGGGTGCCCGGATGCGCTGCATGGATGTGCGCGATCAACCGCTGCAGTGCGTCTTCGGCGCCAAGCGCGGCGAAGTGCGCGATCTGCGGCTTGAAGCTGCACACGTAGGGTGCGGTGGCATCGACGATGGCGCGGCAGAAGTTGAACACCGCGTCCGGGTCGCCCGTGAACTGCGCGGGAAACTTCGCCGGCTCGGGGTCGAGGCCGACGCAGACCAGCGAATCGGCCTGTTCCCAGCGGGTACGCAACGCCTGCATGAAACTCATCGTCGATCCTTGTTCAGAACACGGTTCATAACGCTGTTCAAAACGCTGTTCAAAAACGCGCGGGAGGCCGTCAGTACGGTTGGCCGTCCTTGTGGAAGTAACGGAACTGGCCGTCGATGCGACGAAGGGCCAGGTCGTCGTCGGCATAGACGACGCTGTCCTCGCCGTGGCGACTACCGATCTCGACGTAGACCACGTCGGTCGCGCCGTGGTTGACCAGCTGGTGCGCGTCGCCGCTGCCGGCGGCGAAGCCGGCGCACATGCCCGGTTGCAGCAGGGTCTCGCCCTTGTCGGTCACCAGCGTGGGCGTGCCCTCGAGGATGTAGACGAATTCATCCTCGTGCGAATGCGCGTGGCGCATCGACGAACAGGCGCCCGGTGGCAGGCGGGTCAGGTTGACGCCGAACGCGGTCAGCCCGAAGGCATCGCCAAGCACGCGCTTGGCGCGCCCGGCGACCCGTGACGCGAACGGCTCGGGATAACCCGAACCGATGCGTGGTGCCACCGACTCGGCGGAGAGGGCGACGGGTTTGTCCGCGCCGCTCATGGCTTACTTCAGTGCCTTGAAGCGCAGGCGGTGCGGCGCAGCGCCTTCCGCGCCCATGCGGCGCTTCTTGTCTTCCTCGTACTCGCGATAGTTGCCCTGGAAGAACTCCACGTGCGAGTCGCCTTCGAAGGCGAGGATGTGGGTGGCGATGCGGTCCAGGAACCAGCGGTCGTGCGAGATGACGAAGGTGTTGCCCGGGAATTCGAGCAGCGCGTCTTCGAGCGCGCGCAGGGTTTCGATGTCGAGGTCGTTGGACGGTTCGTCGAGCAGCAGCACGTTGCCGCCCTGGAGCAGGGTCTTGGCCATGTGCAGGCGGCCGCGTTCACCACCGGACAGCGTACCGACCATCTTCTGCTGGTCCTGGCCCTTGAAGTTGAAGCGGCCGATGTAGGCGCGCGACTGGATCTCGATGCCATTGATGTTGAGGATGTCGAGGCCGCCGGAGACTTCCTGGAACACGTTGTGGTTGCCGGTCAGCGCATCGCGGCTCTGGTCGACGTAGGCGAGCTTCACGGTCTGCCCGGATTCGATCGTTCCCGAATCCGGCTTCTCCTTGCCGATGATCATCTTGAACAGGGTCGACTTGCCGGCGCCGTTGGGGCCGATGATGCCGACGATGGCGCCCGCGGGCACGCTGAAGCTGAGGTCGTCGATCAGCAGGCGGTCGCCGAACTTCTTGCTGACGTTCTTGAACTCGATGACCTTGTTGCCCAGGCGCTCGCCCGGCGGAATGAAGATCTCATTGGTTTCCTGGCGACGCTGGTAGTCGACCGACTGCAGTTCCTCGATGCGCGCGAGGCGGGCCTTGCCCTTGGAGCGGCCGCCCTTGGCGTTCTGGCGCGCCCATTCGAGTTCCTTGTGGATCGCCTTCTGGCGCGCCTTTTCCTGGCCTTCTTCCTGCTTCAGGCGCTCGTCCTTCTGCACCAGCCAGTCGGTGTAGTTGCCCTTCCACGGAATGCCGCGGCCGCGGTCGAGCTCGAGGATCCACTCGGCGGCGTTGTCGAGGAAGTAGCGATCGTGGGTGACGGCCACCACGGTGCCGGTGTAGCGCGCGAGGAACTGCTCCAGCCATTCGACCGATTCGGCGTCGAGGTGGTTGGTCGGTTCGTCGAGCAGCAGCATGTCCGGCTTCTGCAGCAGCAGCTGGCACAGCGCGACGCGGCGCTTCTCGCCACCGGACAGGTTGCCAATCACGGCCTCCCACGGCGGCAGGCGCAGCGCGTCGGCGGCGACTTCGAGCTGGTTTTCCAGGGTGTGCGCGTCGCCGGCGGCGAGGATGGCTTCCAGGCGCTGCTGTTCGGCGGCGAGCTTGTCGAAGTCGGCGCCTTCTTCCGCATAGGCGGCGTACACCGCGTCCAGGGCGGCCTGTGCATTGATGATTTCACCCAGGCCCACTTCGACTGCCTGGCGCACGGTGTGGGCCGGGTCGAGCTGCGGTTCCTGCGCCAGGTAACCGACCTTGATCCCGGCCTGCGGGCGCGCTTCGCCAACGAAATCGGTGTCGACGCCGGCCATGATCTTCAGCACCGTGGACTTGCCGGCGCCGTTGAGGCCGAGCAGGCCGATCTTCGCGCCCGGGAAGAAGGACAGCGAGATGTCCTTGATGATCTGGCGCTTCGGCGGCACGACCTTGCTGACGCCGTTCATGGTGTAGATGTATTGCATCGGGGCTCTCGTTCGAACGGCGCCCATTGGAGGGGCGCCGCGGGGGCAGGCGGCGGCGACCTGCGCAGGGCAGGGCCGGGGAGAATCGGGATCGGGGAATTATAGCGGGCCGGACCGGCCGCTTCGCCCTTGGGAGGCGACCGGCCGGGTAAACTTGCCGCCTCTTCCCCTCCTACCACCCCGCCGGAGAGCCGATGTTCCCGCGTGACGCCCGTATCGAAGGTTTCGACCCCGAACTCGCCCAGGCCATTGCCAACGAGAACCGCCGCCAGGAAGACCACGTCGAGCTCATCGCGTCGGAGAACTACGCCAGCCCGCGCGTGATGGAGGCGCAGGGCAGCCAGCTCACCAACAAGTACGCCGAGGGCTATCCGGGCAAGCGCTACTACGGCGGCTGCGAATACGTCGACATCGCCGAGCAGCTGGCGATCGACCGCTGCAAGCAGCTGTTCGGCGCGGGCTCCACGGAAGGGATGTACGCCAACGTGCAGCCGCATTCGGGCTCGCAGGCCAACCAGGCCGTGTATTTCGCGTTGCTGAATCCGGGCGACACCATCCTCGGCATGTCGCTCGCGCATGGCGGCCACCTGACCCACGGCGCCAAGGTCAACATCTCCGGGAAACTCTTCAACGCCGTCCAGTACGGCGTCAACGAGCAGGGCCTGATCGACTACGACGAAGTCGAGCGCCTCGCCGTCGAGCACAAGCCGAAGATGGTCGTCGCCGGTTTCTCCGCCTACTCGCAGGTCATCGACTGGGCGCGCTTCCGCGCCATCGCCGACAAGGTCGGCGCGTACCTGTTCGTGGACATGGCCCACGTCGCCGGCCTGATTGCCGCCGGCGTGTACCCGAACCCGGTGCCGCACGCCCACGTCGTCACCTCGACCACGCACAAGACCCTGCGCGGCCCGCGCGGCGGCATCATCGTGGCCAAGGCCGACGCCGAGATCGAGAAGAAGCTGCAGTCGATCGTGTTCCCCGGCATCCAGGGCGGTCCGCTGATGCACGTGATCGCCGCCAAGGCGGTCGCGTTCAAGGAAGCGCTGGAGCCCGAATTCACCGCCTACCAGCAGCAGGTGGTGAAGAACGCGCAGGCGATGGCCAAGACGATCATTGCCCGCGGCTACAAGATCGTCTCCGGCGGTACGGAAAATCACCTGATGCTGGTCGACATGATCGGCAAGGGCATCACCGGCAAGGACGCGGAAGCCGCGCTCGGCCGCGCCCACATCACGGTGAACAAGAACGCGGTGCCCAACGATCCGCAGAAGCCGTTCGTCACTTCCGGCCTGCGCATCGGTACCCCGGCGGTCACCACGCGCGGATACAAGGAAGCCGACTGCGTCGCGCTGGCCAACTGGATCTGCGACGTGCTCGACCACCCGAACGACGACAAGGTCATCGCCGGGGTGCGCGAGAACGTGACCAAGCAGTGCAAGCAGTTCCCCGTCTACGGTTGAACTGACGACACCGGAAAGGAGATCGCCACCCGATGCACTGTCCTTTCTGCCAGCACCTCGACACCCGCGTGATCGATTCACGCGTGTCCGACGACGGCGCCACCATCCGCCGTCGTCGCGTCTGCGAAGCCTGCGGCGAGCGTTTCAGCACGCTGGAAACCATCGAGCTGAAGTTGCCGCTGATCATCAAGAGCGACGGCCGCCGCGAGGCGTTCGATGCGCGCAAGCTGCGCTCCGGTTTCGACCGCGCGCTGCAGAAACGGCCGGTATCGGAGGAACAGATCGAGGCCGCCGTGCGCGCCGTGGTCCACCACCTGCGCATGACCGCCGAGCGCGAACTGGATTCGCGCCGGGTCGGTGAATACGTGATGGCGGAACTGCGCAAGCTCGACCACGTGGCTTATGTGCGCTTCGCCTCGGTGTATCGCGCCTTCGAGGACGTCGCCGATTTCCGCGAGGTGCTCGACCGCCTCGAACACGACAACGCCACCGAAGGCCAGCTGGCGCTCATCGAAGACGAACCGCCGCCGACCAAGAGCCGCAAGCGGTGAACCCGCTGCGCGCCTGGCTTCTCCTCTGTGCACTGCTGGTGCCGTGGGTAGTGCAGGCGCAGAGCGCGAAAGCGCAGCAGGAGCCCGCGGCGGTCGTGGCCAGTGAGCCCGCCCTGTCGGGGCACTACTACCTGCAGGGCGTGATGGAGACCGGCTCCGAGCTGATGCTGGGCGAGGATGGGCAGTTCCAGTGGTATTTCAGCTATGGCGCGCTGGATCTGCTCGCCAAGGGCCGCTGGCATCGCGAAGGCGATCGGGTCGTGCTGGTGCCGGATGATTTCCGTTCGCCGCCCGACTATTCGCAACTGGCGTTCAAGCGCATGCAGTTGCGCGTCGACGGCAAGGACCTCGTGCCCGCATGGCCGTGGGAAGACGGCGCCGAGCGCGGCCGCTACGTCGCCGAATAGACAAACGAGAGACAGGCATGTTCAGTTCCACCGATCATCTGATGATGGCCCGCGCGCTGCGGCTCGCCGAACGCGGCGCCTATACCACCCGGCCCAATCCCATGGTCGGCTGCGTGATCACGCAAGGCGATGAAGTGGTCGGCGAGGGCTTCCATGCCAGGGCCGGCGAGCCGCATGCGGAAGTCCTGGCGCTGCAGGCGGCGGGCGAGCGGGCCAAGGGCGCGACCGTCTACGTCACGCTCGAGCCCTGTGCGCATGTCGGCAAGACGGGGCCCTGCGCCAATGCGCTGGTCGCCGCGGGCGTGGCGCGCGTGGTCGCGGCGATGCGCGATCCGTTCCCGCAGGTCGACGGCGAGGGATTCAAGACGCTGGAAGCCGCGGGCATCGCGGTGGAAAGCGGTCTGATGGAGGCGCAGGCACGCACGCTCAATCGCGGCTGGCTGTCGCGCATCGAGCGCGGCCGGCCGTGGCTGCGGGTGAAACTTGCGACCAGCCTGGATGGCCGCAGCGCGCTCGCCAGCGGCGAATCGAAATGGATCAGCGGCGAGGCTTCGCGCCAGGACGTGCAGCGCTGGCGTGCGCGGGCGGGCGCGATCCTCACCGGCGCCGGCACCGTGCTGATCGACGACCCCAGCCTCACGGTGCGACTCGACGACGGTGCCGCCGTCGTCCCGCCGCTGCGCGTGGTGCTGGACCCGGGGTTGGCGACGATCACCCGCGGCCGCGTGCGCGAGGGCGATGCGCCCACCTTGTACATACACGCGCCAGACGCGAAGCCGCCGCGCGGCATCGACGCCCAGACCGCGGCAGCCCCCGTGCACGAAGGCCGCTTCGACCTCGAGGCCGTCCTCAAACTGCTGGCGGCGCGCGAGATCAACGAAGTGCAGATCGAAGCCGGTGCGACACTGGCCGGTGCCTTCCTCGCCGAGGGTCTGGTCGACGAGATCCTGCTGTACGTCGCTCCCGTGCTCCTGGGCGATCGCGCGCGGCCGTTGTTCGACGGCCTGCATATCGACGAGATGACCCAGCGCCTGAACCTGTCGATCGTGGAATCGCGCCGCATCGGCAACGACGTGCGCCTGCTGTTGCGTCCCGAGCCGGCAGACGCGGGCACGGCGTGACCGCGTCGGGCTTCAAGGACCACTTCTCCGGCGTCGCCGACGCGTACGCGGCATCGCGCCCGGAATATGCCGACGAACTGTTCGACCTCATCGCCGCACGCGTTCCGCGCGAGGCGAGGGTGTGGGAACCCGGCTGCGGCAGCGGCCAGGCCACGCGTGGGCTGGCGATGCGCTTCGCCCATGTGCATGCGACCGATCCGAGTGCGCAGCAGATCGCCCAGCATTGGGCGCACTCGGGCGCGGCCAACGTCAGCGTTGCCGTCGAACCCGGCGAGCGCACGGCATTGGCTGACGCGAGCGTGCAGCTGGTCGCGGTCGCGCAGGCGTTGCACTGGTTCGATCGCGACGCGTTCTTTGTCGAATGCGACCGCGTGCTCGCACCCGGCGGCCTGCTGGCGGCGTGGGGTTATGGCGACTTCATCGCGCCCGAGGGGATGGTCGAGGCGGTGGAGGATTTCCGCGCCCTGATCGATCCGTACTGGCCGCCCGAGCGCGTGCTGGTCGACACGCACTACGCCGGCTTCGCCTGGCCGTTCCCCGCCTTGCCCGCGCCGTCCCTGTGGCTGGAAGCGGAGTGGGCCCTGCCGCATTTCCTGCGTTATCTCTCGAGCATGTCGGCGACGGCGCGATGCCGTGCCGATACCGGCGCAGATCCGGTGGCGCGGCATGCGCCCGCGCTGGCCGCGGCCTGGGGCGAAGCCGAGGAGCTGCGCACGATCCGCTGGCCGCTGTTCCTGCACCTGCGCAGGAAGCCGTAAGGCCGGTCGCGAATCCGCTTCGGACCTGGATTCCACAGGGGCCCCCGACGCAGCGTTCCAATTCCGGCACCCATCGCGGCCGGAGCCCGGAAACCCGGGTGATAGAATGCGCCGCCGGTCCGCCGGCACCACAACTCGTAACGTCTTCAGGGCGGGGTGCAATTCCCCACCGGCGGTAGGTGCGACGGTCCCACGGATCGCACGCACGAGCCCGCGAGCGCCTCCAGTGCACCGGAGGGTCAGCAGATCCGGTCCGATGCCGGAGCCGACGGTCACAGTCCGGATGAAAGAAGACGGCTACCGCATGGCGCCAAGCCGTGCGTGTGCCTCATGCCTTGGGGACGCTTTTCGCCAGCTGGTTCGCCAGCTACCTGCGGGAAACGTTCACATGTCCCAGTTCCAGATCCATGCGTCCCGGTTCGACGACCCCGCCGCCTCCGTCCCGGAGGTGCGCTGATGTTCACCGGCATCATCGAAGGCGTCGGCCGGATAGCGGTCCTCGAGGCGCGTGGCGGCGATGTCCGCCTGCGCGTCGAAGTGGGGACGCTGCCCTTCGACGCCGTGCAACTAGGCGAAAGCATCGCCGTCAATGGCGTGTGCCTCACCGTGGTCGAATTCGATGCCGTTTCGTTCGCGGCCGATGCCTCGAACGAGACGCTGTCGCTCACCACCCTGGGCACGCTGCAGGTCGGCGCGCCGGTCAATCTCGAACGCGCGATGCGTCCGACCGACCGCCTCGGCGGCCATCTGGTCAGCGGCCACGTCGATGGCGTCGGCCGCGTGCTGGCAATAGTCGAAGACGCCCGCGCGCAGCGCTGGCGCTTCGCCGCACCCGCGGCGCTGCTGCGCTACGTCGCGAAGAAGGGCTCGATCTGCGTCGACGGCGTCAGCCTCACCGTCAATGAAGTCGACGCGGACGGGTTCGAGGTCGCGTTGATCCCGCACACCGTTTCCCACACCGCCTTCGCGCAGACGCGCGTCGGCGATGCGGTCAATCTCGAGATTGATCTGGTCGCGCGTTACGTCGAGCGATTGCTGGCAGGTCGTAGCGACAACAACTGAACAACCACTTCGTCATCCCGGCGTACGCCGGGAACCAGCCTTTGGCCTCAACGTGCAAGGGCAACCGCTGGACCCGGCGTGCGCCGGGGTGACGAGCAAGAAATGACGCCGAGGTAGCAAACCATGTCCTTTTCCCCCATCCCCGAACTGCTCGAAGAAATCCGCGCCGGCCGCATGGTCGTGATCGTCGACGACGAGGACCGCGAGAACGAAGGCGACCTGATCATGGCGGCCGAACTGGTGCGCCCGCAGGACATCAACTTCATGGTCACGCACGCGCGCGGCCTGGTGTGCCTGTCGCTCACCCGCGAGCGCTGCAAGCAGCTGGGCCTGCCGCCGATGGTTCGCGACAACACCTCGCCGCACCACACCAACTTCACCGTCTCGATCGAGGCGGCCGAGGGCGTCACCACCGGCATTTCCGCCTACGACCGCGCGCACACCGTGCGCACCGCGGTGCGTCCCGACGCGGGCGCCGCCGACCTGAGCCAGCCCGGCCACATCTTCCCGCTGATGGCGCAGCCTGGCGGTGTGCTCAACCGCGCCGGGCATACCGAGGCCGCGAGCGATCTCGCCCTGCTCGCGGGCATGGAGCCGGCGGGCGTGCTGGTGGAGATCCTCAATCCCGACGGCTCGATGGCACGCCGGCCGCAGCTGGAAGCGTTCGCCCGCGAGCACGGCCTGAAGATGGGCTCGATCGAGGACCTGATCCGCTACCGCCTCGCCACCGAGCACACGATCGAGCGCGTCGACGAACGCGACATCGACACCGAGCACGGCGGCTTCCGCCTGGTGAGCTATCGCGACCGCCTCAGCCACGGCCTGCACTTCGCGCTGGTGCGCGGCGACGTCGACGCGGCAACGCCGACGCTGGTGCGTGTGCACGTGCAGAACCCGCTGGCCGACGCTTTGCACTGGCGCCGCGCCGATTTCGGCCCCGCCGTGGGCGACGTGCTCGCCGCGATCGCGCGCGAAGGCCGCGGTGCGCTGGTGCTGCTGGGTGACCATGCCGATGCCGACGCACTGCTCGCCCGCGTCCGTGCGCATCCTGAAGCGGCTTCCCATGAGGAGCCGGCGCAACGCCCCAGCCGCGGCCACGCACTGGCGGAGTGGCGACGCAACGGCGCCGGCGCGCAGATCCTGGCCGACCTGGGCCTGGGCAAGCTGCGCGTGCTGGGCACGCCGCGCCGGCAGGTCGGCCTCGCCGGTTTCGGCCTGGAGGTGGTCGAGTACGTCGAACCGCCGCACTGAACGGCCGCGGGACCGCCGACGGCCCCGGCCCCCACGACGCGGTAAACTGCGCCCCCCTTCGAGACCCCCGCCCATGCCCCATTACGAAGGCGATATGCGCGCCGCCCCCGGCGCCCGCTTCGCGATCATCGCCAGCCGCTGGAATCCGCGCATCACCGATGCGCTGGTCGCCGGTGCGCGCCGCACCTTCGCCGACCATGGCGTCGCCGAGGATGCGGTGGACGTGATCCGCGTGCCGGGCGCGTGGGAGCTGCCGCTGGCCGCCGCGAGCCTGGCGCGCAAGGGCTCGCATGCCGCGATCGTGGCCCTGGGTTGCGTGGTGCGCGGCGATACCCGCCACTACGAGCAGGTCGCCGATGGCTGTTCCGACGGCCTGATGCGCGTCGCCCTCGACCATGGCATTCCGGTGGCCAACGGCGTGCTCGCCGTCGACCGCTTCCAGGATGCCGAGGCCCGTGCCGGTGGCAGCCACGGCAACAAGGGCGAGGAGGCCGCACTGGTGGTCCTGGAAATGGCGCAACTGCTGGAGCAACTCGCATGAACCGTCGCCGTTCCGATGGCATCGATCCCGTTGCGCGCTCGCGCTCGCGCCGTCGCGCGCTGCAGGCCGTGTACGCCTGGCAGATGTCCGGTGCCAGCGCGCGCGAGGTGATCGCACAGTTCGCCCACGAACAGGCGCACGAAGTCGCCGACCTGGAGTATTTCGAGGACCTCGTGCTCGGCGTCGACAAGCATTGCGAGGAGCTGGACGTCGCCCTCGCGCCGTTCCTCGATCGCGACATCGAGCAGGTCGATCCGATCGAACGCGCCGTGCTGCGCATCGCCGCGTACGAACTGCGCGAACGCCGCGACGTGCCGTATCGCGTGGTGATCAACGAGGCGATCGAAACCGTGAAGCGCTTCGGCTCCGAGCACGGCCACACCTACGTCAACGGCGTGCTCGACCATGCCGCCGTGGCGTGGCGTCCGGTGGAAGTGCAGGCCGCGCGGCCGCGCTGACGACGCAGCCGGTGGCGCGCTGGAGCGCATCGTGACCGAACGATCCCGAGTCGCCGCCGAGTTCGACCTGATCGAGCGCATCCGCCGCCGTGCCGCGGTCCGCGACGATGTGGTCCTCGGCATCGGCGACGATGCCGCCATCGTGCAGGTGCCTGCCGGCAAACAGCTGGTTATCGCGGCGGATACCCTCAACCGCGGCATCCACTTTCCCGACAACACAGCGCCGGCCGATATCGGCTGGAAGGCGCTGGCGGTGAACCTGTCCGATCTCGCCGCCATGGGCGCCGAACCCGCCTGGTGCACGCTGTCGTTGTCGCTGCCGGCGGGCGACATGGAGTGGGTGGACGCGTTCCTGGATGGATTCCTCGAACTCGCCACGCGGCATCGGATCGCGTTGATCGGAGGCGATACCACGCGCGGACCGTTGTCGGTCAGCGTCACCGTGCATGGCTTCGTCGCACCGGGACGCGCCCTGCGCCGCGGCGGCGCCTGCGTCGGCGACGATGTCTGGGTGACGGGAACGCTCGGCGAAGCGGCGGCCGCATTGCTGCAGTGGCGCGGTGGCGCGGTGGTCGATCCGGCCCTGCGCGCGCGCCTCGACCGTCCCACGCCGCGCGTAGCCGTGGGCATGCGCCTCGGCGCCGTCGCGCATGCGTGCATCGACATCTCGGATGGATTGCTCGCGGACCTGCAGCATATCTGTGCCGCCAGCGAAGTGGGCGGCGAGGTCGAACTGGAATCCTTGCCGGCTTCGCCGCAGCTCATTGCCGCGTTCGACATGCAACGCCGGCTGGCGGCGCAGGCCACGGGCGGCGACGACTACGAACTGTGTTTCACCGCGCCGCCGGCGATGCGTTATGCCGTCGAGGACATCGCGATCGAAACGCGCACGCCGATCATGCGCATCGGCCGCATCGTCGCCGGGCGCGGCGTCCGCGCGCTGCGCGCCGATGGCAGCGAGTGGTCGGCGCCGGCTGCGGGATTCGTCCACTTCGCCTGAGGCGGACGAAGCGCGGTCGCGCTACTGATTCGCGCTACTGCTTCGCGCCCTTGCCGTCGTCGCACTTGTCGCCGAACAGGCGGCCCAGGCGGCCTTCCTTGCATGCTTCCACGGGCGCCGTGACCGGAACGGGCGGTCGCGCCGCCGCCTCGCGTTCGGCACGCAGCCTGGCCAGCTGCGCGCGGATCTGCGGCATGACCGCCAACGCGGCGCGCTCGCCCTCGAGGATCGCGTTGTTGCGTTGCTCGAAGTCGGCCGGACCGATGTCGCTGACGCCCGGACGGATGATCACATTGGCGCGCGCCAATTCCTGCTGGCCGAGTTTCTGGCCCATGATCGTGATCGACTGGTTCACCGTGCCGAGAAGGCTGCCGGGATTCTTGCCGCTGGCCTTGGTGGAGATGTCCACGGCGATGACGAAGTCGGCGCCGAGTTGGCGCGCCGCGTCGACCGGGACCGGGCTGACCACGCCGCCATCGACATAATGCTTCTGGCCGATCACGACGGGTTCGAACACGCCGGGAATGCTGCTGGACGCGCGCACCGCCTGGCCGGTGTTGCCGCGCACGAACACAGTGCGCTCGCCCGTTTCCAGCTGCGTCGACACCGCGGCGAAGGGTTTCTTCATGCGCTCGATCGGGCGCCCGCCGACCAGCTGGTTGACGTAGTCCTGCAGCTTCTGTCCCTTCACCACGCCGCCGGAGAACAGGCTGACGTCGCGGATCTGCGTTTCGTCGAGGCCGAACGCCGTCTTCTGCATCTGGAACGCATCCATGCCGCTGGCGTAGAGCGCGCCGACCACGCTGCCCGCGCTGGTGCCGGACACGACATCGATATGGATACCGTTGGCTTCGATCATCTTGATCACGCCGATGTGGGCGAAGCCCTTGGCCGCGCCGCCGCCGAGCGCGATGCCGACGCGGATCGGTTTCACCGGCGCCGGGATGGGCTTGGGCGCCACGGGTTCGGGCGGGGGCAGGGTGTCACCGCCGCTGGCGCAGGCGGCCAGCAGGAGAGTCAGCGAAAAGGTAGCGAGGGAGGACAGCAGTCGGACGCGGGTGGGCATGGCAACGGGCAGGAACGCGAGGCGCGCAGGATAGCGTCGGCGTGGCGGTATTTCGCGTACCTAGGTCGCATCGGTCAGCAGGGAGTGTGCCTGGCGTGCGCGGGCGGCCGGCCTTGGCGAACCGTGCCCGGCCTCATCATTCCAGATAGCGCCGCAGCCACGGGGCCGGCCGCAAGGGCCGATACCACTTCGAGCCGATCCCGATGATCGCTTCGTCGGGCTTGGGGCGCCCGTGGAAGACCAGCACCTTGGCCCCGTCCGGCAACTGCGGCTCTTGCCACAGTCCCAGCGGCAGCGGCCGCACGCAGTCGTGCTTGAAGCTGGCGCACCAGCCTGGGGGCCAGTACTGCAGGACTCCCTGGCGGCGCATGTAATCCGAAACGAACTCCTGTTCGTCGCGGAAATCCTCGCGGATGCGCGCGCCCCGCTGCAGCAGTTCCGCGATCAGTCCCTGGTGGGCGCCGGCATGGAAACGGATCACGGATGAGTTGCCGCTGAAACGATGGCGGTAACGCAGTGGCTTGTAGTCCTTGATGATCAGGAATTCGCCGGGCCAATCGAAGAAGGGTTCCAGTCGCTGCACGACGGCGATGTCGAGATCGAGGTACAGGACGGGCCCTTCGAGCAGCGCGGCCAGCTCCGTTCCGAACAGGCCGAGCTTGCGCCAGCCCCGATCGTGGCGGTCCCCGACCACCGGTACGGCAGGCAGGGGATGGCATTCCACTTCGGGATCGATACCGCGCGCGTCGTCGGTGAAGCACAGCATGCGCAGGTCGCCTTCGAGGTGGCTGCGCACCCTGCGGTACAGGCGGTTGACGTCATCCGCGGCGAACTTGTCGCCCCATTTCATGCAAACGACCCGGTGGATCGACATTGCCTTTCATTTCCCAGGTCCAGTGCATTCACGATAGCGCAAGGCCGCTCGCTCGCCGAGATGCAGGTAGCCGATCACGGCAGCAGCTTGCCGGGATTGAGGATGCCAGCGGGATCGAATGCGGCCTTGACTTGGCGCATCAGGGCGAGCGTCGCCGGATCGATCGCCTGCGGCATGAACTCGCGCTTGGCCAGGCCGATGCCGTGTTCGCCCGACAGGGTGCCGCCGAGCGACAGCGTCAGCGCGAACACGCGGGCGAGAGCGGCCTGCGCGCGCCCGTTCTGGCCGGTGTCGGCGGGGTCGAAGAGGATGTTCACGTGCAGGTTGCCGTTGCCCGCATGGCCGAAGCTGACGATGGGCAATGCGAACTCCGACGCGAGGTCGCGTACGCCCTGGACCAGTTGCGGGATGCGTGAGACCGGCACGACCACGTCTTCGTTGATCTTGCCCGGAGCGAGCGTGCGCAATGCTGGCGACAACGCTTTGCGCGCGGCCCAGAGCCTTTCACGCGCGGCTTCGTCGGCGGCATCGTCGAGCGAGACCAGGCCTTCGCCTTCGGCCACGCGCATCAGGGCCTCGATGGCATGCGGCAGGGTCTGGGCATCGCCATCGGCTTCGACCATCAGCAGCGCGCCGGCATCGGCCGGAAGTTCGGCTCCGCCGACATCGCGCGCCAGCCGCACGCAGTCGCCATCCATGAATTCCAGCATCGATGGCGTCACCGGCTGTGCCATCAGCCGCGCCACGGCCTGCGCGGCCGACGCGACATCGCGATACAGCGCCCGTATCACGCGCCGTTGCGGGGGCAGTGGCGTGAGCTTGAGGGTGGCCTCCACGATCAGCGCCAGGGTGCCCTCGCTGCCCACGAGCAGGCGCTGCAGGTCGTAGCCGGTCGCCCCCTTGGTCGTCGCGCTGCCGCACTGGATCAGGTCGCCCGTGCCGGTGACGGCGGTCAGCGCCAGCACGTTGTCGCGGCTCGCGCCGTATTTCACCGCGCGCGGTCCGCCGGCATTGCAGGCCAGGTTGCCGCCGACGGTGCTGAATGCCGCGCTGGTGGGGTCGGGCGGCCAGAACAGGCCGTGTCCCTGCAGGACGGCTTGCAGGTCGCCGTTGAGCACGCCGGGTTCGACCACCGCGCAGCGATCCCCCGGTCGCACCTCGAGGATGCGGTCCATGCGTTCGAACGACACCACCACGCCGCCCTGCACCGGCACCGAGGCGCCGGTGGTATTGGTGCCGCGACCGCGCGCGATCACCGGGACACGGTGGCGGAAGCAGGCGCGCACGAGCACCTGTACCTGTCCGCGCGCGACCGGCAGGGCGACCGCATCGGGCAGCGATTCGCGGCGCGAGTTGTCGTAGGCGTAGGCGAGGCGTTCGCCCGGATCGGTGAGCCAGTTGCGGCCTTCGCCGAGCAGGTCGGCGAGTTCGCGATGCAGCTCGGCAGGCAAGGCACTCATGCCGGCTGATTATCCGCCACGCCCGCGATCATGGTGGCAGCGGAGAATCAGCAGTCATCGGCACGGAACGCATCGCGCAGCCAGTGCAGCCGCGGCGAACGCGGATCACCGTCGGCTTCGACCACGTCGAAGCGGCAGGCGGCCTTGGCGAGGCGCGGATGAGCGGCGAGGAAAGCCTGCGCGGCACGCACGAGCTTGCGGCGCTTGTTCGCATCCACCGAAGCCGCACCGCCACCGAAGCGCCGGTCGCGGCGGTAGCGGACTTCGACGAAAACGAGCGTCGGCTCGGCGCCCGCGCCGGTGTCGAGCATGACGAGGTCGAGTTCGCCGAAGCGGTAATTGGCGTTCGTCGCGACTTCGCGCAGTCCCGCGCGGGTCAGGTGGGCGAGGGCGGCGGCCTCGACCGATGCGCCCGTTGTACGTCGTTGTGGGATTGGCTTGTCCATAAGCCGGTCGGGTATCGCGCGTCGCCTGTCGAGATGTCGGCTGTCGAGACGTCGCCTGTCGAGATCAGCGCCGCGCCGCGTCCGCCAGCGGCACCGCGATGCCGCTGCTGAAGGTCGACCAGGCGGGCGTGCGCTGGACGTTGCCAAAGCCGTCGATGCGCAGGACGCCGGTAGCGCCATTGATGCCTTCGGACGAGGTGGCCAGGCGCTCGAGGTAGGCGGTGATCAGCCAGGCGTCGAAACCGAAGGCGAACAGGCGCGCCGCCGGACCTTTCGCATTCGGCAGCATCGCCGCGGCGCTCGCAGGCGGCGGCAGGCCACGCGCCCCGCGCGTGGTCCAGCTTTCGCTGGGGAAGGCGATGCCGTCGAGCACGCGATCGTCCTCGGGCTTGCCCGTGCCGGACAGCAGCTGCGACGTCGCCACGCGCGGCTTGCCGGCGAGGCCCGCCAGGGCGAGGCGCGGCATCAGCTGGCGTGCCGCGGTGCCCTTGACGGCGAGGAACACCGCATCGACACCGCCTTCCTTGGCCGCGAATGGCGCGAAGTCGGCGGCGCCCTCGCTTACGACGTCGGTGATGGTGCCGCCGCGTTCGGCCAGGCGTTCGCGCAGCGAAGTGACGGCGCGGCGTTGCGTGTCGTCTTCGGCGCTGACCACGAGCACGCGGCGTGCACCGCGCTCGACCAGGTAATCGGCGGCGGCGATGCCTTCGTCCTCCGGCGACAGCGAGAAGCTCGCATTGCCGGGCGGTGGCAGCAGCTGGCTGCGGTTGAGCGCGAGCACCGGCACCGGCAGGGTGGTGCGGTTGAACAGCGTGCCGACTTCATCGCGGCCGAGCGGGCCGACGACGAAATCGTTGCCTTCGGACACGGCGCGGTCGTATGCGGCGGACGCGCCGGTGGAGGTGTCGTAGAAGCTGACCTCCGGACGGCGGCGCGTTTCAGCGTAATAGCCGGTCAGGAGACCGTCGCGCACGGGTGCCGCGGCCGTGGCGAGATTGCCCGACAACGGCAGCAGCACGGCCAGCTTCATCGGCGGGCGATAGCCGTCGCTTTCGGCGGGCGGCCGGTTGCCGGCATCGAACTTCCACGCAGTGCGATCGAACGGACGCGGTAGTGGCAGGCCACGGCGCAGCAGCGCGCGGCCGGCGTAGTTGTACAGCGGGTCGCCCGCGGGCAACGCAGCGGCTTCGCGCTGCAGCGTCGGGTTGTCCAGCGCGGCCAGCAGCGTCTCGATCTGCTTGTCCGTCTGCGCACGCTCGGCGCCGCCCTGTGCCATGGCCTGCCGAGCCAGCGCATCGGCCTGGACCATCGCTTCGCTGCGCGGTCCGCGACCGGCCGGCGCACCTCCCGTGGTCTGCATCGAGCTGCAGCCGGCCAGCGTGGCCAGCAGCAACGATGCGGCCAGCACCCGGGCAATGGGCCATTGGCGGGCGGGCGAGGGCATCGGCAGGGGCATCGGCGCGGCTTTCCTTGGGGGACCGGGTAGGATTCTAACCGTCCCGCTGATTTCCTCACGATGCTCACTCCCGGCACCCTTCATGTCGTCGCGACGCCGATAGGCAACCTTGGCGACCTTTCGCCGCGCGCGCTCGACACGCTGCGGAATGTCGCTGCCGTCTGCGCCGAGGACACCCGGCACACGCGGCAACTGCTGTCCCACTTCGGCCTGGAGCGTCCACTGCTGGCGCTGCACCAGCACAACGAGGATGCACAGGCGGCGCAACTGGTGGCGCGCCTGCTTGCGGGCGACTCGCTGGCGCTGGTGTCCGACGCGGGGACGCCGCTGGTGAGCGATCCCGGTTTCCGCCTGGTCAGTGCGGCGCGGGCCGCGGGCGTACGCGTGTCGCCGGTACCGGGCGCGTGCGCGGCGATCGCCGCGTTGAGTGTGGCGGGCCTGCCCAGCGATCGCTTCGTGTTCGAAGGCTTTCTGCCGGTGAAAGCCGCGGCGCGGCGCGAACGGCTGGCGCGGCTGGCGAGTGAGACACGCACGCTGATGTTCTACGAATCCGCGCACCGCATCGAAGAAACGCTGGCCGACATGGCGACTGTCCTGGGCGCGACGCGCCGTGCCGTGGTCGCGAGGGAATTGACCAAGCTGTTCGAAACCGTCCTGGATGGCCCGCTGTCGGCGCTGCACCTGCGCGTTGCCACGGAAGCCGATCAGCGCAAGGGCGAGTTCGTGGTGATCGTCGAAGGTGCGGGTGACGATGCCGACGCGAAGATCGCCGAGGGCCAGCGCCTGTACGCGAAGCTGAGCGAATACCTGAAGCCGTCGCAGGCGGCGAAGCTTGCCGCGGAACTCAGCGGCGCCCCGCGCAAAGCCCTGTACGGCGGCGAGTAGCTCCCAGCAGTTTCAATTCCGTGCGCCGATCCAATCAGTGCTGGAAACGTCCCGGTGGTGAAGCCCCCTTAGTAAGGGGGCGCGGCGATAGCCGCGGGGATTGGCAGCGCGGACCCGAAGTTTGCGTAGCAAACTTTGGGGTATTAGCAGGCGAAGCCGTAGAATGCGCTTCGGCGGAGTCGGCCGGACAGTCGCGTCATCCGAAAGGATGCCGAGGAAAGTCCGGGCTCCACAGGGCACGGTGCCAGGTAACGCCTGGGCGGCGCGAGTCGACGGAAAGTGCAACAGAAAGATACCGCCGATGGCTCTTCGGAGATCAGGCAAGGGTGAAATGGTGCGGTAAGAGCGCACCGCGAGCCTGGTAACAGGCCGGCACGGCAAACCCCACCGGGAGCAAGACCAAATAGGGAGGCAATGCCGCGGCCCGCGGTGTCTCCGGGTAGGTTGCTTGAGCGTATCGGTGACGATGCGCCTAGAGGAATGACTGTCCACGACAGAACCCGGCTTACAGGCCGGCTCCGCCACCTTTTCATGCTACGCACGAAAGGCGCCCCACAATTTTCATTTGCCAGGGGCTTTTCTCCAGATGGATCGGTGCGCCCTGCGTTTTGGGGATGGAGACTATTTCGCCGGCCCGGTTGCTTCATGGAGGCCTGGTGTCCACCTGGGGCTCAACGGCCATGGCGCTCCTGAGCGTATGTTGCGACGCAGCATTGGCGGCGGGTTTTGCCGCTCCTGTGGTTTCCCAATTCCCGGCACTCCTTTTGTCTCAAAAAATGAGACGAAACAAAGCTTAGGGAACAACTGTTCATAAAGACTCTGAAGTTCGCTGCAAGCCATTGAAACGCAAAGTGAAATTGCCTCCAGAAAAGCGTTGACAAGCCCTAGCGCGATGCTAAGGTGGGCATCGGAGGGAAAACCGGGTTTTTTGTGGTTTTTCCATGCGAAGGTGACCCCAAAGCCGCCCGAAGAGGCGGAAAACGCGGCAAGGCAGGCGAATGTTCCAGGGCGAGACCGCCATCACGATCGACGACAAGGGCCGGCTGGCGGTGCCCACCGCCTACCGCGACCTCGTCGCGCGTGAATGCGGCAACCGTCTGGTCATCACCTACAACCCCTTCGAATCCGGTTCCCTCTGGCTGTACCCGCTGGCGGTCTGGGAGCGCGTGCGCGACCAGGTCAACGCCCTGCCCAAGGCGAAGAAGGTCAACCGCTCGATGCAGCTGAAGCTGGTCGGTGCCGCCGAGTTCGTCGAACTCGACGGCAACGGCCGCATCAGCATTCCCGCCAGCCACCGCGCGGCGGTGGCGATCGAGAAGAAGGCGGTGCTGCTGGGCATGGGCGAGAAGTTCGAGTTGTGGAGCGAGCAGGCGCACCACGCCCAGATCCGTCAGACGGTGACCGACGACGATCTGAGCGACGAACTGCTCGAGCTGCAGCTGTGACGGCCGGTGGCAGCGGACGGGAAGGGACGTCCGGCCACCTTCCCGTCATGCACGTACCGGTGATGTACGCGCAGTGCCTGGAAGGCCTGCAGGTCAAGGCGGATGGAACGTATCTGGACGGCACGTTCGGGCGCGGCGGCCATGCGCGCGGCGTGCTGCAACTACTGGGGGCCGGGGGTCGGCTGCTGCTGATGGACAAGGATCCCGAAGCGATCGCCGTGGCTGAACGCGAGTTCGGCGCGGATGCGCGCGTGGCGATCCATCGCGGCAGCTTCGCCGAACTTGCGCAGTGGGATGCGGCCGCGGCCGGCCTCGATGGTGTGCTGCTCGACCTTGGCGTGTCGTCGCCGCAACTGGATGTCGCCGAACGCGGCTTCAGTTTCGGCAAGGACGGGCCGCTCGACATGCGCATGGACCCCGAGGCCGGCGACAGCGCCGCGCAGTGGCTCGCAAGCGCGTCCGAGAAAGATATCGCCGACGTGTTGTGGACCTATGGCGAGGAGCGCATGAGCCGCCGCATCGCGCGCGCCATCGTCGCGCGGCGCGTGGAACAACCGCTGCTGCGCACGGCGCAACTGGCCGACCTCATCGCGTCGGTCGTGCCGCGCGGCGAGCAGAAGATCCATCCCGCGACCCGCAGCTTCCAGGGCATCCGCATCTTCATCAATCGCGAGCTCGCGGACCTCGAAGCCGGCCTGGACGCCGCCCTTGCACGCCTCAAGCCGGGCGGTCGCCTCGCCGTGATCAGCTTCCATTCGCTGGAAGACCGCATCGTCAAGCAGTTCATCGCCCGCCACGCCAAGGCGCCGCCCGCCAACCGCCGCATGCCGGTGGAAGTCGCCTTCACGCCGACGCTCATGGCGATTGGCGCTGCACAGAAGGCTGACGCGGCCGAGATCGCCGCCAACCCGCGCTCCCGCAGTGCCGTCCTGCGCGTGGCCGAAAAGCTCGCGGAGGCCGCATGACCTGGCGCCTCCTGCTCACCGTGCTGGTCGTGGCGAACCTGGCCTCCGCGCTCGCGGTCGTCCTCGCGCGCCACCAGCACCGCCAGTTGTTCGTGCAGGCCACGCGGCTGGAAAAAGCGCGTGATGAGCTCAATATCGAGTTCGGTCGCCTGCAACTGGAGCAGGCCACCTGGGCCGAGAGCAACCGCATCGACCAGGTCGCCCGCGACCGGCTTGGCATGAAGTTTCCCGAAGGCGCCGAAACCGTGGTGATCAGGCCATGAGCGCGTTCACACCGAGGCTGGGCCCATGAGCGCCCGCAACGACCGCCGCCAGCACCTCGTCAGCAAGGTCGCCGACGCGCTGCGCGCCCGCATCGCCGCCCAACCGGCGGCGAGCAGCGCGCGCGCGCGCCACCAGCGCGGCGGCCTGGACCTGCGCAAGCGCCTCATGATCGTCGGTGGCGCGCTGGCGCTGGGCTCGGTGGCGCTCGTCGTGCGCGCCTTCGACGTGCAGGTCGTGAACAACGCCTTCTACCTGCAACAGGGCCAGGCGCGATCGCTGCGCGAGATTCCCATTCCGACCTCGCGCGGGATGATCACCGACCGCAACGGCGAGCCGCTCGCGGTGTCGACGCCGGTCGAATCGGTATGGGGCAATCCGAAGGAGCTGCTGGAGAATCCCGCGCGCATCCCGGAACTCGCCGTGGCGCTTGAAGTTCCCGCCGACGTGCTGACGCGCAAGCTCACCCAGCGCGCGAACAAGGAATTCCTCTACCTCAAGCGCCGCATCAGCCCCGAGCAGGCGCGCCGCATCCTCGCCCACAACATCCCGGGTGTGTTCTCGCAGCGCGAATTCCGCCGCTTCTACCCGCAGGGTGAGGCGATGGCGCACGTGCTGGGTTTCACCAACGTCGACGACCGCGGACAGGAAGGGCTCGAGCTGTCCTTCGACCACATCCTCAGCGGCAAGCCGGGCTCCAAGCGCGTCATCCGCGATGGCCAGGGCCGCATCGTCGAAAGCGTCGACCTGATCAAGGCGGCCGAGCCCGGCCAGGACCTGACCCTCACCATCGATCGCCGCATCCAGTTCCTCGCCTATCGGGAGCTGCGCAACCAGCTGGTGAAGACGGGCGCCAGCAGCGGTTCGGCGGTCGTGCTCGACATCGCCACCGGCGAAGTGCTGGCGATGGTGAACCTGCCCAGCTACAACCCGAACGCCGTGGCCATGGGCAACGCCGACACGCACCGCAATCGCGCGGTGACCGACGTGTTCGAGCCGGGTTCGACGATGAAGCCGATCACGGTGGCGGCGGCACTCAATGCCCACATCGTTACCCCGGACACCCGCATCGACCTAAACCCGGGCTACATGCAGCTGGGGCGCTACACCATCCGCGACCACAGCAACTACGGCGTACAGACGATCACCGGGGTGATCACCAAGAGTTCCAACATCGGCGCGGCCAAGCTCGCGGCGCGGATGAAGGACCAGTACTTCTACGACTTCATCCGCCAGTTCGGCTACGGCCAGAAACCGGGCAGCGGCTTCCCCGGCGAATCCGCCGGCGTGCTCGCCATGCCCTCGCGTTGGAGCGGCACGACCAAGGCCACCATGGCCTACGGTTACGGTATGTCGGCGACGCCGCTGCAGATCGCGATGGTGTACGCGTCCCTGGGCAACGGCGGAAAGCTGATCACGCCGACCTTCGTCAAGGGCGAGCGCAACGAACCCAGGCAGGTGCTGGATCCGCAGGTCGCGCACGAAGTCATGCGCATGATGCAGACAGTGACCGAAACCGGCGGCACGGCGACGCAGGCGGCGATCCTCGGTTACCACGTCGCCGGCAAGACCGGTACCGCGCGCAAGTACAGCGAGACCGGCGGCTACACGCGCCGCTACCTGTCCTACTTCGCCGGCGTGGTGCCGGTGCAGAACCCGCGCTTCTCGATGGTCGTGGTCGTCAACGATCCCGATCCGGAGCGCGGCTACTTCGGCGGCCTCGTCTCCGCCCCGGTGTTCCGCACGGTCATGGACGGCGCGCTGCGCCTGATGGACGTGCCGCCGGACGACATCGACACCTGGATAGCCGCGCAGAACAACGCACAGCACGCCAACGAACTGCGCGGCGAAGAAGGTCCGGTCCTGCCCGACGCCTCCGCGGCGGCGCCCTTGGCCGACGCAAGCCTGCCTGCACCCGTGAACGGGGGCACGCAATGAGCCGCGCCATGCTCCTGCGCGAACTGCTTCCCGACGTCGCCGGCATCCCCGGCGATCTGCGCATCACCGGCCTGGTGATGGACAGTCGCGAGGTCAGGCCCGGCCATGCGTTCGTCGCCATCGCCGGCTTCGGTGCGCACGGATTGAAGTTCATCGAGCAGGCACGCACTGGCGGTGCCAGCGCGATCCTGTTCGAAGCGCCGGCGCCGGCCGACCTGCCCGCGCCCCCGGATGCGATCGCCGTGCCGAACCTGCGCGCGCGCCTGGGCGAGCTCGCCGACCGCTTCCACGGCCGCGTCACCGACGCGATGACGGTGGTCGGCGTCACCGGCACCAACGGCAAGACCTCGACCGTGCAGTTGCTCGCGCAGGCGTGGACGCTGCGCGGCCTGCGCTGCGGCACTGTCGGCACGCTCGGAGCGGGCCTGTACGGACAGGTGACGCCGACCGGCTTCACCACGCCACTGGTGCTCAAGCTGCATGAACTGCTGGCGCAGATGCACGACGCCGGCGCGCAGGCGGTGGCGATGGAAGTGAGTTCGCACGCGCTCGACCAGGGCCGCGTCGATGGCGTGCACTTCGATGTCGCGGTGTTCACCAACCTCACCCGCGACCACCTCGATTACCACGGCGACATGGACACCTACGGCGCCGCGAAGGCGCGCCTGTTCGCGTGGCCGGGCCTGCAGGCCGCGGCGGTCAACCTCGATGACGAGTACGGCGCTCATCTGCACACGCGCCTGCCCACCGGCGTGAAGGTGATCGGCCTGAGCTCGCGCGGTGCCGCAGGCGCGACCCTGCGCGCCGACGCGTTGAAGCTGGACAGCGCCGGTATCGCTTTCGATCTGGTCGAGGGCACGCAGGCGCATCCGGTGCGATCGAAGCTGCTGGGCCGCTTCAATGTCGACAACCTGCTGGCGGTGGCCGGTGCCTTGTACGCGTCGGGCGACACGCCCGCGCAGATCGCCGCGACCCTGTCGCAGTTGCAACCGATCCATGGCCGCATGAACCGCCTCGGCGGCGATGGCGGGATCGAGGGCAAGAGCCGTCCGCTGGTGGTCATCGATTACGCGCACACCCCCGACGCCCTGGAACAGGCGCTGAAGTCGCTGCGCGCCCATGCGCAGGCGCGCCTGGTCTGCGTGTTCGGTTGCGGTGGCGAGCGCGATCGCGGCAAGCGCCCGCAGATGGCCGCGATCGCCGAAGCCAATGCCGATGCCGTGATCGTCACCGACGACAACCCGCGCGGCGAGGACGGCGACCAGATCGTGGCGGACATCCTTGCCGGTTTCGCCCATCCGGGTGCCGTGGTCGTGCAGCGCGACCGCGCCGCGGCCATCGCGCGCGCGATCGGCGAAGCCGGGCCCAACGAAATCGTGCTCATCGCCGGCAAGGGCCATGAGCCTTACCAGGAAATCAACGGCGTGCAGCATCCCTTCGATGACACGGAAGTCGCCCGGGCACAACTGGAGGTGCATGCATGAAGCCGCTGCAACTTTCCGACATCGCCCGCATGACCGGCGGCCGCCTGCACGGTGAGAACGCCCTGATCGACGCCATCGCGACCGATACGCGCGCATTGCCGGCCGGCGGCCGCACGTTGTTCGTTGCCCTGAAGGGCGAGCGCTTTGACGGCCATGACCATGTTGCCGCCGCGGCGCAGGGCGGGGTTGTCGCCGCGCTGGTATCGCGCGTGATGGATACGTCCGTCGCCAACGGTCCGCTGCCGCAGATCGTCGTCGCCGACACCGAGCGCGCGCTGGCCGATTTCGCCGGCGCCATGCAGCGCGACCGCAGCAACGTCAAGGTGATTGGCATCACCGGCAGCAACGGCAAGACCAGCGTGAAGACGCTCGCCATGGCGATCCTGTCGCGGGCTGGCCACGCCTACGCCAATCCCGGCAACCGCAACAACGAGATCGGCCTGCCGCTGGCAGTGCTCGATGCGCCGGAGGACGCACAGTTCGCCGTGTACGAGATGGGCGCAGGCAAGCCGGGCGACATCGCCTACCTGACCGCGGTCGCGCGTCCCGACGTGGCGCTCGTCAACAACATCGCACCGGCGCACCTGGAACGCATGGGCAGCCTGCTCGGCGTCGCCGACACCAAGGGCGCGGTCTACGACGCGCTGCCCGAGGACGGCGTCGCGGTGATCAACGCCGATGAAGCCTTCGCGCCGTTCTTCGCCGAACGCGCGCATGGCCACCGCCTGATCCGCTTCGGTCTCGATGCCAGCGCCGACGTCACCGCGCGCGACATCCAACCCACCGAAAACGGTTCGCGCTTCGTGCTGGTCGCGCCGCAGGGAGAAACCGCGATCGACCTGGCGATGCCCGGTCGCCACAACGTAAGCAACGCATTGGCAGCGGCCTCGATCGCGCTGGGCCTGGGCGTGCCACTCGAGATCATCGGTGCGGGCCTCAACGCCGCCGAGCCCGTCGCCGGCCGCCTCATCATCCATCGCCTGCGCGACGGCGCCGTCCTCATCGACGACAGCTACAACGCCAACCCGGGCTCGCTCGCGGCCGCCATCGACACGCTCGCGGAAGCAAGCCGCAACGGCGAGGGCTGGCTCGTGCTCGGCGACATGCGCGAGCTCGGTGTCGATGCCGGGCCGATGCACGCTGAAATGGGCCGGCGGGCCAAGGCTGCGGGCATCAGGCGCCTGTACGCCCTCGGCGAACTCAGCGCGGAGGCCGCCAAGGCCTTCGGCGAAGGCGCTTCCCAATTCGACAGCCACGATGCGCTCATCGCCTCGCTGCGCGGCGACCTGCGTGAGGGCGTGCGCGTCCTGGTAAAGGGATCGCGCGGCAGCGCGATGGACAAGATCGTGAAGGCGGTGCTCGGCGCCGAAGGGACCACCGATGCTGCTTGAACTCTTCCGCTGGCTCGAACAGCTGCAAAGCCTCTTCGGCCTGTTCGGCTACCTCACCTTCCGCGGCATCCTCGCGGCACTGACTGCGCTGTTCCTGTCGCTGTGGTGGGGGCCGGCGGTAATCCGCCGCCTCGCCCAGCTCAAGGGTGGCCAGCCGATCCGCAAGGAAGGCCCGCAGTCGCACTTCTCCAAGGCAGGCACGCCGACCATGGGCGGCGCGCTGATCCTGCTGACCATCCTCGCCTCCGTGCTGCTGTGGGGCGACCTGCGCAACCGCTACGTGTGGCTGGTGATGGCGGTGATGGTCGCGTTCGGCTGGATCGGCTGGTGGGACGACTGGATCAAGATCGTCAAGCGCGATCCCAACGGCATGAAGTCGCGCACCAAGTACTTCCTGCAGTCGGTGTTCGGACTCGGTGTCGGCCTGTTCCTGTACTACACCGCCGACGCGCCGGCGGCGACGACCTTCTACATCCCGTTCTTCAAGACGGTGGCGCTGCCGCTGGTCAGCATCAGCTTCGTCTTCCTCGCCTACCTGTGGGTCGTCGGGTTCTCCAACGCGGTGAACCTCACCGACGGCCTGGATGGCCTCGCGATCATGCCGACCGTGCTGGTGGCCTGCGCGCTGGGCGTGTTCGCCTATGCCTCGGGCAATGCGGTGTTCTCCAACTACCTGCAGATCCCGCAGGTGCCGGGTGCGGGTGAGCTGGTGATCATCTGCGCGGCGATCGCCGGCGCCGGCCTGGGCTTCCTGTGGTTCAACACCTACCCGGCGATGGTGTTCATGGGCGATATCGGCGCCCTGGCACTGGGTGCGGTGCTCGGCTGCATCGCCGTCATCGTGCGCCAGGAACTGGTGCTGGTGATCATGGGCGGCATCTTCGTCATCGAAACGCTGTCGGTGATGATCCAGGTGGCATCGTTCAAGCTCACCGGCAAGCGTGTGTTCCGGATGGCGCCGATCCACCACCACTTCGAGTTGAAGGGCTGGCCGGAGCCGCGCGTGATCGTGCGCTTCTGGATCATCTCGGTGATCCTCGTCCTCGTCGGCCTGGCGACCTTGAAGGTGCGCTGATGAACGACCTCTCACGCCAGGCAACGCGACTGGACGACATCGGGGGCCGCTTCGATCCGTGGCTGCTCGGTATCGCCTGCACGCTCGCATGCCTGGGCGTGGTGATGGTGGGTTCGGCGTCGATCGCCATTGCCGAGGGCCGCGATGCCGGTCCCTTCCACTATCTGTTCCGCCACCTGGTCTTCCTTGGGTTCGGCCTCGGCCTCGCATACACGGCGATGCGTACCGAAATGAAGACCATCGAACAGCACAGCCAGTGGCTGCCGCTGGTGTGCCTGCTGCTGCTGATCCTCGTCGTCGTCCCGGGCATCGGGGTCACCGCGAAGGGCGCGCGCCGCTGGTTGAACCTCGGCGTGCTCACGTTCCAGCCGGTGGAAGCGGTCAAGCTGATGCTGATCGTGTGGCTGTCGAGCTTCCTCGCGCGCTTCCGCGACGAGGTCAGCGCCACGTGGCGCGCGATGATCAAGGCACTCGCCGTCGCCGGGCTGCTGGTCGGCATCCTCCTGGTGGTGCACAAGGACTTCGGCTCGTCCGCGCTGATCCTCGCGATCACCGCCGGCATGCTCGTCCTCGGTGGCGTGAACCTGCCGCGCATGCTGTTCCCGGTGTTGTGCGCGCTGCCGCTGCTGGCCGGCATGATCCTGATGGAGCCTTACCGCGTGCAGCGCCTGGTCTCCTATCGCGACCCGTGGGCTGATCCGTTCGGCAGCGGTTACCAGCTCACCAATGCACTGATGGCGGTGGGGCGCGGCGAATGGTTCGGCGTCGGCCTCGGTGCCTCGGTGCAGAAGCTGTCGTACCTGCCCGAAGCGCACACCGACTTCATCCTCGCCGTCATCGCCGAAGAGCTGGGCTTCGTCGGCGTGTTCGCGATCATCGCGCTATACGCGGGCCTGGCCGGCCGCGCATTCTGGATCGGCCTGAAGTGCGTGGAGATGCGCCGCCACTTCGCCGGCTACTGCGCCTTCGGCATCGCGCTGTGGATGTCGCTGCAGAGTTTCGTCTCGATCGGCGTGAACCTCGGGCTGCTGCCGACCAAGGGCCTGACCCTGCCGTTGATTTCCTCGGGCGGTTCCAGCGTCCTGCTCACCTGTGCCGCGCTCGGTGTGTTGCTGCGCGTGTCGTTCGAACTGGACCGCGCGCAGCGCCAGGTCGCGCGCCTGCGCGGCGATGCGCAGGCGCCCGCGGCGGCGATGCCTGCCACGACGCAGCCCTTGCCGCTGGTGACGGCCGAAGCACGCGGCACCAGCCGCCTGCGCCAGCGCGTCGAACCGGTATTCGAAAGAGCCTTCGGAAGGACGGCATGAGCACTGCTGGCGCCGCCACCGACTCCGACCTGCATCCGGTGATGATCCTCGCCGGCGGCACGGGCGGGCACATCTTCCCCGGCCTGGCCGTCGCGAAGGCGTTGCGTGCGCGCGACGTTCCCGTGCTCTGGCTCGGCAGCGAAGGCGGCATGGAAACCCGCCTGGTTCCGCAGCACGGCATCGCGATCGACACCATCGCGGTGCGTGGCGTGCGCGGCAAGGGCATCGCGACGCTGTTCGCCGCGCCGTTCAAGCTGCTCAGCGCGGTGAATGCCGCGCGCCAGACCCTGCGCGAGCGGCAGCCGCGCGCGGTGGTGAGCTTTGGCGGCTTCGCCGCAGGCCCGGGCGGACTCGCCGCGCGGCTTGCCGGCATTCCTTTGATCGTGCATGAGCAGAACCGCGCACCGGGCATGACCAACCGCGTGCTGGCGAAGCTCGCCCGCCGCATCCTCACCGGGTTCCCGCAGACGTTTGCGAACGAGGAAGTGGTGGGCAATCCGGTGCGGGCCGAGATCGCCGCCATCGCGCCGCCGGAAGCGCGCTTCGCCGGTCGCGAAGGCCCGCTGCGCCTGCTCGTGCTCGGTGGCAGCCAGGGCGCACGCGCCCTCAACGGCGCCGTGCCCAGGGCCATTGCCTCGTTGCCGCGCAACCTGCGCTTCGACGTGCGCCACCAGTGCGGCGAGAAGATGCGCGACGAGGCCGTGCAGGCCTACGCGCAGGCCGGCGTGCCGGCGTCGGTCGAACCCTTCATTGCCGACATGGCCGCGGCCTACGCATGGGCCGACATCGTGATCTGCCGTGCCGGCGCGCTCACGCTCGCCGAGTTGTGCGCGGTCGGCGTGGGCAGCGTGCTGGTGCCGTTCCCGCAGGCCGTCGACGACCACCAGACCAAGAACGCGCAGTTCCTGGTCGACCGCAATGCCGCGCAGCTGCTGCCGCAGGGCAGCGATGTCGGCGAACTCGCGCAGCGCCTTTCCGCGACGCTGGAGATCCTCGGCGAGCGCGACCTGCTGTTGCCGATGGCCCGGGCCGCGCGCGCGCTGGCCAGGCCCGATGCCGCCGAACGCGTGGCGACCATCGTGCTCGAACAATCGAACAAGGAACATTCATGACCCCGCAGACCCGCCACCGCATGCAGCACACCGGCGACCTCGTCGCCAGTGGTGGTGCCGGCGCGCGCGTGCACTTCGTCGGCATCGGCGGCGTCGGCATGAGCGGCATCGCCGAGGTGCTGTCCACGCTGGGTTACCTGGTCTCCGGTTCCGACATGGCCGACAACGCCGTGACGCGCCGCCTGTCCTCGCTCGGCATCAACGTGATGCGCGGCCATGCCGCCGCCAACGTCCTGGGCGCCGACTGCGTCGTCGTGTCCTCGGCGATCCGCCGCGACAACCCGGAACTGATGGAGGCCCGCTCCCAGCGCATCCCGATCGTGCCGCGCGCGGAAATGCTGGCCGAACTGATGCGCTTCAAGCGTGGCATCGCCGTCGCCGGCACGCATGGCAAGACCACCACCACGTCGCTGCTCGCCAGCGTGCTGGCCGAGGGGGGCATCGACCCGACTTTCGTGATCGGCGGCAAGCTGCTCGCCGCTGGCGCCAATGCGCGCCTGGGCAAGGGCGACTGGCTGGTGGCCGAGGCCGACGAGAGCGACGGCAGCTTCCTGCGCCTAAATCCGCAGATCGCCATCGTCACCAACATCGATGCCGACCATCTGGAGAACTACGGCGGCGACTTCGCCAAGGTCCAGGCCGCGTTCGACGAATTCCTGCACCACCTGCCGTTCTACGGCCTGGCCGTGCTGTGCATAGACGACGCCGAAGTGGCGGCGCTGGCCAGCAACACCACGCGCCACGTGATGACCTACGGCTTCGCCGACCACGCCGACGTGCGCGCCGAAGACGTGACCCAGCATGGCCCGGCCATGCGCTACATGCTGTGCCTGCCCGATGGCACGCGCACGCCCGTCGAGCTCGCCTTGCCGGGCCGCCACAACGTGCAGAACTCGCTCGCCGCCGCCGCGGTGGCCTGGCAACTGGGCGTCGACAGCGACGCCATTGCCCGTGCGCTGCAGAAATTCGCCGGCATCGGCCGCCGCTTCAACCTGCTCGCCCAGCTCACCACGGCCAAGGGTGCGACGGTGCAGCTGGTCGATGACTACGGCCACCACCCGAAGGAACTCGAGGCCGTGTTCGCCGCCGCGCGCGGAGGCTGGCCGGATCGCCGCCTCGTGGTCGCTTTCCAGCCGCATCGCTACAGCCGTACCCGCGACCTGTTCGACGAGTTCGCCGCGGTGCTGTCGACGGTGGACACGCTGGTGCTGACGGAAATCTATCCGGCTGGCGAAGCGCCTATCGCCGGCGCCGATGCGAAGTCGCTGGCGCGTGCCATCCGCACGCGTGGCCGCATCGATCCGATCGTCGTCAGCAGTGCGGGCGAACTCGCAGGCGTGCTGCCCGATGTCCTCAACGACGGCGACCTGCTGCTGATGATGGGGGCGGGCGACATCGGCCATGCCGCTCAACAACTGGCCGCCAATGGATTCGCGGGAGAAACGAAGTGAGCATGAATTTCGCCGCCACGCGCGTCACCGATCCGGCCGTCTTCGGCCGAGTCGCCGTGCTGATGGGCGGCACCAGTTCCGAGCGCGAGGTCTCGCTCGATTCCGGCCGCAACGTGCTGGACGCGCTGCGTTCGCGTGGTGTCGACGCCTTCGCGGTCGACGGGATACCCGCGCTGATCGATGCGATCCGTGCGGACCGGGTCGATCGCGTCTTCAACATCCTCCATGGCAACAAGGGCGGTGGCGAAGACGGCGTGCTGCAGGGCCTGCTCGAAGCACTGGGCGTGCCGTACACGGGTTCGAACGTGCTCGGCTCGGCACTGGCGATGGACAAGATCCGCACCAAGCAGGTGTGGTTGTCGCTGGGCCTGCCGACGCCGCGCTACGTGCGCCTCGAGAAGGGCGCCGACGTGCACGCCGCCGCGCGCGAGCTCGGTCTGCCGGTGATCGTGAAGCCCTCGTGCGAGGGTTCGAGCGTGGGCGTCTCGCGCGTGTTCAACGACGCCGACCTCGACTCCGCAGTGGAACTGGCCACGCGCTATCCCGGCGAGTTGCTGATGGAGCAGATGGTGGTCGGCGACGAACTCACCGTCGGTATCCTCGGCGATGGCACGGCGCACCAGGCGCTGCCGTCGATCCGGATCATGCCCAAGGGCGAGTGGTACGACTACAACGCCAAGTACATTGCCGAGGACACGCAGTACCTGTGTCCCGGCCTGGAAGGCGATGCCGAAGCGGAAATCCGCCGCATCGCGCTGGCGGCGTTCATCGCCGCCGGCTGCACCGGCTGGGCCCGCGTCGACGTGATGCGCGATCGCAGCAGCGGCAAGTTCTACCTGCTGGAAGTGAACACCGCGCCGGGCATGACCAGCCATTCGCTGGTGCCCAAGGCCGCGCGCCAGGTCGGCATCGGGTTCGAGGACCTGTGCTGGCGGATCCTCGAGCAGGCCGTCGAAGCCCAGACCACGGAGGCCGCGCCGAAGTGAACGCGCTGCTGCGCATCGCCGGTTGGATCCTCGCGGTCGCCCTGGTCGTGCTGCCGGTCGTGGCCGTGCTCAACGGTTGGGTCGGCGCGGGCCACTGGCCGTTGACGCGACTGCAGGCCACGGGCGAATTCCACCGCGTCGACGGCACGCTGTTGCGCCAGACGCTGCTGCCCTATGCGCAGCGCGGCTTCTTCGCAGTCGATCTCGAGTCCGCGCAAGATGCCGTCGCCAGGCTGCCGTGGGTCGAAACCGCCGAAGTGCGAAAGCGCTGGCCCGACGTGCTCGAAGTGCGCGTGGTCGAACACAAGCCGTTCGCTCGCTGGGGCGCCGACCGTGTGCTCTCCGAACACGGGCGCCTGTTTCCCGCCAAGGGGATCGTGGTGCCGGACGGCCTGCCGCAATTCTCGGGGCCAGAAGCGCGCAGCGCCGAGGTGGTCGAGCTCTACAACGAGGCGCGCGAGTTGTTCGCCAAGGTCGGCATCGACGTGCGCGAAGTCGCGCTGGATCCGCGTGGCAGCTGGACGCTGGGGCTGACCAACGGCGCCGTCGTCATCGTCGGCCGCAGCGAAGCGCGCGCCCGCCTCGATCGGTTCGTGCGCCTGCTGCCCCAGTTACTGACGCAGAACACGCAGCAGCTCGCGCGCGCCGACCTTCGTTACACCAATGGTTTCGCGCTGACGTGGAAGCCGGCTCCGGCCCAGGCCTACATCGACGCGCCGCAAGTTCAGGGAAATACATGAATCGCAAGGGCGACAAATCGCTGATCGTGGGACTCGACATCGGCACCTCCAAGGTGGTGGCGCTGGTGGGCGAGTATTCGCCCAATGAAGGCCGCCCCGGCGCACCGATCGAAGTCATCGGCATCGGCTCGCACGAATCGCGCGGACTCAAGCGTGGCGTGGTGGTCGACATCGAATCGACGGTGCAGTCGATCCAGCGCGCGATCGAGGAAGCCGAGCTGATGGCCGGTTGCGAGATCCGTTCGGTCTATGCCTCGATCTCCGGCAGCCACATCCAGTGCCGCAACTCGCAGGGCATCGCGCCGATCCGCGATGGCGAGGTGACCTACGGCGACCTCGACCGGGTACTCGAAGCGGCCAAGGCCGTGGCGATCCCCGCCGACCAGAAGATCCTGCACGCGATCCCGCGAGATTACGTGCTCGACGATTCGCAGGAGGGCATCCGCAATCCCGTCGGCATGACCGGCGTGCGCCTGGAGGTGCATGCGCACCTGGTCGTGTGCGCGCAATCGGCCGCCGCCAACATCAGCAAGTGCGTGCAGCGCTGCGGCCTGCAGGTCGACGACCTCGTGCTCAGCGTGCTCGCATCGAGCACTGCCGTGCTCACCAGCGACGAGCGCGAGCTCGGCGTGGTCCTGGTCGACATAGGCGCCGGCACTACCGACATCGCGGTGTTCGTGCAGGGCGCGATCGCGCACAGCGCGAGCCTGCCGATCGCCGGCGACAAGGTCACCGAGGACATCGCGCACATGCTGCGCACGCCCACGCCCGAAGCCGAACAGATCAAGGTCCGCTATGCCTGCGCGCTGGCGCAGATGGCGACCGCGGAAGAATCGATCCAGGTGCCGAGCGTGGGCGACCGCCCGCCACGGCGCATGCCGCGCGCGTCGCTGGCGCAGGCGGTGCAGGCCCGCTACGAGGAAATCTTCGAAATGATCCAGGCCGAACTGCGTCGCAGCGGCTTCGAGCAGCACGTGCGTGCGGGCATGGTGCTCACCGGCGGCGCCGCGAAGATGGAAGGCGTGGTCGAGCTGGCCGAGGAAATGCTGCAGATGCCGGTGCGCGTGGGCATCCCGCAGCACGTCACCGGCCTGGGCGAAGTGGTCGGCAACCCGGTGCATGCCACCGGAGTCGGCCTGCTGCTGATGGGCAGCCAGATCGAGAACCCGCGGCGCCCGACGATTTCCGCGGGCCGCGCCGGCAGCCTCTTCAACCGGCTGAAGAGCTGGTACCGGGGCGAATTCTGATTCGAGCGCTGCCGCGAAGGCGCGGCGGTGCGGTGGCAGGTGGAAGGGCGACTTGCAGTTCTTGAGAGCAACTTGGCATCCCCGATCAATCACTAGCAACACATAACAAGAGGACGAGGACATGGCACATTTCGAATTGTTGGAGAAGATGGCCCCGAACGCGGTGATCAAGGTCGTCGGCGTCGGCGGTGGCGGTGGCAACGCCGTCGCGCACATGGTCAACGGCAGCGTCGACGGCGTGGAATTCATCACCGCCAATACCGACGCGCAGGCGATCAAGAACTGCGGCGCGAAGCTGCAGTTGCAGCTCGGCAGCAACGTCACCAAGGGCCTGGGCGCAGGCGCCAATCCGGAAGTCGGCCGCCAGGCAGCCCTGGAAGACCGCGAACGCATCATGGATGCGCTGACCGGCGCCGACATGGTGTTCATCACGGCCGGCATGGGTGGCGGCACCGGCACCGGCGCCGCACCGGTCGTGGCGCAACTCGCCAAGGAGATGGGCATCCTGACCGTGGCCGTGGTCACCAAGCCGTTCCCGTTCGAAGGCCGCCGCCGCATGCAGGTCGCGCTCAAGGGCATCGAGGAGCTGTCGCACCACTGCGACTCGCTGATCACGATCCCGAACGAGAAGCTGATCACCGTGCTCGGCCGCAACGCCACCATGATCCAGGCCTTCCGCGCCGCCAACGACGTGCTGCTCGGCGCCGTGCAGGGCATCGCCGACCTGATCGTGCGTCCGGGCCTGATCAACGTCGACTTCGCCGACGTGCGCACCGTGATGTCCGAGATGGGCCTGGCGATGATGGGCACCGGCTCGGCCCGCGGCGACGATCGCGCCCAGGCCGCGGCGGAATCCGCGATCCAGAATCCGCTGCTCGACGACGTCAACCTGTCCGGCGCCAACGGCATCCTGGTCAACATCACCGCCGGTCCGGACTTCACCATGGCCGAGTTCGATGAAGTCGGCCGCACGATCGAGAACTTCGCCTCCGAGGACGCCACGGTGGTCATCGGCACCGTGCTCGATCCGGACATGCAGGACGAGGTCAAGGTGACCGTGGTCGCCACCGGCCTCAACCGCGCCGTGGTCCGCCAGCCGATCCGCCATGGCGAGCGTGCCGACTTCAGCGATGCCCGCCAGCGTCCGCAGGTGGAACTCGTCCGCACCCAGGTCAAGCGCGATGGCACCACCGGCCTGCCGATCGATGCGGTGTCCGATGGCTTCCAGGGTGGCCCGCCGTCGTTCGCCGGCAGCCTGCGTGGCGGCAGCCGCGTGAGCGAGCCGGCGGCACCCGCCGCGGCCGACTTCGGCGGCAGCGACAGCTACCTGGACATCCCGGCGTTCCTGCGCCGCCAGGCCGACTGAATGTAGGAGCTTGACCCGCGAAAGCGTCGGTGGTTTGCCAATGCCAGCCGCCGACGTGGCTTCAGTATTAGGGGACCGAGGAATCGGTCCCGGGTCGGCCGGACTCGTCCCCGGCCGGTTTGGACCCTAGGCTTCGGGCCGCCTGCGCCCGGAGATCTTGCGCCGGTCGGCATCTGCCGGCCGGCTTTTTCCGTCGCTGACCCCCGGTCCGGGCCGACGGGAAACGTGACGACGCTCCCGCAAAGCGGGTTTTGTGATATGTCTTTTCCGTTAAGGTTCAGCCAGCTGCGTGTTAACCTTCCCGGCCCGTTTTCAGGGCGCCCTGCGCGCTCGGGAACGTCCGACAAGAACTAAAGTCCCGATCCCCCGATCCAAGGGCTGACACAGACCGATGCTTCGCCAGCGCACCCTCAAGAATGTGATCCGCGCCACCGGCGTGGGCCTGCACAGCGGTGAGAAAGTTTTCCTCACCCTGCGTCCGGCCCCGGTGGATGCCGGCATCGTATTCCGCCGCATCGACCTCGACCCCGTCGTCGAGGTGCCCGCGCGTGCCGACCTCGTCACCGAGACCGTGCTGTGCACCGGCCTGAGTAGCGGTGCCGGCAAGGTGATGACGGTCGAGCACCTGCTCTCGGCGCTCGCCGGCCTGGGCATCGACAACTGCTATATCGAGCTGTCCGCTCCGGAAGTGCCGATCATGGATGGCTCGGCCGGCCCCTTCGTGTTCCTCCTGCAATCGGCAGGCATCCGCGAGCAGGAAGCGCCCAAGCGCTTCATCCGCGTGAAGCGTCCGGTGGAAGTGCGCGACGGCGACAAGATCGCCCGCTTCGAACCGCACGACGGCTTCCGCATCGGTTTCACCGTGGTCTTCGACCATCCGGCCATCCCGGCCGCGCAGTCGCGTGCCGAAGTCGAGTTCTCCACGGCCTCCTATGTAAAGGAAGTCAGCCGCGCCCGCACCTTCGGCTTCATGCGCGACCTCGAGTACATGCGCGAACGCAACCTCGGCCTGGGCGGGTCGATGGACAACGCGATCGTCCTCGACGAATTCCGCGTCCTCAACGACGACGGGCTGCGCTACGCGGACGAGTTCGTCCGCCACAAGATCCTCGATGCGGTGGGCGACCTGTACCTGGCCGGCCGCCCGATCATCGGTGCCTTCGAGGGCTACAAGTCGGGCCACGCCCTCAATAACAAGCTGGTCCGCGCCCTGCTGGCCGAGCGTTCGGCTTGGGAAGAAGTGACCTTCGCCGACGAAAGCCAGCCGGCGCCTGTGGTCTACGGCTCCCCGCAGATCGTCTGATCGGCCCCGTTTCGAAAGGGCTGGGCGGGCGGACCCTCGCCAGAGCCGTGGCGCAATGCAGCAACCGGCTCCCTGGCCACCCTTCTGAATCCGTCCCAGCGGCGCTCGCCGCGGCGATGCCCCATCCGGGGATTCCCCCTAGCGCGACCTTGGTCACAGAGATGAACCTTGGCGGCCCGACTAACCGAACCTTAACGTTTTTCTGCCAACTCGCTTCCTGATTCTTAACAAAATCAGGGGGGTGGGCCGATAGGATGCGCCCGACCGAATGATTGGCCCAGGCAGCACTACAACGCAGTTTGGGTAAAGAACCGGTCAATCGGCGTCATCGGAGCCCGAAGGGTCGGGCTGTTGAAGGGACGCCAGGGCGGCTTGCAGGGCATCGTGCGCCGTCTTCGACATCGGTCGTGTTTTGGCACTCGCCAGGGGTGGCGGGACCGCACCGGCCGACGGACTCAAGGTCGTCTTGACCACGAGTTCGGTCGCTTCAAGTCCGAGGGATCGGGCTGCGTCGAGAAGCTCAGGAGCAGCGAGCCGCAGTTTGGCCCGCCACACCGGAGCATCGACGACAAAAACGAGCCTGCCGCGCTCGAAGTTGGCCAGCCGCGCATGCGGGGCCAGCGTCGGTGGCAGGAGGGGACGCAACTGACGGTCCAACCCGTCGAGCCAGAGGGCTCTACGGATCGGGTCACCAGCCGGTTCCGCAAGCAGCGCTTCGAGCGCGGCCTGCGGGGTGGAGGGACGACGCGAGGTTGGAGATTTGGACACGTCAAGAACCGAATCGGATCAGATGACCCATCCACTTATCGTAAACAGATTCCGCAAGAAGCCCCTTGCTCGACTCGTTGATTCGATCAGCAGCCTCGGCGCTCGCCGACCGGCTGTGGCGGTCTGCGCGTTGCTGGGAGTGGGCTTCATTGCCGGCGGCGCCTCCGGCCTGCTCGGTACGGCCGGTTTGCGCATGCAGGTGGGCAACCAGCAGGCGCAGTTGGCCGCGTCGCGCCGCGAATCGCAGCGCGAGATCAATGCCCTGGCTGCCCGCCTTGGCGAACTGCAGGCCGAAGCCAACCGTCTCAACGCCCTGGGCGAGCGCCTGACGCGCATCGGCCAGCTGCAGGACGGTGAATTCAACTTCGACAAGCCGGTCGGCGTCGGTGGTACCGGTCCGGTCCGCGACATTTCCCGGCCGGAACTGCACGAAGGACTCGATACCCTCAGCCGCCAGTTCGTCCAGTCGGGCGAGCAGCTGTCGGTGCTGGAATCGATGCTGTTCAACCGCCAGCTCGACATGAACTCCGTGCCGTCGCGCGAACCGATCGCCGACAGCTACATCACCTCGGGCTTCGGCCGCCGCGTCGATCCGATCGTCGGCGGCAGCCAGTTCCACAAGGGCATCGATTTCGAAGCCGACGTCGGCGATCCGGTGCTGGCCGTGGCCGATGGCGTCGTCAGCTTTGCCGGCGTGCGCTCGGGTTATGGCAACGTGATCGAGATCGACCACGGCAACGGCTACGTCACCCGTTACGCGCACAACTCGCGCCTGGAACACCACGTCGGCGAACTGATTCGCGCCGGCCAGGAAATCGCCAAGGCCGGTTCCACCGGGCGTTCGACCGGCGCCCACGTGCATCTGGAAGTTTGGAAGAACGGGCAGGCGGTCAATCCGCGGAATTTCCTGAGCCAGCATTCGCCGCTGGTCAACGGCTGAAGCCCAACCATTTCTCGAACGGCGCGCCCCAGGGTGCGCCGTTTTTCTTTGGGGCCTTCCGAGCCCGCGTGCGCCGGTTCAAATTGGTGACGGCCGTACCCTTGCAAGCGTCCGGGGTCGCCACCAGCTACAATTGACGTGCCAGAAAAGGGCGCCCGGCGCCCTTTTTCCTTTTCCGGGATCGAACGGCGCATGCCGCACCGAAACCCGACCCAGAATTCCGCTTTTAACGAGTCCTCCCGGCCCAACCATGCTCAACAGCCTGCTTACCCGCGTCTTCGGTAGCCGCAACGAACGCCTGCTCCGCCAGTTGCAACGCTCGGTCAACAAGATCAACGCCCTCGAGGCGGAGATGCAGAAGCTGTCCGATGACGAGCTGAAGGCCAAGACGCCCGAGTTCCAGCAGCGCATCCAGTCAGGCGAGTCGCTCGACAAGGTCCTGCCCGAAGCTTTCGCCGTCTGCCGCGAAGCCGCCCAGCGCGTGCTCGGCATGCGCCACTACGACGTGCAGCTGATCGGCGGCATGGTCCTGCACCTGGGCAAGATCTCCGAAATGCGCACCGGCGAGGGCAAGACGCTCGTCGCCACGTTGCCGACCTACCTCAATGCGTTGGAAGGCAAGGGCGTCCACGTCATCACCGTGAACGACTACCTGGCCCGTCGCGACGCGGCCTGGATGGGCAAGCTCTACAACTGGCTGGGCCTGAGCGTCGGCGTCGTGTACCCCAACATGCCGCACTCGGACAAGCATGCCGCCTACGCAGCAGACATCACCTACGGCACCAACAACGAATTCGGCTTCGACTACCTGCGCGACAACATGGCGCTGTCGAAGGAAGACCGCTTCCAGCGCGGCCTGCATTACGCGATCGTCGACGAAGTCGACTCGATCCTGATCGACGAGGCGCGCACGCCGCTGATCATCTCGGGTCCGGCGGACGAATCGCCGGAGCTGTACATCAAGGTCAACCGCATCGTTCCTTCGCTGACCAAGCAGGAAACCGAAGAAGGCGAGGGTGATTACTGGGTCGACGAGAAAGGCAAGCAGGTCCATCTGTCCGAAGCCGGCCAGGAACATGCCGAAGAACTGCTGCGCAAAGCCGGCATCCTGCAGGGCGACGAAGACAGCCTGTACGGCGCGCAGAACCTGAGCGTCGTGCACCACCTCAACGCCGCGCTGCGCGCGCATGCCATCTACCAGCGCGACGTGGATTACATCGTGCGCGACGGCGAAGTGATCATCGTCGACGAATTCACCGGTCGCACGCTCGCCGGCCGCCGCTGGTCCGACGGCCTGCACCAGGCCGTGGAAGCGAAGGAAGGCGTGCCGGTGCAGCGCGAGAACCAGACGCTTGCCAGCATCACCTTCCAGAACCTGTTCCGCATGTACAAGAAGCTGTCCGGCATGACCGGTACGGCGGACACGGAAGCCTACGAGTTCCAGAGCATCTATGGCCTGGAAGTCATCGTGATCCCGACCCACCGCCCGATGGTGCGCAAGGACCATTCGGATGCGGTGTTCCTCAACCGCAACGGCAAGTACCGCGCGGTGCTCAACGAGATCCGCGAGGCGAACAAGCGCAACCAGCCGGTGCTGGTGGGCACGACCTCGATCGAAGTGTCGGAAATGCTCAGCGACCAGCTCAAGGAAGCCGGCATCCCGCACGAAGTGCTCAACGCAAAGCAGCACGAGCGCGAAGCGCACATCGTCGCGCAGGCGGGCCGTCCGGGTGCGGTCACCATCGCCACCAACATGGCCGGTCGCGGTACCGACATCGTGCTGGGCGGTTCGCTCGAGGCCGAGCTTGCCGCGCTTGAAACCGCCAACGGCGGTGAAGTCGATGAAGTAACCAAGCAGCGCATGAAGTCCGAATGGTCGGCGCGCCACGAGGCGGTCAAGCAGGCCGGCGGCCTGCACATCGTCGGCACCGAGCGCCACGAGTCGCGCCGCATCGACAACCAGCTGCGTGGCCGTTCCGGCCGCCAGGGCGATCCGGGCTCCTCGCGCTTCTACCTGTCGCTCGAAGACAACCTGATGCGCATCTTCGCGGCCGACTGGGTGCAGAAGGCGATGGCGCGCATGGGCCTGAAGGAAGACGACGTCATCGAAAGCGGCCTCGTCACCAAGCAGATCGCCGGCGCGCAGCGCAAGGTGGAAGCGCACAACTTCGACATCCGCAAGAACCTGCTCGATTTCGACGACGTCAACAACGACCAGCGCAAGGTCATCTACGGCCAGCGCGACGAGCTGCTCGAAGCCGAGAGCGTCCAGGAGAACATCGAGGGCATCCGCGAAGACGTGGTGGCCGAGATCGTCCAGCGCCATGTGCCCGCCGAATCCGTGGATGAGCAATGGGACCTGCCGGGCCTGCAGTCGACGATCGAGCAGGAATTCGGCCTGCAGGTACCCGTCGTGCAGATGGTGCAGGACGCGAAGGAAATCGACGCGGAGACGATCACCGCGCGCGTGCAGGAAGCCGTCGCCGCGCATTTCTCGGATCGCGAGCAGCAGCTCGGTCCGGAAACCATGCGCATGCTCGAAAAGCACATCATGCTCAACGTGCTCGACCAGAACTGGAAGGAGCACCTGGCACGCATGGATTACCTGCGCCAGGGCATCCACCTGCGCGGCTACGCGCAGAAGCAGCCGAAGCAGGAATACAAGAAGGAAGCGTTCGAGCTCTTCAGCGACATGCTGGAGAAGGTGAAGCGCGAGGTGGTCACGCTGCTGGCGCGCGTGCGCATCCGCAGCGAAGAGGAAATCGCCGCGATGGAAGCGCAGGAACGTGCAGCGGCCGAGGCGCAGGCGCGGCAGATGCAGTTCCAGCATCCGGACATGGGCGGCTTCGGTGCCGACGAGGAAGCCGCGCAGGTCCAGGCCGCCAAGGCGAACGCCGCGTTCGCCAATGTCGGCCGCAACGATCCGTGCCCGTGCGGCAGCGGCAAGAAATACAAGCACTGCCACGGCCAGCTGGCCTGATTCAGCTCCTTCCCCCGCTTGCGGGGGAAGGTCGGGATGGGGGTAAGTGGTTTGCCATCAACCTCGTCGCCATACCCCCTCCCCAACCCTCCCCCGCAAGCGGGGGAGGGGACGAAACCCGTCGAAGTCGTCGCTGGGGTGATCCGCGACCACCGCGGACGCATCCTCCTCGCCCGTCGTACCGAAGGCCGTGATCTCGCCGGCCTGTGGGAATTTCCCGGCGGCAAGCATGAGGTCGATGAAAGCGCCGAAACCGCTCTGGCGCGCGAGCTGCGCGAGGAGCTCGGCATCGAGATCGAAATCGGCGCGCCCCTGATCCGCGTGCCGCAAGCCTATCCGCATAAGCGCCTGTGCCTGGATGTGTACGGCGTGCAGGCGTGGCGTGGCACCGTGCGCGGCCTCGAGGGCCAGGCGCTGGCCTGGGTGCCGCCGCACAAGCTGGCCGACTACCCGATGCCGCCCGCCGATATCCCGGTGGTGGCGGCGCTGACCCAGCCGGATCGCTATCTCGTCACACCCGAACCGGGCAGCGACGACAACCTGTGGCTGGATGCGCTGGAGCGCGCGCTGGCAAACGGCATCCGCCGGGTGCAATTGCGCGCGCCCGAATGCGAGCCACTGCGCTGGCGATCGCTCGTCGCGCAAGCCGTCGCGCGCTGCCGGGAAGTCGGAGCGCAGGTGCTGGTCAATGCGGATATCGAGCTCGCGCAATCACTGGGTGTGGGACTGCATCTGCGCGCATCGCAATTGACTGGCCTCACGAAGCGGCCGCTTCCCGATGGAGGCATGGTCGCGGCTTCGTGCCACACGCTCGATGAACTGCTCGCCGCACAGGCCATCGGTTGCGACTTCGCCGTGGTCGGGGCGATCAGGCCGACCGCGAGCCATCCGGGAATCGCACCACTGGGCTGGGAAGGTTTCGCCGGATTGCGCGAAGCCGTGTCGTTGCCGATCTATGCAATCGGTGGACTGGTACCGGACGATATCGGCGAGGCGAGGCACCACGGCGCCCAAGGCATCGCGGCGATTCGCGGGCTGTGGCCGGACTGATCGATCGTCGGCCTCACTCCGCAATGGCGGTCGGCAAGGCATCGGATTCGCGGCATACCCTGGCGCGGCCGCTCAGGCGGGTGCAGCCTGCAAAGCCAGCGCCCGGTATCGGCGGTCGAGCGCGGCCACCTGCTCGTCCAGCAGCTCCAATCCGCCGGCGTTGACGATCACGTCGTCTGCGATTGCCAGGCGCTGGGCGCGCGAGGCCTGTGCATTGATCATGCGTTCCGCCAGCGTTGCATCGATGCCGTCGCGCTGCATCAGCCGGGCGCGCTGGATCTCCGCCTCGACGTCGACAACCAGGATGCGTTGCAGCCACGGATAAGCTGCGCGACCACCGCCTTCCGCGAGGAGCGGGATCGCGGCGATGGCGTAGGGGCCCGGCGCGGTCGTGCATTGGTGTTGCAGTTGCGCGCGCACCAGGGGATGGATGATCGACTCCAGGTGCCTGCGCGCGGCTTCGTCGCCGAATACGCGCTGGCGCATGCCGGCACGGTCCAGGCCGCCATCCGCCGTGAGCACGGACGGGCCAAACGCAGTCACTATCGCTGCCAATCCCGGGGAACCCGGCGCGACCGCCGTGCGTGCCGCGACATCCGCGTCGGCGACGAGGACGCCCAGCGCCTCGAAGCGCCGCGTGACCTCACTCTTGCCGGAGGCGACACCGCCGGTAACGCCGATGATGCAATCGCTCATGCCGGGATTCTCGCCGAACGACGCGGGCTTTGCGCGCGTCGCTTTGCAGGCCTGATGCCGATCCGTAAACACCATGCCTCGGTGTGCGGGCAGGGCAGGGGCGGTGCCGTCGACCAAGCCTCCGCCGAAGAGCTGGCTACTAACCCAACCCGGAAATGCGCAGATAGGCGTCGATCATCTTCTGTCCCCAGAAGAACACGATCCAGCCGGCAATCGCCAGGTAGGGGCCGAACGGAATCGGCACGGAGCGATCGCGCCCCTTCATGGCCAGCCAGATCGAACCAATCACCGCGCCCACCAGCGAGGACAGCAGGATCGTCGGCAATATGCCTTTCAATCCGGTCCACGCGCCGATCGCCGCCAGCAGCTTGAAGTCGCCGTGCCCCATGCCCTCCTTGCCGGTGAGCTGTTTGAACAACCACCACACCGACCACAGGCTGATGTAACCCGCGACCGCGCCGAGCAGCGCCGGTTTCACCGGCATGTACAGATTGTCGGAGGCTGCGATCAGGCCCAGCCACATCAGCGGCAACGTCAGGCTGTCGGGCAGCAGTTGCGTGCGCAGGTCGATCCCCGACATCGCAATCAGGAAGCCGGTGAACACGATCGCCCCGAAGCCCTGCCAGCCAAAGCCGAATCGCCACACCGCCGCCACGAACAGCAGCATTGTCAGCAGTTCGACCAGCGGATACTGCGCAGAGATCGGTGCCTTGCAGTGGCGGCATTTGCCGCGCAACACCAGCCAGCTGAAGAGCGGGATGTTTTCGTACCAGCTCAGTTGGTGCTTGCAGTGCGGGCAGTGCGAAGGCTCGACCACGATGCCCGGGGGCGGCGGGTCATAGACCTCCGGCTCCTCCAGCACTTCGCGCGCTTCGCGTTTCCATTCCCACTCCAGCCGCTTGGGCAGGCGCAGGATCACCACATTGAGAAAGCTGCCCACGAGCAGCCCGAAGCCCGCCACCAGCGGATAGCCGATGGCGGGGTTCTGGTCCAGGAATGCCATCTATCAGGGAGCCTGTCTGAGTATCAGCCGACGACGGCGCCGAGCTTGAAGATCGGCAGGTACATGGCGATCACCATGCCGCCGACCACGACTCCGAGGAAGATCATGATGAACGGTTCGATGAGGCTGGATAGCGCATCGACAGAATTGTTGACCTCAGTCTCGTAGAACTCGGCCACCTTGAACAGCATCGTGTCCAACGCACCGGCTTCTTCGCCGATCGCGGCCATCTGGATGACCATGTTCGGGAACAGGTTGACCTGTTTCATTGCCAGGTTGAGCTGATAGCCCACCGAGACGTCGTCACGAATGCGGAGTACAGCCTTCTCATAGACAACGCTGCCGGTTGCGCCGGCCACGGATTCGAGGGCCTCTACCAGCGGAACACCGGCCCTAAAGGTGACGCCCAGCGTACGCGCAAAGCGCGCGATCGCAGAATTGTGGAGGATCTGTCCCAGGACCGGAAGCTTGAGCATGGTCCGGTCGATGAGCTGGGAGAACGCGACCGAACGTTTCTTGGCTGCGATCAAGGCGACGATCGCACCGGTAATTACCAGAGCTATCAACCACCACCAGCTCACCGCGAAGCGGCTCAGGTTGACCACGAACTGGGTGGGGGCTGGCAGGTCGGCGCCGAATTGTTTGAAAACGTCCTCGAAGGTGGGAACAACGAAGATCAGCAGGATCGCACTGACGATGAGTGCCACTGCAACCACCATCGCAGGATAGAACAGCGCCTTCTTGATCTTCTTCTTCAGGCCTTCGATGTTTTCCTTATAGGTCGCGATGGTGTCGAGCACGGTTTCAAGGACGCCAGCGGCTTCACCGGACTTGACCAGGTTGCGGAAGAGTTCGTCGAACTGGACTGGATGTTTGCCGAGCGCCTCGTGGAACGAGGTGCCGCCCGCGATGTCTGAACGTATCGAGTTGACCAGATTCCTCATTTTTGGATTCTTCTGGCCGTCGGCAATGATCTCTAGCGCCTGTACGATCGGGACGCCCGACTTGATCATGGTCGCGATCTGCCGGCTGAACACTGCTATGTCACCCGGCGCGATCGTCTTGCCGGCACCACCAAACAGCGGTTTACCCTTGACCTTGACGACCTTGGGGGTGATGCCTTGTTTGCGCAATTCGGCGCGAACGATATTGGCAGTCTTGGCGGGCTGTTCGCCCTTCATCGTGATACCGCGCTTGTCTGTTCCCTCCCAGACGAACGTCTGCATGGTGTCCAGGCGGCGGGCAGCGGCGGCATTGGTGGCAGAGCGGGATGCGGACATGGCTTAGTCCTTGGTGACTCGGTTGATTTCGGCAAGACTGGTGACGCCGTTCTTGACTTTCCACAGCGCGGAGGCGCGCAGGTCGCGGATGCCCGCGTTCTGCGCGGCTTCAGCGATTTTCATGGCGCTGCCGCCTTCGAGAACGATCGCCTGGATTTCCTCCGACATCGGCATGACCTGATAGATGCCGGTACGGCCTTTGTAGCCTTCGGTGCAGTCGGGGCAGCCCACGGCGTCGTAGATTTTCAGTCCTGAGGCGATTTCATCGTGGGTGAAACCCTCGGCCAGCAGAGCATGTTCCGGTAGCTGCACTTCCCGCTTGCAGTCGTGCAGGCGACGCGCCAGGCGTTGTGCAATGACCAGCGTGACCGACGACGTGATGTTGAACGGTGCCACGCCCATGTTCATCATGCGCGCGATTGTCTGCGGCGCGTCATTGGTATGCAGTGTCGACAGCACCATGTGGCCGGTCTGCGCGGCCTTGACGGCGATCTCCGCCGTTTCCAGGTCACGGATTTCGCCGACCATGATCACGTCCGGGTCCTGGCGCAGGAAGCTGCGCAACGCGGCGGCGAAAGTCATACCGCGCTTGACGTTCATCTGCACCTGGTTGATGCCCGGCACGCGAATTTCGACCGGGTCCTCAACCGTCGAAATGTTGCGCTGCTCGTCGTTGAGGATGTTCAGCGCGGTGTACAGCGACACGGTCTTGCCCGAGCCGGTGGGGCCGGTGACCAGCACCATGCCGTAAGGTTTCATTACGGCGTCGACGAAAAGTTTCTTCTGATCTTCCTCGTAGCCCAGCTTGTCGACGCCCAACTTGGCGGCGCTGGCGTCGAGGATACGCAGCACGATCTTCTCGCCGAACAGGGTCGGGAGCGTACTGACGCGGAAGTCGATCTGTTTGGTCTTGCTGAGATTGAGCTTGATGCGACCGTCCTGCGGCACGCGCTTTTCGGCGATGTCCAGTTGCGCCATGACCTTCAGGCGCGCGGAGATGCGCGGGGACAGTTTTACCGGCACCTTGGCGACCTGTTTGAGCAGGCCGTCGATGCGCAGGCGCACCCGGTACTCGGTCTCGTAGGGCTCGAAATGGATGTCGGAGGCGCCGCGACGGATCGCGTCGACCAGCACCTTGTTGATGAACTTGACGACCGGCGTGTCGTCGCCCTTGGCGTCCACGCCGGTATCGCCGATCTCCTCCTCGCCGCCGCTGACATCGAGCTTGTCGAGGTCCTCGCCATCGCCCATGGTCTCGGCAAAGGAATCAGCTGTGGCCAGCCATTGCTCGATGGTGCGGTGGATCTTGTCGGCATCGACCAGGATGGCTTCCACCGCCATGTTGCTCTGGAACTTGATCTCGTCCAGGGCTTGGGTGTTGGTCGGATCCGCGATGCCGATGAAGAGGCGGTTGCCGCGCTTGAATAGCGGCAGCACACTGTGCTTACGGATCAGTTCCTCGTCGATCAGCTTGATCGCGGACTGATTGGGGTCAAGCGCCACGACATCGAACAACGGCACTCCGAACTCATGGGAGTTTGCAGCAGCCAGCTGCGCCATGGTGACCAGGCGCTTCTCGGTGAGGAACAGCGCCAGCGGCTTGCGTTCCCGGGTCGCCTCGGCCATTGCAGTGCGGGCAGCCTGCTCCTCGAGCGCCCCATCCACGACCAAGCGCCGGGCAATGCCAGTGATGCCCACCAGGTTGGCAGTTACCGCGCTCATACAAGGCCCCCAATATTGCGTTACTGCTAGTCCCCAAGTCCGACTTTATAGCAGTTCCAGACCGCAGGGACCGGACTGAGTTCGCATCCCATGAGCGGGGCATCCCGTTCATCCACAACGGGAAGCCTACTGCGGACCGGAATCACGGTCGGGGCCCTATTCCAGTTGTCCAGCGCTACCGTGCCCGCCCCGGTCAGGAGACACAGGCGGCCGCCTTAGGGGTCACCTGTCAGGCGTAGCTTCGCCCAACAGTCGTTTCAGATCGGCCAGTTGGGCATTTCCCTGCTTGTCGTAATTCCGGATCAGCCCGTCGAGTTCGCCTATTACATGCGCGGCCGCGACTGTCTCCCCCCTGAGGAGCAGCATTCGGGCATAAAACACTCCGACCTTCTTATCCCGTCCGCCCTCCCAGGCTTTCGCCAGCTGATCCCTGGCTCGCTGTGCCTGGCCGTCGCGCGCCAGGATCTGGGCGAGAGCGAATCGGGCGAACCACACGGGGTTGGCGGAGTCTGGTTGCGCCTCGGCCGAATCGAGTATCTGCGACAGGGCTGTCGCGATCTCCCTCATCGAGATGTCGCCGCAATCGCCTTTGTCCAGATAGCCGGCGAATCGCATGAATGCCTGTGTCTCGAAGGTCGTCAGCCGAGGCAGGTTGGCCGCCGCAGCCTGTCGCAACAGGTCCCTGCTGCCGGTGTTGTCGCCCCGCATGCAATTGATGACGACCAGACTGAGTTGGCCCAACTGCCGGTGGCGCGGGTTGTCGCTGGCGATCAGGTAACGCATCTGCTCGACCGCGGCAGGGTAATTCTGGTTCTGCAGAGCCCATCGCGAAACATCGAACCGGGCGCGCAACGAGTCCGGGTGAGTCTTTACGCCCAGTTGCGCGATGGTGCCGAAGTCCTGCCACACCAGCACGCGGCCCAGCGTGGCCACCGCCAGCATCACGGCAAGACCGCCCGCGGCCAACAGTCCAAGTTTGCGCGGGGTGAGCAAGTTGGTCCGGAAGTCCGGCACCAGCGCCAATAACCCGGCCACCGCCAGTAGTAGGCCAAAGCCGGGTAGGTAATTGCGATGCTCGTAATACATCTCCAATGGCAGGAAGCCCGATTCCACGCCATGCGCGGCGAGATAGAAGAACCAGCCGGCGAATACCGCCGGTGCGCGCCTGCGCAGGCCAATCGCAATGACGCTGATCGCCAGCAGCAGTCCGATGGCCAGCAAGGTGGAGGGTGGTGACAGTAGTCCGGTCGAGATCGGGAAGTCGTCGGTGTACAGCCCCATCTGTGGCCCGCGCGGGAGCAGCAGCATGCCGATGTAGTCGACCAGGGCGCGCGGTTGGGTCAGCAGACGTTGCCACAACGTGAAATCCCACTCGGCGTAGCCTGCCAGCAGCTTCTGCGGCGCCAATGCAAGCAATGCCGCCGTGGCCAACGCCGGCAGGGCCACGAAAATGCCGAAGAACGCGCCAAGCGCATTACGGACGTGCGGCGGTCGCGTGCCGCGGGCCAGTTCCAGCACCAGGCACAGCAGCGGGGCGGCGGCGGCGTTCTGTTTGGCCAGCACACCCAGGGCCACCAGCAGCGGGAACGATACGAAAAGGTTCAGGCATGCGATGCGGGTGCGCCCGGCGTCGAGTTGCTGCCGGGCCAGCAGGTACACCCAGATCGCGAGCAGGGTGAACAGGGTGGCGAGCTGCGCCATTCTCTGCACCGCATACAGCACCGTGCTGACGTGCAGCGGGTGCAACAGCCAGAGGGCTGCGACCAGGGCCGCCAGCAGGGGCGCGCGGTTGGTCAGCCGGGAGTCCAGCGCCAACACCCGGCGTAGCACGACGTAGCCCATCACGCCGCAGGCCAGGTGGACGATCAGGTTTCCGAGTTTGAAGGAAAAGCTGGTGTCGCCGGTCAGCCAGGCGCTGAGGGCGAAACTGCCCATCGATACGGGCCGGGAGAACACGACCGATGGATACGGGAACAGCACTTCCGGCAGGGAGGCATCGCCAGCCAGCCACAGCCGCACGGGCTCCAGGTTCCAGCGGTCGTCAAAGATGAATGGCCCGCCCAGGCCGCTCCAGTACAGGGCCGCGGTTGAGAGCAGCGCGATCAGCAGGATCAAGCGGGATACCATGGACTGGAGCCCTTCTACTAAGAATATTTTGCGAATCTGAGCTGCCGAAAGGTTATCCGGGCAGTGGCGCCGTTGCAGCGTGTACTTGTTGAAATCTGCAATGGCAGGCAAAAAAAACCCCGGCCGCAGCCGGGGTTTTTTCGAAGCGCAAGACTTAGCGGCAGTTGGCCGGCAGGTACTTGTCGGCAATCGCCGAGGAGCAGACCCAGGTGAGCTGGCCGGAACCGACGTCGGTCGGGGTCAGGATGATGGTGCCGGTGGCGTTCGGCACGGTCGAGGTCGCGGTGACGAGGCCAGTCGCGGAGGTGATGGTGATGCCCGACACGTAGCTGGTGGCGCCCGGGAACGAATAACCGCTGTTGGCGGCGGTGACCAACGACAGCCCGCCGACCGACGAGGCGGTTTCGGCCACAGCCAGCTTGGCCGGGGCAGTCATGATGATGACCTCGGAGACTTTGCTGCGGGTGGTGTAGTCCTGGTACGCCGGGAGTGCGATGGCGGCCAGGATGGCGATGATCGCGATCACGATCATCAGTTCGATCAGCGTAAAGCCCTGCTGCTTCTTCATGGTGTATCCCCTAGGAGTGGTTTTCGACTATCACGTGCCGCATCGCCAGCGTTCCGGTCCGATGGGCAGCCGTGCAACGCTGCACGTGCCATGAATGTATACGCATGGCGCGTGCCAAGAGCATTCAGCGGTGATTCGGTTATCAAACTGCGCCAGTGGTCACGTCCTTTTGGCGAATTTCACGCAGCTCGAACAAATCGACCTGTCATTGAGGGTCAATAAGCGCCCTGTATGGTCACGTTTCCACGCCGCCTCCCCTATTAAGCTTATTTGCTTGGGCTTGGCGCGCTTTAACGCACTGAGAACGGGCCACGGATCGACATCGACAGGCTTGAGCGGACGGCCATCACGGGCATCCAGCAGCATGCTGGCGTCGCCCCGGCTGGAGCTGATCGGGGCGACCCGAACCCGGGCGGGATCCAGGCCGGTGCTTTGGAGGGCGCTGGAAAAAGCCTTGGCCTCCTCGCCCGAGAGCTGGGCGGCGAATTCCCGTGCCGGCGCCGAATGGCCCAGCATTCCCCGGGCGACCGCAGCGTAGGGCGTGTAGTACTTCGGCAACAGATCGATGTCCTTGCCGGTCTGCGAGGAACGAACAAGAAAGCCGTGGTTCTCCGTAGGGTCCGTCGGCAGCACGGCGGCGACCGTTTCAACATTCAGCCAAGGCAATGTTCGAAAACGGTCTTCAGCGGCCCTCAGGTCCTCGGGCTCGAGTTCGTTTGCAAACACGAGGGTGAAGCGATCGATGACCGCAACCATGTAGACCGGCCGCGACTGCCACACGGTGTGCAGGCCGTAGCCCATCGCGCCGAGTTGCAGCAGCGCGATCATGGTCAGGTCGAACTTCAGGCGCTTCTTGCCCTGCTTGTAGACGATCAGGGTCAGCAACGGGCCCATCACCACATCGACGCCGGCGATGATCAGCAGCAGCTTGTCGGCATTGGCCATATGGAACAGGCCGGGCGGATACCAGCGCCAGACCAGCACGGCGGCGATGGTGCAAAGGACGAGGACGCTCAGGGTGAGATGGATGGCGGAAGCTTTCCAACGGGTCATGGCGGTCGTATGTCGGTCAAGGTGAGTGGACGGCCCACCGCGGGTCTGGGTGGGCGGCAATAAAATAAACAAAGGGCCGCAACTTGTGGCGGCCCTTCGTGTGATGCAGTTGGAACAGCGGCGATGCGCTGCGAGCGTATCAGTCGATCCCAAGCTTCTTCAGCTTGTAGCGCAGCGCCCGGAACGTGATCCCCAGCGCCGCTGCCGTCCGCGTCTTGTTGAAGCGGTTTTCCTGCAACGCCTGCTCGATCGCCTGGCGCTCCATCTGCTCGATGTATTCGGGCAGGCGGCTGCTGGCAGTTTCCCGCGAACTGAGTTGGCGGGGGTCGAAGGCGGCGTGGGTGCCGGTGGCGCGGGGGTCGGTCGGCGGGGGCGCGCTGGGCGCGCGCGCGGCCAGCGCGCCGGGCGGGGCGCCGAATACGGGCGAATGGCCGGCGGCGATGGCGGCCGCGACGGTGCTCTGCGGCTGCGGCAGGCGCAGGTCGGAGGCTTCGATGCGGTCATCGTCGGCCATGGCCAGCGCGCGCTCGAGGACGTTTTCGAGCTCGCGGACGTTGCCGGGGAACGGGTGCGCACGCAGCGCGTCGAGGGCGGCCGCGGAAAGCGTGGGGACGGGACGGCCCTGTGCGCCGGCGAGGCGGTTCAGGACGCGCTGGGCCAGGCCGGGCAGGTCTTCGAGGCGCTCGCGCAGCGGCGGGACGCGCAGCTCGATGACATTGATGCGGTAGTAGAGGTCGTGGCGGAAGCGGCCATCCTCGGTCAGGGCGGCCAGGTTCTTGTGCGTCGCCGAGAGGATGCGGACGTCGACATTGACTTCGGCATTGGCGCCGACCGGGCGGATCGACTTTTCCTGGATCGCGCGCAGCAGCTTGACCTGCATCGCCAGCGGCAGCTCGGCGACCTCATCCAGGAACAGCGTGCCGCCGTCGGCCGCCTGGAACAGGCCGGGCTTGTCGGCGTGGGCACCGGTGAAGCTGCCCTTCTTGTGGCCGAAGAACTCGCTTTCCATCAGTTCGGCGGGAATCGCGCCGCAGTTCACCGGCACGAAGGGGCCGTTGGCGCGGGGGCCCTGGTCGTGGATGGTGCGCGCGGTCAGTTCCTTGCCGACGCCGGACTCGCCGGCGATGTAGACCGGGGCCTGGCTGCGCGCGACCTTGGCGATGGTCTGGCGCAGGGTCGCGATGGCCGGGGAGTCGCCGAAGAAACGGGCGGCGACCGGGTCGGCCGCGGCGATGGTGCGGCGCTTCTCGCGCAGGTCCAGGGCGTGGCGCACGAGGTCGCGCAGCACCGACAGGTCGACCGGCTTGGCGACGAAGTCGAAGGCGCCGGCCCTGAGCGCTTCCACCGCGGCTTCGACGTTGCCGAAGGCGGTGATCATGGCGACCGGGGTATTGGGGCACTTGTGGCTGATCTCGGCGACCAGCTCCATGCCCGAACCGTCCGGCAGGCGCATGTCGGTCAGGCACAGGTCATAGGAATTCGCGGCGAGCTGGGCTCGCGCATCGGCCAGGGTAGCGGCGGTATCGCATCGCAGGCCCATGCGGCCCAGGGTCATGACGAGCAGTTCGCGGATATCGCGCTCGTCGTCGACTATCAATGCACTGCGTGTTTCAGTCATCCGCTCCTCCGCGCCGGCGACACGATAGCGGAATGGCGCCGCTGAGGCCAAGCGCGGGTAGGGGGGAATGGCGGACACCTGAACCGTTGGGGCAGGAACTGTGCGCTGCGGCGCTTTCCGGGGGCGTGCGCCGGTGAACGGCGTTCAGGCAAGCGGACATGGCACTGAGGCCAGGAGCGTTGGTGCGCGAGGTCCACGGCCGTGACGGGCGATGCCCGGGGTTTCGTGCCCTCGCGCGCGACATGGGGCAGGTCAGCTACCGCCCATCAGGGGGCTGGGCGCCGACAGCCCGATCCGGAAGCAGGCGCCGCCGCCGGGCAGGGACACATGTTCGAGCGTGGCCTGGTTGGCGCGGCAGAGCTCGCGCGCGATGTACAGGCCCAGGCCGGTGCCATGGCCCGACGTGGTGAAGAACGGGCGGAACAGCTGGCGCACCACGGACTCGGGCACGCCCGGTCCGCGATCGCGGACATCGATCGCCGGGATCCCGTCGTCGTCGACGGAGACGTGGACGTAGACGCGCGCCGGCTGGCCCGGCATGCGGCCATAGGTGAGGGCGTTGTAGACCAGCGCGGTCAGGACCTGGTGCAACTGGCGGGGATCGATGAGGGTGAACAGCGCGGTCGGCTTGCCGGTGGCCAGCAGCGTGTCGTGCTCCAGCGGATGGCTGCTGGCATAGTCCTCGACGAAGCGGCGGGTGAAGGCGATCAGGTCGACGTGCTCGGGTTTGGCGGGCTCGCGGCGGGCGAGGCCGAGGACGTTTTCGACGATGCCGTTCATGCGCTGTCCCTGCTGGCGCACGATCTCGAGCAGGCGCAGGTCGGCCGTGGGCAGGTCCTTCGACTCTTCGAGCAACTGCACGGCGTAATTGATCGCCGCCAGCGGATTGCGGATCTCGTGGGCGAGGCTGGCCGAGAAGCGGCCCAGCGTGGCCAGCGTCATCGATTCGACCTGGCGCGAAACGATGCTGGTGTCGTCGAGGAAGACCAGGACCTGGTCGCTGCCCGCGCGCAGGCGGGTGAAGCGCGGCACGACTTCGGGCAGGTCGGGGGCGAGCTGCAGCGGCGTGTCGTCGGCACGGCTGCTTTCGCGCCAAGTCTCCAGCCGCTTGGCCAATGCCGGTGCGGCCACGTGCAGGTTGCGCCCTTCGCCCGGGTGGTCGCCGCTGTCGCTCAACAGCAGCATCGCCGCTTCGTTGGCCAGGCGCAGGTGGCCGTGTTTATCGATCAGCAGCACGCCGGTGCGCAGGCGGCGGATGATCAGTTCGTTGACTTCGGCGAGCGACGCCGCGTCCTCGCCGTGGCGCGCGGCAAGGTCCACGCTTTCGCGCATCTGCCGGCCCAGCACGTTGGTCAGCGTGGCGGTGGCCATGTAGCCGGTCGCGAACAGCAGCGGTTCGGCGATCCCGCGCGAGGTGTCGCCGGTACTTGCGTTCCAGAAATATTCGAGGATCAGCGCGCCAGCGGCGAGCGTGGCGACGCCCAGGCCGAAGCGCGTCGGCAGCAGCAGCGCCGCCGCGCCGACGTTGAACATCAGCATGAGGACGATGCCCGCCCGCGTCCCCGGCAACGCATACACGGCGAGGATGCAGAAGAACAGGTCGAACGCGATTCCGGTCAGTGCCTGCAACTGCAGGTCGCCGCGCTTGCGGATCACGAACAGCACCAGCGCGACGAACAGGTAGCTGACCACCGTGGCCTTGGCGATGCCCTCGTCGCGCGGCTCGGTGACGTAATCGCGCACCGGGCCGAATAACAGGAAGGTCAGCAGCGCGGCTTCGAACAGCCGGAACAGGGTGAAGAAGTGCAACTCGCGGCGCAGCGCGCTGTCGGCTTGGGCGGCGGGGCGAGTAGTCAAGCGGAAGTCCCTGGGGGTGGCGCGGGCCGAGTATAGGGGCGGGCAGTGCGCCCCTCATCCGCCCTGACGGGTCCTTCTCCCCGCACGCGGGGAGAAGGACCCGCGTTTTGCCCCGGCCGCCCCGATCGGCGACAATGCTGCCCCTCGCGCGGCGGCCACCCTGGCCGCGAGTTCTGGCGCGGGTTCTTTCCTTCCCCTCGGTGACGCATGAATTTCCACGAATACCAGGCAAAGCAACTCTTTGCCGATTACGGCATTTCGGTGCCGGCCGGGCGCGTAGCGCGCACGCCGGAAGAGGCTGTCGATGCAGCCAAGGCCATCGGCGGCGACTTCTGGGTGGTCAAGGCCCAGATCCATGCGGGCGGCCGCGGCAAGGCCGGCGGCGTGAAGCTCGCCAAGACCTTCGATGAAGTGCGCGAGTACGCCAAGGGCATGCTCGGCACGAAGATGGCCACCTACCAGACCGCCGGCGTGGAACTGCCCGTCGACAGCGTGCTGGTGACCCAGGCCACCGACATCGCCAAGGAGCTGTACCTGTCGGTGCTCGTCGACCGCGACAGCAAGTCGATCACGTTCATCGCGTCGGCCGAAGGCGGCATGGACATCGAGCAGGTCGCGCACGAGAAGCCCGAAGCGATCAAGACGCTGCACGTGAACTACGTGCAGGGCCTGCAGCCCTACCAGACCCGCGACCTCGGCTTCGCCCTCGGCCTCAACGCCAAGCAGGTGGGCCAGCTGTCGAAGATCATGCTGGGCCTGTACAGGCTGTTCAACGACAAGGACCTGGCGCTGGTCGAGCTCAACCCGCTCGCCATCATGACCAACGGCGATCTCGCCGTGCTCGACGGCAAGATCAACTCCGACGACAACGCGACCTTCCGCCATCCGGAACTGGCCGCGATGCGCGACATCCGCCAGGAAGACGAGACCGAGGTCAAGGCCAGCCAGCACGACCTCAACTACGTCACCATGGACGGCAACATCGGCTGCATGGTCAACGGCGCCGGCCTGGCGATGGCCACGATGGACGTCATCTCGCTCAACGGCGGTTCGCCGGCCAACTTCCTCGACGTCGGCGGCGGCGCCACCAAGGAACGCGTGACCGAAGCCTTCAAGCTGATCCTGTCGAGCGACAAGGTGAAGGCGATCTTCGTCAACATCTTCGGCGGCATCGTCCGCTGCGACATGATCGCCGAGGGCATCATCGGCGCGGTCAAGGAAGTCGACGTCAAGGTTCCCGTCATCGTCCGCCTCGAAGGCACGAACGTGGAAGCCGGCAAGGAACTGCTGAAGAACTCGGGTCTGGCCATCACTCCGGCCGACGACATCAACGACGGCGCGAAGAAGGCGGTTGCCGCCGTCGCCGGCAAGTAAGGAACGACGACCCATGTCTGTTTTGATCAACAAGAATACGAAGGTGATCGTCCAGGGCTTCACCGGCTCGCAGGGCACCTTCCACGCCGAGCAGATGCTCGACTACGGCACCAAGGTCGTCGGTGGCGTGACCCCGGGCAAGGGCGGCACCCAGCACCTCGGCCTGCCGGTGTTCAACACCGTTGCCGATGCGGTCAACGAGACCGGCGCCGATGCCTCCGTCATCTACGTGCCGCCGCCGTTCGCGGCCGACGCGATCCTCGAAGCGGCCGATGCCGGCATCAAGGTCATCGTCTGCATCACCGAGGGCATCCCGGTCCTCGACATGCTGCGCGTGAAGAACACCCTCAACGGTTACGACGACGTCGTGCTGGTCGGTCCCAACTGCCCGGGCGTGATCACGCCGGGCGAGTGCAAGATCGGCATCATGCCGGGCCACATCCACCTGCCGGGCAAGATCGGCATCGTGTCGCGTTCGGGCACGCTGACCTATGAAGCCGTCAAGCAGACCACCGACGTCGGCCTCGGCCAGTCGACCTGCATCGGCATCGGTGGCGACCCCATCAACGGCACGAGCTTCATCGACGCGCTCAAGCTGTTCCAGGACGACCCGCAGACCGAAGGCATCATCATGGTCGGCGAGATCGGCGGTTCGGCCGAGGAAGAAGCGGCCGAATTCATCAGCAAGTACGTGACCAAGCCGGTCGTCGGTTTCATCGCCGGCGCCTCGGCGCCGAAGGGCAAGCGCATGGGCCACGCCGGTGCGATCGCCTCGGGCGGATCGGGCACGGCCGAAGGCAAGTTCGCAGCGATGGAAAAGGCCGGCGTCACCACGGTGAAGTCGCCGGGCGACCTCGGTGCGGCGATCGCGAAACGCCTCGCCAAGTAATCGCGCCTTCGTGTTGCAGAAAGGCCGCCTCCGGGCGGCCTTTTTGTTGTTGCGTGCCCCCACCTCAACCCTCCCCCGCGAGGCGGGGAGGGGGAAGCAATTCGCGGCGACCGAGGAAGCCACCAGCGGGGGGCAAGAATCAAGGGCCGAAGCTTTGCCCCTTCCCCCGCGCGCGGGGGAAGGGAGGGATGGGGGCGCCCCGACTCAATCAATATTTCGTGTTGACCGATTCGACGACCCCCACTATCTTGTGGTTGTCGATGGTGCCGACCCCGCCCGGGGAAGGCTTAAAGGGAATCCGGTGAGGCCCGTTCCGAGCATGTTCGGACCGATTCCGGAGCTGCCCCGCAGCGGTAACTGGTAACGACCCGCGTCAATGGCACTGGCCCGATCCCGTAACGGGATGCAGCTGGGAAGCGACGCGCAGTAGGAAGACGGCGAGCCCCGGCCCGCCGCCCGACCAGAAGCCCGAAAACCTGCCACGACCGGATGCAGCGATGCCTCCGTTTGGCCAGGCGTCTCCGCGGGGAGCGACGGTCGACCATGCCGGGAGTCCGTCCCGTGCCGTCGCACCGTCTCCATGCTGTTGGACAGCATCCCCGCGTTGAAGCCGGCTCGCCCGAGGGGGCGGGGGCTGGCACGTGCGCGGCAGCGATCCGGGTCGAAGCGCCCAATCGCAATGCGTGCGACCGCTTTCGCTTCTTCTCCACATCCACCGGAGAGGACAGCCATGCACATCGAAACCCTGGCCGAAGCAGCCACCGAAACGCCGGTACGCGATAGCGCCACGCCTTCAACCGCGCGTTCCACCGCGCCTGCGAACTACGCCGCGCAAAGCAGCTTCGCCCTGACCCCGCCGCATGCGCCGGCGACCATGACCATCACCAAGCGCGACGGCCGCAAGGAGCCGGTCGACGTCGGCAAGATCGTGCGCGCGGTAACGCGCTGTGGCGACGGCCTCAACGACATCGACCCGATGCGGGTCGCGCTCAAGACCATCGCCGGCATCTTCGACGGCGCGACCACGCGCGAGCTCGACGAACTGTCGATCCGCACCGCTGCTGCCTTCACCGCCGAGGAGCCGCAGTACGCCCGCCTCGCCGCGCGCCTGCTCGCCGGCTACATCGACAAGGAAGTGTCGGGCCTGGGCGTGCATTCGTTCTCGCAATCGATCGTGCTCGGCCACGAGCTAGGCCTGATCAACGACCGCGTGCGCGACACCGTCGAGGCCAACGCGCGCAAGTTCAACGATGCGATCGATACGGCGCAGACCCAGCGCTTCGAGTACTTCGGCCTGCGCACGCTGTACGACCGCTACCTGCTCAAGCACCCGCAACGCCGCAGCGTGATCGAGACACCGCAGCAGTTCTTCATGCGCATCGCCGTGTCGCTGACCGAGAACCCGGCCGCGGCGCTGGAGCTGTACCGGCTGATGGCGTCGCTCGACTACATCCCCAGTTCGCCGACGCTGTTCAACTCCGGCACGCGCCACGAGCAGCTGTCGTCCTGCTTCCTGCTGGATTCGCCGCAGGACTCGCTCACCGACATCTATGCGCGCTACGGCGACGTCGCCCAGTTGTCGAAGTTCAGTGGCGGCATCGGCCAGGCCTATTCGCGCATCCGTTCGCGCGGTTCGCTGATCCGTTCCACCAACGGCCGCAGCAACGGCATCGTGCCGTGGCTGAAGACCCTCGATGCCTCGGTCGCCGCGGTGAACCAGGGCGGCAAGCGCAAGGGCGCGGCCTGCATCTACCTGGAAACCTGGCACGCCGACATCGAGGAATTCCTCGAGCTGCGCGAGAACACCGGCGACGAGGCGCGGCGCACGCACAACCTCAACCTCGCCAACTGGGTGCCGGACCTGTTCATGCAGCGCGTGGAGGTGGATGGCGACTGGTCGCTGTTCGACCCTTACGCGGTGCCGGACTTCGTCGACCTGTGGGGCGAGGCCTTCGAGCGCGCCTATGTACAGGCCGAGCAGCAGGGGCTCGCGGCGAAGACGATCAAGGCGCGCGAACTGTACGCGCGGATGATGAAAGTGCTGGGCGAGACCGGCAACGGCTGGATGACGTTCAAGGACGCCTCCAACCGCACCTGCAACCAGGTCGGGCCGGGGCGCACCGTGCACCTGTCGAACCTGTGCACGGAGATCCTCGAGGTCACTTCGGCTGAAGAAACCGCGGTGTGCAACCTGGGCTCGATCAACCTCGCCCAGCATGTCGCCCTGTTCGACGACGGCAAGCCAGTGTTCGACTTCGACAAGCTGGCCGAAACCGTGCGCGTGGCGGTGCGCCAGCTCGACCGAGTGATCGACCTCAATTTCTATCCGATCGAATCCGCACGCCGCTCCAACCTGCGCTGGCGTCCGGTCGGCCTGGGCGTGATGGGCCTGCAGGACGTGTTCTTCAAGCTGCGCCTGCCGTTTGATTCGAGCGAGGCGCTGCAGCTGTCGACGAAGATCGCCGAACGCATCTACCTGCATGCGCTCGAGGCCTCGTGCGAGATCGCCGAGCAGCATGGCGCGCATCCGAGCTACGCCGAGACGCGCGCCGCCGGCGGCGCGCTGCAGTTCGACCTGTGGGGCATCACGCCCAGCGACACCGCGGCGTGGGACGCGTTGAAGCAGCGCATCGCCGAGCACGGACTGCGCAACTCGCTGCTGATCGCCATCGCGCCCACGGCGACCATCGCCTCGATCGCCGGTTGCTACGAATGCATCGAGCCACAGGTGTCCAACCTGTTCAAGCGCGAAACGCTGTCGGGTGACTTCCTGCAGATCAACCGCTACCTGGTCGACGAGCTGAAGAAGCTCGGCCTGTGGACCGCGGAAACGCGCGACGCGATCAAGCTCGCCGAAGGCTCGGTGCAGAACGTGGCCGGGCTTCCGGACGTGCTCAAGGTGGTGTATCGCACCGCGTGGGAACTTCCACAGAAGGCGTTGATCGATCTCGCCGCGGCGCGCGGTCCGTATCTCGACCAGTCGCAGTCGCTGAACCTGTTCATGGAGAGCCCGAACATCGGCCGGCTGTCGTCCATGTACATGTACGCGTGGAAGGCGGGATTGAAGACCACCTATTACCTGCGCTCGCGACCGGCCACGCGGATTGCCAAGGCGACCGTCGCCGCGGCGCCGGCACCGGCCTATTCCGAACAGCAGGCCCTGGCCTGTTCGCTGGAGAACCCGGAGGCCTGCGAGGCCTGCCAGTAACGCTTCATGCAGGTGCGGCGGCGCCGTGGTCGCCACAGGACGTGGCGCTGCATGGAAGCTGTAGCGGTCGCCGCCGCACCTGCTCTCCTGCCCCTTCCCCCGCATGCGGGGGAAGGCTGGGATGGGGGTCATCGTGTCCCCCGCCTGCCCCCACCCCAACCCTCCCCCGCAAAGCGGGGGAGGGGGCCTCATGCCCCAAAGCCTTCCCCGTGTGAGCGGAGGAAGGGCCTCATGCCCCAACCCTCCCCGTGCGAGCGGGGGGCCACGCCCCTGGAGCGTTCCATGTCCACTGTGACAAACCAGCACCTGCTCGACCCCGGCTTCGCCCTCACCTTGCGGCCGATGCGTTACCCCGCGTTCTACGAGATGTACAAGGACGCGATCCGCAACACCTGGACGGTGGAGGAAATCGATTTCGGCATCGATCTCAACGACCTGCGCCACAAGCTCAGCGCCGCCGACCGCCACCTGATCGAACGCCTGGTTGCCTTCTTCGCCACAGGCGACTCGATCGTGGCGAACAACCTGGTGCTGAACCTGTACCAGCACATCAACGCGCCCGAGGCGCGCATGTACCTGTCGCGCCAGCTGTACGAGGAGGCGCTGCACGTGCAGTTCTACCTCACGCTGCTCGATGCCTACATTCCCGATCCGGCGCGCCGCGCGGAGGCCTTCGCCGCGATCGAGAGCATTCCCTCGATCCGCGCCAAGGCCGCGTTCTGCTTCAAGTGGATGGATTCGATCCAGTCGCTGCGGCAGTTGGAGACGCGCGAGCAGCGCCGCGCCTTCCTGCTCAACCTCATCTGCTTCGCCTGCTGCATCGAGGGCCTGTTCTTCTTCGCCGCGTTCGCCTACGTCTGGTTCCTGCGGTCGCGCGGCCTGCTGCCGGGCCTGGCCAGCGGCACCAACTGGGTGTTCCGCGACGAATCCGGCCACATGGCCTTCGCGCTGGAAGTGATCCATACCGTGCGCAGCGAGGATCCCGGCCTGTTCGATGCCGGCATGGAACGCGATGTGCGCGCCATGCTGCGCGAGGCGATCGAGGTCGAGGCCGGCTTCGCCGACGACGTACTCTCCGGCGGCGTCAACGGCCTGTCGCCGCGCGAGATGCGCCAGTACCTGGAGTACGTCGCCGACCTGCGCCTGTCCGCGCTGGGCCTGGCGCCGGAGTTCGGCGCGAAGAATCCGTTCCCGTTCATGGACCTGCAGGACGTGCAGGAGCTGACCAACTTCTTCGAGCGCCGCGTCTCGGCCTACCAGGTCGGCATCAGCGGCGCGGTCGGCTTTGACGACGCGTTCTGAGGACGCAGCCGCCGTTGCTCCCTCTCCCGTTTACGGGAGAGGGTTGGGGTGAGGGCAGTGCGGGAGAAGGAACGGGCCCGCCGCAAGCCGAATTGCCACGCCTAGTAGAATGCGCGCAGGCGTGGGCTGGAGCAGGGCATGACGTTGCGGATCGCGATGGCGCAGTTCGATTTTCCGGTCGGTGCGGTGGCGAAGAACGCCGACCGCCTCATCGAGATGATCGCCTCGGCGCGGGACGAATACGGCGCCGACGTCGTGCTTTTCCCCGAGCTGGCACTCAGCGGCTATCCGCCCGAGGACCTGCTGCTGCGCCCGGCCTTCCTTGCCGATTGCGAGGCGGCGATCGGGCGCATCGCCCGTGCCGCCACCGGCATCGTGGCCATCGTCGGCTGGCCGCAGGCAGCCGGTGCGATCGTGTACAACGCGGCCAGCGTGATGCGCGACGGCCGCATCGCCCACACCTACCGCAAGCGCGAACTGCCCAACTACGCGGTGTTCGACGAGCGCCGCTACTTCGATGTCGATCCGGACCGCGATACCTGCGTGTTCGAGCTCGACGGCGTGCAGGTCGGATTGGTCATCTGCGAGGACCTGTGGTTTCCCGAGCCGATCGCGGAGACGGTGGCTGCCGGTGCGCAGCTGGTCCTGGTGCCGAATGCCTCGCCGTTCGAGCGCGACAAGCATGCGCAGCGCGATGGCCTGCTGATGCAGCGCGCGCAGGAGACCGGCGCCGCGATCGCCTATCTCAACACCGTGGGCGGCCAGGACGCGGTGGTGTTCGACGGCGGCTCCGTGGTCGCCGATGGCGACGGCACCGTGCATCCGGCGGCGGCCTTCGCCGACCAGTGGCTGGTGGTGGATTTCGATGCGGAAGCGCGCCGCTTCACCCCGCTGCAATGGATGGAGGATGGCGACGAGAGCCGCGATGCCCTGGCCTGGCGCGCGGTGGTGCGCGGCACGCGCGACTACTTCGCCAAGAACGGATTCAAGCAGGCCTGGATCGGCTTGTCCGGCGGCATCGATTCCGCGCTGGTGCTGGCGATCGCGGTCGACGCGCTGGGCGCAGAGAATGTCACCGCGGTGCGCATGCCGTCGCGTTACACGGCGGGCATCTCCAATGACCTCGCGCAGGAGCAATGCCGCAGGCAGGGCGTGCGCATGATCACCGTCCCGATCGAGAAACCGTTCCAGGGTTTCCTCGAGGCGCTGGCGGAGCAGTTCGCCGGGCACCCGGTCGATACCACCGAGGAGAACCTGCAGTCGCGCAGCCGCGGCGCGATCATGATGGCGCTGAGCAACAAGTTCGGCGGGCTGCTGCTGACCACCGGCAACAAGAGCGAGTATGCGGTGGGCTATGCCACGATCTATGGCGACATGTGCGGCGGCTACGCGCCGCTGAAGGACCTGTACAAGACCGAGGTGTTCGCGCTGGCGCGCTGGCGCAACACCGTGGGCGACATCGTCATTCCGCAGGGCGTGATCGACCGCCCGCCATCGGCGGAACTGCGCGAGAACCAGAAGGACCAGGATTCGCTGCCGCCCTACGACGTGCTGGATGCGATCCTGTATCGCCACGTCGACCTGGAGCAGTCGCACCAGGACATCGTCTCGGCCGGGTTCGATGCCGCAACGGTGGAGCGGGTGCTGCGGCTGGTACGGATCAGTGAATGGAAGCGGCACCAGGCGGCGCCTGGGCCGAAGGTGTCCCGCCGTGCGTTTGGGCGCGAGCGGCGCTATCCGATCAGTAATGGGTATACGGGGGACTGACGGGCGCGGGAGCGCCAGTTCATTCCACGACATCGCCGTGTTTCATCGCGGTGCGGCGCGAGCGGCGCTATCCGATCAGCAATGGGTATATGGGCGACTGACAGGCGCGGGGCGCAGGTTCATTCCCTCCACGCAGTTCATTCCCCTCGCGCGCTGCGGCGCGTTTGAGTCCAACATTGCCTTGTTTCATCGCGGCGCGCCGACAAACAAAAAAGCCGCCCGGGGGGCGGCGTTTTTGCGATTGCACGGCAGCGCTGTCAGTGCTTCTCGTTGTCCAGCGCCGACTTCTCGCCCGCGAACGGGTTGAGCTTGCGCAGGTTGCTCGGGTAGTCCGGCCAGTCGCCACGCAGGTACGGGTGGTTGGGTTCGTTCTGCTGCAGCACGCGCTTGGCGTCGTCGGCCAGTACCTGGTTGCCCAGGCCGGTGTAGGCGGCGGCCAGCGTGGCCACGGCGTCGTTCTGGTATTTGCTCTGCGGGTAGGTCTCGAGCACGCGCTTGGCACGGTCGGCCGCGGCCACGTAGGCGGTGCGGCGCAGGTAGTACAGGGCGACGTCGAGATCGTGGCGGGCGAAGACGTTGCGCAGGTCGGCCATGCGCGCGCGGGCGTCCTCGGCGTAACGGCTGTTCGGGTAGCGCTCGGCGACGATCTGGAAGTCGTTGTACGCCTGCTGCGGGGTGGCCAGGTCGCGACGGCTCGGGTCGAGGCGCCATACCTGCTGCAGGAACACGGTGTCGCGGCTCGAATCCACCAGTCCGCGCAGGTAGTAGATGTACGAGGTGTTGCGGTGGGTCGGGTAGGTGCGCAGGAAGCGGTCGATGCTGCTGATCGCGTCGTCGTGCTTGCCCGCCTTGTACTGGGCGTAGGCGGTTTCGATCAGCGCCTGCTCGGTGTAGGGACCGTACGGGTACTGGGCGACGAGGCGGCGGAAGGTCACTTCGGCGCCGTTCCAGTTGCCGTGCTTCATCAGGCCGTGAGCCTTGGCATAGAGCTCTTCGACCGGCTGGCCTTCATCGGCTTCCTTGTCCTTGAACAAGCCCTTGCTACAGCCGGAACCGGCGAGGACGGCGATCAGCAGCAGCGAAAGCAGGACGCGCGGAGCGATGCGGTTACAGCTGGGGGTCATGGGAGGCTTGGACGGACGCCGGAGGCACGAAACCCGGATAATAGCAGCCCGGCGATCCGCCCCCTGAACCAAGTCCCCCCATGAGCGGCTCCGCTAACCTCCTCTCCGCCACCGTTCCCGACAGCAGCGCCGGTCGCCGCTTCGATGCCGTGCTGGCCGAACTCTTCCCCGACTACTCGCGTTCCCGGCTGTCCGCCTGGATCAAGTCGGGCGACGCCCGCCTCGATGGCAGGGAAGTCCGGCCGCGCGATCCGGTCCGCGGCGGCGAAGCCGTGACCCTGACCGTGGTCCTGGACGTGCAGACCCATTCCGAGCCCGAGGACATCGCCCTGGACGTGTTGCACGAAGACGAGCACGTCTTCGTGATCAACAAACCGGCCGGGCTGGTGGTGCATCCGGGCGCGGGCAACCCGGCCGGCACCCTGGTGAATGCGCTGCTGCATCGCGACCCGGCGCTCAATGCGCTGCCGCGGGCGGGCATCGTCCATCGCCTCGACAAGGACACCTCCGGCGTCATGGTCATCGCGCGTACGCTGCCGGCGCATACCGCGCTGATCGAGCAGCTGTCCTCGCGTGAGGTGCACCGCCAGTATCTCGCGGTCGTGGTCGGCGCGCTGGTGTCCGGCGGCACCGCCAACGCGCCGATCGAACGCCACCCGCGTGATCGCATCCGCATGGCCGTGCGCGACGACGGCAAGGATGCGGTCACCCATTTCCGCCTGCGCGAGCGCTTCCGCGCCCACACCTTGCTCGAGTGCCGCCTGGAAACCGGTCGCACGCACCAGATCCGCGTGCACATGGCCCACCTCAAGCACCCCATCGTGGGTGACCCGCTCTACGGCGGTCCGTTGAAGCTGCCCAAGGGCGCCACGCCGGAGCTGATCGAGGCGCTGCGCGGCTTCCGCCGCCAGGCACTGCATGCCGAAGTGCTGGAATTCGCGCATCCGGTGAGCGGCGAACCCGTGCGTTGCAGCGCCCCGGTACCCGACGACATGCGTGGCCTGGTGCGCGCGTTGCACAACGATGCCGTGGCGGCGAAGCAGGACGGTCGCTGAGTCATGCACGCGGCCTTCCTGCCCGCCGCGTGGCCCGTGCCGAAGTCGGTGCACGGCTTCACCACGCTGCGGCATGGTGCCGGCGTGTCGCAGGCGCCGTTCGACAGCTTCAACCAGGGGCTGCGCTCGGGCGACGATGAAACCGCGGTGGAGCGCAACCGCCGGCAGCTCGCCGAGTACGCGGAGTTGCCATCGGCGCCGCACTGGCTGCGGCAGGTGCATGGGGTCGAGGTCACGCGCGTCAACGAGGCCGCCACGTCGATCGAACCCGAAGCCGATGCCGCGGTGACTTCCACGCCGGGCGTGGTGCTCGCGATCCTGACCGCCGATTGCCTGCCCGTGCTGCTCGCGGCGAGGGACGGCGGCGAAGTCGGTGCCGCGCACGCCGGCTGGCGCGGCCTGGCAGCCGGCGTGCTGGAAGCCACCCTGAACAAGATGCACACGCCGCCCGACCGGCTGGTGGCCTGGCTGGGACCGGCGGCCGGACCACGCAGATACGAAGTCGGCGTCGAGGTCTACGACGCCTTCGTCGCCAAGGACTGGGGCGCGGCGCGCGCCTTCACGGTCACACGGCCCGACCACTGGAATGTCGATCTCTACGCACTCGCCCGGCGCCGCCTCGAAAAGGCCGGGCTGCGTGCCGACGACATCCACGGCGGCGCGCTGTGCACGATCGCCGATCCGCAATCGTTCTATTCGCATCGTCGCGACCAGCGCACCGGTCGCATGGCGTCGCTGGTATGGATGGACCCGGCTCGTTGAACGCGCCAGCTCTGAACGTGTCCGTTCAGAACATGTCTGTTCAGAATCTGCCTGCCTCACCGCTGCTGTTTCCGGCGCTGCTCGGCTGTCACGGCTTTGCGCCTGGGCCACGCGGTTGCCGCCTGCGGGAATAGGCCCGATCGCAGTCGACATCGCGGCCACGCCCGGCGCTGAACGTTGGACGCGGCACATTGCCGGCCATGCGATGTCGTCACGCCTGTGGGCGGGCAATGGCCTGCTCTGCGAGCGTCTGGGTCTGGTGACGTTCGGATTCCGCCTCGACGTCGAAGAAGGTGCGACCGAAGGCAGCACACTCGTTTGGCGCGTCGCGCACGTCCGCGTGCTCGGGATCGCGCTGCCGACCGCCTGGTTCACGGGCGTGGAAGCGCGCGAGTCGCAGCGGCAGGAACGCTATTGTTTCGACGTCCGCGCAGCACTGCCGTTCGCAGGACTGCTGGTTTGCTACGAGGGATGGTTGCATGTCGATTGACGGCGATCCGCGCCCGGTCATCGTGTTCGATGGCGTGTGCGTGTTGTGCAACGCGTGGGTGCAGTTCCTGCTCCGACGCGACAGTCGCGCGCAATACCGGTTTGCGGCCATGCAAACGCCGAGCGGTCGCGCATTGCTCTTGCGCCATGGGCTGGATCCGGACGATCCGGTGTCCTTCCTGCTGGTGGAGCGCGGCCTAGCGTTGCAGGACACCGACGCGATCGTTCGCGTGGTGACCGAGCTGGGTGGTGCGTGGCGATTGGTGCGCGCTGCCGCCATGCTGCCCCGCCCGTTGCGCGATCGCCTGTACCGCTGGCTCGCGCGCAATCGCTATCGCTGGTTCGGCCGGCGCGAGGTGTGCATGCTGGTACCCCCGGGATGCGAAGACCGCTTCCTGCAATGAGAGCTCACGCCGCGCGCAATGTAGCCAGAAAATGCTGCCGCCACGCCGTGATGTCGTGGTGCCGGAGCCGTCGCATCATCGCCTGCCAGCGTTCGCGCCGCTCTTCCAGCGGCATCGCCACCGCGATCGCGATGGCATCGGCCACGCCGTCGAGATCGTAGGGATTCACCAGCAGGGCCTGGGTGAGTTCTCGTGCGGCACCCGCGAAGCTCGACAGCACCAGCACCCCCGGATCTTCGGCGTCCTGCGCGGCGACGAACTCCTTCGCGACGAGGTTCATGCCATCACGCAGGGGCGTCACCAGGGCCACGCGCGCCAAGCGCAGGAAACCGGTCAGCGAGGCGTGCGGATAGTTGCGGTTGACGTAGCGGACCGGCGTCCAGTCGGCATCGGCACGCGTGCCGTTGATGTGGCCGGCCAGTTGTTCGAGTTCGCGCCGCAGCGACCGGTATTCGGGCAGCGTGTCGCGCGAGACCGGCGCGATCTGCAGGAAGGTAAGGCGTCCACGCTGTTCCGGATGGCGTTGCAGGTAGCGCTCGAAGGCGCGGAACCGCTCCGGCAGACCCTTGGAATAGTCCAGCCGGTCCACCCCGATCGCGAGGGAACGGCCCGACATGCTCGCCGCGAGCCGCTTCACGCTCGCCTTGCCCACCGCCTTGGCCGCCAGGAGGCTGATCTGGTTCGTGTCGATGCTGATCGGGAACGCCCCGGCGCGCAGCTGCCTGCCGCCCGCGGTTTCCAGCACACCGTGTTCGACCACGCGTCCGCGGCCGAACAGGCGCACGTAATCCTGAAAGCGCTCGAGGTCGCGCTCGGTCTGGAAACCGACCAGGTCGTACGCCGACAACCCTTCGAACAGCCGGCTGTGGTCCGGCAATGCCGCCAGCAGGTCGGATGACGGCATCGGCACGTGCAGGAAGAAGCCCAGCCGACACCGCGCGCCGCGCTCGCGCAACAGCTGCGCCAGCGGGATCAGGTGGTAGTCGTGCACCCAGACCACGTCGTCTTCGTCGAGCAGCGGTGCAAGGCGCTCGGCGAACAGCGCGTTGACGCGCAGGTAGCCGGCATACATCTCGCGGCGGTAATCGACCAGGTCCATGCGGAAGTGCAGCAACGGCCAGAGCGTGCGATTGGCGAAGCCGTTGTAGTAGTCGTCGCGGTCCTGTTCGGACAGGTCGACGGTGATGTAGCGGACGTTGCCGGCGTCGATTTCGTGCATGTGCCCGGATTCGGCGGCGATACGCCCGCTCCAGCCGAACCAGAGTCCACCCGATTCCTCCATCGCCGCCTTCAACGCGATCGCCAGTCCGCCCGCGCGCGATTCGCCGGGGAGGGCGACGCGGTTGGACACCATGACCAGCCGGCTCATTGCCCAGGACCCGTGCTCACACCGCGTCGCGCCACGGCCGCGACAGCCGCATCGCCGCGATGATGAGCCCGACGTGCGAGTACGTCTGCGGGAAGTTGCCCCATGGCTCGCCGTCGAAGGCGAGGTCCTCGGACAACAGGCCCAGCGGATTGCGGCGCGAGAGCAGGCGCTCGAACATCCCGCGCGCTTCCTCCAGGCGTCCTATCGCAGCGAGCGCGTCGATGTACCAGAAGGTGCAGATGGTGAAGCTGGTTTCCGGAACGCCGAAGTCGTCCGGCGCGATGTAGCGGAACAGTGCATCGCCGTGCAGCAGCTCGCGACCGATGGCTTCGACGGTGGCGATGAAGCGCGGATCGTCCGCGGCGACGAAACCCAGGTCCGCCAGCAACAGCAGCGAAGCGTCGAGCCGGTGTCCGCCGAAGGCGTCGACGAAATGGCCGCGTTCGCGGTCCAGCGCGGCGTCCACGATCCTTGCGTGCATCTCGTCCGCGCGCACGCGCCAATAGTCGGCGCGGATGGGCAGGTGCAGGTGGGCGGCGATCTTGGAAAGGCGATCGCACGCGGCCCAGCACATCGCAGCGGAATAGGTATGCGTTTCGGCGCGACCGCGGAATTCCCACAGGCCGGCGTCGGGCTGCTCGTAGAGTTCGTACGCGCGCTCGCCGATCGGTTCCAGCCGCGCGAAGACGGTGGCGTCACCGGGGCGGTTCAGGCGCTGGTCGAAGAACAGCTGCGTCGACGCCAGTATCACGCTGCCGTACACGTCGTGCTGCTTCTGCAGCCATGCCAGGTTGCCGCGCCGTACCGGGCCCATGCCGCGATAGCCCGCCAGCGAAGGCACTTCCTCCTCGGCGAGCTCGGTCTCGAAGCCGATCCCGTACAACGGCTGAAGCGCATCGGATACGAAAGTGGCGAGGTTGGACAGATAGCGTAGATAGTCTTCCATGGTGCGCGTCGCGCCCAGGCGGTTGAGCGCGCGCACCACGAACGCCGCATCCCGCAGCCAGCAATAGCGGTAGTCCCAATTGCGCACGGTGTGCGGTGCTTCCGGGATGGAGGTGGTGATCGCGGCGACTATCGCGCCGGTGTCCTCGTACTGGCACAACTTCAGGGTGATCGCACTGCGGATCACGGCGTCCTGCCACTCCAGCGGGATCGACAGGTAGCGGCTCCACTCGCGCCAATAGTCGACCGTGCGTTCCTCGGCGAGGCGCACGTAGATCCCGACCGGCTCGGTGAGCGTCTCGTCCGGGCCCAGCAACAGGTGCGCATCGCGATCGAGCACGAACGGCAATGCATCCCGGAGCATGCGTACCGGCAGGTCACTGGTCAGGCGCAGGGTGATGTCGGACAGAAGGTAGCGCACATGGTTGCTGCCCCAGGTGGTGTCGGGAATTCGCGCGCCGTAGTCCGCAAGCGGTCGCAGCAGCACGCGGATGCGCGGGCTGCCCGATAGCGGGCGCACGCGGCGCATCAGCATCACCGGCCGGAAGTAGCGATCGTGCTGGCGCCAGCGCGGCGCGAAATCGGTGATCTCCACCGCCCCGCCGTTGCCGTCGCGCAACACCGTCCGCAACACCGCGGTATTGGGGAGGTAGTGCTGTTCCGAAGACACGCAGTCGAGCAGCTCGATCGTATAGTCACCACCGTCGTTGACGGGAGAGAGCAGGGCGCAGAACGCGGGGTCGCCGTCGAAGGCGGGCACACAGGCCCAGACGATACGTGCGCGGCTGTCGATCAATGCCGCGATGCTGCCGTTGCCGATGATGCCGAGGTCGAGCGTGGACATGCGCGGATTCCCTTCAAGCGCCGCCTGTCGCGGCGGGTGGATGCAGTGGTGTCACTGGACCGCTTCGGGCGCGAGCAGCCTGGCGGCTTCGCGCAGCCAGGCGCGTACGACGCCAGGGTCGTGCAGGCCATGGCGGGCGGCGCTGTTCGCGCGCGTGCCGACCAGTACGCTGATGCCGTGTCGCGCGTTGACGGCCTCGAAGCCGTGCTCGTCGGTGAGGTCGTCGCCGATGAACACCGGGAAGCGGTTGCGGAACTCCTCGCTCTGCAGCAGCGCGATGATCGCGTCACCCTTGTCATGGCCATCCGGGCGCAGCTCCAGTACGTCGTTCCCGGGCTGCAGGCAATAGCCGGGGAGTTCGATCAGCGCCGAGGTCGCGAACTCATGCAGCGGCTCCTCGGCAGCCGGCGCGTTGCGCCAATGCAGGGCGATGGTGATGCCCTTGTCCTCGACGATCACGCCGGGGTACTTCGCGGCGAGCGCGCGCGCGGCGGCGAGCACGGACGCGATTTCGCGCGGCGCCTCGTGCCCGGCGAAGGCGCCATCGCGCCGCTGCAGTCCGTGCAGGCCGATCGCGGGCAGCCGCAACGGCGCAAACAGCGCATCGAGGGTCTCCAGCCGGCGACCGCTGACCAGCGCCAGCGCGCCGCCGAAGGCATCGTGCAGGCGGCGCAGGTCGTCGATGAGATCGGCAGGCACATGCACGCCGTCGGGTGATGGCGCGAAATCCAGCAGGGTGCCGTCGACGTCGAGGAACAGGGCCCAGTCGTGCGCGGGCGGCGGGGGCGGCGGCAGGCGGGCGGGGTCTGCGCTCATGCACGGCATTGTGATGGCCGGGATGTAAGCATCAGGTGCATGCGCAATGGCGCTGGCGGCTGGCCGAACGGCCGCGCCACCCAGCGCCCCTGGTGCTTGAAAGCGCACCGGGAGCCCGCATTTCCGGGGAAGTTGCGGCACGGCCGCCCTGATTTCCCGAGGTTCCCCCCCATGCGGATGGACAAACTCACGTCGCGCTTCCAGCAGGCCCTGAGCGATGCGCAGTCGCTCGCCGTCGGCCGCGACCACAGCGTCATCGAACCCGCACACCTGTTGGCCGCGCTGCTTGATCAAAGTGGCGGCAGCACGCGCCCGTTGCTGGCTCAGGCCGGCGTCAACGTGCCGCTGCTACGCGAGCGCCTGGGCGAGACGCTGGAAAAGCTGCCGAAGGTCAGCGGCCAGGCCGGCAACGTCAGCATCGGCAACGACCTGGCGCGCCTGCTCAATGTCACCGACAAGTACGCGCAGCAGCGCGGCGATGCGTTCATCGCCTCGGAACTGTTCGTGCTCGCCGCACTCGAGGACGGCGGCGAAGTCGGGCGTGCCCTCAAGGCGGCCGGAGCGACGAAGCAGAAGCTCGAAACCGCGATCGACAAGGTCCGCGGCGGCGAAACCGTGCAGTCCGAGAACGCCGAGGACCAGCGCCAGGCGCTGGACAAGTACACCATCGACCTCACCGAGCGCGCCGAGAGCGGCAAGCTCGACCCGGTGATCGGCCGCGATGAGGAGATCCGCCGTACCGTGCAGGTGCTGCAGCGCCGGACCAAGAACAACCCGGTGCTGATCGGTGAACCCGGTGTCGGCAAGACCGCGATAGTGGAGGGCCTGGCCCAGCGCATCGTCAACGGCGAGGTGCCCGAAGGCCTGCGTGGCAAGCGCGTGCTCTCGCTCGACATGGGCGCGCTGATCGCCGGCGCCAAGTTCCGCGGTGAATTCGAGGAGCGCCTCAAGGCGGTGCTCAACGACCTGGCCAAGAACGAAGGCCAGGTGATCCTGTTCATCGACGAGTTGCACACCATGGTCGGCGCTGGCAAGGCCGAGGGCGCGATGGATGCCGGCAACATGCTGAAACCTGCCCTGGCCCGCGGCGAGCTGCATTGCATCGGCGCGACCACGCTCGACGAGTACCGCAAGTACGTCGAGAAGGACGCCGCGCTGGAGCGCCGCTTCCAGAAGGTCTTCGTCGGCGAGCCCAGCGTGGAAGACACCATCGCCATCCTGCGCGGGCTGAAGGAGAAGTACGCCGTGCACCATGGCGTAGAGATCACCGATCCCGCGATCGTCGCCGCCGCGACGCTGTCCCATCGCTACATCGCCGACCGCCAGCTGCCGGACAAGGCCATCGACCTGATGGACGAGGCGGCGTCGCGCATCCGCATGGAGATCGATTCCAAGCCCGAGGAACTCGACCGCAAGGAGCGCCGCCTGATCCAGCTCAAGATCCAGCGCGAGGCCTTGAAGAAGGAAAAGGACGACGCCTCCAGGCAGCGCCTGGCCGACCTCGAGGACGAGATCGCCCGGCTCGAGCGCGAGTTCAATGACCTCGAGGAAGTGTGGAAGGCTGAGAAGGCCATGCTGCAGGGCGCGACCCGGATCAAGGAGCAGATCGAGGCCGCCAAGCTCGAGCTCGAGGCCGCGCAGCGCAAGCAGGACTTCGCCGCGATGAGCGAGATCCAGTACGGCAAGTTGCCCGAACTGGAAAAGCAGCTCAAGGCCGCGCAGGAAGCCGAAACCAAGGGTTTCACGCTGCTGCAGGACAAGGTCACCGAGGAGGAGATCGCCGAAGTCGTGTCGCGCTGGACCGGCATCCCGGTCAACAAGATGCTCGAAGGCGAGCGCGAGAAGCTGCTGAAGATGGAGGACCAGCTGCATGCGCGCGTGGTCGGCCAGGACGAGGCGATCAAGGTCGTGTCCGATGCGGTGCGGCGTTCGCGCGCGGGACTGAGCGATCCCAATCGCCCGTCGGGTTCGTTCCTGTTCCTCGGCCCCACCGGAGTGGGCAAGACCGAACTCTCCAAGGCGCTGGCCGAATTCCTGTTCGACTCGGCCGATGCGATGGTGCGCATCGACATGAGCGAGTTCATGGAGAAGCACGCTGTCAGCCGCCTGGTCGGCGCGCCTCCGGGCTATGTCGGCTACGAGGAAGGCGGTTACCTCACCGAAGCCGTCCGTCGCCGTCCATACAGCGTGATCCTGCTCGATGAGGTGGAGAAGGCGCATCCGGACGTCTTCAACATCCTGCTGCAGGTGCTCGACGACGGCCGCCTCACCGACGGACAGGGCCGCACCGTCGACTTCCGCAACACCGTGATCATCATGACGTCGAATCTCGGCAGCCAGATGATCCAGGACATGGCAGGCGACGATTCACCCGAGGCCTACACGCAGATGAAGGCCGCGGTGATGGGCGTCGTGCAGGCGCACTTCCGCCCGGAGTTCATCAACCGCCTCGACGACATCGTCGTGTTCCATCCGCTCGACAAGGCGCAGATCCGCGAGATCGCGCGCATCCAGTTGCGCGGACTGGAGAAGCGGCTCAACGAACGCGGCTTGAAGCTGGCGTTGTCGGATGCCGCGCTGACGCTGCTGGGCAACGTCGGCTTCGATCCGGTCTACGGCGCGCGTCCGCTCAAGCGCGCCGTGCAGCAACAGCTGGAGAATCCGCTGGCGCAGCGCATCCTGGCCGGCGAGTTCAATGCGGGCGATACGGTGCAGGTCGATGCGGCGGGTGGGCAGTTGGTGTTCCACAAAGCCTGAGCGAAGTCGAACACCCACTCGTGAAGTCGAACACCCGCTCATCCCGAGCTTGTCGAAGGATGCCGCCGCAACTTCACCGCCGAGGGGCGTCCTTCGACAGGCTCAGGACGAGCGGCCTTCGAATGCAACAGCGGCGATACGGTGCAGGTCGATGCGGCGGGTGGGAAGTTGGCGTTCCACAAGGCTTGAGCGAAGTCGAACGCCCACTCGTGAAGTCGAACACCCGCTCATCCTGAGCTTGTCGAAGGATGCCGCCGCAACTTCACCGCCGAGGGGCGTCCTTCGACAGGCTCAGGACGAGCGGCCTTCGAATGCAACAGCGGCGATACGGTGCAGGTCGATGCGGCGGGTGGGAAGTTGGTGTTCCACAAGGCTTGAGCGAAGTCGAACACCCGCTCATGAAGTCGAACACCCGCTCATCCTGAGCCTGTCGAAGGATGCCGCCGCCACTTCACCGCTCAGGGGCGTCCTTCGATAAGCTCAGGACGAGCGGCCTTTGTCTGCCCTGGACTCCAATCGGCATAAGTCAAGCTCCTGCCCGCCACCGCCCAGCTCCTGCTCCCCCACCGCGCAGCTGATAGACTTCGCGCCGCCTGAGGTGACCGTCGCGACGCGGCGGTTGAAACGGGAATCCGGTGCGCCCTCGTCTGGTCGACGAAACAGGCAATTCCGGAGCTGCCCCCGCAACGGTAAGTGTTGAGCCAGGATGGCTCGGGACCGGCGAATGCCACTGTGCGCACTGCACGGGAAGGCGCCGCTCCCGGACGCGAGCGAGCGTCCGCGCACAAGCCCGGAGACCGGCCCCAGGTCTGACCCGACAAGCGGTGGGCTTTTGTCGCGGGCCATGCGCTTTCGCGTGCCTCGCATTCATTCCTTGCCTCCTGTCGTCCATCCCGAACCACCGCGCGGGACAGGCGCGGCCAAGGAGTTTCCATGCACTACCGTAATTTCCATGCCCCGCGCCGCACGCTGCTGGCGATCGGCCTGCTGGGCTGCGTCGCCCCTGCATTCGCGGCCGATGCCGCACGCGGTGCCACCGAACTCGACGACGTCATCGTCACCGCCTCGCGCACGCCGCAGGCGCCGGATTCCGCGCTCGCCGCCGTCACCGTGATCACGCGCGAGGACATCGAACGCCGCGCTCCGGCCTCGCTGCCGGAACTGCTGCGCGGCATGCCGGGTATCTCCATCGCCGCGAATGGCGGACCGGGCAAGGTGGCCTCCACCTTCCTGCGCGGCACCGAATCCGACCATGTGCTGGTGCTGGTCGACGGCGTGCGCATCGGCTCGACCACCAGTGGCGGCGCCGCGTTCCAGGACATCCCGGTCGAGCAGATCGAGCGCATCGAGATCGTGCGGGGCCCGTTCTCCAGTTTGTACGGCTCGGATGCGATCGGCGGCGTGATCCACATCTTCACCCGCCGTCCGCACGATGCCTTCGATCCCACCTTCAACGTCGGCGCCGGCAACTACGGCACCCAGCGTTATGGCGCGGGCATTGGCGGCCGCGGCGAGACATCCGACGGCCGGGGCGGCTGGTACCAGGTGCACGCGGCGTATGAAAGCACCGACGGCTTCGACAGCTATCGCGACAATCCCGGCAACCCCTTCGATGACTTCACCCTGGATACGGATCGCGACGGCTATCGCAACCAGTCGCTGTCGCTGGGCGCCGGCCACCGTTTCAACAAGGCGTGGGACGTCGAGGCGCGCGCGCTGCGCGCGGAAGGCAACAACAAGTACGACGGGTTCAATGACGAATCCGACATCGTGCAGCAGGTTGTCGGCGGTCGCGTGCGATATGCACCCAGCGACAAGGTTACGGTGAGCCTCAACCTCGGCCGCAACGATGACCTCAGCGACAACTTCTCGCTGGGCGTGCCGAATGGCCACTTCGATTCGCACCGCACCAGCGGCTCGCTGCAGGGCGATTTCGGCGTGGGCGAGGGCCTGGCGACCCTGGGTTACGACTGGCGTCGCGATGAAGTCGGCAGCGACACGCCGTATGACCAGACCACTCGCATCACCCGCGGCGTGTTCGGCCAGTGGCAGCAGGCCTTCGGCGCGCACTCGCTGCAGTTGGGCCTGCGCCGCGACGACGACACCCAGTTCGGCGGCGAAACCACCGGCAGCGCCCGCTGGGGCTGGGATTTCACCCAGGCCCTGCGCCTGACCGCGAGTTACGGCACCGCGTTCCGCGCGCCCACCTTCAACGATCTGTACTTCCCGTTCTTCGGCAATTCCGACCTGGCGCCGGAAACCTCGTGCAGTTTCGAGCTCGGCCTGCGCGGCAAGCACGGCTGGGGCGGCTGGTCGGTCAACGCGTTCGAGACGCGCATCGACGACCTGATCAGCTACGACCCCACACCGAAGCCGGAACGTCCGTTCGGGCAGCCCAACAATGTCGACGAGGCCCGCATCCGCGGTACCGAAGCGACGGTCGACGCGACGGTGCTGGGCTGGGCGGTTCAGGGCAACATCACCTGGCTGGATCCGCGCAGCACCAGCGGTTTCGACGACGGCAACCTGCTGCCGCGCCGTTCGCGCACCAACGCGCGCGTGGATGCGGATCGCAGCTTTGGCGCCTTCAGCGTCGGCGCCAGCGTCGTCGCCACGGGCGAGCGCTACGACGATCCGGGCAACACGCTGCGCATGGGCGGTTATGCCACGACCGACCTGCGCTTCGGCTACACGTTTGCGCAGGCATGGACGCTGCAGGTCAACGCGAACAACGTGTTCGACAAGACCTACGAGACGGCGATGTTCTATCCGCAGGCGGGGCGCAACTGGTTCGTGAGCCTGCGTTACGCCGCGAAGTAACCACTCGCACCACCCGCTGCGTTCAAGGCCGCCGATGTCCGCGAGGGCATCGGCGGTTTTGTTTTCAGGTGGCCGGCGGCAGGTGCCGCTCGCCGCGGTACGGCGGCGTCGCCATCACCATCTCGGCGAAGCTATGCGCCAGTTCGCGTTCGGCCATGACCGTGGCGTCCGCGCCGTGTTCGAGCAGGTGCTTGACCTCGGCGTCGCTGTGGCCGCGCGCGACGATGCTCAGCGCCGGGTTCAACTTGCGCAGTGTGGCGATGATCTCGCCGGCTTCCAGCGCATTCGGGATTGCCAGCAAGGCCATGTGCGCGCGTTCCGGCACGGCTTCGCGCAGCACGCCTTCGTTGACTGCATTGCCGCGGATGGCGGGCAGGCCGTCGGCGCGTGCGCGTGCGATGAGATGGTCCTCGCCGTCGATCACCACCAGCGGCACGCCGTGGTCGTGCAGCACGCGGGCGAGTTCGCGGCCGACGCGGCCGTAGCCGACCAGCAGCACGTGGTCGCGGATGTCCGGCGGTATCGGCGCCGCGCGGTCGGCCTCCTCCTGCGTGAGGCGCGCTTCGGCGGCGGTGCGGCGGTCCAGCCATGCCATCAGCAACGGGTTGAACGTGATCGAGAGCAGGGCGCCGGCGAGGATCAGGTCCTGGCCGGCGGTCGGCAGCACGCGCAGTTGCACGCCGAGGCCGGCGAGGATGAAAGAGAACTCGCCGATCTGCGACAGGCTGATCCCGAGCAGCAGCGCCGTGGCGCCGGACCTGCCCCACAGGCGCGCGACCGTCCACGCCGCCAAGCCGTTGCCGAACACCACGATCGCGAACGTCGCCAGCACTTCCAGCGGGCGCTCGACCAGGATCATCGGGTTGAACAGCATGCCGACCGAAACGAAGAACAGCACCGCGAAGGCATCGCGCAGCGGCAGGGTTTCGGTCGCGGCCTCGTGGCTGAACTCGGATTCGTTGAGCAGCAGGCCGGCGAAGAACGCGCCCAGTGCGAACGACACGCCGAACAGTTCCGCCGATCCGAATGCGAAGCCCAACGCGATCGCCAGGATGCACAGGGTGAACAGCTCGCGCGAGCCGGTGCCGGCGACGCGTTCGAGGATCCAGGGCACCACGCGGCGCCCGACCAACAGCATCACCGCGATGAAGCCGCCGACCTTGAACAGGGTCTTGATCAGCGCGGTAATCACTTCCACGCGGTCGCCGCCATCGCCCTTGAACATGCCGGCCATGGCCGGCAGCAGCACCAGCACGAGCACCATCACCAGGTCTTCGACGATCAGCCAACCCACCGCGATGCGGCCGCGACTGGTCTCGAGCAGGCGCCGTTCCTCCAGCGCGCGTAGCACGACCACGGTGCTGGCGACCGACAAGGCCAGCCCGAACACCAGGCCCGCGCCATTGTCCCAGCCGAACCAGCGGGCCAGTCCCCAGCCCAGCAGCGACACGAACAGGATCTGCACGATCGCGCCGGGTACCGCGATCCACCTCACCTCGAGCAGGTCGCCCAGCGAGAAGTGCAGGCCGACGCCGAACATCAGCAGGATCACGCCGATCTCGGCGAGCTGCGGCGCCAGCGTGGGGTCGCCGACAAAGCCCGGCGTGAACGGCCCGGCGATGATGCCGGCCACCAGGTATCCCACCAGCGGCGACAAGCGCAGCCGCTGCGCCAACGCGCCGAAGATGAAGGCCAGGCCGAAGCCGGCGACGAGGATGGCGATGAGGGAGGTGTGGTGCATTCGGCCTCGATGTGGCGGGGGAACCATCCTCAATGGGGGTATCCGGCGCTGCGTCCAGTGCCGGGATGTGCAGTGGACCGATGTCGCAAAGGCGGAATTTGCCGGCTTCAGGGCCGATGGGTGCCCCCAGGCAACCGGGAAACCCCGGTCGCCACCGTACAATACCGCCCATGATTGCTTTTCGTGATTTCGCCCTGCGCCGGGGCGAACGCCTCCTTTTGTCCAACGTCGACCTGGCCCTGCAGGCCGGCTGGCGCCTGGGCGTCATCGGCCGCAACGGCACCGGCAAGTCCTCGCTGTTCGCCGCGATCCAGGGCGAGGTCGAGGCCGATCGCGGCGATATCGACGTGCCCGCACGCGTGCGCATCGCCAGCGTGGCCCAGGAAACGCCGGCGCTGGACGATCCCGCGCTCGATTTCGTCCTGTCCGGCGACGCGAAGGTGCACGCGGTCATCCAGGCCGAACGCGCGGCCATGGAGCGCGAGGACTGGGAGGCCGTCGCCGAGGCCCACCACAAGCTCGAAGAACTCGGTGGCTACGACGCCACCGCACGCGCCGGCAAGCTGCTGCACGGCCTGGGCTTCACCGCCGACACCCATGCGCGTGCGGTGAAGGAATTCTCCGGCGGCTGGCGCGTGCGCCTGAATCTCGCCCGCGCGCTGATGACGCCCAGCGACCTGCTGCTGCTCGACGAACCGACCAACCACCTCGACCTCGATGCGGTGCTGTGGCTTGAGCAGTGGCTGCTGAAGTATCCCGGCACGCTGCTGCTGATCTCGCACGACCGCGAGTTCCTCGACGAAGTCACCACGCACACGCTGCACCTGCACGACGGCAAGGCCAAGCTCTACACCGGCGACTACACCGCCTTCGAGCGCCAGCGCGCCGAACACCTGCGCCTGCAGCAGATCACCCACGAAAAGGTACAGGCCGAGCGCGCGCACCTGCAGAGCTTCATCGACCGTTTCAGTGCCAGCGCCGCCAAGGCCAAGCAGGCGCAGTCGCGGGTCAAGCGCCTGGCCAAGATGGCCAATACCGAGGCGGTGCGTGCCGAGCGCGCGCTGCGCATCGAATTCCCGGCGCCGGCGAAACTGCCGCACGCATTGCTGCGCCTGATGCATGCAGATTGCGGTTACGGCGATCACACCGTGCTGGACCAGGTGGGCTTCATCCTCGAAGCCGGCGACCGGGTCGCCCTGCTAGGTCCCAACGGCGCCGGCAAATCCACGCTGGTGAAATCGCTGGTCGGCGAGATCCCGTTGCTCACCGGCGAACGCGGCGGCCATCCGGACCTGCGCATCGGCTACTTCGCCCAGCACACGGTGGAATCGCTGCGCGAAGGCACCAGCCCGATCGATCACCTCGGCGACATCGCCCCGGGCGTGTCGACGCAACAGCTGCGCGACTTCCTCGGCAAGTGGAATTTCCCTGGCGACCGCGCGTTCGAATCGGTCGACAAGTTCTCCGGTGGCGAACGCGCGCGCCTCGCGCTGGCCTTGATCGCATGGCGCCAGCCCAACGTGCTGCTGCTCGACGAACCGACCAACCACCTCGACCTCGACATGCGCGAGGCCCTGGCCGAAGCGCTGGCGACGTTCGATGGCGCGATCGTGCTGGTCTCGCACGACCGTCACCTGATCGGCCTGGTCTGCGAGACGTTCTGGCGCGTCGCCGATGGCGTGGCGCAGCCGTTCGATGGCGATCTCGATGCCTACGCGGTATGGCTGCGCACGCGCGAAGCGACGGACAGCAGGACCAAGGCAGCGGCCAAGGCCGCGCCGGCACCGGCCGCTGCCGCCACGAAGAAGAAGCCGCCGAACCCGCACAAGCTGGCGCAGATGGAAGCTCGCGTCGCCGAGTTCGAATCGAAGCTGCATGCGATCGACATGGACCTGGCCGATCCGGACGTCTATGCCGATGGCGCCACCAACGCCAACGAGTTGTCGCGCCAGCGCGATGCGCTGGCGGCGGAACTCGCCCGGGCCGAGGAAGACTTGCTGGCGCTTTACGACGCGGCCTAGGCCTGCGCCGCTTGAATCCCTGGAGTCCGACCTCCAGTTTCCTGCTCGCGGCGCCCGCCGCGCTCATCCGATCCCAGAAGTGCCCTTGCCATGCCGATCTACGCCTTCGAGTGCGCCGCCTGCGGCCATAGCTTCGACCGCCTGCAGAAGATGTCCGACCCGGATCCGACGGTGTGCCCGTCGTGCCACGCAGAGCAGGTGCGTCGCCAGCTGACCGCGCCGCAGTTCCGCCTGGCCGGCGGCGGCTGGTATGAGACCGACTTCAAGAAGGACGGCGACAAGAAGCGCAACCTGGCCGGGGACGGCGCGGCCGCGTCGCCTGCGGCGGACAGCAAGCCTGCGGAAGCCATGCCTGCGGAAAAGAAGGCCGAGCCGGCGCCGGCGCCAAAGTCCGACACCAAGCCGGCCTGAGTTCGCCAGCCCCAACAGAAAACGGCGGCCCGCCTGTGCGGAGCCGCCGTTTTCGTTTGCAGCCTTGTGGTCGCGGCTGGCTGCGATCAGTTGCCGAAGCGGCCGCGGCAGCCGCCGTTGACCCAGATGCGGTTGCTGCCGTCCATGCCCCAGGTCCGGCCCTGGATGCAGGGGGTCGTCGACAGCTGCTCGATCAGGTGCGGCGCGCCCTGGCCCGGCGGCCAGTTGCAGGTGGAGTAACCGCCGTTGCTGGAACAGGTCACCGTGTAGCCATTGCCGCCGCCGTTCCAGCCGCCGCCGTTGCCGCCGCCATTGCCGCCGTTCCAGCCGCCGCCGGCGGGTCCGAACTCGGCGCGGCAGCCCGCCCACACGGTCACCTGGCCGTTGCTGCTGTTCCAGTTCTGGTTCTCGCGACAGGCGCGGTCGGAGATCTGGCGCACCACCTGGGATCGGCCCCGCCAGGGGGTCCGGCAGTTGGCGGTGCGGTTGTCGGCACTTTCGCAGCGGATGGTGCCGGTCTGGCCGCCGCCCGCGCCTCTGGCGAATTCGGCGCGGCAACCACTCCATACCATGACCTGGCCGTTCTGCGAGCTCCAGTTACGGCCTTCGACGCAGTTGGTATTCGACAACTGCCGTACCAGCCGCGAGTTGCCACGCCACGGGGTATTGCAGGTGCGGCTGTTGTTGTTGGGGCTCTCGCAGCGGATCGTGTCTCCCGGGCTGGGATAGGGGCCCGGGCCCGGACCCGGACCGGACGAGCCCTGCAGGGACGTGGCGATATCGCGCTTGATGTCGCTGAAGCGCCAGCTGGAGCGATTCACCTGGTCCAGGTAGAACCGCAGCTGGTCGTCGGCGATGCGCTGGCCGCCGGACTGCTCCTGGTATTCCTGGCTGATGACCCGGACCTGGTCGTTGTAGGACAGGCTGCGCAGGTCTTCCGGGGCATAGGCCCGGGTCTGGTACTGCGCCATGGCGGGCGCGGACAGGGCCAGCAGGCACAACACCATGAGCAGCGGTTTCAACAATGTCTTCATGACCTACCCTTATTGATGGTGGGAATCCCGCGACGGGGCGTCCGCCGCTTCCGTTCATAACTTGGCAGCAAGTAAGGCGCTGCTGCCGTTAAAATGCCGTCTTTCCGGTCCACGGCCGGGGCCGCGCCGAGGCGCGGCCGTTGCAAGAAGCTTCCGGCCCAGGCCGGATCGAATGTACCTCCCGGAGTTTCCATGCGTACCCACTTCTGCGGCCTCATCGATGAGGCCCTGGTCGGCCAGACCGTCACGCTTTGCGGCTGGGCCGATGTCGCCCGCAACCTCGGCGGCCTGTGCTTCATCGATCTTCGCGACCATGAAGGCATCGTGCAGATCGTCGCTGAACCCGACAGCAACATTCCGGGCAACGCCGAGGTTCTCTCAGCCGCCGCTCATGTGGGGTACGAGGACTGCCTGCGTGTCACCGGCGTGGTCCGCAAGCGCCAGAGCGTCAACGACAAGATCCGCACCGGCCAGGTCGAAATCGTCGCGACCAAGATCGAACTGCTCAACAAGGCCGAGCCGCTCCCGTTCCATGCCCACGAGAATCCGGGCGAGGACATCCGCCTCAAGTACCGCTACCTCGACCTGCGCACGCCGGACATGCAGCGCAAGATGCGCACCCGCACCAGGCTGGTGGCTGCGCTGCGCCGCTATCTCGACGAGCGCGGCTTCCAGGACCTGGAAACCCCGATCCTGACCAAGGCCACGCCGGAAGGCGCGCGTGACTTCCTCGTTCCGGCGCGCATGCACCCGGGCGAGTTCTACGCGCTGCCGCAATCGCCGCAGCTGTTCAAGCAGATCCTGATGATGGCGGGCTTCGACCGCTACTACCAGATCGCGCGCTGCTTCCGCGACGAGGCGCTGCGCGCCGATCGCCAGCTCGAGTTCACCCAGCTCGACATGGAATTCGCGTGGGTCAGCGAACGCGACGTGCAGGACACGGTGGAGGACATGATCCGCTTCGTGTTCCGCGAAGTGATGGACGTCGAACTCGCCGCGCAGTTCCCGCGCATGACCTATGCCGAAGCCATGCGCCGCTACGGTTCCGACAAGCCCGATCTGCGCATCGCGTTGGAACTTGTCGACGTCGCCGAGCTGGTGAAGGCCAGCGAGTTCGCCGTGTTCACCGCGGCTGCCAACGATCCGGATGGTCGCGTCGCCGCGCTGCGCATCCCCGGTGGCGCCGCGCTGTCGCGCAAGCAGATCGACGAATACGCCGCGCACGCGGCCAAGTTCGGCGCCAAGGGCCTGGCCTACGCCAAGATCGACGAAACCGGCGCGGTGAATTCGCCGGTCGCCAAGTTCTTCAGCGAAGACGCCTTCGCCGCACTACTCGGGCACGTCGGCGCCGGCAACGGCGACATCGTGTTCTTCGGCGCCGGCGCCTACAACAAGGTCAGCGACTTCATGGGCGCGGTGCGCCTGAAGGCAGGCAAGGACTTCAACCTGGTCGCCAATGGTTGGGCCCCGCTGTGGGTCACCGACTTCCCGATGTTCGAGTGGGACGACGAGGAAAAGCGTTACGTCGCCCTGCATCACCCGTTCACCGCGCCCGCGGTTGATTCGATCGAGGACCTGCGCGCGAACGCCCGGACCGCGGTGTCGCGCGGTTACGACATGGTGCTCAACGGCAACGAGATCGGCGGCGGTTCGATCCGCATCCACAATTCGAAGATGCAGAGCGCGGTGTTCGAGCTGCTCGGCATCGGTGCGGAAGAGGCGGAAGGCAAGTTCGGCTTCCTGCTCGACGCGCTCAAGTACGGCGCGCCGCCGCACGGCGGCATCGCCTTCGGCATCGACCGCATCGCCGCGCTGATGGCCGGCACCGAATCGATCCGCGACGTCATCGCGTTCCCGAAGACCACGACCGCGCAGTGCCTGATGACCGGCGCACCGTCGCCGGTGCCGGATGCGCAGCTGGCCGAAGTGCACGTCGCCATTCGGCCCAAGGCTTCTTCAAAGGAATAACTGGAATGACCGAGACCGCATTTGCCCTGCAGTGGGAAAAACTGGCCAATGAAGGCACCGACGCCGGCCTGTTGACCGAACGCGCCCGCGTGTTCGGCGGTTGGCTGGTGCGCGTGGGCAGCGCGCCCAACGCGATGGCCCTGACTTTCGTTCCGGACGGCGAAGGCCGTTGGGACGGCGAGGACTTTGGCGAGGACGACTACGAGTACGAAGAGGGCGAAGGGGAAGAATCGGACGACGAAGAGTCGGACGAGGAAGACGAAGAGTACGAAGAAGAAGAAGACGCCTGAGCATGCTGATCCTCCGCGCCCAGTCCACCGACGCCGCCGTGCTCGCGGAGCTGGGCGCGCGCACGTTCATCGACGCCTTCGCTCACCTGTATTCGCAGGAAGACCTACAGGCATTCCTCGACGAGTCGCATTCGGTCGATGCCTACGCCAAGCTGCTGGCCAGCCCGTTGTACGCGATCTGGCTGGCGGTGGAAGGCGACGAGCCGCTGGGTTATGCGCTGGCGGGTCCCTGTGGCCTGCCGCATGAAGATGCCCGACCCGAAGACGGCGAACTCAAGCGTCTCTACATAAGCGGGAAGGCACAGGGCGGCGGCATCGGCGCGAAGTTGTTCGAAGAGGCCCAGGCCTGGCTCGAGCGTGACGGTCCGCGCACGCTGTGGATCAGCGTGTGGTCCGAAAACTACGGTGCGCAGCGCTTCTACGGCCGCTACGGCTTCGAGAAGGCGGGCGAGTACGAGTTCATCGTCGGCCAGCAGCGCGACCACGAATTCATCTACCGGCGCAAGGCACGGGCGTGATGCGCCTCGCGCGCGGTGGTGGCACCGCGCACGGCATCGCTTTACCTTCGCGGCTGACATGGCCCAACACGTAGTCCTCATCCACGGCATCTGGATGCCCGGTGCCGTCATGGCCTGGCAGGCGGCGCGGTTGCGCGAGGCCGGCTTCGACTGCGGGGTCTTCGCCTACCACGGCGTCACCCGCGGGCCGGAAGACGCCAGCGCGCACCTGGCTGAAATCCTCGCGCGCGGCCCCACGCATGTGCTCGCGCACAGCCTGGGCGGCCTGGTCGCCCTGCAGGCGCTGCACGATCACCCGGCGCTGCCGGTACATCGCGTGGTCTGCCTAGGCTCCCCGCTGCGCGGGAGCGGCGCGGTGCATGGCATGCGCCAGCGTCCGTGGACCGCGGCCACGCTCGGGCTCGCCGCCGACCTGCTCGAACGCGGCTTCGATCAGTGGGATGGGCATCCGGAGGTCGGGGTCATCGCCGGCACGCTGCCACGCGGACTGGGGCACGTCTTTGGCGGGTTCGACGGCGAGCACGACGGCTCCGTCGCCGTGGCCGAAACCCGCTTGCCGGGCCTGGCCGACCACGCCGTCATCGCCGCCAGCCACAGCGGCATGCTATTTTCGGCCGAAGCCGCACGGCTGGCCATCCACTTCTTCCGCCAGGGCCGGTTCCGGCCGGAGCTGCAATGAAACCGGCGGCCCTCCGCGGGAACCGCCACGGGGAGTCGTGCGGCGCGCTAAAATTGCCGCCTTCGTCACAAGGCACGGCACGGAACATCCATGGGTAGAGGCCCTTCCATCGAGGCCCGCAAGAATGCGGTCGACGCGCAGCGCGGCAAGATCTTCACCAAGATCATCCGCGAGATCAGCGTCGCGGCACGCGCCGGTGGCGGCGATCCGTCGGGCAATCCACGCCTGCGTACGGCCGTGGACAAGGCGCTGTCGGTCAACATGTCCAAGGACGTGATCGAGCGCGCGATCAAGAAGGCCACCGGCGAACTCGAAGGCGTCGTCTACGAGGAAATCCGCTACGAGGGCTACGCCCCCGGTGGCGTGGCCGTGATCGTCGACTGCCTGACCGACAACAAGGTGCGCACCGTGGCCGACGTGCGCCACGCCTTCGGCAAGTTCGGCGGCAACCTCGGCACCGACGGCTCGGTCGCCTTCATGTTCAGGAAGCTGGGCGTGCTGTCGTACGCGCCGGGCGCGGATGAAGAAAAAATCACCGAGGCGGCGATCGAAGCCGGCGCCGACGACATCGTCGTGTATCCGGAAGACGGCGCGATCGACGTCATCACCGCGCCCGATGCCTTCGCCGAAGTGAAGGCAGCCATGGAGAAAGCGGGCCTGGTGCCCGACCTCGCCGAAGTCACCCTGCGCGCCGACAACGACATCGCCGTCAGCGGCGACACCGCGCAACAGGTAGCCAAGCTGCTGCGCTGGCTGGAAGACATGGACGACGTGCAGAACGTGTATTCCAACGCCGATCTCGGCGAGGATGCCTACGCCTGAGGGCGTACGCTGACTTCGTGACCAGAATCCTAGGCATCGACCCCGGCTCGCAGCGCACCGGTGTCGGCATCATTGATGCCGACAGCACCGGGCGCGCCCGGCATGTGTTCCATGCGCCCTTGCTGCTGCTCGGCGAGGGCGAATTCCCGCAGCGCCTCAAGCGCCTGCTGGATGGCCTCGCCGACATCATCGAGACCTACAAGCCCGATGAAGTGGCGATCGAGAAGGTCTTCATGGCCAAGAATCCCGACTCGGCACTGAAGCTGGGCCAGGCGCGCGGCGCGGCGCTGTGCGCGGCGGTGCTGCGCGACCTGCCGGTGCACGAATACGCGGCCAAGGAAATCAAGCTGGCCGTGGTCGGGCAGGGCGGTGCGGACAAGTCGCAGGTCCAGCACATGGTCGGTGTGATGCTGAGCCTGCAGGGCAAGCTGCAGGCCGACGCCGCCGACGCACTCGCCGTGGCGATCACGCATGCACACGTGCGCTCGACCGCGCAGCGGCTGGGCGTCAGTACCAAACAGGCCTGGGGTCGGAAATGACGTGGGGACGTAAATGATCGGTCGTTTGAAAGGCATCCTCGTGCACAAGCAGCCGCCCTGGGTGAAGCGGCGCGCTTGCGAGCCACTGGCTCGCGCGCCGTTGAACGCCCGCGAGCTGTGCTCGCGGGCCGGAGGGCGGTCATGATTGGGCGCCTGAAAGGCATCATCGTGCACAAGCAGCCACCGTGGCTTGTTGTAGACGTCAACGGCGTCGGTTACGAGCTCGAGGCGCCGATGAGCACGTTCTACGACCTGCCCGAAATGGGCCGCGAAGTCTCGCTGTTCACCCACTACGCGCAGAAGGAAGACAGCGTTTCGCTGTACGGCTTCCTGCGCGAGGGCGAGCGCCGCCTGTTCCGCGACGTGCAGAAGGTCACCGGCATCGGCGCGAAGATCGCCCTGGCCGTGCTGTCGGGCGTGAGCGTCGACGAATTCGCGCGCCTGGTGCAGGCCGGCGACGTCACCGCGCTGACGCGCATTCCCGGCATCGGCAAGAAGACCGCCGAGCGCATGGTCGTCGAACTGCGCGACCGCGCCGCCGCCCTCGCCGGCGTGGGCGCGACCCTGAACGCCTCCGGCGCGCCGGGAGATCCGCAATCCGAAGCCGTCATCGCCCTGCAGCAGCTGGGTTACAAGCCCGCCGAAGCCTCCCGCATGGCCGCCGCCGCGGTCACTGTCGGCGATGACGCCGCCACCATCATCCGCAAAGCGCTAAAGTCCGCGCTTCGCTGACGCCCCGCTGCTTCGCGTCACAGATCCAGGAAGGCCCATGGCCAGTTCCAGCAACGCCAATACCCACGCGCATGGCCACAACGGCCATGGCAACGTGGGCCTGTTCGGGCTCATGGTTGGCGCGATCGGCGTCGTGTTCGGGGACATCGGCACCAGCCCGCTGTACACGATCAAGGAAGCCTTCATCCCGCACTACGGCCTGACGCCGGATCACGCCACCGTTCTGGGGGTGCTGTCGCTGGTGTTCTGGGCGCTGGTGATCGTGGTGACGCTGAAGTACGTGAGCATCATCATGCGCGCCGACAACGAAGGCGAGGGCGGCATCATGGCGCTGATGGCGCTGGCCCAGCGCACGTTGCCGAAAGGCTCGCGCTCGGCCTACGCGGTCGGCATCCTGGGCATCTTCGGCGCGTCGCTGTTCTTCGGCGACGGCGTGATCACGCCGGCGGTGTCCGTGTTGTCCGCGCTCGAAGGCATCGAGGTTGCCGCGCCGAAACTGCATACCTGGATCGTGCCGCTGGCGGTACTGATCCTGCTGGCCTTGTTCATGACCCAGCGCTTCGGGACGGAGAAGGTCGGCAAGGTCTTCGGCCCCATCACGGCCCTGTGGTTCGCCTCGCTGGCGGCGTTGGGCCTGTTCAACATCGGTCACAACCCGGAAGTGCTGCAGGCCTTCAATCCGTCGTGGTCCGTGCGCTTCTTCATCGAGCACGGTTGGCACGGCATCTTCATCCTGGGTGCCGTGGTGCTGGCGGTGACCGGCGGCGAGGCGCTGTACGCCGACATGGGCCACTTCGGGGCCAAGCCGATCCGTTACGCCTGGTATTTCTTCGTGCTGCCGGCGCTGATGCTGAACTACCTCGGCCAGGGTGCGCTGGTCCTGGCCGATCCCTCCGCCGTCAAGAACCCGTTCTATATCGGTGTTCCCGACTGGGCCATGGTGCCGATGATCGGGCTGGCCACCGCTGCCGCGGTGATCGCGTCGCAGGCGGTGATCACCGGCGCGTATTCGGTGGCGCGCCAGGCGATGCAGCTGGGGTACATCCCGCGCATGGCGATCACGCACACGTCGAAGGACACCATCGGCCAGATCTACATTCCCGGCATCAACTGGACGCTGATGGTGCTGGTGATCGCGCTGGTGCTGGCCTTCCGCACGTCCACGGCGCTGGCATCGGCGTACGGCGTATCGGTGTCCGGCACGATGCTGATCGACACCCTTCTGCTGGCGCTGGTCGCGCGCACGATGTGGCCCAAGGCGCGCCGCTGGGTACTGCCGCTGTGCGTGCTGTTCGCCGTCGTGGAGATCGCCTTCCTGATCGCGAATGGCGTGAAGTTCTTCGATGGCGCGTGGGTGCCGGTGGTGTTGGCCATCATCGCATTCACCGTGCTGCGTACCTGGCGCCGCGGCCGCGAGCTGCTGCACGCCGAGATCCGCAAGGAAGGCATCCAGATCGATACCTTCCTGCCCGGCCTGATGCTGGCGCCGCCGGTGCGCGTGCCGGGCACGGCCATCTTCATGACCGCGCAGACCGGCGTGGTGCCGCACGCGCTGCTGCACAACCTCAAGCACAACAAGGTGCTGCACGAGCGCAACGTGTTCCTCACCGTGGACACGATGAACGTGCCATACGCGCCCAAGGAGAAGCGGCTCAAGATAGATTCGATCGGCGGCGCGGACTTCTATCGCGTGGTCATCAAGTTCGGTTTCATGGAAACCCCGGATGTGCCGCTGGCGCTGATGCGCAGCTGCGACAGGGGCGGCATCCACTTCGATCCGATGGAAACCACCTATTTCGCCAGCCGCGAGACCGTGATCGCCAGCCGCCATCGCGGCATGCCGTACTGGCGCGACAAGCTGTTCGCGGTCATGCACCGCAACGCGGCCTCGGCGACCGGGTTCTTCCGCATCCCCGGCAACCGGCTGGTGGAACTGGGCGCCCAGGTCGAGATCTGAGGGGTTAATCAGCAGCCCGCCGCAGCCGTTCCCCGCGCGCCGCGGCGCGTTTGGGGGCGCCGCATGTGGATTTCATCGCGGCGCGCACCATAATGCCGGCATGGATGACTCCCGCATCGTTTCCCCTGCCGCCACGCGCGAAGAAGACGCCATCGAGGCCTCCATTCGCCCCAAGCGCCTGGACGAGTACCTCGGCCAGGCACCCGTGCGGGAGCAGATGCAGATCTACATCGAGGCGGCGAAGCAGCGCGGCGAAGCGCTCGACCACGTCCTGATCTTCGGTCCGCCAGGCCTGGGCAAGACCACCCTCAGCCACGTCATCGCCAACGAGCTCGGCGTCAACCTGCGCCAGACTTCCGGTCCGGTGATCGAGAAGGCGGGCGACCTCGCGGCGCTGCTCACCAACCTGCAGCCGCACGACGTGCTGTTCATCGACGAGATCCATCGCCTGTCGCCCGTCGTGGAGGAAGTGCTGTATCCGGCGATGGAGGACTACCAGATCGACATCATGATCGGCGAGGGCCCCGCGGCCCGGTCGATCAAGCTCGACCTGCCGCCCTTCACCCTGATCGGCGCCACCACGCGCGCCGGCCTCCTGACCGCGCCGCTGCGCGACCGCTTCGGCATCGTGCAGCGCCTGGAGTTCTACAGCGCGGAAGAACTGACCCGCATCGTGCGCCGCTCGGCGCAGATCCTTGGCATCAACTGCGATGCCGAAGGCGCGGCGGAGATCGCGAAGCGCTCGCGCGGCACGCCGCGCATCGCCAACCGCCTGTTGCGCCGCGTGCGCGATTACGCGCAGGTGAAGGCGAGCGGGGCGATCACGCGCGAGGTCGCGGATGCGGCGATGAAGATGCTCAAGGTCGATCCGGAAGGCTTCGATGACCTCGACCGGCGCATGCTCAATACGATCATCCAGTCCTTCGATGGCGGCCCGGTCGGCGTGGAGTCGCTGGCCGCGGCGCTGAGCGAGGAACGCGGCACGCTCGAGGACGTGATCGAGCCCTACCTGATCCAGCAGGGCTACCTCGTGCGTACCGCACGCGGCCGCATGGCCACCTCCAAGGCCTACCGGCACATGGGCTTCAAGCCGAAGGCGGGGGCGAGCGACCTGTACGCGGAACGCGCCGAGACCGAAGAATGACGATGCCGGAGTGTGAGCACGAGCGCATTTCCAGTGCCGCGTCCTCCGCCCGTTCCCGCAATGACCCATCCCGCGTTTCGCGCGCGACGTGGCGGACTTTCGTGCCGCGCAGCCGGCTTTCCGTGATTTCCGTACCGGGGTTTTCTTAACGCATGTTCAGCCATCCCGTCCGCATTTACTGGGAAGATACCGACGCAGGCGGCGTCGTGTATCACGCGCAGTACCTGGCCTTCCTCGAACGCGCGCGCAGCGAATGGATGCGCGCGCGGGGGTACGGGCAGGAACTGCTGCGCAGCGAGCACGGCCTTCTGTTCGCGGTGCGCGCGATGCAGCTCGACTTCCTCAAGCCGGCACGGCTGGACGACGCGCTCGACGTCACCGCGGCATTGCAGGAGTGCCGTCGCGCCAGCGTGATCTTCCGGCAGGAGATCCGCCGCGGCGGCGAGCGCCTGCTCACCGCCACGGTCCGCGTCGCCGCCCTGGGCACGGACTTCAGACCGACCCCGATTCCGCAACCGCTGTACGACGAATTGAACGCTTTGGTGGAGACAGACGCATGACCCCCGCAACTTTCATGGCGATCCAGGCCACCGTCGAAGCACTGCCCGAAGACGCACCGGTGCAGGCCGCGACGCTTGCCGACGGCACGGCCGCGGCCAGCGCCAACCTCGACCTGGTGCGCCTCGTGCTGGATGCCAGCCTGCCGGTGCAGCTGATCATGGCGCTGCTGATCGTCGCCTCGATCGTTTCGTGGGTGATCATCTTCCGCAAGCGCAGCGTGATCTCCCGCGCGCAGAAGGAAGCCGAACGTTTCGAGGAACGTTTCTGGTCCGGCGCCGAGCTCACCAAGCTCTACGCCGGTGCGACCCAAGGGCGCGGCCCTGGCGGTGGCATGGAGTCGATCTTCGAAGCTGGTTTCCGTGAGTTCGGCCGGCTGCGCCAGCGCAAGGGGCCGGACGCACGCATGGTCGATGCGCGCGTGCAGCTGGAAGGCGCGCAGCGCGCGATGCGTGCGACCGGCTCGCGCGAGATCGACGGACTCGAACACAACCTCGAGCTGCTCGCCAACATCGGTTCGACCGCGCCGTACATCGGCCTGGTCGGCACCGTGTTCGGGATCATGGTGACCATGCACGGCCTGCTCGCCAGCGGCGCCCAGGTCGGCATCAAGGACGTGGCGCCGGGCATCTCCGAGGCGCTGCTCGCCACCGCGATGGGCCTGTTCGTCGCGATTCCCGCGGTCTGGGCCTACAACCGCTTCGCCAACGGCGTCGAGCGGCTGGCGGTGCGTTACGACGCCTTCGCCGAGGAGTTCTCCTCGATCCTGCAGCGCCAGGCGCACGCGGACGAATAAGACGAATAACCGGCCCGCGACCAGCCCGCAAGCGCGGCGATGCCTGGGCCGCGCCTGCGGCCGAGAATGGTGAACCCCAATAGGGCCGCCGATGCGTTAAACAGGCAGGTCCTTCGGCTGATCGGAATGACAAACAGGAAATTCGTATGAGCGTCCTTTCCATGCGCCGCCATCGCAAGCGCAAGCTCAAGGCCGAGATCAACGTCGTGCCCTACATCGACGTGATGCTGGTGCTGCTGGTGATCTTCATGGTCACCGCGCCGCTGCTCACGCTGGGCGTGGACGTCGACCTGCCACAGAGCAATGCGAAGACCGTCAACGCCAAGGAAGACCCGATCGTGGTCAGCGTATATCCCGACGGCACGTACGCGCTGGCGGTGAAGGCGGGCAAGAACGAGGCGGTGACGGCGCAGGCCCTGGAAGCGCGCATCCGCGCCATCGTTGGCCAGAACAAGGAAGCGTCGATCTTCGTCGCGGCACAGGGCCAGGGAAAGTACCAGGACGTGATGAACGTGATGGAGCTGCTCCAGCGCGCCAACGTCAGGAAGATCGGCCTGATGAGCGACCCGAAGCAGGCCGGCCGTAAATGAAGGAAACCCGCGCCGACACCGCGCAGGCTTTCGTTTTCGCCGTGCTGCTGCACCTGGCGCTGTTCGCCGTGCTGTTCCTCGGCCTGTGGTGGACGCGCAGCGCGACACCGGCGGCGGCCGGCGCGATTTCCGCCGAGCTCATGGACGCGAGCCAGCTGTCGGCGGCGATGCGCCGCACGCTGGAACGCAAGCCTGAGCGGCCGGTGGAGGAGGTCGTGCCCGAGCCCGAACCACTGCCCGAGCCCGTACCCGAGCCGGTCGAACCGCAGCCCGAGGCGCAGGATTTCATTCCGGTTCCCGACGAGGTCAACCAGGAAGCCGTCACCGAGCAGCCGACGCCGACGCCGACGGAGGAAAAGAAGGTCCAGGAAGCGAAGCAGCGCCAGGAGCAGGTCGACCTGACCGAACTGGAGCGCCAGCAGGACGTGCAGCGCAAGCAGAAGCTGACCGAGATGGAGATCCAGCGGCAGAAGCAGCTGGAAGACATCCGCCGTCGCCGCGCCGCGGCTTCGCACGAAGCAGACCTGGCCGAACAGAAGCTGGCACAACTCGCCGACGCCCGCGCACGCAACGCGGCCGAAGCCGCGGCGCCCACGGATGCGCAGGTGAGCGGTGCCCAGGGCAGCGACAATGGCCTGCACGCCCGGTACTCCGCCGCGCTGCAAGCGGCGATCCTGGCCAAATGGACCCGTCCGGACAGCGTGCCGCTGGGGGCGACCTGCCGCCTGAGCATCCGCCAGCTGCCCGGCGGCCAGGTGATCGGGGTCGAAGTCACCTCGCCCTGCGCCTACGACGAACAGGGCCGCCGCTCGATCGAGGCGGCGGTACTGAAGGCACAACCGCTGCCCTACGCCGGCTTCGAAGAAGTCTTTTCGCGTAACGTCAACCTGAATTTCCGCGCCGAAGATCGCTGATTGCGGTTTTTGCCGGTTCAGGCCTCTCAACCCCTGCTTGAGGTGGCGTTAACCAAACTGTTGTTAAGAATGATGAAACTGAATCGGGCCGCAGCGCGGACCGCTCGCAAGCCCCGTTTTTCCCACGCCCTGGAGCGCTGATGAATCGATCCACGCCCTATTCCTCGACGCGCTGGCTGGCCGTGCTCCTCGCCCTCCTGCTTCCCTTCGCCGCCAGCGCGCAACAAGGCCTGGAGATCGACATCGTCGGCGGTAACGCCTCGGCCGCGCCGATCGCCGTGATCCCGATGCAGGGCCCGGCTCTGGACACCGACGTCGCCAAGGTCGTGGCATCGGACCTCAACCGCTCCGGTTCCTTCCGCAGCCTCGCCGACAAGGACATCGTCGAGCGCCCCTCGCGCGGCAGCGAGATCAACTTCCCGACCTGGGCCGCACTCAACCAGGACTACATCCTGGTTGGCCGCGTGCTCGATGCCGGTGATGGTGGTTATCGCATCGAATACGAACTGTTCGATGTCGCCCGCCAGGAACGCCTGCTTGGATTCGCCCTGAGCGCACGCGCCAACGCCATGCGCGACGTCGGCCACCAGATCGCCGATGCCGTGTACGAGAAGGTCACCGGCATCCGTGGTGCCTTCTTCACCCGCATCGCCTACGTCACCGCAACCGGCACCGGCAAGGCGTCGCGCTACGCACTGATGATCGCCGACAGCGACGGCTACAACCCGCAGACCGTGGTGCGCTCCGCCGAGCCGCTGCTGTCGCCGTCGTGGAGTCCCGATGGCGGCAAGCTCGCCTACGTCAGCTATGAGGGCGGCAACTCGTCGATCTACCTGCAGACGATTGCGTCGGGCGCGCGCGAAGTCATCGCCAAGTTCCGCGGCATCAACGGCGCACCGTCGTTCTCCCCGGACGGCCGCAAGCTGGCGCTGACGCTTTCGAAGGGCGGCAATCCGGAGATCTACGTGATGGACCTCGGCAGCCGCGCGCTGACCCAGGTCACCAACCATTTCGCGATCGATACCTCGGCGGTGTGGAGCGCAGATGGCAGCACCCTGTACTTCACCTCGGACCGCGGCGGCAAGCCGCAGATCTACCAGGCGCCGGCTTCCGGTGGCGGTGCCACGCGCGTCACCTTCCAGGGCAGCTACAACGCCGACCCGACCGTCTCCAGCGATGGCAAGAAACTGGCCACCACGCAGCAGAGCGGGGGCGGCTATCGCATCGCGATAATGGACCGCAGTGTCGGTGGCTCGTGGACGAACCTCTCGCCGGGCTCGCTGGACGAATCGCCCAGCTTCGCCCCGAACGGAATGATGATCCTCTACGCCGCACGCGAGGGACACCGCGACGTGCTCTATGCCGTTTCCTCCGATGGCCGCGTGCGCCAGCGCCTGGTGCTGGCCGATGGCGACGTGCGCGAGCCGGCCTGGGGGCCGTACCGCATTCGCAGGTAATCCTTTGCCCGAAAAGCTGTTGAAAGATTGGGCCGCTGCGCCCGCCCGGACGCAAACGCGACCCCGCAACACCGGTCACGCTCCCCTGTTCATGTTGACTGGTAGGCTAATGCAGCATCGTTTCAAATCCCTCCCGGATGCTCGAGACATCTCCCGCACACCCGCTCCAAAGCTCATAGACGAGGAAACCCGATGAACAGCACCACCCGCATTCTTGTTGCCGCACTCCTGTGCGCCACGGCCGTTGCCTGCTCGAAGAAAGTGAAGGAAGTTCCGCCGGTCGAACCCACTCCTGTCGAACAGCCGCCGGTCACCCCGCCCCCGGTCGCAAAGACCGGTTTCGGTCCCGAAGACCTCGACACCGATGCCTGCCTGCGCCAGCGCGTCGTCTACTTCGATTTCGACCAGGACGCGCTGCGTCCGGAATTCCAGGCCATCGTCGCCTGCCACGCCAAGTACCTGCGCGACCGTCCGTCCTCGCGCATGAACCTGGAAGGCAACGCCGACGAGCGTGGCAGCCGTGAATACAACCAGGGCCTGGGCGAACGCCGCGGCAATGCCGTCTCGTCGGCCATCCAGGCCAATGGCGGTTCCGGCAGCCAGGTCAACGTCGTCAGCTACGGCGAGGAACGCCCGACCTGCACCGATTCGACCGAAGACTGCTGGGCCAAGAACCGCCGCGTCGAGATCGTCTACACCGCGAAGTAAGGGCCGACAGGCTCTCGCGCCCTCCCCCAGCACGGGGGAGGGTTGCGGCGAGACCTGAACTTTCCCGTTTCCTCCGGTCAAATACTCCATGCGTCCCAGACTCCTATTTCTGTTGCTCGCTGCATGCCTCGCCTCGGCTCCCGCCGTCGCCCAGCGTGCAAGCCTGGCGGACCGGGTGGCTGCACTCGAAGCCCGCGCCAACAACAACCAGGGCAATGTCGACCTGCTGAACCAGCTCACCCAGTTGCGCTCGGAAGTGCAGGCGCTGCGGTCGCAGGTGGAAGAGCTGCAGCAGCAGAACCAGCAACTGCAGTCCACGTCGAAAGCGCAGTACCTCGACCTCGACGACCGTCTCAACCGGCTCGAAGCGCCGGCGCCGGTCGCGACGAAACCGGCCGTGCCGGCCGCTTCCACCAAGCCCGCCGCTGCGGCGACGGCGCCCGCGGTGCAGGACAAGGCGCCTGTCGTCTATGGCGACAAGGGCGCGGTCGCCCAGGAACGCGCCGCCTACGACGCCGCGTTCAATGCCCTCAAGGCCGGCCAGTATGTGCAGTCAGCCGGGTTGTTCCAGGATTTCCTCGAGCGGTACCCGAACGGCAGCTACACCCCCAATGCCCTCTATTGGCTGGGCGAGAGCTATTACGTCACCCAGAACTACCCGCTGGCGCAGGAACAGTTCCAGTCGCTGCTGGACCGCTATCCGACCCACGACAAGGCCCCGGGCGCCCTGCTCAAGGTCGGGCTCGCGCAATACGGCGCGCGCCAGTACGAAGCCGCCGAACGCACGCTGGGCGAAGTGACCCGCCGCTATCCCGGCACCGACGCCGCCCGCACCGCCGCCGATCGCCTGAACGCCATCCAGCTGGGCCAGATCGGCAACAACAAGTAAGGCCGACCTGGCCGGCCGCTCCCGGCGGAGCCGCGGGGGCCGCACGTTACAATGGCGGCATGAACGCCGTTGTCAGCGAAATTCCCGGCGAGGCGGCTGCCTCCGCGGAACGCCTCAAGATCACCGAAATCTTCCTCTCGCTGCAGGGCGAGGCCCGCGAAGCGGGCTGGCCGACCGTCTTCGTGCGCCTGACCGGTTGCCCGCTGCGCTGCCAGTATTGCGATACCGCCTACGCCTTCCATGGCGGCGAGTGGTGGACGATCGACGCCATCCTCGCGGAAGTCGCCAGGCAAGGCGTCCGCCACGTCTGTGTCACCGGCGGCGAGCCGCTCTCGCAGAAGCGCTGCATCCAGCTGTTGCAGAAGCTGTGCGATGCAGGTCATGCGGTATCGCTGGAAACCTCCGGTGCCATCGACATCGCCGAGGTCGACCCGCGGGTATCGCGTGTGCTCGACATCAAGACACCCGGCTCGCTGGAAGTGCATCGCAACCTGTGGTCCAACGTGGCATTGCTGACGCCGCACGACCAGGTCAAGTTCGTGATCTGCTCGCGCGAGGACTACGACTGGGCCAAGGCGATCGTCGCCGAGCACCGCCTGGCCGGGATCTGTGACGTGCTGTTCTCGCCGAGCTATGCACAAGTGACGCCGCGCGAACTGGCCGACTGGATCGTCGCCGATCGCCTGCCGGTACGCTTCCAGATGCAGTTGCACAAGCTCCTGTGGAATGACGAACGCGGGCGGTAGGCCGCATCGGACATTCCTGGCCAACGAATCCACTTCCGCCAGCACGCCATGAAAAAAGCCGTCGTCCTCGTTTCCGGAGGCATGGACTCCGCAGTCGTCATCGCCATGGCACGCGAACAGGGCTTCGCCGTGCACGCGCTGAGCGTGCGTTACGGCCAGCGCCACACATCCGAGCTCGATGCGGCCGATCGCGTGTCGCGCACCTTGGGCGCGGTGGCGCACAAGACCGTCAACGTCGACCTGCGCAGCATCGGCGGCTCCGCGCTGACCGACGACATCGCCGTGCCCACCGACGTCGATGGCCATGCCATCGGCGCCGCCGCGGCCAAGGACGCCATTCCCGTCACCTATGTCCCGGCACGCAACACGATCATGCTGTCGATGGCGCTGGGCTGGGCCGAAGTGCTGGGTGCCAGCGACATCTTCTGCGGCGTGAACGCCGTGGATTACTCGGGTTATCCCGATTGCCGCCCCGAATTCATCGCCGCATTCCAGAGCCTGGCCAACCTCGCGACCAAGGCGGGCGTCGAAGGCGCGGGCATCCGCGTGCATGCGCCGCTGCAGTTCCTGAGCAAGGCCGACATCGTGCGTGAAGGCCTGCGCCTGGGCGTGGATTTCAGCGAAACCGTGTCGTGCTACCAGGCCGACGCCGAAGGCCGTGCCTGCGGCCACTGCGACGCCTGCCGCCTGCGCGCCGAAGGCTTCGCCGCGGCCGGCGTCGCCGATCCCACCCGCTATGCCTGAAGCGGCGCATCGGGCCCTGCAGGAAAGCGCGGGCCTGCGCTAGAATGCGCACCCCGGCGCAAGGCCGGGATGCGGCGAAGAAGCCGTTCTGCAACACGTGGGTCGTTAGCTCAGTCGGTAGAGCATCGGACTTTTAATCCGCTGGTCGACGGTTCGAATCCGTCACGACCCACCAAATAAATCAGCTAGTTACGGCGATTTTTCGCGCGCGAAGCTCCTGAAAAATAAATCCAAACGCTCGTTTGAGAAAAGATCTTTGCAGTGCACGGCCGCACGCTCGCCTCTTGCGGTTTAGCGCAACTTGATTGCGTAGACGGTAGTGATCATTCCGCCCTTGCCGTCGTAGCGATGACCAACTTTTCGCGCGCACTTTTTGACAGTGCAATTGGCGCGTTCTCCCGCATAGATATCCCAGGTCGACTGACATCTGGCATGTCGCGTACGGATAGGTGGCAGCGTAACCGGGAAATGCCAGAGATCATGTATGAGCCTCGATTACGCGCAAATGCGTGTGCCGCATGGCTCTGATCGCGTCGCTATGAAGGTTCAGCGGCCTTCGCCGCCATCGTCGCGTGGACCCGCCAAACGAGCCCATCCAAAGCCGACGTCGCGGCGGCAAGCAGGGTTGCCTCGATGTTTGGGCTTGTTTGCGCCCATTGGGGAGGTTGACGCGAAGTCGGCGCCGGGACCGGTCAGGGCTTCACGAACCGATAGACGAAGCGATCGGTCCCGCCCTTGATTGAGGGATCGAACACCTTGATCGAGTGCAGATCGTCCTTTTTCGCGAGCAGTATGCTTTCCGCGTCCAGCACGAAGCCGGCCGCCTCCACCTCCTCGCGAACGGATGCAGGCTCAATCCGATGCAGCGACTGGGCGACGCTCGTGCCTGCCCCGACGGCGGCGGCGTGGTCAACGATGACGTAGGACCCATCGGGCTTCAACCGCTCGTAGACGGCTCGATTGAAGTGGGCCGCCGTCGCGCCCCTGGCCTGCATCAGCTCGGTGTGGAGATCGTGGTAGAACAGGTGCAACCACAGGACATCCGCTGGCTGCGTAACCTCCGGCATCGCCACGAGGTCCGCCGAGACGGCTTCGACGTTCTCTCGGCCCGGCTCCTTCGCAAGCATCCGCATGCGGCCGACCGGATCGTTTTTGAAGTGGGCGACTTCGGCCGGCACGAAGCTGTAGACCCGTCCTTCGGGTCCCACGATGTCGGAGAACAGACGGGTCCAGTCGCCGTCGCCTGGGTAAACGTCGATAACGGTGGAGCCCGCATCGACTCCTGCGAACCTGATCAACTCGGATAGCTTGGATTGGTCGTACATCGGGATCTCCGTTACGGTTGGGCATTCGACGAGCGTGCGGTGTGCGAGGGGGCGATCGTGTCCTCCCCTTGAGCATCAAGGACCGATTGAAGCCTTCCCTTGACTTCTTCGAGGTCGGCGGGCAAGACGATGGAGTCGGGCATGGCGGAACCTCTAAACCTGTCGTTCCCATACTAGTCCGCCACTGATCGCTAATGGCCGGTAGCAGCCGCTGTCAATGACAGCTTTCGACCCGGAGCGGACATTCGGTTCCGGATACGAGGAATGGCAATTGCCGACGGGAACCTGATCGCGACCGGATCCCCGATCGCGATCGAGCACATTGCTTATGCCCTGGCTTGGGGCTTCAGCAGCTTTGACAGGCCAACGCGGTGCAGCATCTCGGCGCGCAGGCGGTCCAGGACGGCGAAGCCGACATCCGCGCCGTCCTGCGCGGGGTCGACGTGCACCCGGAACGGCCGCTCGCCGAACGGCGCGTCCACGAGCTTGACGATGGCATCGGCGACCAGGTTGACGTCGGCATCGGGTGGCACGATCTCGGCGAATGCCGTTTGCACCTGTTCGGCAAAACCTGGATAGGGGCCCGCCTCGTACTCGGCTGCACGCGCCTCATCGGCGGGCGTGCCGGCATGAGCGAAGTGGTTGGTGCCGCTGGTGAACGCGCCAGGCACGATGATCGAAGTCTCGATGCCCCAGCGCGACAACTCGCGTGCGTACTGCACGGCGATCGCGTCCATCGCCGCCTTCGCACCGAAATACGGTGCCAGGTATGGCGGCGTACCGCCGGCCGAACTACTGCTGGACACCCACACCAGCAGGCCCTCGCGCTGCCTGCGCAGATGCGGCAGCACGGCACGATTGACGCGCTGCGTGCTCAGCACGTTGACGTCGTACAGCTGCGCATACTGTTCGGGGGTGAAGGCTTCCGCCGGACCAAACACCATGTGCCCGGCGTTATGCACCAGCACGTCGATGCGGCCGGCATCGTCGATGACCCTGGCCACCGCGGCATCCACGGAATCCTGCGACTGCACGTCCATTTCCACGGTGCGCAGGTCTGCGCCGTTCGCTTTCGAGAAGGCGGCCATCTGCCCGACAACCGGCGCGTTGCGACCGGTGGTCTTGCGCATGGAGGCGTAGACGGTATGGCCCGCGCGGGCCAGCGCTTCGGCGGTCAGGCGACCGAAGCCGCTGGAAGCACCGGTGATCAGGATGATCTTGCTCATTGCGGTTCTCCTAAATTCGAAATCAATGGGGCGCCCGGACGGCTGCTCAGACCATGCCGCCGTTGGCGCGCAGCACCTGGCCGTTGATCCAGCCCCCGTCGGCGCCGGCGAGGAAGGCGACAACGTTCGCGATATCGCCCGGCGTGCCGAGGCGCTCCAGCGGGTTCATCTTCGCCATACGATCGATCAACTCGGGCGACTTGCCGTTGAGGAACAGGTCGGTGGCCGTCGGGCCTGGGGCCACGGCGTTGACGGTGATCGAGCGTCCACGCAGTTCCTTGGACAGGACGGCGGTCAGGGTTTCCACCGCCGCCTTGGTCGCGGCATAGACGCCGTAGGTCTCCAGCTTCAGGCCGACCACGCTGGTGGACAGGTTGACGATGCGGCCGCCGTCGCGCAGCCGGCGCGCGGCCTGGCGCACTGTGTTGAAGGTGCCCTTCAGGTTGATCGCGACCTGGCTGTCGAACAGTGCATCGTCGCTGTCGGCCAGCGGCGCCAGCTTCATGATGCCGGCGTTGTTGACCAGCACATCGACGCCACCGAAGCGCGATTCGACCGCTTCGAAAAGGCGTTGCACGGCGGCCGGATCGGACACGTCGGCCTGCAGGGCGATTGCCTCGCCACCGGCGGCGGCAATGCGCTCGAAGACCTGATCGGCCTCCCGGCGATTGCCGGCGTAATTGACGGCTACGGCATGGCCGTCCTTGGCCAGGCGTTCGGCAATGGCGGCGCCGATGCCTCGGGAGGCACCGGTGACGATCGCCACTGAACGGGGATTGGATTGGGTGTTCATGGGGATGCCTCGGTGATCCGCCGAAATTGGCGTGAGGACAAGGTAGTCATTCCCGAATGCCGGATAATTAGGCATATTCCGCGAACACTATTCGGATATCCGAACAATGGATCGTTTTGATGCCATGCGGGTCTTCGTGCGGATCGTGGAGCGTCGCAGCTTCACGCGGGCAGCCGATGACCTGAACCTCCCCCGGGCGACCGTGACCGATGCCGTCAAGGCGCTGGAATCCAGATTGGGTGTGCGCCTGCTGCAGCGGACCACGCGCCAGGTCACGCCCACGTTGGAGGGCGAAGCCTTTTATGGACGCAGCCTGCGCCTGATAGCCGATCTGGAGGATGCCGAGAGCGCTTTCAGCAACGTGCATCCCAAGGGAGCGCTGCGCATCGACATGCACGGCGTACTCGCGCGTCACCTGTTGTTTCCGCGTCTTCCCGAGTTCCTGTCGATGTACCCCGACATCGAGCTGGATGTGAGCGAGGGGGATCGTTACATCGACCTCGTGGGGGAAGGCGTCGACTGTGCTGTGCGCGTGGGCGAACTCCGTGATAGCGATCTGATCGCGCGCCGCCTGGCGATGCTGCCCGAAGCTACAGCTGCGTCGCCTGGATATTGCGAAGGCCACGGGATACCGAAGGACCCGGACCACATGCAGGACGGGCACCTGATGGTGGGGTTCAAATCGACATCCATCGGTGCGCTGCTGCCGTTGGAATTCCAACAGCAAGGACTTGTTCGCCACATCAACCTACCGACACGGGTACGGGTTGGCGGAGCGGAGTCTTACCTTGGGGCGGCGCTGGCTGGCTTCGGAATCATCCAGGCTCCACGCTATCGGCTGGAGCCATATTTCTCGAGCGGGCAATTGATACCCCTGCTTGAGGAGTTTCCGCCAGTACCAAGCCCGGTCAACATCGTCTATCCACGCACTCGCCTGCCATCGCCTCGCTTGCGTGTATTCATAGACTGGGCGACCGGCGCCTTCTCTACCTGAATTTGTACGGCGCGCTGATTTGCGTCAGATATTGCGAGGTGTCCGTCCCTTGCACGAATGACCGCTTCTGGCCCATAGCGGCCGTTAAGACAGCCCCGTCGGCTCAGGCGGCCGGATACGTCCAGATGTCTGCTATCGGCCAGAAGCAGCCGCTGGCGAAGCAGTCGGCGGGGCGATTGGCGGATCACCGCAGCCAGCGGCGACTACGCGATCGGTAATGGCGCCGCGGGATCCACAAGTTTTGCGTCGCGCAGATCGCGCCAAAAGTCGGGCGGCACCTCCGCCTCCAGTGCGGCGCGATCCTCTGCAATGCGCTCCGGCTTGCTGGCTCCGGGAATCACGGCTGCTACCGCCGGATGCGCGAGTGCGAATTGCAACCCGGCGGCCTTCATGCTGATGCCGTAACGATCCGCGGTGGACTTGATCTGGGCGACCTTGGCGAGGATCTCCGGCTTGGCCGGCGCGTATTCGAAGTTGGGCCCGCCGACCAGCGCTCCCGAACTGTAGGGACCGCCCACCACGATGCCCAGGCCGCGCGCGGCTACCTGCGGCATCACGCGTTGCAGCGCACGCGCATGGTCCAGCAGAGTGTAGCGCCCGGCGAGCAGGAATCCGTCGGGGCGCGGTCCTTCAAGATCCATCAGCAATTCGATCGGCTCCACCCGATTGACGCCAAGCCCCCAGGCCTTGATGACGCCTTCGTCGCGCAGACGGTCCAGAGTCCGGAACGCGCCCTTGCGCGCACCCTCGAATACGCCAAGCCATTCGTCGCCATAAAAGTCCTGGGCAACGTCGTGGACCCAGATGATCTCGATCCTGTCCGTCTTCAGGCGTTTAAGGCTGTCATCGATCGAGCGTAGCGTCGCGTCTTCGGAGTAGTCGTTGACGATCTTGTTCGGGCGCCCGTATTTAAAGACATCACCCTTCTCGCCGAGGTCGCGCGCACTCACGTCCTCCACCTCGTCCAGGACGACGCGGCCCACCTTGGTGCTGATGACGTAGTCCTGGCGAGGGCGCGCGGCGAGCGCCTCGCCCATGCGGATCTCGGCCAGGCCCGCGCCATAGAAAGGCGCATTGTCGAAGTAGCGGATCCCGTCGTTCCACGCGGCCTCCACCGTCGCACGCGCCTCGGATTCGGGGATGTCGCGGAACATGTTGCCCAGAGGGGCAGTACCGAATCCGAGCTTGCCGGGAAGGAGATCTTTGAGTGCCATGGCTTGATCCTCTCAGCTCTTGGAGCGCGGAAGCGGCGGGACAAATGAACTTTTCTGGCCCGCCACGACCGCTTGTTACCCAGACCGTCCGGTTTCATGGTCATCGCCGGCCGTGTCGAAGAAGCGATCGTAAGCGGTGGCGACAAGGCCCTTGGATGCGATCCGATCGACCAATGAAGAAAATTCCTCTGTGTGCCAATCGTGCCGCACCGACCACCACTCCCGGATTCCCGGGTAGGAAATCATGTCAGCGATCATTCTCTCGACCACGTCCCAATGTGATCGTCCCAGCGAGCCATCCAGGTAGTAGTGATACATCTCATCGTAATTCTTGAAATGCATGCCCAGGAATACTCCCAGTCTTATTCTCTCGGTCGGGCTCAGTTGTCCAAAGCTCTTGAGGCCGCGTAGATAGAGATCGCAGAAGTCCTCGTTTTCGACGAGCGACTTCACGATCGCATTCCACTGGCCGACCAGGATATTGACTGAAGCCCGGCGCCGATCACTATTCTGATCCTTCATCTGCTTGGCGAGATGCAGGACAGAGATGATCACGCCGACGGCAGCGGCAACCTGGCTAATCGCAGCAATATCCAAACTCATAACTACTGCCTCGACTCTTGCAAGAATGTGAAGCTGCGTAGACGTGCCAAATGTCCGCAATGTCCAACGCTGGGTCACCGAGGTGGGCTTAGATAGCAGCGCCTACGGCACCCACTCAATGCTCCGCATCAAGGCCGCGCTGATCTACCACCGAAACCAAGAACCTTCGCGCCGTCCAGCTACTCTTGGGGCACACCAGGCTGGAGAGCATTGTCCGTTACCTCGGGATAGAGGTTGATGATGCCCTCGAACTTTCGGAGCGGACGGAAGCGTAGAGCTGCACGACCCTCCCGGCCGGTGGCTCGCCCTATAGTCCGGTGCCAATGTCGCTTCCGACCCTAAGTGGACACGGAGGTCGAATGGCGCACCCGTGGAGCGCGCCACTCGAATTGCCTAGTTCTGGTTCGGGCTGGCGTCCCGTCAGGATTTGATGAACTCGAGAAGGTCGGGGTTGAGGACGTCCGCGTGGGTGGTCAGCATGCCGTGCGGGAAGCCAGGGTATGCCTTCAACGCACCGTTCGCGAGCAGGTCGACCGCGCGCGGCACCGCACTGGCAAACGGGACGATCTGGTCGTCTTCGCCATGCATGACCAGGACCGGCACAGTGATCTTCTTCAGATCTTCGGTGTAGTCCTCCAGCCAGGAGAAGACCGTCTCGTAGTGGGCTAGGGCGCCGCCGGCCATGCCCTGGCGCCACCAGTTCGCGATCACTGCCTCAGATGGCTTGGCGCCCGGTCGGTTGAATCCATAGAACGGGCCCTCCGGGACTGCCCGGAAAAACTCCGACCGGTTGCCAAGCACGCCTGCCTTGACCCCGTCGAAAAACTCCGGCGGCTGACCGGCAGGGTTCGCGTCGGTTTTCACCATGTTCGGCGTCAACGAGGCCACCAGCACGGCCTTGGCGACCCGCTCCTGGTGGCGAGCGACGTAGCGCGCCACCTCGCCGCCGCCCGTGGAGTGCCCGATGTGGATCGCGTTGCGGAGGTCGAGGTGTTCGGTCAGTGCAGCGAGGTCGGCAACCCAGTGGTCCATGTCGTTGCCGGTGCCGACTTGCTCGGACCGACCGTGCCCGCGCCGGTCATGGGCGATCACCCGGTAGCCGTGGTGAAGGAAAAACATCATCTGGGCGTCCCAGTCGTCGGCCGACAGGGGCCAGCCATGGCTGAAGACGATCGGCTGACCGGACCCCCAGTCCTTGTAGAAGATCTTTACGCCATCCGGAGTGGTGATCGTAGGCATCGCTGGTACCTCCAATAAGAGAGATTGATTGTGGTGGTAGTGCTCCGCGAGGCATCGAGAGTGCTGCCAGCGGCTTCTTGCGAAGTCTTGTTTCACAACGCATCTGAAAACGTGCGAGCGGAGTGCACTACGACAACGCTGCGATGGATCTCTAGGTGCCCCTTGGCGCGACGCCCTTGCTCCTGGCGCTTGAACGCATCGAGTACAAGAATCGGCCTATGATTGAGCACTCGGAATGCGGCGACCACGCCAGTGAGAACTCCACCTGGGCGCTTGGCTCGTCGATGGCAAGGAACACCACGCCCGGGAAGCTCACTTCTGCTTGACTTTGTTGTGCGAGCGTCACGCCGAATCCCGCCGCCACGAGGCTGAAGATGGTTTGCTTTCCAGCAGGAACGGGGTTAAGCGGCATGCCTGGGCCCATCATCCTGGCGTAAAACTCCCGCATGGCGTGGCTTTGAGCCCAGTCTTGGACGTAAATGCTTTCACTTAGCAAATCGCTCCAGCGGAGCGATGCGCGTTGGGCGAGTGGATGTCCCTGGGGTACTGCTGCCACCATCCGCTCGCTATAGAGTGGCTCCATGACGATGCGCGGCCATGGCGCGTAGCTAGGTATCAGCGCGACGTCGATACGTCGCGCCACAAGCTCAGAGAACAACTCCAGATCTGGCAGTTCGTGGACGACCAAGCGCACGGCGGGATGACCCTCGCGCCAGCGCGCGAGCATGCCGCGCAGAGGCTCGCCCAATGGAGGCGATCGAACGCCCAAGCGAAGCTCTCCTGCAGTTCCTCGCGCCGCTCCGGCTGCGACCTCCGTCACTGTCTGGAGACTTGCAAGCATTCGTCTGGTTTCAGTAAGTACCGGTCCAGCAGCAGGAGTAAGCGAAACGCCTTGCTTGCTTCGCTCGAACAGGCTCAGACCCAAATCTTCCTCCAGTGTCGTCACGCTTCGGGTCAAAGTCGAAACCGAAACGCCCAGCCATTCACCAGCGGCTGAAAAGCTGCCGTGTTCGGCGACGGCGACGAAGTACTTGAGGCCAGTCAGTTGCATGAGTCCAATCGGTCTAATCTTCAAGAAGGCAACGTCCGAAGCCGGGGCTCCGGATGCCGCCCCGACCTGCGCAATGAAAGATGAAACGGGCCGAAGTACTGTCAATGGGCTCCGTAACAGCCCGACAACAGCGGTGCGCTGCGGTGCAGGTGCGTGTCGGCCCACGTGATGTTTCGCCAGACTCTAACGGAGGAAATGACCGACCACATCTCGTCTCTTGAGCAACTCGTATTGCTTCGTGAGCAATGATCAGTTCGAACCAAGGCGTTCCATTTGCAGGGATGAGGTATCTGGGCTGGCCCGAAGCACGGTGTCTCCGCCGCGGACATCTGGTCATAGGAGATATACAGGCGGTCGTCGCGCTCCATGTCGATCACCCGGGCGGGTGGATTCCGCGTGTTTTGGGGGTGTCTTTAGATGACCAGGGAGCGGATGTGCCGTAGCCCATCGCGCCGCACTTGAAGGTGATGCTGCGTTGCCAGAAAAACGTGTCAAGAAGGCCTGTGAGCTAGGGCCGATTCCAGTGCGTATTTCAAACCAGCGCGACTCACGCACAATTGGCCACTAGCAGTGAAAGTCCGCTATGGGTCGGAAGGCGTCATCGGCGGCTCCAAAGTGACAGGAGGCATGTTCGGACTCCCCACCTCGGAGTCGGACATGCAGAACGATGGCGCCACCACCTCAGTTCCCTGGAACAAGGGCAAGCTCGTGGGTCGCAAGGCGCCATGCGCCGGAGCCAAACCGATTGGCGTGGCTCCGCGAACCAGAGGCTATGCGCCGTGAAACGTAATCTCGCTCAAGGCGATCGACACGATGGTCGGTTCGGACTGCGTGCTTCCATCGGGGTTGCGAACCAATACCCATCGCCTGGTCGGCACCAGGATGCCTGACACTTCGACATGATCCGAGGCGTAGTGGGCGGCGTGCGCGCCGCCGGAAGGAGACGCGAACGGTGCGCCGCACCCGTCGCCCGAGAGCTATGCCAAGCGCTTCACCGGCAAGTACGAACACCGCCTACTAACCGGGGGCATCGGTCACAACCTCCCGCAGGAAGCACCTCTCGCGTTCGCCAAGGCAATCATCGATTCTGATCGCGCTTGAACCGACGCTGGGGATAGGCTCCCGTCTACGCGCCGAGGCCGTCCAGCAGCGCCGGCAGGGTCAGCTCGGTGATGCGGTTTTGCATGCCCTTTTGCAACGCCTCGCGCAGTCGGATCTGGGCCTGCGGATTGCCAAGGCCCTCGATGAAAAGGTTCGAGTCACGCTGCACTTCGTCGGCTGGTGCGAGCGCGAAGGCATTGACGCGTTCCTTGACAACGGCACGCCCTGCGTCCGGGATGCGGCCAATGCGCCGCGCCAGCGCCGCGACAAATTCGTCGAGTTCCGCGACCGGTAGCGCGCGATTGATCCAGCCGTAGCGTTCGGCCTGATCGGCATCGTAATCGTCGGCACTCAGCATCACTTCGAGTGCGCGGGCCCGGCCCATCAAGCGTACGAGGTGTTGTGCGCCACCGGCGCCGGGGATCACGCCGAACGCCGCCTCGAACTGGCCGAAGACCGCCGATTCGCGTGCGGCGAAGCGCATGTCACAGGCGAGGGCGAACTCGCTGCCAACGCCGCGAACGCGCCCAGCTATTTGCGCGATGGTCACGAGGCGGCTGTTGCTCAAATGGTGCAACAGCAGCGCGAGCGACCCTTCACTGATGAGTTTCGAAGTTTCGGCCCGCAGCTCCTTGATCCGGGTTACGTCTACGTGGGAAATGAAGTAGTCGGGGTCGCCGCTCTTGAATACGAGCACCTTGGCGTTCGCGTTTGCCTCCGCAGACTTGATCAGCGTGACAAGATCGCGCACGAGTTCTGGTCCAAGCAGGTTCATCGGCGGAGCGACGATCTCAGCAAAGATCACATCGCCTTCTTCCCGGATGTTTAGTGTTTCTAATTTCATTGTCTTCTCTGAACTGGTAGTGATGGGAAACGGCGACGCAGCGCGAGCTGCGCGACCGAAAATAGCTTTACTTGATGAGTAGAACCGGTGCGATCAGCGCAGTGGTCGAAACGCGGCGCGCAGCTCTTCGGCGAATAGCTGTGGCTGTTCCCACGCGGCGAAATGGCCGCCTCTGTCGACTTCGTGGAAGTAGCTCAGGGTAGGGTAGGCGCGGCGTGCCCACGATTCCGGCGGCCGATAGACGTCTTCGGGGAAAACCGTGATAGCAACAGGCACGGAAATCTCCGTAGTTTTTTGCGGACCCGACAGCAGCACGCTCTGGCCCTTGTTTTCCCAATACAGTCGGCCCGCCGAGGCGGCGCTGTTGGTCAGCCAATACAATGTGAAGTCGTCCAGCACCTGATCCCTCGTCGGCGACTTTTGGGGATCCGCGCCGTAGTTCCATTGCGCAAAGCCGGGGTGCTGAAGCAGAAATGCCGCGAGAAATGCTGGCGAATCCGTGACTCCGTAGCCGATCGTCTGCGGTCGCGCGCCGAGCATGCTCAGGTAAGCCGTGTTGCCTTTCTTCACGTTTGCGACGAGCGCGTCAAACGTCGCTCGCTCCCGTTCGGAAAGTCCGGCAGGAGCAGGGCCGCCGCTAGGAAGGACCGCGCCCACTTCTGTTGGTATCGTCGCCGGCAGGTTCAGGTGAATGCCGAGCAATCCCGCCGGCTTTTGGCGCGCTAGCGCGCTGGTGATCGGTGCGCCCCAGTCGCCGCCCTGGGCGACGTAGTGCTGATAGCCAAGGCGATTCATCAGTTCCGCCCATGCGCGCGCAATGCGTTCGGGATTCCAGCCGGGTTCGGTCGGCTTGCCGGAAAAGCCGTAGCCAGGGATCGCCGGGATTACGACGTCGAAGGCATCGGCGGCGTTACCGCCGTAGGCGGTCGGGTCGGTCAGCGGGCCAATCGTCTTGGTGAACTCGAATACCGAGCCCGGCCAGCCGTGCGTGATTAGCAGCGGCATCGCGTTCGGGTGGCGCGAACGCACGTGGATGAAATAGATGTCGACGCCATCTATTTTGGTCACAAACTGCGGAAAGGCATTGAGCTGCGCCTCGGCCTTTCGCCAGTCATAGCCCTTGGCCCAATAGCGAACCAATCCTTGCAGATCGGCCAGCTGTGCACCTTGGGAGCGATCGGTTACGGTTTCCTTATCGGGCCAGCGCGTCACCTCGAGACGATGGCGCAAATCAACAAGCTGTGCATCGGCAACATGGACGTGGAAAGGACGGATCGCATTGGTGTCGTCCATCGTGGCCGCACCGGCCGCGGTCGCGAGCGAAAGCGTGAGGGCGGCAGCGATGGCTGTGAACAGACGTTTCATGGGTGGTTCTCCTCACTCGAGGGACGCGATGAGCTGGTCCGTGTTCGAAATGACGTGGGCGAACGTGGGGCCGTTAAGTTCGTGTGCGGCATGCATCATTTCGGATGTGAAGGCGGCCGTCGCGTCGCGCACGAGCGTGACGTGATAGCCGAGCTCGGATGCATAACGCGCCGTGCATTCGATGCAGGTATTAGCCAGCAGGCCGGTGATGATCACGTGCGTGATGCCTTTCTGCTTCAGCTGGAAATCGAGATCGGTGTTGGCGAATCCACTCGAACCCCAGTGCTCGGCGACGACGGTGTCACCGTCCTGGGGCGTGAAGTCCGGGTGCCACTCACCACCCCATTCGCCACGCGCGAAATGGTGCCCGCGCATAACTAGACGCTGATTGTGGTTTGGATGATCCCAGTCTTCGTAGTCGCCAGATTCCCAGCGCCGATGAGGCACGAAGAAAACCGGAATGCCACGTTCGCGAACCGCCTTGTCCAGTGCACGCAGATTGCCGAGCATTCCGTTCTGGTTCGCGATCGACTTGATCCGCGGCCACACCTTGCCACCTTCGGATAGGAAGTCGTTGTACGGATCAACAAGCAGGTAGGCGGTGCGGTCCTTGGGATAGTGCACGCTCGAGGTTGTCACAGCTATATCCTTCGATCTGACCCAACACGGTGAGGGGCTTCGAGCAGTAAGTTTGCCCCTTCCGGATTCGGTTACTAGCCGGTAAATTCGAGAAGTATCCTTCCACGAGGGAGAGGCTATGGACCGACTCGAAGCGATGACCATCCTGTTAGCCGCTGTGGATACAGGGAGTCTGTCCGCCGCGAGTCGTCAGCTGGGCATACCGCTCGCGACCGTGAGCCGCCGCGTCGCGGAGCTTGAGGAACACCTGAAAGTCCGCCTGCTGCTGCGCGGCTCGCGCAAGCTCACGTTGACCGATTCGGGTGCGCAGTACATCACGATGTGCAGGCGGATCATCGAAGACATCGCCGAAGCCGAACGCACGGCGACGGGCGAATACCGCGCACCGCAAGGCGATCTGCTCATCAGTGCACCGACGGTCATGGGCAAAGCGCTCGCGCTGCCCGTGATCGTGGACTTCCTGGGAACGTACCCCGACATCCGCATACGCGTGCAGTTAAGCGATCGCACCGTGAATCTCGTTGATGAGCACGTCGATCTCGCCCTGCGCTTGGGCGAGCTTCCCGATAGTAGTCTCGTCGCGACGCGCGTCGGACTGATCCGCGAGGTGCTTTGCGCGAGTCCCGCCTACTTGAAGTTACGCGGGACACCGAAAGAACCCGTCGATCTGCTATCGCACGATTGCATCACTTACGAGGGCACCAACATCATGGCGCGCAACGATTGGAACTTCCTCGTGAAGGGGGTTCCGCAGACGGTCGCGGTACGTTCGCGCCTCGTCGTTAATTCCGCGGAAGCCGCCGTGATCGCCGCGGTGGCCGGCGGCGGGATCGCGCGTGTGTTGTCGTACCAGATTGTCGACCAGATGAAGGCGCACTCGCTAGTGCAGTTGCTCGATGGGTACGAGCCCGCCCCCTGGTCGGCCAATCTGATCTACCCGAGCCAGCGCCAGGTGCCGTTGAAGTTGCGTGCGTTTCTGGATTTCTCCGTGCCGCGGCTCAGGCATCTGCTCGGTTACAAGGTTTAGACACGAATCCACGATCGACTTTGCAAGCGCAGCGGCGCGCGGCGCGCGTGGTTGCTTGTCGCATATCCATCGTTTCGGGATATGCCGGCCTTGAGCCAGACTCGTTATCCGAGTTCGATTCGCGCGACATCGTTTAGCACCAGAACGGCTTCCAGCCCGCCGCCTTTGCGGTTGCACAGCGAAAGTGTTCCGCCGATCGATATCGCCAGCTGCTGGGCAATTGCCAGTCCGAGACCGGCCCCGCCGGTATCGCGGTTGCGCGACCCTAGCTTCATGCGCGTGATCGGAGTTTGCAGATCGTGCGAGATTGCGGCCAGGATCTGCAGGCGCTCGCGCACGTGACGGGCGATGCGGTCCTGCATGGCGTTGAAGGCGGTCATCGCCTTGGCTACTTCCGCCGGGCCGTCTGCCTGCAGGCGCGCGCCGTCGCCGCTCAAATTGAGGGGGTCGGCGGCGCTGGCCAGACGCGCCAACGGGCGTGTCGCCAACCGCACCGCTATCCACGCGCAGAAAAGCAGGAGTAGCAATTGGGCATCGAGCACGAACGGCAACCATTGGGCGATAGGCATCGTAGAGGGAATGACCTCGATCGTCAGCGGATTGCCGTCGCCAAGCTTGAGATGGATCTGGAAGCGCTCTGGATGGGTCGCTCATGTGTCGTCGCCGACCACAGTCACTGGCATGGAGAAGACATAGCCCTCATTCCGCACCGTCTTGATATAGCCCGATCCACGTGCATCATCCTGCAGGCGTTGACGCAGACGACTGACCAGAAGGTCAATGGACCTGTTTGCAACAAAAACCCCGCTTTCGCGGGGTCTCTATGAGCTCTTCGGATTTCCTCGGACTTCCTGAAATCCCGTGTTGGTGCCGGAAGTGGGACTCGAGCCCACACGCTTTTAAGGGCGGCGGATTTTGAGACCGTGGTGGACTTTTGTTCTTCAGTAGAAACAGTGGGGTAGCCGTAATTTTGTGCCGTGGAATGGCACACTTATGGCACAGTTTTTTCGGCATGCTTTTGCTGTGTTTTTTAGGCGTCGTCAATCGCGGGCGTGTGGCGGCTTACGACCCAAAGCGGACGTTCGACGCCCCGTCACGTCTTGACGGTCCGATCCGGCATGCATAAGCGCCGTTGTTGTCCGTCGAAGGCATGCGCTCGACGTTCCGGATTGATGGCCCAAGGAAGCCGGACCCGCTTCGCGGGTCGGCTGTCCGAGCGCAGCACGTGCACTCCCCCGCAGGAGGACGAGGACGTTCTCTGCCTTCAATTATCCTTCTAGGCAATCGAGCATCACAGTCTTGCGGGCCAAGCGCCCATTGATCACTTGATCGATGCCGAGCAGCTGAGATTTTCCCAATGCTTATCGGACTGGATCAGCCGATCCATGGCCTGTGTGCCGTACGCATAGGCGTCCTGACCTGCGAGCAGGCGCGTTGGCGACGTCCCTAAGCCCGCAACCTGGAGGATAAGCGCGGCATGCCCCGCCGGATCCGAGAGGTATGAGTAATATTCTGTCGACTGCATCATGGTCACGGTCGCGCCAACCGTGTGGGCATAGTCGGGATTGGATGGCAGGATCTTAAACGAGGTGGGTTCGGCAAACTGTGTGCGCATCCCACCGGGTTCGACCGCGGTGACCCTGATGCCAAAGGGGGCTACTTCCAGCGCGAGGGTTTCCGCCAGCGAGGAAACGGCTGCCTTCGATGCGTAGTAGAGGCCTGCGCCGGGCGTCGCAATGCGAGCGCCAATGGACGAGATCAGGATGATGCGCCCGGCGCCCTGTTCGCGCATGACGGGGAGGATCGCCTGGCAGGCATTCATCGCACCGAAGAAGTTCGTCTCGAAGAGTTGACGAGCGACTTCCAGAGGGGTGTCCTCCAAGGAGCCAACGGCACCAAAGCCGGCGTTGTTTACCAGCACGTCGATGCGCCCGAAGGCCTGCAGCGCGACCTCCAGCGCAGTGTTCCACATCGCGGGTGAGGTCACATCAAGCGGGAGACCCAAAAAGTCGTTGGGAAATGCGTTGGCGAACTCGTCGAGCGTGCTGGCATCGCGCGCCGTTCCGACCACCTGGTCGCCAGCCTTGAGGGCTGCTTCAACGATGGCGCGGCCGAGGCCGGTCGAACTGCCGGTAATGAACCAAATCTTTGACATATATGGGTGTTCCTATAGAGATCCGTGAGTAGCGACTCACTAAAGTTGCTTAGAAGGAGCAATCAAACAGGCGTGCCGTTGTCCGCAAACGGCGAAGTGGTTGTAGAAGAAGGGCTCGCTCAGTCCTCACCCCCAACCATCGACATCGACGATGGCCTTGACGAATGCCTCGGGTGCTTCTTGGGGCAAGTTGTGGCCAACACCGCCTTCGACCACCCGATGTGCATACCTGCTGGTAAATTTCCTGGCATAGGCGCTGCTGTCCGGATGCGGAGCGCCGTTGGCGTCGCCTTCCATCGTGATGGTGGGCACGGCGATGGACGGGCCTACGGCCAGGCGACTTTCCAATTCGTCGTAGCGGGATTCGCCTTCGACCAGGTCAAGGCGCCAACGGTAGTTGTGGATGACGACGGCTACATGGTCCGGGTTGTCAAAGGCGGCCGCCGACCGATCGAAGGTGGCGTCGTCGAAGTTCCACCGCGGCGATGCGATCTGCCAGATGAGCTTGGCGAAATCCCGTCGGTACTTGTCGTAGCCAGCGCGCCCACGTTCCGTTGCGAAGTAGTACTGGTACCACCACTGGAGTTCGGCGTTGGGCGGCAGCGGGCTCTTGCCAGACGCTTGGTTGCCGATCAGATAGCCGCTGACAGACACCATAGCCTTGCAGCGCTTTGGCCAGAGTGCTGCGACGATATTCGCCGTACGCGCTCCCCAGTCAAAGCCGCCAATGACGGCCTTGTCGATCTTCAGGGCATCCATGAGCGCGATGACGTCGAGCGCGACCGCCGACGGTTGTCCATTGCGCAACGTGTCGGTCGAAAGGAAGCGGGTCGTGCCGTAACCGCGCAAGTAGGGCACGATGACTCGGTAGCCCTTCGAGGCCAGCGCTGGGGCGACATTGGCGTAGCTGTGGATGTCGTAGGGCCAACCATGCAGCAGGATTACCACCGGCTGATCGGGCGCACCGACCTCGGCGTACCCGATGTCGAGAAGATCTGTCTTTGCCTGTTTCAACGAGCCAAATGGGCTGCCGACGTTCGATGCGGTCGTGATTGCCCGTGAAGGCGTACTCGCGTGCGCGGAGGGAATTGTGGCCGCCACAGAGACCCATGGCATTACAGCCATGGTGTCGACAACCAGGCCGAGAAATTTGCGTCGATGAGGATCGGTTTCGGCCATGATCGGGAAGGAGGGGAGTTGCATTGAGGGTTCCTTTTGAATCACTCACAAGGAAAGACACCCGTGCGAAACGTTTATTCCGATCTTGAGTTGTACCGAAGGCAGAAAATATCCGCCCGCTGCAGAGAGAGTCGTCGCAGCAGCCCCCTTGCAATGGTGCGGAAGCAAAAAAACACGCGGCGCCAGCGCCGCGCGGTGAGTCTGGAATTACCGCTGTCTACCCAGCGCTCCGGTCACTTCTTTTGGCATTGGTGGTCTGCCCCGCTATGCCACTGGCCGGATGAGGCGTGCATCACGGTTAAACGCTGCGTTCGATTTGTCTACGCATCTCGTTGGCGAGTGGGTGTATCCGGTCGGCGGCCACTGGCCCCACCAAGCTATAGCCGATGCCGCGAGTCACCCAGGCATAGCCGGCCAGGACGCCATGAGAGTGAAGTTTCATCGGCGTGTCCCGCTCGATCGCCATGGGACGACTCAGCATCACAAGCCGGGTCCCGCGATCATCGTCGTACATGAAAAGCACGGCGGGTCCATGCGCCGTTGCCACGAGCCGTCCACCCATGAACCGGTAGCCGGAACCCGATAGGTCGGGGACGATGACCCGGCGTCCGAGTCGCTCCGAGGCCCAGTTGACTAGCGTGATGCGGTCGCTCGCACGTAGTTCCACGGGGCGAACCCGGTCCGGGGTGTGCACTTCGTAGCTGTCGACTGCTTCCTCCGCGAGCGCTTCGATACCGGCCGGGGCGGAATGAAGTTGGGCGTGCGAAAACCACCCGCCAACCCCGCCTAGGCCAATGAGCAGCGCCGCGGCGGCGGCCTGCAAGGGCACCCAGCGAGGGCGACGTCGTGACTCGATGATGTGTTCGAGGTTGAGGGCGGCGGGTATTGGTTCCCGAATGACGGGCCCGAAGGCGGCGCGAAGCTCGTCGCGTTGACGTCGATAGGAAGAGAAGCGTTGCGCCACATCGGCATTCAGCCGCAGGTACTCGGACACCTCCGCATGGCGCTCCGTATCGAGGGCATCGTCCACGTACGCGTGCAGGTCATCTTCGGTGATGGGGCGCGGTGTCATTTGACACTCCTCAACTTGCCATTTCCGGCGACCGTCCGAGATTCTTCGACGGCACGTCGCAGCCGTTCCCTCGCGCGCGCCAGACGCGACATGATGGTGCCTATCGGAATATCCAGTACTTTGGCGGCTTCCGAATAACTCATGTCCTCGACCGTCACAAGCAACAGTACGCTGCGTTGATCCACGGGAAGTTCCTGCAACGCATGGGCAATGTCGCGATGGTGCAGAGCGTCCTCCTGAGAGGGAGGACGGGAAAGAGCTGAATCCTCGGTGTCATCGAGTGCCACGTGCATGCCACGTCGCTTTGCACTACGCAGATGGTTGATCGCCAGGTTGTGCAGGATCCTATAGGCCCAGCTCGCGACGTCACCGTCGGTTCGGTGCTGGTGCCAACGACTGACAACGCGTTCCAGACAATCCTGCACCAGGTCGTCGGCGGTGGCGGCATCGCGCAGCATGGCGCGGGAATACCGCCGAAGACCGGGGATCAGTGGCTGAACCACCTGCGTCAAGTCGTTCACGATCAACCTGCTTCGCGGCCTGGCGCAGTGTCGATGCTGTGCGTGATCATGGCGCTTGCACTTGGACCGGAGAGCCAGGTTTTTCGGGCGTGCCAGGAGCGACTACTAGGTAGTGGCGCAGGTCGTCGCCGCTGTCATGCACGAGTTGTCGGATTGGACCCACCGCGTTGACGATGGCCGAGCCACGCGGGTTCGTCTTGAACATGGCCACTGGCTCCAATGTGCCGCTGCCATCTGGCTTGGCGGAAAGCGCGAGCACATAGGGTTGCTTGGGTTCGAGGCCAGTAACGGATGCCTGCAGTACCTGGGTCAGGCCCTGGTCGAAGAGCGAGACGGTGGTGGGCGCCAACTCTCCCTTAGAGCCAGGCGCGACGAGTTTCAGCTGGGTCGCCATGGCAGCCATTCCCAGCGGTTGCAGTCCAGCCGAACCGCCAGCGCTGGCCCCGGGGACCGCGTTGGGCACGTAGACCACGGCCTGGGGGGCCTGCCCCACCGGAATGGTGGCTACGACGCGATGGGTTGATGTGTCGATGGCCGTAAGCGCATCGGCGTTCTCAAGGCCGACGTAGATCCGGCTGCCATCACCGGACGGCCATAGACCGTGCGGCAGGTTGCCGACGGGGATGGCGGCAACTTGCTCGAAGTTGTCGGTCCGGAACACCTTGACCTGGTTCAGGCCTCCCACCGTGACATAGGCGAATCCGCCCTTGCGAGTGAACGCAAAGTTGACGTGATTGGTGAGGGGGCCGGTATCGATGGTCTTCAGCACCACGAATGGAGGACGGGCATCGAACACCATGACCTTGCCAATGTCCTTGAGGGTCAACCACACCTGGCGGCCATCGGGGGTCGCGGCGATGTTGGGGCAGAACGGACTCTCCTGTTTGACCCGCCCCACGATGCTGTGCGTGGCGACCGAGATGACCACGGTCTCCGGATTGAACGACGAGCAGACATATCCGTACTGCCCATCGGGAGAAAAGATCTGCATGCCTGGTCCAGCGGGCACCTCGATACGTGTCTTCTCCTCGAACGTTGTGGCGTCGAGCACCGCGACGTAGTTTTCGCCGCGTACCGTGACCCAGACTTCCCGGCCGTCCGGCGTAAAGAACGTCTCGTGCGGCGAGCGGCCAAGGTAGGTCACGTGCTTGACCACATTAGTAGCCGTATCGATGAAGCTGACGGAGTTGCTGCCGATCGAGACCACGGCAAGCGTTCTTCCGTCGGGCGAAAACCCAAGTCCGTGCACGAGCACCTGTCCCTTGTACAGCGGACTGAGATTTCCGGGTTGCGGGTCGCCAAGTCGGATGACACCGAGCAGCTTGTTGTCCGCCGGGTCGGTCACGGAGACCGTGTTGGAGAACTGCTCGGCCGCATAGACACGGTCGTGATGGCTTATCGGGACGTCGTGGACTTTGGCATCGGGAGCTGCGGCGTAACTGGTGCCGAAAACGCACAGCGATCCAGCGAAGGCGGCTACCTTGAGAGTAAGGTTCTTCATTGTTCGGTCACGGTTGGTGATTGTGATGGGCGGTGGATTGCGCGGGTCGGGCTGGCGATGCCGCAGGTAGTGGTGATCCGATCGCTAGGGACATGGCGGCGATCTCCTGCTGCTGCGTCACGATGATTTCCTGCGCAAGGCGCCGGATCTGCTCGTTTTTTCCGTAGCGCAGGACCGCCTGCGCCATGTCGATGGCGCCTTGATGGTGCGGCGTCATCATGGCGACGAAGTCCCGATCCACGTCGCCCGTCGGTTGCACATCCATAGCGGCCATCATTCGATCCATGGCTGCGGTGTTTTCCGCGAGGAATGCCGACTCTTCAGCCCGAGTCGGAGCGGACTGGGGTTTTGGAGTTGCCGCGAATGCCTGCGGGCTGAACAGGCACAAGCATCCGCCAAGGAGAGTCGTAGTCGAGAAGGAGCGAGAGCGCATCGAGGGCCTCAGTTGAGTCGTCCATAAGAAAGGACACCCGGGAGCCGTTTTTATTCCCTCGAATGAGAATGGCCATGCGGACCGACTGGTCGTTCGCAGCGGGCGACGGCATTGCTAGAGGCGGGGTGCCCGTCGACGAGCCGCCCGCGGAGCCGGGGATGCGCTCTACCGGGTTCAAATGAAGTGAAATCGCCGTTGCCAGAGCGCCCGCTCGAGTCGTAGGTCAGCCTTTTGAAGCTCGGTTCTGAAACGCCAAGTTGCGCTTTGCGGCTCGGAATTCCCTGCATGGGGTCCCTGTTCCAGGATCGCTGGAATGAGCACATGAACGGCCTCGGCCGGGTCGGGCTAGCCGTAAGCTCAATAGGTCGGCAGAATTTCTCTGAAATTTTCCCTGAAATAGGGAACTGCCCCGCAGATGAGTTAGCCGGAGACTGGATCCACCACCAAATAAATCAGCTAGTTACGGCGATTTTTCGCGCGCGAAGCTCCTGAAAAATAAATCTAAACGCTCGTTTGAGAAAAGATCTTTGCAGTGCACGGCCGCACGCTCGCCTCTTGCGGATTAGCGCAACTTGATTGCGTAGACGGTAGTGATCATTCCGCCCTTGCCGTCGTAGCGATGACCAACTTTTCGCGCGCACTTTTTGACAGTGCAATTGGCGCGTTCTCCCGAGTAACGATGCCCAGCCCGCAGCCAGAGCTATAGCCCAAGGCCGGACTCGTATGGCAGGCTCAGATCATGAATAGTGAATTTGAGCACGCGCGTTGGGAAGTTTGGCGCAAAGATCAGATCGAACAGCACGGGAATGATCCCGACGGCTGGATAAGAGTCTCTAGAAATCTGATCGAGAGTGGGGCGCTGATCGTCCGTGCATATTCGGACTCGTTGACGATCATGCTTCGAGCCGTGCTCAGCGGTGGTCCGTCGGCGGACACGCGAACGACAGAGGAAGAGCAAATAGTGAGCAGAGGCCTGCAGACTTCGTCCGTCGGGTTGATGCTATTCGGCTTTGCGATTGAGTGCCTTTTGAAGGCAACCTATCTCAAGCGCGGTGGAAAGCTGTACGTCGACGAAAGCTTCGGCATCCGAAGCGTCTGGCAGTCCCGAGAAGCTAGTCGGCTGGAGCTTGCTCTGTTGCTCTGGTCGGGTCGCGGCCCACTCAGTTCACCGCCCGCCTTAGTCAAATCCCCAGATTTTGAGGTCGGCCGACGGCGCACCGCCAAGGATTTGGTATTGGACCGTCACGGCTGTCAGGCGCCCCTTGCGTCCAGGTGCGTTATACGGGGCGGTCTGCCCACCAGACTTCAGCACTCCGACATTCGTCAACGTATCGTCCGGGCGATTGTCCCAATGGAGGATGAGGTTCGTGATTTGCACGTCCGCACCCTCGGCAGACATTTTTACTTGCTTGACGTCCTTATCCCACCGCCCCCCTTCGCTCTTGATCTCCACGCTGGGATTAACGGACTGGAGCGTCTGCTCGCCGAGCACGAACCATTGGTCATTAGCGACGCTGGCGCAGGCGCCGAGGAAACCGGCGGAGGCGACAACGAAAGTGACCATCAAGGTATGCATCTTCGTCTTCATCGGAGCTTCCTCTCTGATTCCGGGTCAGCCCGGGATGGGTGTCCGCCTGCCGGAAATTCGCAAAATACCCGCAGAAATGTTAGTTCCAGATCAAGGCCCACTGTTATTGATGCGGATCCCTCACTACCGCCGGAGCCTACGACCTGTTCTTGCCTTTCCATGCAAGACGACTCGCAAGCCTGCGATTCAATGTCGAAGACAGCGGCAAGACTTGCGAATCAACTATCAGTTGGCACGCGCCTAACAATTCATTCAAGCCGAAGCCGCTTCGCGGCTCGGCTTAATTCAGGGGTTAGGCCTGCACCACGATCTATGAGCACTCACGAAATGGTTTTTCAGCCGTCCCGCCTTCTTTGCGGTATCACCGACCAAATTGGTGGTGATGTCACTCAGTACGTTTGGGCTTTACCAGGCTTATTGGTTCTACAGGCACTGGCAGTGTGTGAGGCGCCAGGAGAGAGCGAGCATCTCCCCTGTGTGGCGCCGGTCATTGGGTATTTGCTGCGCTCAGTCGCGTATTCCCCGAGGCAGGGGCAGGCCAGATGCGCCCGCGACCACCTTGCGGACGCTCAGGACTGCCGACGACAAAAGCGAACGCTGCACGAAAAAAGCCGGCATGTTGCCGCCGATATCTGTCACCGATATATAGGCCAATCGTGTCCCGGCGCGCGTCGGAGTCATGATCCACTCGCCGCGCGAGCGTAGCGCGATGCAGTCTGGCGTCGGTTTCCTTCCGAGATAATCAAGGGATACGAACTTCACCCGTATCTCGCCACTGGCAGCGTCGTGTCGCTCGAAGCGCATCGAATAACAGCGCTCGCTGGTCACCGGCGTGCTGAGGACGTCCGACCAAATGGTCAGTTTTCGACCCCGTTGGATGAAGGTGCGATTGACATTCTTGTTATTCTCATCGAGGAATTTTCCGAACAGGTAGTCCGCGATCGCTTCCGGCGCCACCTGCAGCGATGTACTGATGCGAAGTTCGTCGTAACGCTCGCCAGGAATGTGCCGGCGCTCCCCCCGGATGCCATTCTTGTCGACGACTGTGTGCCATTGCTGGGCCTCGGAAAGCGCAGGCGACGCGACGAGGGCGCTGAAAGACCCCGCAATAACCCAGTTCCAGATTCTCGACTTGTGCTTCATTTTTCGCTCCGAACGCGGGCGCGCGTCCGCAAACCTTCGCTATTGAGCTCGATACCCCGTTCAGCACTGGTGAAAACATCCTGACAAGCGGTACGTTCGCGCCAGGTGCGTAAATTCCACACCAGTTGCGCATCCATCGGGCTATTCGCGAATACTGGTGGTGCGCATCGCGAAGCACCACTGCGTGTTCCGCGGCGGTGACGGTTAACTCGTAGACGCCGACGCCGCGGCACTCACATCGGCATAAGGGCTGCCGAACTAAATTCCGGCAAAGTCTGCTGGGACCCGACGCAGGGACCTTGCCCCCGACGCGGGCGGAATCGCAAGCCAGGCACGTGTAGCGCGTCGAGTGCCGCGCTGAGTCCGGGCTACCGATGGTGAATGGGCTGCTCCTCCAGTCATGACCTGGTTTCCTGCGACATGAACCTTCTCGTGGCGCTTGGCCTGGCGGTCGCCGCCACTTCGGCTGCGTTGGGCGGTTGCGCCTCCGCGCCCGTGGAGTCCGCCACCTCGGGACTCGACTACAGGCAGAGGGCCGAGCTACGAACCGACGGTGGCGTTCGGGTTTCCACTTCGGTGCTTTCGGACGATGAGAGTGCGCATGCCTACGGCGTACCCCTCGCAACCAAAGGAATCCAGCCGGTCTGGATCCAGGTCGAGAATCACGATGCCCGGCCCTACTACTTGATGTCGCCGGGCCTCGATCCGAACTTCTTCCCGGCTTCCGAAGCGGCTGAAGCATTCGCGCCGGGCGACCCCCGCGGCCGAACCGAACTCGACCTTCGCTTTCGCCAACTCGCGTTCCGCAATCCGGTTCTGCCGGGGACGACGACCTCGGGTTTCATCCTGACCAACCTCGACGAAGGTGGAAAGCTTGTCGGGCTGGATCTGGTGGCGAACGGACGCGTGAAGACGTTCTCGATCCTCACCGGCGTCCCGGGATTCCGCGCGGATTACCACGTCAGCGGAGTCTTCAGGGGAGATATCCCGGTCGGCGGCATCGTCGACTTTGTGGACGATATCGACTTCCTGCAGGCACTTGAGCGCCTCCCCTGCTGCGTCACCAACAAGGACTGCTCAAGGAACGGGGATCCGCTCAACCTCGTGGTCGTCGGCGGGTTCGACGATGCCATCCCCGCACTCGTCCGACGCGGCTGGCGGCCGACCGAGCAGAAGTGGTCGGGCTCGATCATGAAGATGATGAAATCCGCGGTTTCTGGCGAGCGCTATGGCAATGCGCCGGTCAGCGACCTGTATCTCTATGGACGTGCCCAGGACTTCGCTTTGCAGAAGGCGCGCGACAACATCCATCAGCGCAACCACCTGCGGCTCTGGCTGAGTCCGTTGCGCTATCGGGGCAAGCAGGTCTGGGTGGGCCAGATCAGCCGCGACATAGGCAGCCGCCTGACCATCCATTCGCCGACACTGACCACGCACAAGATCGATCCGGACGTGGATGAAGCGCGCGGGGCCTTCGCGGACGACATGGCTTATTCGCAGGCGCTCGCGAAGGTCGGGTACGCCGAAGGCGTGGGTGCCGCCCCAAAGCAATTGCCGCGGGAGAACCTCACCACCGATCCGTATTACACGGATGGGATGCGGCTGGTGCTGGTGTTCGACCGCAGGCCGACATCGATGGCGGAGGTCGAGTTCTTGGGCGGCATTCTCGAGGATAAGCCCGTGGGAGGCACGCCATGATGGCTTGGCGGCGGCTGCCCCGCGCGATCGCGCATGCCGCGGCGGCGTTGGTCTTGGTGGCTTGCGCGACATGGCAGCCGCCCCCTGGAGTCGACGACTCCGCCCTGCGCACACGGGCCACGACCGCGGAGGGGCATGACGTGCGCGTGAGTGCCGTCATGCTCGGGGCGGAAACGAGCCACCGGAGGTTCGGCGACGACATCGACAAGGCGAACGTGCGTCCCGTCTGGATCGAAGTCGCGAACCGGACGTCCCAGCCGCTTCGGCTCCTGCGGTCGGGAGCCGATCCGGACTACTTTTCGCCGTTGGAGGTTGCCTGGTTGATGCACCGGAGATTCTCGAAGCGCACGAACGCACGCATCGACGAGCACATCCAGGCCCAAGCTTTCCCAAACCCGATCCCGCCTGGAGCCACCAACGCAGGTATTATCTTCATCAATCCGCAGAGGGGTGCGACGCTGCTCAACATTGATCTGTTCGGGCGGAAGACGCTGATCCCTTCTCGATGGTCTTGTTTCCCGACGACTACACAGGCCCGCCACCCCTCACGCTCAGGCGCCGGTATGATTCGGTGACCGACTACAAGGACCTCGATTCCTTGCGCTCGGCGCTCGAGCGGTTGCCGTGCTGTGCGACCGATGCCACCGGATCGAAGCGCGGCGATCCGCTCAACCTCGTCATGATCGGCACGGTGGAGGACATCGGTGCCGCAAGCATCCGGCGCAACTACCGGCGGGACGCCCGTGAGAACGATGGCTTGCAGCGCGTCTTCGGTCGGGGGCCGGATATCGTCGGGCGCAGGTATTCCCAGTCTGGCGCGCCGGCAACCTGGATCCGACTGTGGGCCGCGCCGATGAGCTTCGAGGGAAGGGTGGTCTTCGTCGCGCAAGTCGGGCGGCCAGCCGGCGGTCGGTTCGCCTCCGCTGACGCCAGCGGCCTCCATGGCGACGTGGACGAGGCCAGGAATTTTCTGGTCCAGGACATGATGTACTCGGGTGGATTGGAAAAGCTCGGCTTCGTCCACGGTGTAGGCGAGGCGGACGAGACGTCGCCCAGGAGCACATTCGATGGCGCCGCTTACTACACCGACGGCCTCCGCGCCGTCCTGTTCTTCGCCACGCGCCCGCTCAGTATGGCGGACGTGGAGTTGCTTGAATGGGTGCCTTACCTCGAGCGCCTCGAGGGGGCCGGTCACGGGCATGGCGACGATGCGCGCAAGTGACGCTGCCATGGAATCGCGGGGCGCGGCAGCAGCGATGGGGGCGGCCGGCATGGCGTCGCGCCGCATGTTCCGAGTGGGCGTGGTCGTGGCATGTCTCGTGGCGGGCGCATGCGCAACAACAAAGCCCGGCGTTCCGTTCACGACCGATTCGTCGCTGTCCGTACCCGTGCGGGACGAGCGTGCGCGCTTCCGCGAGATCTACTGCGCCATTCTGGATGCACATGGACGCTTGCTTCCGGAATACCGACCCTGCGTCGATGCGTTGACCCGCGTGGGCACCGAACCTGTCGGCATGCACCAGCCCGTTGACCTTGGCCCATCCAAGCGAGGCCTCGTCGCATTCCTGGTGCCGGGCATCGGATACGAATGCTTCAAGCCGTGGCTCCAGCCTCTCGACACCGCCGCCGCGCATGTGCGCCAGTACGGCTACGATTTGAAAGTGCTCGACGTCGACGCGTTGTCCGGAACCGCGAGGAACGCGCGCCAGGTCCGCGATGCGGTCATGGCCATGCCAACCGATGCGCAGGTACCGCGCCTCGTGCTGATCGGGTACTCGAAAGGGACGCCCGACATCCTCGAAGCGGTGGTCGCGTATCCGGAGATCCGCACGCGGATCGCAGCGGTGGTCAGCGTGGCCGGTGCCGTCGGCGGCTCGGCGCTTGCCAACGACGCCGAACAGTACCAGGCCGACCTGCTGCGGCATTTTCCCGGCGCGACTTGCGAGACCGGCGACGGCGGCGGCGTGGAAAGCCTGAGACCCGCAACGCGTCACGTGTGGCTGGCAACTCATGCGCTGCCGACGGATGTTCCCTGCTATTCGGTTGCAACCTTTCCGCAGCCGGAACGCATCTCGAAGATCCTGAAATCGAGCTACCGCAAGCTGGCAAAGATCGACGCGCGCAATGACAGCCAGATGATCTACTACGATCAGATCGTGCCGGGCAGCACGCTGGTCGGCTATCTCAATGCGGATCACTGGGCAGTCGCAGTGCCGATTTCCAGGACGCATCCCATGGTCGCGTCCATGCTCGTGACCCAGAACGCGTATCCGCGCGAGGCATTGCTGGAAGCAATCCTGCGCTTCGTGGAGGAAGACCTGGCGGCGGGCTCGACAAATGCGGTCCCCTAGAAGGAGACGGGAGTGTCCGCTCCGGCCGGTAGCGGTCATGCAGTCGGGCGGGGCGGCCGGGGCGGTGCTAATGTCCGCTTCCGACCCAAAGCAGACATTCACTTTCCGTGGTTCAGAGGCTCGTAGTCATTGGATATCGGGACGATTGCACTCTGCGTGGTCATTCACATCTGGCTGGCCGCCGGGCGGCGCGCCGTCGTACCGCGGCGATCGCTGTCGCGCCAAGGTGACGCGTTCGCGCTCTGTGAGACCGTTGTAGATCATCGGCTCCTCAGATGCCGATCTTTCGCTTGTCTCGCTCGAACCCCATTTGCTGTGCGATTTGTTTACAGCGACTTGAGGTACTCCGTGAGATCGCCCACCTCTTGAGCGGTCAGGTTGAGTGACTTGCGCGTGTTGTAACGTGCGACGACATCGGCGAGTGTCTTTGCGCTGCCGTTGTGGAAGTAGGGCGGGTGCTGCCAGACGCCTTTCAGCGGTGATGTCCGGTATTGCTTTGTGGCACTGCGCGATGCATAGCTCGGCACACCCTTGGCTTCCGGCTCGCTGACTACCTCATCGGGGCTGTGCAGGCGCTCGTTCGCGTCCGTGAACATCGCGCCGGAATGACAGTCGGAACAGCCTGCCTTGCCTTCGAATATCGCCTTGCCCCTGCCGGCGGCGCCAGCATCAAAGCTGCCCGCCTGTGGTGCCGGTGCCGCAATGGACAACTGGTATGCCTGCAATGCCGGCAGCTTGGCCGTGATCTGGTCGTCGGTCCCGTGGGTGACTCGCACTCCGGTGCGCGGCTCCTCGAAGGTGCCGTGGCCGCCCATCTGCGTCACGCCGACATAGCGGTTCCAGTAGGCCAGTTCGGTGCCGTCGCCGGTGACTGTGACCCGGTGGATGCCCTCAAGCCCATACGCAGGTGGAATCACCTGCGGACCGTTCTTGCCGTCCTGGTTGTAGCGTGGATCGTATTTGCCTTTGCCCCAACTTGAGTAGACCGCCTTCTGCGCGGGCGTCAACGCGGGAGACAGCGCAATGATCGCTCCGGGATCCAGGTCGCGGTTGGGCCAGCCATCCAGACGTTTGCCGATTCCCGGTGCGAAGGAGTCATCGACGGTAGAGTGACACAGCGCGCACGTGACACCGACGCGCGTCAGTTGATCCTTGCCATCCACCGTATCCACCTGTCCCTTGATCCCGACGACCGCGCCCAGCTTGAGCAAAGCCAGTGTCGTGGCCGGATCGGTCAGGCTGATGCTCTTGTCCTGGATGCCCTTGACAACTTCCGGCGGCAGCGCCTCGGCATCCACCTTCAGGCCGACCTTCAGGGCCGTGGTCGGATCGACCGACTTGGCGATCACCTCGTGCAACCGCAGCGTGTCCGTCCACAGGGTTTCGTCGCCGAACGTGTCGTGGCGGAAAGTCTCACGACCCCTGGCGATGTCGTCCGTCGGCGAAGGTGCAGCGCTCTGGGCGGGAGGCGATGCGGCGTCGACGTGCTCGTTCGACGCGGCAGGCTGCTTCGTGCATCCTGCTGCGCCGGCCACGATGGCCGTCGCCAGCAACGTCAGATGGAACAGGGATGTCGTCGACATCATCAATCCTCCAGGGTGCCAGCGCGGGGGCGTGGGCTTCTAAAGCATCAGCCGCTGCGGCCCGCCACGGGTCAGGCGGTCGCATCATCTTGCTCCGGACGCATCGGATTCAGGAGAGGGATTTTGTTCCAGCATCTCGTGAAAGTGCAGTGAGACTGATTCGACTCTCCAGCGCTGCAGAGCCGAATGGCTTCTGGCCGAAAGCAGCCATTCGCGAAGGGCGTAGACACGGCTCAATGTCCGCTATCGACCCGAAGCTGACATTGTTCTCTGCGATGGAGCAGCGCCGCCTTGCCTGTGCCGGGATCCAGCGCCCGGAGATTTGATCCGGCCACGAGCGAGGCCGCGCCGCTCACCGCGGGTTGGGAAACAGCCGCTAGGGCGCGCTGTGCGGCCGCCTGACTTCAGGATGACGATGGAGGGGATTCAGGCATGCAACACGTGGTCGGGCTGCCTTGAGCAGCTCCTGAAAGCGGGCTGCATTGGTGACGGCAAAGTCATGCGCGGTATTGTCGAAAATGACCCACCGCGCAATCGGCGCCGTTCTGCTCTGGCGGACCTCGACCGCCAGTGCGCTCAGGGCCTCCTCGGAGTAGGCGCTGTAGTACATGCGCGGAGAGCCGTGCCAGCGCCAGTAGGGCCAATAGGGCGTGAAGTTGGGCCTGCCAGCTCCCTCCACTGCGGGATCTGCTGTCACCCGACTAATCTCGAAGCGTTCAAACAATGGCTCGGCCCGTGCCGTGAACCAGCTTGGATGGCGTGGCTCGAATACCAGTGGCACATTACTGCGGTTTCGAAATGCCCGGAAGAACGCTGAAGCTGTGCGCAAGTCCAACGCGAAGCTGGGCGGCAATTGGAGCAGGAATCCGCCCAACTTGTTACCCAGACCTTCGACTTCGCCGAGGAACCGATCGAGCAGCGGGCCAGAATCCCGAAGGGCCAGTTCATGTGAGATCGCACGCGGCAGCTTGACGGAGAAGCGAAAATTTCGGGGCACAGATGAGGCCCAGCGCGCATATGTCTTGGTCTGGTGCTGACGATAGAACGATGAGTTGACCTCCACCACTGAGAAGCGGGAGGCGTAGCGTGCGAGCATGCTGGCTCCATCGCCAAGCAGCCGGGCATGCTGGCGTGATACAGACCAACCGGCACAACCTACCCTGACTTGACGCATGTGTCTGCAACCCGCGCCATCCTCGGATGCCCGCGTAAGGCGCTTACGGCAATGTGCGTACCATAGGCTCGCGCTGCCACTGTCGCGTCATGGCCGCTTGGATGAAGCGCTGGGGGTCGGAAGCGGAGATCACGCCGGCATCGACATCAATGCCGCCCGCATCCAGCACCGCACCCGCCCCGGCGTCGAACGCAATCGCCTTGAGGTGGCCATAGGCGTCGCGCACGAAATCCACTGCCGCCGCCTCCTGGCTCAGACGTTGACCGGCGTCCTTCGACAACACTAGTGCCACCGCGTCGAATATGACCGACGGGGTGCCAGCGAGTTGGCCGTCGGCCGGTAGCTTCTTGCGACCGGATAGCAGCGCCCCACCGATCTTCGGCGCGACGATCTTGACCGCGGCGCCGGCGTCATCGGCGGCCTGGCGGAGGGCTGCCACGGTATTCGCATCAGAGCCGTCGTCGATGAGGATTCCGATCACGCGGCCCTGTAGCGTCTTCTTCATCTTGCCGATGATCTGCAAGGCGGGGGACGGCGGCATGTCGATCACCGGCACGGCGGGCTTGGGTGCCGGCGGCAGTTTGTCCATGCCCAGGCCTTCGGCGACGCGGCGTGCCAGGTCCGGGTCGACATTGCGCAGGTGGCCGACCATCGCATCGCGCACGTGCGGCGTCTCGACCTTCGACAGTTCGAACACCAGCGCGAACGCCATGTGCGCCTGCTCGATCTCGGTCTGGCTGCGGAAGAACAGCCGCGCCTGGCTGTAGTGGTCGGCGAAGGCTTCGAAGCGGATGCGACCCTTGGCGCCGTCGTCGGCCGGCTCAGCGAAGCTGTGGAAACCACTGGGCGTGGCACGCGCGGAAGTCGGGTCAAGCGTGCTTGGCTCATAGTTCACGCGACCGCGCGGGGTCTGCATCTGCATGTGGCCATCGCGCTGCTGGTTGGCGAAGGGGCACTTGGGGGCGTTGATCGGTAGCTGGTGGAAGTTGGGCCCGCCCAGGCGCAGCAGCTGGGTATCGAGGTAGGAGAACAGGCGGCCCTGCAGCAGCGGATCGTTGCTGAAATCGATGCCGGGCACGATGTTGGCGGGGCAATACGCAACCTGCTCGGTCTCGGCGAAGAAGTTGTCGGGCCAGCGGTCGAGCACCATGCGCCCGATCATCGTCAGCGGCACCGTTTCCTCGGGGATGAGCTTGGTCGGGTCCAGGTGGTCGAACGGGAAGGCCTCGGCGTCCTCCTCGGTGAACAGTTGCACGCCCAGATCCCACTCGGGGAAGTTGCCGGCCTGGATTGCCTCGAACAAGTCGCGGCGGTGGAAATCGTTGTCGGCGCCCTGCAGCTTGACCGCCTCATCCCAGCAGGTGGACTGCAGGCCCAGGCGCGGGCGCCAGTGGAACTTGCAGAAGGTCGAGCGGCCCTTGGCATCGAGCAGGCGGAAGCTGTGCACGCCGAACCCTTCGATCATGCGCAGCGAACGCGGGATGGTGCGGTCGCTCATCGTCCACATGATCATGTGCAACGCTTCGGGCGTGAGCGAGATGAAATCCCAGAAGGTGTCGTGGGCGGAGGCCGCCTGAGGGAAGCCGCGGTCAGGTTCCATCTTCACCGAATGCACAACGTCGGGAAACTTGATCGCGTCCTGGATGAAGAACACCGGGATGTTGTTGCCGACAAGGTCGAAATTGCCTTCCTGGGTGTAGAACTTCACCGCGAAGCCACGCACGTCGCGCGGGGTATCGACCGAGCCGGGGCCGCCTGCAACGGTGGAGAAGCGCGTGAACACCGGCGTGCGCTCGCCGACTTCGGTGAAAATCTTCGCGGTGGTGTACTTCGCCAGCGATTTCGTCAGTTCGAAGTAACCGTGCGCCGCGGAGCCGCGCGCATGGACGATGCGTTCGGGGATGCGCTCGTGATCGAAGTGAGTGATCTTCTCGCGGAGGACGAAGTCCTCCAGCAGCGTGGGCCCGCGCGGCGTGGCGCGCAGCGAGTTCTGATTGTCGGAGACGGGGATGCCCTGGTTGGTGGTCAGGGTCTGGTGCTCGCCGCCAACGAGCTGGTGCAGTTCATGGGCATTGCCGCGGGTTTCAGGCGCGGCGCTGGCGGGTTTGGTCGAGGTCTTGGTCTTTGTCGTGCTGGCCGGGGAAGTCTTGTGGGGATTCTTGCGCACGGCCATGACGACACACTCCGGAAAAGGGCGGTCGTGTGATGCTGGAGACGTGGGCGTGAATGCAGTGTCGCCCTTTGCTTCGCACACTGCTCCGCCTGTTCAGGCCTCGCGGCTCACCTGTAGAACGAACCGCACCATCTCAGCGGGGGCGTATCCGGCGGCGAATCGGAGCAGGCCAGCCCGGGTCTGGAACTATTCATCGTGAGTCAGATCGCGCAGGCCCATGCCGGCACCATTCGCGCGGAATCGGCGGAGGGCACGACGACTTTCAAATTGCACCTGCCCCGGACCTGACAAGCGACGGCGTTTTTTTGGAACGTCCGCTTTTGGCCGATAGCTGCCAGATCGCGGTCAAGGGGTTCCCTGATGCGGTTCCCTGATCCGACTAGACCTGCGGTGGCAGAGGAGTCCGTCGCTGGCGAGGAATCTGCTCTAGGCAGCTACGTCCCGCTAGCCGGTTTCTCTGTTGTTTTCCCTGAAATAGGGAAAAACTTAGTGAGACTGGTTAGCGGGTGACTGCATCCACCACCAATCAGTCTTACGGCTATCGCCAAGCCTGAGAAAACCGCCTTTCATGCGCGGGCTATTTGCGCGAGGCCGCGGTCAGGGCATCGGCCTGTGGGGCGTTGAGGTACAGATCGGGGAACTGACCGCCGAACTTCTCCCCCATCAGCCGGGAGAACTCCAACGTAGCGTCGAGCGGGTAGTGGTGGATCAGGAGGGAATCCGCTTCACCGTCTTCGTTCATGTGCACGATGATGGAGCATTCCACGGGCACTCCGTTGATGCTCGACCGATACGATTCCATGAAGAACCCGCTGCCGACGTCGCCGTAGTGCGTGTAGTCCTGGAATTCGTAAAGGGTGCGTGCATGCGAAAGGAGGGCAAGGATGTTGTCCTTGCCGTGAACGGGATGTTTGAGGACGGCGCCTTCGAGCGTTGCGTTCTGCGCGATCTTCCCGAGCCACGGCGGCGGGCCGGACGGGCGGGGCAGGGTAGGGGCGGTTTCGGTGAACTTCATGATTCAAACCAGGATGGGTATCGGCTGACAGGGGATGTGATCAGTTGGGTCGTATCGCGCCGTCAGTCTCGCGTGAACTCCGCCGCATGTAGCTTGACGAACTCCCCCGTGCTCATCGCCGGCTTCCCTGTGAGTTTGAAGACGTCGTCGGTCGCTCGGTCATAGCGACCTTGCGTGTGCAGGTCGGCCATCACCGCCAGGTGGCTGATCAAATGCTGCGGAACGCCGAACTCGCGTAGCTTCTCGGTCCACGGCGCCACCGGTACGTCGCGATAGCGGATCGTGCGGCCGAGCGCCTCGGAGAACGCGCGAGCGTGCTGGTCCACGTCGACCGATTCCGGGCCGGTGAGGTTGTAGATCTGCCCGATGTGCGGCGCCGGATTGTCGAGAATCGTTGCGACGACGCGTGCCACGTCGTACGCGGAGATGGGGGAGGTCTTGGCATGTCCGAGCGGAAGTGCGAGTTCGTCGTTCTCGCGGACGCCCGTGGCGCCCAGGCGCAGGAAGAAGCCTTCCAGGAAAACGGTCGGACGCACGTTGACCACTGGGAGGCCCGACCACGCCAACACCTGTTCTGCCAGCCAGTGAAGCTTGTGTTGCGGACTGTCGGTGGTGTCGTTGATGTCCATCTGCGACACGGTCATCTGCGACATGTTGACGATGGCCTCTACGCCGTGGTGGCGGGCGACCGCGGCCACGTTGACCGTTGCCTCCAGATAGGCTGCAGAAATCGACATGCCGAAATAGATGCGCTTGGTGCCCTTGATGGCACGGTGCAGCGACTGGAGATCGGTGAGGTCGCCGACAACGACCTCGGCGCCGAGCTTGCGCAGATTTTCGGCGCGCTCGTCTTCGCGCCGAACCAGCGCGCGGACCTTGTGGCCTTTGGCCAGCAACATGGCAACGACGTTGCGACCGATGGCGCCGATGTCACCGGCGGCGCCCGTGACCAGGATGGGGCTTTCGTTTGAAGTATTCATGGGGATGTTGTTCCGCGGTGTGCGATCAGAGGATTTCAAAGCCGCCAGCGGCATCGTTCGCCGACCGGGCGTTGCGCTCATGGAAGTTCGCCGTGGGGGTGCGATCGATCAGGAGGCTCAGAAGCTCCGGACGGTTGTAGTGACCGACCGAGTCCATCAGCAGCTTGCGGCGGTTGATCAGGGAGAAATCGAGGTCGGCGATGACTTCGCCTTCGCCCTCGCGGAGTGGCTCGCCGATCAGCATGCCCTCAGGTGTGACGATCGTGGTGAAGCAGCCACCGGAGATCGGGCCGATCGAGCAGCCGGTGTCCTTCATGATCTGCGCCTGCTGGTCGGCATCGAGCCAGGCGGTCGCGTTCACCACGAAGCAACCCGATTCCAGGGCGTGCTGGCGGATGTTGATTTCCATGCGCTGCGCAAAGCCCTCGCCGAAGGCCGAACCCGGATACATGGCGGAGTGAATCTGCTCGCCATCGGCCATCATGGCGTAGCGCGCCAGCGGGTTGTTGTGCTCGAAGCAGGCCAGCTGGCCGATTCGCCCGACTTTGGTGTCCACGGCGCGCAGGCCCGAGCCATCACCCTGGCCCCAGACCATGCGTTCGAAATGTGTCGGCGTGATCTTGCGGCGACGCTGCACGAGCGTGCCATCGGCATCAAAGAGCAGTTGCGTGTTGTAGATGGTGCCGCCGTCGCGCTCGTTGACGCCGATGGACACCACCATGTTGGCTTCGCGAGCAGCTTGGGCAATCGCATCCGTGGTGGGGGAGGGGACGGTCACGGACTGCTCCAGCAGGCGCATGTGTTCCTTGCCCGACAACAGCTCGATGCCCGTCTGGACTGCAGCGAAGTAGGGGTAGTACGGCACTACGGTTTCCGGGAAGGTGGCGAACTGCACGCCCTTCTGGCCGAGCTCGCGGATCTTGCGAACGACCTTGTCTACGGTGGCCTCCCGACTATAGAGCACGGGGCTGATCTGTACTGCGGCGGCTTTTACGGTGGTCATGATGATTGGTTCTCGGAGATTAAGGTGTAGATACACCACATTAGAAAAGAAATTACCCGGCCAGCTCTTCAACGGGCAGGCCCGAAGACAGCTGCACGATGGCAGACGCACCGTCAACACCGAGTAGCTGTTTCGCCTTGACCTGAGCCGCGCGCCAGGCCGGCATGGCCTTGGCGAGCAGATCCCGGCCGGCCTTGGAGATCAGGATGGGGCGGCTACGCCCTCTCTCCGGAATGATCTCCTCCGCCCAGCCCTGGTCCAGCACCAACTGCAGATTGCGTGTAGACGTCGATCGCTCCTGGTGGTTGGCGCGGCCAATCTCGGCGCGACTGGCACCGTCCAAGCCGGCAATGAGCACCAGCAAGGAAAACTGCGACGAACTCAATCCGTACGGACGCAGTTCCTGGTCATAGAGGCTGGTAATGACCCGGGAGATACGGCGAGCACGGGTCATCAGACAGTGTCGAGTCACCTCGGAGACGAGGCTGGCGGCTTCTGATTTGGAGTGGCGCTGAGTGTTCATGGGCGAATAATGGTGCATATACACCATGATGTCAACTCCCTCCAAAGACCCAGCTCCCTCGGGGCTGCGAACCATTCAGGTCAAGGCTTGGGGCAAGCAAGACGGCGCTGGCCGATGGCGGCGATCGTCCTGGCTTCTCTGATCGAATCCCGTGGCCGCGTTGGCCGTCCTGCTCACCGGGGATTCTCGGCCCGCTCGCCTCGTCTATCAGCGTTGCGAACTTGCAACATGTCCACTTCCGTTGAGCCCCGCGGTTCTACTTGAGTCGACCTTGCGCTCGAAGGCTGCGCCCAATTTCCTGGATGCGATTCTCGCCACGTATCAGCGATTGAACACTCGTGTGAACCGAGTAATAGCCCAGCACCAGCTCGTGTTGGTGCTTTTCCGCCGAGCCGAATACGAATTCTGTGTCCTGCGTGGCGAAGAACTCGATGGCCTGATCGCCGTCTTCGAAGGCCACCATTTCCCCTGCTTCGATCGGCTCATGAACCGCCAGAGATCCGATGCTGACAGCAGCCCACGCGACCTCATGCCCCGGCGGCGGCTGATATAGCCAGCTTTCTCCCGCCTTGAGCTTCACGGAGAAGTAATTGACAGGCGAAGGCGCGTCGATGACGCCCGCAGCCTGCCCGTACTGGCCCAAGAGAACGGTCACTGGTCCATCGCTCTGTAACTGAGATGGACCGATGTACTTGCTGTACGGCTGCCCGAGCTCATCGGAAGGTGGCAACGCGAGCCAGACCTGGAACCCTCGCAAGCGATCGGAATTTCCAAATCCGCCGCCATGCCAAGCTCCGCTGCCGGCACGCATCCATTCCATCGATCCGGCCTCCACTTGCCCTTTGCGTCCCAGGTCGTCTTCGTAATCGACCGAACCTTCGAGCAACCAGGTAAGTGTTGCGATGCCAGAATGCGGATGCAGCCCCATGTCCATCTTGTTGCTGGATGGATTCTTTGCATCGATAAGGTCCAGGAAGACGAAAGGCTTCAGCCTTTCGCCAAGATCCGAAGGACTCATGAGGCGGGTGATCGGCCCGTGTGTCCTGCCGCGGGTGCGGTAGACGATCGCGCGGCGGTCGCGCATATCGGTGTTTGTCTCTCTTAGAGGCTTAGCAGCGTGCATGTTCATAAGATCTCCAACAGCCAAGGTGCACATGATTCCGGGCGCGATGCACGGAATACCGCATGACGCCAGGGGCATGCTCTACAGAAGAATCTAGAGAGCGCACGCCATGTTCAGTAGTCGTCGCAGGCGGATTTCATCCAGCCACGGTTGGAAGGAATGGCCACGCTTGGAGAGGAATTCCCCAGTCACTCTGCCGCGCCACGGCGGGCATCGTGATGTGTTCCGCGAATGCCAAGCGGGCAATGCGTGCCAGAGAATTAGCGACGCGCGTTGATTACGCTCTTCTCTATCGCGTCAAAGCAGAAGTCTCGGCCTCGACTAACCCGGAGGCGACCATCCTGGCCATTACAAACTCAATGAATGCGCTCACGGCACGCGGGAGCTGCCGCCGGCTCTGGTACACGAGAAACAGCTCCAGGCCCGCAACGCGGTAATCGGGCAAGACCTGGACCAGTTGGCCGTCTCGTACATATTGGGTGGTCATTACATCTGGCAGCAGGGCGATGCCCATGTCGGCGACGCACGCCTTGAGAAGTACGAGCGCCGCGTTGGCGTGGAAGCGGCCGCGAACCTCTGTCTCGACCTGGCCATCCGGACCATCCAGACGCCAGATGACTCGGCCCGAGGCAGGCTGCATCGCAACGCAGTCGTGCGTCGCCAGCTCCTCCAGGGACTGCGGCATCCCATGTGCGGCCAAATACGCAGGGCTTGCCATCAGGCGGGCGCGGTTACTACCGACGCGCCGTGCGACGAGGGTCGGCTCGGTGATCACACCGCTGCGGATGGCAACGTCGATACCTGCCGCGACGAGATCCGCGCGGGCATCGCTGAGCGCGAATTCCAGCCGCACCTTGGGGTGATCCGCGAGAAACTCCCTCACCCATGCGAGTTCGAACCAGTTGAAAAAGTCCGCCGGTGCGGCCACCCGCACCTTGCCGCTGGGTATGTGGCTGCCTTCCGCCAGTTCCAACGTGGCCTCCGACAGCGCTTCGACCTGGTCTGCACTACGCGCGTAGAGCGCTTCGCCCGCGTCCGTCAGCGTCAAACGCCGCGTCGAGCGATGCAGCAGGCGCAGGCCCAATTGTTCTTCCAGCTGCTGAACGCGGCGACTCGCTGTATTCGACGGAATGCCCGCCCGGCGGGCGGCCTCTGCAAAACTGCCGGCCTTCACCACCTGCACGAACAGGGCGATGTCGTTGAGATCGACCATGGACTGCCTCCGGGCGGAAGCCTCCGTAGTGTCGGAGGTGGAAGCATTGTCCCTGAGCCGAGGGCTTCCCGCACGAGGCCACCGCCGGAGGCGTCGCGGCACCGGCGCAGCGTGGACGCCTATCGCATCCACGCTGCGCATTTCGCTTATCGCAGCCTGTTCCGCATCAACAGGAATGGGATCAGACGTCATGACCGAGCGGTCCAATGGCCGTTGATATCTGGAGCTCGCCGGAATATGCGAACGTACGGGGCGGCTGATCACTTTGCGGCGCGTGCATCCAGGCTGAAGCGCCCCGCTCCATTCGCGGCCAGCATCAGGAATGCACCCGTGATGGATACGTTCTTGAGGAACATGATCATCTGCATCTGATCGGCGAAGTTGTTGTGGAAGAGCAGGGCGGCCAGCAGGGTGAAGCCCGCCAGCAGCAGCGAAACGACGCGGGTATGCCAGCCGGCAATGATGGCAAGGGCGCCGCCAGCCTCGATCAGGATGACGAGGGGCAGCAAAATGCCCGGGACGCCCTGGGAAGCCATGTAGCCAGCGGTTGCGCCGTAGGCGGTGATCTTGCCGATACCGGACATCAGAAACAGGCTCGCAAGCAAGAAGCGTCCGAGGAGTTCGGCAGTGTTGTGCAGGGTGGTCGAACTCTTGGCAGCGACCAGCCTCGAGGAGGTAGCAGACATGTCAGGATTTCCTTTGTGTTGAGAGATGGATGGCGTGACAAACGAGGTGAACCGCTTGAGGCGTTCGCCCTAAGGCGGATGCCTACGCCAACCTGCGTCCCTCATGGGGAGCCCGTAACGATCAGATCGTCCCTGACGGTGAAAGCCGGTTTGCGTGGGGAGACTGTAGGGTCGAGGTAATTGCTCCACTAGGCGGCGCAATCGGATTTCACCCATCCACGAATCGCGGAAATCCCGAATGGGCCGATGGCGCGGGGCGCAGGCTTCCTCCCGGGTGCTGCGCCATGGCCCCAAGTCGAGATCCACTCATGGATTCCGTCCCGCATTGCCTCACTTGCTGGACGAGTGAAATCCCATTGCGCCGCCTAGTGGCTGGAAGAGGGGATTCATAGATTTCCTGGCGGGAGCGTCACTAACGGCGCGTCCCTAACCCTCGACTTCCAGGCCAACACCATGAAACTCCTTCACATCGATTCCAGCATCCTCAGCGAGCATTCCGTCAGCCGGCAATTGACGGCGAAGCTCGTCGACGCGGCACGCGAAAAACACCCGGACGCACAAGTTTTCTACCGTGACCTGGTCGGGAATCCGGTACGTCATCTCGCCGGAACACACCTCGCCGCGGCGCAGGGTGTAAAACCCGAATCGTCCGAGCTACAGCAGGACGTCGATATCGGCACAGGCGATCTCGAAACCTTCCTCGAAGCCGACGTCGTGGTCATTGGTGCGCCGATGTACAACTTCAGCATCCCGAGCCAATTGAAGGCATGGATCGACCGGATCGCGGTCGCCGGAAAGACCTTCCGCTACACCGAGAATGGTCCAGAAGGGTTGGTCGGCGGCAAGCGCGTCCTGGTCGCATCGACGCGCGGCGGTGTCTACGCAAGCGATACGCCCATGGCTGCGATGGACCATCAGGAGACATATCTCAAGAGCGTGTTCGGATTCCTCGGAGTCCCGGATCTTCAGTTCGTACGTGCCGAAGGCCTGGCGATGGGCGACGAGTCGCGGTCGCAGGCGCTGCGCGGAGCCAATGCCGAGATAGCGGCGGCGTTCGCCTGAGGCGCCCTCCGCGCAGCTTGTTCACCCGCCTCGCCAGCGATGGCATGGCAGACAGCGAGCCGCTCGCGCGACTGGTTGCGAGCCATGTCAACTCGGAGCTGCTCGCGGCCATTGCGACGGAGTACGGCAAGGGGCGTGTCCTGCAGATTGGTACGACCGATCTGGATTCCGGGCGACCGGTAACCTGGAACATGGGCGCCATCGCGTCCAGCGCCGCCCCAGGTGCGTTGGATCTTTTTCGCAGTGTCATGATCGCCTCGATGAGTATTCCTGGCGCGGTTTCACCCGTGATGATCGCCGTGGAGGTCGACGGGGAACGATTTCAGGAAATGCATGTCGGTGGCGGCGTACTCGCACAGGTATTCGCCTACCCGTCGCGCACGATCGAGGAGTTGAACAGGGCTACAGGAACCCTGTTTCGGCCGAGACGAAACGCCGCACCTTGGGCATCGGGAGCAGGGCGATCAGTGCATTGATTCAGTCCCAGGGCATCAACGACCTGGATCGGATTTTTCACACCGCCCAGATGGATGGGGCGAATTTTTACCTTGCCCATGTCGGTTCCGACTTCAATCACCATCACGATCGCGTCTGTTCGACTACGCCTATCAGCAAGGCGCCAATGGCTATCCCTGGCTCAAGGCGCCACTGGGCTAGTCTTCACCCGCTGGCGGTGAGGAGTGGACATTTGGCTAGCCAAAGCGCGCATATCGAGCTTTCGCCGTGGTCAGCAAGGCGCGCACCGTTAACCTCCACGAGGCGATCGAGACGCAGGGTCTCGCCCGTGGACAACGAGGCGTACTCCGCGCCATCGCGAGCGAACACATCCGTAATCACAGCATCGCGATGGTGGGTGACGTTGCTTTCATCGAGGAAGCGGATCTTCGCTGACCTGCGCAGAGTCGCGAGGTCTTCGAGCAGGTCGTGGAACTCGCAGTTGATGGGGTGGTAGCCGGTTTGGTCAGTAGTCATGAGGGGATGCCATGTGCAGGGGTGCGTCAGACGGATTTCTTCGCCCGTAAGGTTGCCCGCCCACACCCGACCGCGAGCCGAGGGGGGCGGCCGCTAGGAACGGGTGGAGGCGGGCCGTAAGGATGGCTAGGGAATGCGCGCCGCATCAGGATGCTGGAGCGGTAGGCTGGACAATCAGTTGAAGACCATTCCGCCATCGACCAGGATCGACTGACCGGTGATGTAGTTGGAATCAGGGCCGGCCAGGAACGAGACGACAGCCGCCACTTCCGCCGGTTCGGACGGTCGCTCGAGGGCGATGCCCTTTGTGAACTGCTCCCAGGCCCATGCCTCGGGCTTCCCTGCGGCCGCGGCGGTTTCCTTCACCAAGTCCTCGACGAGCGGCGTCCTGACAATGCCAGGGGCGTAGGTGTTGACGGTGATGCCGTGTTTCACCAAGTCCCGCGCGGCCGTCTGGGTGAAGCCTCGCACGGCGAACTTGGTGGCTGAATACAAGGCGATGCCGGGATTCCCAATGTGTCCGGCCTGGGACGCCGCGCTGATGATCTTGCCACCGTGGCCGAGTGACCGAAACGCGGCGGTCGCGGCCTGCGTACCCCAGACGACTCCGTTGAAGTTGATGGAGAAGAGTGTCTCGATACTCTCCGGAGTGATTTCCTCGATCGGGGACGACGGCGCGATGCCAGCGTTGTTTACGATGACGTCAAACCCACCCAGCTCTGACACCGCCTGGTTAACCGCGGCGAAAACGCTATCGCGATCGGCGACGTTGACCTGAAGAGCGAGTGCGCCGCCCTGCTTGCCCCCGAGCCTTTCGGCTACCTTGCCCGCGGTCTCGATGTTCAAATCAGCAACTGCCACCTTGAAGCCATCGGCGTGGAGCCGTTCGGCGATGGCCTGTCCGATGCCTTGGCCGCCACCGGTAACCAGCGCAACCTTGCCATTCGCAATGCGTGCCATATTCATTTCTCCTGCTTGAGTTTGGGAGGAAGCCGGCCCGTTGAGCCGGCTACTCCACTTGACGTTGTTGGGTTACGCCGTGGTGACGTTCAGGGCGAGATTGATGTTGCCGTGGGTAGCCTTGGAATACGGGCAGACTTCATGCGCGCCGTGCGCGATCTGCTCGGCGACTTCTTGCTCGAAGCCAGGCATGCGGACGTCGAACCCGGCCTGTAGGACATACTCGCTTCCGGCCTGGACAAGTTCGATCTTGACGTCGACGGAGAGGTCGTCCGGGAGAGTGATCCGCTTCTGGGCAGCCACAAGCGCGAGTGCGCCGATGTAGCAGGCCGACCAGGCACCGGCGAACAGTTTTTCCGCGAGGGGATGGTTTGCGACCCCCTCGAACACCTGTTCGGTGCCGCCAGGGGAAGACAGCCTCAGGTCCACGTTGCCATGGCTGGCATCAGAGCCGCGGCTGACGGTGGTGTGCGTCTTGCCGGTGAAGAGGATTTTCTGGGTCTTGTTCATGATTGTTTGCTCAATTGGGGGAGGGGTTTTGCAACGCATCCGCTTAAGTCGCATGCGATTGACATAGGTTAGACCTGGGCCGAGCTTGTTACAAGGAGGCGGTCCGAATTTGTTTATCTTCCAGTCATCGAATGCGATTAAAGCGCATGCGATGTACGCAACAATGATGGATCGTCCGTATCGAAGTCAACGATCCCGGTTCAAGGCCCGCGCCGGCGACTATGAATGGCCGCGGCGTGGACCCACGGGGCCGACTTGGCTGCGCGGAATACCTACGCTTGCGATTGTATCGCATGCGTCATATGCTACAGCTCGGCTCTCAAGCAGTGAGACGGAGATGAACACCAAAACCAAACAAGGATCGGATCTCAAGTTGTCCGAGTTCCTATGCTTCGCGGTCTACTCGGCGAACCTGGCTTTCGGCAAGATCTACCGGCCAATCCTCGATGAACTCGGGCTCACTTACACGCAATACGTCACCCTCGTCGCGCTGTGGGAAGAGAGTGATCAAACCGTCAGTGGCCTCGGCGAGAAGCTGTTCCTCGAGTCCAACACCCTCACCCCCATCCTGAAAAAGCTTGAGGCGATGGGTTACGTAGAACGCGCACGTGATCCGGCCGACGAACGGCAGGTGCGTATTCAGGTAACGCAGGGCGGACGGCGACTGCGCGAAAGGGCGATCAAGGCGCTTGCTGATCTAAACGGTGCCACCGGACTCAGCGCCAAGGATTTCTCCAGGTTGCAAAGGGAGGTCGTCACGCTCCGCAACAGCCTCATCCAGGCCGCAGATCACGCAGGTTGATCGGACATAGTCTGGCAAGGTGGTGACTGAGGGGCGCCGGCTATCCGTTCTGGGAGGCCGAACCGGAACACCAGGATTACCTTGGAACGCCCCAGGCTACACGCGTCGCGTGGTCTGTCTTGGCGAGATGTTGCCGAAACAGGTGCGACGCCCTCGGTACGCCTGCTCGATACCTTCGTATCGATACCAACGTGCAATCGTCGCCGCCCGTCCGGTCTGGTGTGATTGGCTTCCAATTGGCTTCGCGCCAAAAGGAGTTCACATGTCAGTGGACACCCCTCCCTTATCACCGGAGCGACGCAGACTTTGCGGCGCGGCAGCGGCCTCGCTCGCCGCCGCTCCGTTCGGCGTGTTCGTCTTCCCGGAAAGGACAGCAGCCATGGCTCAACATGCAGAAACTACCAATGCCGGTGCCCCTACCGACATTCGACCATTCCATTACAAGGCGTCGGACACGGACCTGGCCGACATGAAGCGCCGCATCAAGGCGACGCGATGGCCAGAGAAGGAAACGGTTGACGACGACACACAGGGCGTGCAGCTGGCGACGATGCAGGCGCTCGCCAAGTATTGGGGCGAAAGTTACGACTGGCGCAAGGTCGAAGCCCGCCTTGAGGCCCTGCCGCAATTCATCACCAACATCGACGGACTCGACATCCACTTCATCCACGTGCGCTCCAAGCACGAAAACGCGTTGCCGATCATCGTCACGCACGGGTGGCCCGGCTCCATCCTCGAGCAAATCAAGATCATCGAACCACTGACCGATCCGACGGCGCACGGCGGATCGGCCGCCGACGCCTTCCATGTCGTGATTCCGTCGATGCCCGGCTACGGATTCTCGGGCAGGCCGAGCACGACCGGCTGGGATCCCAAGCACATCGCGAAAGCCTGGGCCGTGCTGATGCAGCGGCTTGGCTACGACAAGTACGTCGCACAAGGTGGGGACTGGGGCTCGTTCATCACCGAGTACATGGGCGCGCAGGAAGCGCCGGGACTGCTCGGCATCCACGTCAATCTGCCCAGCGTTGTACCGCCCGATATCTCGAAGGCGCTGGCGACCGGCGCACCGCCGCCCGCGGGCCTATCGCCGGAGGAACAGGAGGCATTTGATCGCCTGCGCTTCGTCTACACCAAGGGCGTCGCCTACGGCTACCAGATGGGCCTGCGGCCGCAGACGCTCTACGGGCAGGCGGATTCGCCCGTCGGCCTGGCGGCGTACTTCCTCGATCACGACCAGCGCAGCTACCAAATGATCGCTCGCGTGTTTGCGGGCAAGAGCGAAGGCCTGACAAAGGACGACGTGCTCGACAACATCACGATCGCCTGGCTGACGAACACGTTCGTCTCCGGCGCACGGCTGTACTGGGAGTTCAAGGAGCCGTACTTCGACATCAAGGGCGCAAAGGTGCCAACAGCCGTGAGTGTGTTCCCGGACGAGTTGTATCCGGCGCCGCGCAGCTGGAGTGAGAAGGCCTACCCGAAACTGATCCACTACAACCGCGTCGCCAAGGGCGGGCACTTCGCCGCCTGGGAGCAGCCGCAGATACTCACGGAGGAGTTGCGTGCGTCATTCCGCTCGCTGCGCGCATGAGGCTCAGCCGAACGTGAGCGCGGAGAGCTCGACCCCACGGTCAAGGAACAGGATTTCCATCTCGCGATCTTCGATTGGAACTTGTTGGCGAATTAGTTGATACATCCTGTACCCGGACACGATGCCGGCACCGTCGGCATCGATGTCCGAGCCGTGTGACGAACCCGGCGGCTTGCCGTCGATGCGCACGGGGCCGTCCATCGACGATCCCATCACCAGGTGCAGATCGCGCGCATGGAAGCGATACAGCACGCGCGTCCTGCCCACGTTCGAACGTGCCTTCTCCTCCTTGACCGTCCAGTCGCCATCGAGCGCCCATTGGTTGTCGAATAGCCGCGACGGCGCGCCGTAGACGTGCCGCTCCGACTGCACGATGCCCCCTGGCGAGGCGAATCGCTCCGTGCGCGAATAGCCGGTATATGTCTCTGGCGACTTGAGGTTCGGCCAGTCCGCGGCCGCTTCGGGGCCTTCCCCGACGATCGGCGCGATAGCAGGTATATGTCCAGAAGTCGACGACCACGACCTTGCCACGCAAGTTGTTCGCATCGAGCGGTTCGGAGTTGATCCATCCGGTGGCGCCTTGCAGCGATGGCACGTTCCACGGGCGAGAGCTCCTTCGGCGGCGACGCAATCAGCCTTTGGCCGCTGCCTTCGCAGGACGTGCCGAAAAACGCAATGGCGACACCGCACACGGTGGCTATTAGCGAGGAGGGAACCGTGTTCATGGTTTTTTCGCAACAGACTACAGCGTGTCCGTGATGTCTATTGGACGAAGGTATCGACCCGCGCGCGAGGCATCATTGTCATAAAAAATCTCGTGCAAAAGCTGTCGAGTGGCGTACTCTCACGGCGCGGTTTAGATCTCGAGATTCGACATGCAGGTGGAGTCCGCTCATATCTCGCGAGATATGCACATGCTCGCGCAAGGTGGCATTTCGGCTGCGCTGGTAGACGTTGCGCCAAGCGGTATCCTCGCGATCGACGAGTCAGGCCGCGTAGCGACCGTGAACGTAAGGGCTGCACGATTGCTCGGGCATGCCTGCGCGGACATCGAGGGCCAGAACTTCATCGACCTCCTGCGTCCGTCGGTGCGCGGTGATGGTATGGCGTGGTTGCGTGACGTCGTGAGGCAGGGTGGCTTCGCCGATGTTTGTGCCCTTCGTGCCGATGGCGCACTGGCTTCGCTCCAGCTCGCGGTCCGTGCTATCCGATTCGACGGGCGCCTCATGCTCGCATGCTATTTGCGCGAAACCCACCGTCGAAGGCGTGGCGATCCCGATACGACGATTGCGGCTATCAAGCGCGAGCAGCGCGTCGATGCGCAGGACGAACGCGTGATGGTGCGCGCTGCTGCCGAGCCTATCGTGTACGTCATTGACAGCGATGCGTCGATACGTGCTTCGCTTACGAGGATGTTGCAGCGCTGCCAGTGCAAGGTGGAAGCATTCGCGGCGGCACATTCATTTCTGGCGCACACGCGCCCTTGCGTCCCGGGTTGTGCGATTCTCGATGTAGAAGGTCCGGATTGGGACTGCTTCGCTCTGCCGGCGCGTTTGGCGGCAGATGGCGCAACGCTTCCGATCATTCTCATGGCAAGTCACGGCGACGTGCCCACGAGCGTACGCGCCATGAAAGCGGGAGCCTTTGAGTTCTTTGTCAAGCCACTGTCGGAGCACGCCGTGCTGACAGCGATTCGCGATGCGATCGCTTTCAGCGCGTCGACGCTCGAGCGGGCACGGCAACGCCTCGCGCTCGAGGCCAGGTACGTGTCGTTGACGCCGAGGGAGCGCGACGTGATGCGCGGCGTAATATCGGGCCTGTTGAACAAGCAAGTGGCTGCCGAGCTCGGCATCAGCGAGATCACGGTGAAGGCACATCGCGGACGGGCGATGCGCAAGATGCAGGCGCACTCGCTAGCGGAACTGGTCAACCTTGGGGGGGCGCTGGGCCTGGCTTCGTCGTGTCCCACTAGAGCGTTCGACACGTCCCCATAGATCCGCTTGTCCAAGCAGATGGCGTAAAGACGCCCTCCCCAATCTCAGCAAGGAGAACAGATCTCGTGAATCAAGTCATAGAGAAGACGAGCGCCGCTGGCGCTCCCGCGATTCGCCCATTTGAGTTCAGGGCGTCAGATGCCGATCTGGCAGATCTGCGCAGACGCATTGAGGCCACGCGCTGGCCAGATCGGGAGACCGTCAACGATTCCACACAAGGCGTACAACTGGCGACGATCCAGAAGCTCGCGCGCCATTGGGCGACGCAGTACGACTGGAGGAAGACCGAGGCCAGGTTGAACGCAGCTCCAAACTTCATAACCAACATCGACGGCCTGGACTTTCACTTTCTCCATGTTCGTTCAAAGCACGAGAATGCCTTGCCGCTCCTCATGGCGCATGGTTGGCCCGGATCGATCATCGAGCGAATGAAGATCATCGGCCCGCTCATTGATCCCACAGCGTACGGAGGTAGCGCATCCGACGCATTCCATCTGGTGATTCCGTCCATGCCTGGCTATGCCTTTTCCGAGAAGCCAAAGACGACGGGCTGGAACCCCGTACGCATCGCCAACGCATACATTGAATTGATGGAGCGCCTCGGGTACACGAAGTACGGCGTGTCTGGTGGCGACTGGGGGGCGATCATTGTCGAACAGATGGCGTTGAAGACCCCACCGGGCCTGGTCGGCGTCCACACCAACATGGCCGGCGTGGTTCCGCCAGAGATCGACAAGGCGCTATCGCGTGGCGACCCGCTCCCTGCTGGCCTAACCGATGAGGAACAGCGCGCGTGCGACCAGATTGCCTTCGCCTACAAGCACATCGGATATGCGCTGTTGATGGGCGACCGGCCACAGACGCTTACCGGCTTTGCGGATTCCCCCGTGGGCATGGCGGCCTTCATGCTCGACCTTTACCCCAAGCGTTACGAGATGCTCGCGCGTTCGATCGACGGGCAACCGGAAGGGGAGACGCCCAACGATTTCCTCGACAACATCACGTTGTCCTGGTTGACCAACACGGCCATTTCCAGCGCCCGCCTCTATTGGGAAAACAAGACCCCGTACTTCTCCGTCAAGGGCGTCACCGTCCCCGTGGCCGTCAGCGTGTTTCCCGATGAGCTTTATGAAGCGCCGAAGAGTTGGTCTGAGAAAGCCTATCCCAGGCTTGTGCATTACAACAGGCTCCCGAAGGGCGGCCACTTTCCGGCTTGGGAGCAGCCGGAGCTGTACTCACAGGAAGTCCGCGCGGGGTTCAGAACGTTGCGGATGCAGTGAACCAGGATTGCTCTGACGCATGGAGTCGCGAGTGGCCCTCGCCTCGGTGTTGGCGGGGTCAAAACCCTGAAGGTCTCGGCGCATGACTGTCAACGGATTCGATCTGGCCTCCGCTTTGAACATAGTGACCACCGTCGCTGTGGTGGTCGGAGTTGTGTTCGCCATGGTGCAACTTCAGCACGGCGCGCGCACGCGCCGTGACCATGCGGCCGTCGACGTCGTTCGGACGGTCCAGACGCAAGAAGTGCGGCAAGCCATGGCGACTATCCTGATGCTGCCGGACAACGTTTCTCCCGAAATGATTCGTAACGATCCGAAATTGCTTGCGGCGGCTCTGGCGGTGGACAGTGCTTGCGAAATGTGGGGCTGCCTGGTCTACGAGAATGTTGTCGACCTTCACATGCTGGATCGCATGGTGGGCGGTTGGGTCAGAGGCTCATGGCGCAAGCTTGGCGGATGGGTTGAGGCGGAGCGTCTCGACAACCGCAATCCCAATATTGGTGAATGGTGGCAGTGGCTTTACGACAAGATCGAAGCGGAACCGGATCCGAGCAAGGCACTTGGCGCACACATCACATATCGCGGCAGGTGCAAGTACTCCGAGAGTCGTATGCTGTCTGAACCAATGCAGATTCCGGGCCGAAAGAAATCATCAGCCGGTTCGGTCATCCAACCCAAAGCGAAGGAGGGACTGCCCCATGTCCAAGACTGAAGCCATCTTGTTTACCGGCAAAACCCATACTGCTGCCAGCCCCCGCACAGGCGAGGCGCGCGCCGCCCATGGCCGTCTGGACATCAAGACATCGGCGTCCGGATCCGGCACGAGCCAGGAGCAGGTATTCGCTGCCGCCCTGCCGCATCCGACAGCGGAGCAATTGTTCGCAGGCGCATGGTCGGCGTGCTACTACGGCGCGATCGGAGTGGCTGCCCAGGAAATGAAGTTGAAGCTCCCGTCCGATCTGGCCATTGAGATCGAGGTGGATATGGTCCAGACGGGCAGCGACTACTTCCTCCGGGCACGATTCAACGTCATCGTGCCGGGTGAGACCCGCGAAGTGGCAGAGGCCCTCGCGCACAGGGCCCACGAGATCTGCCCCTACTCGAAGGGCACCAAGGGCAACATCGACGTGGAGGCAAAAGTCACTGTCTGAGCGAAGCATCGAAGAGATCCCACCGGCAGGCGCAGGACCGAGGCACTCCTGATGAACGTCACATCCTTCGTGATTGGCCTGGCCGCGATCGGCCTGCTGGGATTCGCCAATCAGCGCGGCCCCATATGCACCGTGGGTGCAATCAGGGAGATCGTCATCGAGCGCCGGTATCGGCGATTGGCGGCACTCCTGGAAGCCTCGCTCTGGGTCGGGGGCGGCCTGATAATCCTCAACGCAGCAGGACTGCTTCCACAGGCGCCCCAGGGCTACAGAGCCAGTACAACCACGGTCGTCGGCGGCGTGCTGCTCGGAATCGGTGCATTCATCAACGGCACCTGCGCCGTCGGCACCATTGCGGGGATTGGTGCCAGGCAATGGGCTTACCTGGCTACGCTCGCCGGCTTTTTCCTTGGCAGTCTGGCGATGGTGTGGCTGGCCGCCCCTCAGCGATTGGATGACCCGTCGATCATCCTGATGGCGTCGGCCTGGCTGATGACCGCATGCATAGTCGTGTTCATCGTGCGGCTGCTTACGCACGGCCGGAGTATCCGGCGTACAGGCGTCCCGCCGCTGCGTTACATCTGGTCGCCTCATGTCGCAACAACCATCATGGGGCTGTCTTTTCTGGTCGTGTTCGTGACGGTAGGTGGTTGGTCCTATACCGACACGCTGGGCCGGCTGGCGCGCGGCGGGACCTTTGAAATGATGCCGAGCCTGCTTCTTTTCGTTGCGTTGTTCACGGGCGCGTTGATTGGCGGCTGGACGGCCGGGGAGTCCGGCATCAAGCCACGAAAAGGCGTCACTGCTGGACGCTGCCTGCTTGGAGGCGGGCTGATGGGCATTGGGGCGACATTGGTCCCAGGCAACAGTGACGGACTGATTCTGATCGGGATGCCGTTGCTACGGCCATACGCCTGGATCGCTTTCGCAAGCATGTGCATGACGATCTACATTGCAACCGTCCTTGCACGTCCGCGTGGAACTCGGGCCCACCCGGATGGCGAAAGGCAACACGAGCGAAGCGATGGTTAGCGATGCGGGCTGAGCTCGCCGACAAGACCATATCGCTCAGGTCGCCGCATCGCTGAATAGGCGACATGGGGAAAAGTCTGATTTCCAGTGGTGCGTGATGCGAATCGCAGTTCACGCCGGGGCGGAAGCGTTTCATTGGTGTCGCAGCAGGAGACGCAACCAATGACCGCCGGCAAACCAGCACGCTCTACCGACAAACTGGAACACGTCCAACGGGCGGTGTTGGGGATCGCATTGGTCGCCGGTGTGTTCTGGGCACTGGTGACCAGTGGTTCGGCACCGATCCTGCTGCTCATTGCCTAGGGTGGTTCCGGGGCATGCCGTCGCGCTCCTGGCGGCATGCCTCGGTTATGTCGTTCCCCAGTTCATCTTGAGGAGGGCCAATGCGTATCAAGCGGTGGCCGGCTGATGCAGTGAAATTCTTCTCCCTCGATGCATCAGTCGGGCACCGAACCCTCAGCCCTGAAAGAGTGCGCGCCGTCGCCATGACAAGAGTTGCACATAGGAATCTCAAGCGTGGACAAATTCTCCTTTGAACGACGCGATCAACTCGATGCGCTGATAGACAGCTTCGAGCAGTGCCTGTCGCGCCTGCTGGACGAACTTGTCGCTTACTGCAACGGCCACGCTAACTCGATCCTGTCCGTGACCGGCGAGGACGACGACCAGTACGTGTGTAACCGCATCAATGCCGTGCTGCGCAAGCACGCCTTCCCGCTCTATGCCATCCATCTGCTGGAACGTAGGCGGACCTCATCTCGGCCACTTCCACGCTTCGGCGAAGGCGATTAGTTCGTCGCACGCGTGAGCGGTCATAGCAGGGAATCGCGTAGGCGAGAGGCCAGCTCTCTGGTCCGCGCAGAACGCGTCGGAAGAGCGATCTACCTTCGCGAGACAGCGGCGAGCTTGGCATTGTCATAATTCTGACGCGTGTTCTTGGCAGGGTGCAGGCGGGCCGCAGGACTTCTTGCGCACGGATGCGCTTCCCGGGGAGCAACCAATGAAGACGTTTTCTGTGCGCCGGCGAACGCTCGCCGCGGCGCTGATGCTGCTGTGCGGTACCGTTTCGGCCGGCGAGTTCGTCCATCCGGATCATGCGGAGTTCAACGCCATGCTGGCGGCGCCTTTCAAGGCGCAGGGCGGGCAGGTTCCTGTTCGCCTGATGTTCGACTACCCGTACTCCAGTGCCTCCGTAGCCGCTGCATGGACGCTCGATGTCCTGTCGGCCGATGGCCTGGTCGTGCATCACTACGCCGGCATCGCGCCGTTCAACAAACATCGAGGGCTCGTGCATCTCAGCTGGGATGGCCGTGGCGCCCGCGGGGAGCCACTAACCGATGGCTATTACACGTTGCGCCTGCGCGCGGTCCCGGCGACGAACCAGGCCCAAGACACTGCACTCACGGTGGATGACCGCGTTGAGATGTCGATGATCGCGTTCGCGGACGAGATCATCGAACAGAACTACGACGTAATGGTCGGTACTGTGCGCGCGGCGTCGACCCGGCCGATGAAGGCGCTGAAGGTGGGTTCGCGCGATGCAAAGCTCTCGTCCCAGAACATCACCGCCCAGTCCGTGCCTGCCGATGGTGGCCTTCCGTACACGATCTACTACGGCAACCTCCATAGCCAGACCAATCACAGCGACGGTGGCACGCCGGTGGCGCAATGCAGCGGTTCGGAAGTGCCGCAAGGCGGCACAATGGGCCCGAGCGACGCCTACGCGATGATGCAGAACCAGGCCGGTGGCGACTTCCTGCTCACCTCTGAGCACAACCACATGTTCGACGGCTCGACGGGCACCAATGCGTCGGCCAGCCCGTCTGCCGCCATCGCGATGTTCGACAGTGGCCTGCAACAGGCGAGCGACCACCGCACTGCACACCCGGCCTTCATGGCGCTCTACGGCCTGGAATGGGGTGTGATCAGCAACGGCGGCCATCTCAACCTGTTCAACCCCGATGCCCTGGCCGGGTGGGAGTACAACGGCTCCAACCAGTTGATTGGCGAGGTCTACACCGCCAAGAGCGACTACCCGGCGCTTTACGCGACGATGAAGAGCCGCGGTTGGATCGGTCAGTTCAACCATCCTGCGACCACTGGCCAGTTCCTCGTAAACGGCACCGCGCTGGAGTACGACGCGAACGGCGCCGACGTGATGGTGATGGCCGAGGTGCTCAACAGCTCGGCTTTCTCGGCCAACACCACGCAAACCGAAACCGGGCGCAGCAGTTATGTCGGAGCCTGGAACAAGCTGCTGGAAGCGGGTTACCACGTCGCGCCATCGAGCGACCAGGACAACCACTGCGCCAACTGGGGCCTGTCGTTCACCAACCGCACCGGCGTGCTGCTGCCCTCGGCGGCGGCGCTGGACATGGCGAACTTTCTGGATGCCCTGCGTGCCCGCCGCGCCTTCGCCACCGAGGACAAGGCCGGCCAGCTTGTGCTTACCGGCAACGGGCACGTGATGGGCGAAAGCTTCACCAACAACGGTGCGCTGACACTCACCGCCAGCTACGCCAGCACCAATGGCCAGACCGTGCAGCGCGTGCAGTTCTTCGAAGGCGTGCCCGGTCGCAACGGCACGGTGACGCAGCTGACCGAAGGTAGCGACACCTACAGCTTCACTCCGGCCAATGGCGAGCACTTCTATTACGCGCTAGTCACCCAGGCCAACGGACTGCGCTTGTGGTCCGCACCGGTGTGGGTCAGCCAGGGCAGCGGCCCGGCCGACACCACGCCGCCGACGGTGAGCGCCTCCGAATCCGGCAGCAGCGGCACCATCACACTGGCGGCCACCGCGTCCGACAATGTAGGTGTTGGCAGGGTCGAGTTCTATGTCGATGGCATGCTCAAGGGCAACGACACAACCTCTCCCTACTCGGCTCGCCCCTGCGCCTCGGTCGCGCATTGCCGACACACTGATGATCTGCCCGGTTGGCCTTCGGTCTTCCCCGGTTGGGTAACGGGTTTTGGCCTCCCTGTCCCGCGTCTGACGTTGGCCCCGAGTGTCGAGCCAATGGAGGGCAGGTCATGATCGTTTCGGTATTCAATCTGAGTCACGGGGCCATCAGCGACATCCATATGCAGAAGGTGATCCGGGCGATCAATGTCCAGATCGCGCGCGATTTCGAGCCCTATTGGGGCTTCGGTGCGACGCTCCGCCTGGAGGGACACACGGCCCACAAGGGGAAACAGCGTTTCAAGTTCGATCCGCTGGATATGCGCGGCGACGGCGTGCTGTACGTGCTGGACAAGTTCAACGAGGAGCTGGCCGGCGCACACGACGCGGACTTCCGTGGCGTCCCGGCAGGCGTGGTGTATCTGGATTTGAGCGAAGGCCTGCAGGAGGAATGGAGCGTCAGCCTCTCGCATGAAGCGCTGGAAATGATCGCCGATCCGCAGATCAATCTGGTCGTTCAGGGCCCGCATCCCGAAGGGCGTGATCGCGACGTGTTCCATTGGTTCGAGATGTGCGACGCCGTGCAGGCGCAGTCCTACCCGATCGACGGCATCGGCGTCTCGGATTTCGTGCTGCCCTTGTACTTCACGCCTTCCTCGGAATCGGGCTCGCGCAACAACTTCATGGGCGCCGTGATTCGAGGAAAGACAGCACACCACCTGCCCTCGTTCGGCGTGGCGCATGGTGGCTACATCGGCTATTTCGATCCGAAGAAGGCCGACAACCTGACCTATGAGCACGAAGGCGATGCATTGGCCAGGAAGCGTCGTGCCATCAAGCAAGGTCGCACCGGACGCCGTGCACGGCGCATGGCCAAGACGGCTCAATTCGCGACGATGCCGAAAGTGTGAGCCGGAACGGCGTCCCCCTTGCTATCCCGCTTGCCGGTCTGGAAAGCGCCTTCCCAGAGGACGCTGAGGACGAGGTATTAAGGGTAGGTCAGGCCCAGGGCGTCCAGCAGGGGCTTGTAGGCCAGGTTGATGGCAATGCTGGTCTCGTAGAGGGAGAAACAAAGCTGGCTGTCCACTTTTTCTGCCTGTCGTGCGACGGCATCGATCTCAGGTTTCATCGGTCTTTAACGACAGGCGGTGCCGAATCCCTCAACCGGTACCGCGCATGCATCCAACGGCGCTACCGCGCCGCCGGATCAGCCCGCTGGCCGGCGTGATCAACGACTGCGCGCCGTTCGTTTGCCGACATCGATCCGCGAACACCAGCGCATCGCGCGCGAAGCGAATGGGCCACCGTGAAAGCCGACTGCCCTCAGGAGACGACGATGTCCACCAAGCTACGACCCATGTATCTGCCGCTGGCGTGCTCGCTTGCGCTGGTGTGCGCGACGGCGATGCCAGCCGTAGCCAAGGCGGCCGAGGCGGCCAAGAAAGCCGAGGCGACCGGGGCCGCTGCGGCCGAGTTGCGCGATCCACAGGCGCTGGCCGCCCTCGACAAGATGGGACAGGCGCTTCGTTCGCTCAAATCGTTCTCGCTCACCTCCGATGCCACCACCGAGGTGGTGCTCGACGACGGCCAGAAGATCGAGCTCGACGAGCAGGTGCGCTACAAGGTGCAGCAACCCGACAAGCTCTTCGTCGAGATAAGCAGCGACCGGAAGCAGCGCCAGGTGTACTTCGATGGCAAGCAGCTCGCGATCTATTCGCCGCGACTGAAGTACTACGCAAAAGCGGACACACAGGCGCACACGCTCGGTGAGCTGGTCATCAATGCCGCCGAGAAGTACGGCATCGAATTCCCGCTGGCCGACATGTTCTTCTGGGGCACCGAGCACGCGCCCAAGGACCAGATCCAGGAGGCCGCCTATGTCGGGCCGGCCACGCTCGACTCCGAGCGCGTGGATCAGTACGCCTTCCGCCAGGAAGATGCCGACTGGCAGGTCTGGATTTCGAAGGAAACCTCGCTGCCGAAGAAGCTGGTGATCATCAGTGGCGATGACCCGGCGCTGCCGCAATACAGGGCACAGCTGCACTGGGATACCCGGACGCCCGTGGATGCCACCGTGTTCCAGTTCTCGCCGCCGGCCGATGCGCACCAGCTCAAGCTGGTTAAAACCGGCGTGGCCGTCGTGGAGGAGAAGTGAAATGAGCGCTTCCAGGAACGAATATCGCCGTTGGCACCTGGCCCTGCTGCTGTTCACGACGGTCGCCGTGGCAGGCATCTCCAATGTGGAGGCGCAGCGCGGTGGCGGAGGCCGTGGTGGCGGTGGCGGCGGTGCCCGCGCCGCCGCACACGGCAGCGTCAATCATCAGGCGCACGCAGGCGGCGGAGCGAATCGCAGTGCGCAGAACGTCAATCGCAACGAGAACGTCAACCGCAACGTCAATCGCAACACCAACGTGAATGTCAACCGCGACGTCCACGTGGACGTCGATAGCCATAACGGATGGAACGATTGGGACCATCCCGTAGCGGCGGCGGCGGCGGTGACCACGGCCGTCGCAGTCACCAGTGCGGTGATCGGGTCGATCGTGTATTCGGTGCCGCCCAGTTGCGTGAGCACCGTGGTCAACGGGGTTGCCTACCAGCAGTGCGGAAGTACCTGGTACCAGCCGCAGTACTCGGGCACGAACGTGCAGTACGTAGTGGTCAATGCGCCCTGAGGAAGCCTCTCTCCCAGCATGTCAGTCACCCGATTCGCGGAGCACTCCAATGAAATCCATTGCCATGGCATTCGTACTCCTGCTGCTGGCCGGCTGCGCTTCTACACCGACGGTGACCACGGACCACGATCCGTCGGCGCAATTCGGCTCGTACAAGACCTACTACTGGGCGAAAAAGCCCGAAGGCACCTCGCCGCTCGTGACGCAGCGGATCGTGGAGGGCATCGATGCCCGGCTGCAGGCGAAGGGCTGGACGCAGGCGCCTGACGGCGACGTGGCCCTGGTCGCGAACATATCGCGGGCGCAGCAGCAGTCCATCGATACCTTCTATAGCGGCACCGGGATGGGCGGCTGGGGCTATCGCGGCTGGGGCGGCATGGGTTCGGCGACCACGACCGTGCGCAACTACACCGTTGGAACGCTGGTGGTGGACATGTTCGACACTCGCACCAAGCAGGCGGTATGGCGCGGTAGCGCGAGTGGAACGGTGCCGAACTCACCGGAAAAAGTGGATGCCGCGGTGACGGCGGGGCTCGACAAGATGTTTGCGAACTTCCCGCCAGGAAGCTGATCTCCCTGAGGCTTTGTAGCCGCGGGGGCGGTGTTGATGATTGCCTGCGTTGACCGACGCGTCCGCCGCTACTACGCGGCGTCGAACAGCTGTTGCAGCACGTCCTCGCCATAGCGGTCGAGCTTGCCGGCGCCGATGCCCGGGATGCGGGCGAGTTCGTCCAGGTCTTCGGGCGCATTCATCGCGATCGCCCGCAAGGTGCTGTCGTGGAAGATCACGTAGGCCGGCACGCTCTGTTCGCGTGCGGTATTGGCTCGCCAGCTGCGCAGGGCGTTGAAGCGCACCAGCGCGTCGGGCGGCAGGTCGAATTCCTGGTCCGAAGCAGCAGTCGCACGATCGCGCCTGCGCCGCGGCTGCTTGGGTTGCTCGACACGGAAATGCAGGCTGCGCTCGCCACGCAGCACGGGGCCGGCACCTTCGGTAAGCAACAACGCGCCATGGACATCCGCTTCGAGCAGGCCATGGGCGACCAGCTGGCGGAACACGCTGCGCCACTGGCGCTCGTCGAGATCGCTGCCGATGGCCCAGGTGCTGAGCTGGTCGTGCCTGAACTGCTGCACGCGCTCGGTGCCGACGCCGCGCAGGATGTCGATGACATGCGCCGCGCCGAAGCGCTGGCCGCTGCGGTAGACGCATGACAGCGCCTTGCGTGCCGCGATCGTGCCGTCCCAGCTCTGCGGCGGTTCCAGGCAGTTGTCGCAGTTGCCGCAGGCGCCTGCGTGCGCTTCGCCGAACCAGCCCAGCAGCGACTGGCGCCGGCAGGCGGTGGACTCGCAATAGCCCAGCAGCGCGTCGAGCTTGCGCAGCTCCAGCCGTTTGCGTTCCTCGCCCGCTTCCGACTGCAGGATCAGCTGGCGCAGGTTGATGGTGTCGCCCAGGCCGTAGCAGAGCCAGGCTTCGGCCGGTTCGCCGTCGCGTCCGGCGCGGCCGGTTTCCTGGTAATAGCCTTCCACCGACTTGGGCAGGTCGACGTGGGCGACGAAGCGCACGTCCGGCTTGTCGATGCCCATGCCGAAGGCGATCGTCGCCACCATCACCACGCCGTCCTCCTGCAGGAAGCGACGCTGGTTGGCCGCGCGCGACGCCGCGTCCATGCCGGCGTGGTAGGGCAGGGCATCGAAACCGAGTTCACGCAGCTGGCCGGCGACGCTGTCCACGCGCTTGCGCGAGAACGCGTACACGATGCCGCTCTGGCCGCGGTGGTCATGCAGGAAGTCGCCCAGCTGCCTCACCGTGCTGTCCTTCTGCACGACGCGATAGCGGATGTTGGGCCGGTCGAAGGAGCTGACGTAGCGGCGCGCGTCTTCCAGCGCGAGGCGCTCGGCGATTTCCTGGCGCGTGGGTTCATCCGCGGTGGCCGTGAGCGCGATGCGCGGCACCTGCGGCCAGCGTTCGTGCAGCACGGTGAGCTCGCGGTATTCCTTGCGGAAGTCGTGCCCCCACTGCGACACGCAGTGGGCCTCGTCGATGGCGAACAGGGCGATGCGCGCGCGATCGAGCAGCGACAGGAACCGCGGCGTCAGCAGGCGCTCGGGGGCGACGTAGAGCAGGTCGAGTTCGCCGTTGAGCAGTTGGCGTTCGACATTCCCGGCTTCGGCCGCGTCGAGCGAGGAGTTCAGGTACGCCGCCTGCACGCCGAGCTGGCGCAGCGCCTCGACCTGGTCCTGCATCAGCGCGATCAGCGGCGACACCACGATGCCGCAGCCTTCGCGCAGCAGTGCCGGCAACTGGTAGCACAGCGACTTGCCGCCGCCGGTGGGCATCAGCACCAGGGCATCGCCGCCGTTGGCGACCTGCTCGACGATCTGGGCTTGTTCGCCGCGGAATTCGCGGTGGCCGAAGATACGGCGGAGGAGGTCGAGGGCGGAATCGGACATGGGCCCATTCTAAAGGCCGCGGTTCTCACGCCCCTGAGGCATTGCCGCGCAGGCGCCCCGGATTTGTCCGAATTCGCGCAGGGGCGGAAAAGCAAGACCCCCGCAATGCGGGGGTCCGGGAGCGCAGGCGGATGCTGGTCTGGGTCATTCCAGCAGCGATCGCAGCATCCACGCGTTCTTCTCGTGCACCTGCAGGCGCTGGGTCATCAGGTCCACCGTCGGGTCGTCGCCCGCATCGTCCGCGGTCTTGAGTACCTTGCGCGCGGTTCGCGCCACCGCCTCGTTGCCGGTCACGAGCTGACGGACCATTTCACGCCACGCGGCGGTGTCGCTCAGGCCCGGCTCCTCGGGGATCGAGGACAGGCGGATGAATTCGGCGTACGAGCCCGGCGCGTTGTAGCCCAGGGCGCGGATGCGCTCGGCGGTTTCGTCCAGGGCCACCCACTGTTCGTTGTACTGGGTCTCGAACATCAGGTGCAGGGCGTTGAACATCGGCCCGGTCACGTTCCAGTGGAAATTGTGGGTCTTCAGGTACAGGGTGAAGCTGTCGGACAGGAAGCGCGCCAGGCCTTCCGCGACCTTCTTGCGATCGCTGCCGCTGATCCCGATATCGATGGCGGGCGCATTGCCGGTCGGAGTCTCGACGGACTTGGGTTTCGAAGATCCGGACTGGGGCGAATCCGACTTCGAGGACTTCTTCTTGGCCATGCTGATCTCCCTGGGTTACTGGTGGGGTACTTGCGTGGGGTGCTTGCGGCGACAATAGGCCGGCACGTGGACGGTTTGAAGTGGATTATTTCTTTCAGTTGGATAGATGAACCCTATCGATGCAAACGCTAAGCCCGCGTCACGACGGGGCGGCAGGGGCGAGGCCCGGCCGGCCGATCCCGTGCGCGAGGCCGAACTGCGCCAGGCCCGCCGCGCCATCGATGGCGCCCTGAGCCGCGACCGCGGCCGGCTGCACGGCCTATGGTCGCGCTGGAGCGGCAAGCCGGCCGACGACAAGGCCCAGGCTGCCTTCGCGCAGGCGCTGGCGGTGTCCGTGGCCCAGCGCGAATCCCGCGTCGCCGCGCTGCCGCAGGCGCCCGTCGATCCGTCGCTGCCGATCGCCGGCGAGGCGGAACGCATCGTCGAGCTGATCCGCCAACACCAGGTCGTGGTGATCGCGGGCGAGACCGGTTCGGGCAAGACCACGCAGATTCCGAAACTGTGCCTCGCCGCCGGCCGCGGCGCCGCGGGCATGATCGGCTGCACCCAGCCACGACGCATCGCCGCGCGCGCGGTGGCGCGGCGCGTAGCCGAAGAACTGAAGACGCCGCTGGGCGGCGCAGTCGGCTACCAGGTCCGCTTCACCGAGAACGTGGGCGAACAGACCGCGGTCAAGTTCATGACCGACGGCATCCTGCTCGCCGAAATCCAGTCCGATCGCTGGCTGTCGCAGTACGACACCATCCTCATCGACGAGGCGCACGAACGCAGCCTCAACATCGATTTCCTGCTCGGCTACCTCAAGCAGCTGCTTGCGCGGCGTCGCGATCTCAAGGTGATCGTGACCTCCGCCACCATCGACACCGAGCGCTTCGCCGCCCACTTCGACAACGCGCCGGTGGTGAATGTCGAAGGCCGCAGCTACCCCGTGACGGTCCGCTATCGACCTTTGGAAGGCGAAAACGAAGATGACGGCGAGCGTACGGTCAACGACGGCATCGTCGGCGCCTGCGACGAGATCACCCGCGAGGATCCGCGCGGCGACGTGCTGATCTTCCTCGCCGGCGAACGCGAGATCCGCGACGCGCACCAGTCGCTGGAGCGCCGCAAGTACCGCGAAACCGAAGTTCTGCCGCTGTATGCGCGGCTGTCGGTGCGCGACCAGGACCGCGTCTTCAATCCCGGCACCAAGCGCCGCATCGTGCTCGCCACCAACGTCGCCGAAACCTCGCTGACGGTGCCGCGCATCCGCTACGTCGTCGATCCGGGCATGGCGCGCATCAAGCGCTACAGCCCGCGCGGCAAGCTCGACCGCCTGCATATCGAAGACATCTCGCAGGCCAGTGCCGACCAGCGCAAGGGCCGCTGTGGCCGCATCGCCGAGGGCACCTGCTATCGCCTGTACTCGGAAGCCGACTTCGAATCGCGCCCGCGCTACACCGATCCGGAAATCCGCCGTGCCGCCCTGGCAGGCGTGATCCTGCGCATGCTGTCGCTGGGGCTGGGACGCATCGAGGATTTCCCCTTCCTCGAGCCGCCCGACCCGCGTGCGGTCGCCGATGGCTGGCAGCAACTGGCCGAGCTCGGCGCCGTCGACATCGACGCCGCAGGCGGAGGACGCCAGCTCACGACCATCGGCAAGCAGATGGCGCGCCTGCCGGTGGACGTCAAGCTCGCGCGCATGCTCGTGGCCGCCAACACGCACGGCTGCCTGCGCGAGATGCTCACCATCGCCGCCTTCCTCGGCATCCAGGATCCGCGCGAGCGACCGGCCGACCAGCGCGCCGCGGCCGACAATGCCCACGCGCAGTTCGCCGATCCGCGCTCCGAGTTCGTCGGCATCCTCAAGCTGTGGGACGCCTACCAGGCCGCGCACGAGGAACTCACGCAGTCGAAGCTGCGCGCGTGGTGCGACAAGCACTTCCTCGGCTTCCTGCGCATGCGCGAATGGCGCGAACTGCATCGGCAGCTGAAGCTGCTGTGCGATGAGCTGGCATGGCCGGTGCGTGGCGCCACGGGCGATTTCGACCATGCCGCCTTCGCCACGCTGCATCGCGCTTTGATCGCCGGGCTGCCGACGCAGATCGGCCAGCGCGGCGACAAGGGTTTCTACGACGGCCCGCGCGGGCGCAAGTTCCAGTTGTTCCCCGGCTCGCCGCTGGCGAAGAAGCCGCCACCGTGGCTGCTCTCGGCGACGCTGCTCGATACCGAGCGGGTGTGGTCGCTGACCAACGCCACGATCGAGCCGGACTGGGCCATCAGCGAGCTCCCGCACCTGCTGTCGCGGCGCCACCATGATCCGCACTGGGCGCGATCGCAGGGCCGTGTCGTCGGCAGCGAGCAGATCAGCCTGTTCGGGCTGGTCCTCGCCCCCAAGCGCCCGGTGCACTACGGCGCGCTGTTCCCGGAGGAAAGCCGCGTCATCTTCGCCCGCGATGCGCTGGTGACCGGCGAGATCAACACGCGCTGTGCGTTCCTGCCGCGCAACCTCGCCACCCTGGCGAAGGCACACGAGGAAGAGGCCAAGCAGCGCCGCGCCGGCCTCGTCGTCGACGAGGAATGGATGGCGCAGTGGTACCTCGACCGCCTGCCGCCGCACGTGCACAACGCGCAGGCGCTGGATGCCTGGTACAACAAACTGCCGCCGGCGGAGAAGGGGAAGCTCGAATGGTCGTTCGACGACCTGATGATCGGTGGCGAAACCGAGGCCGCGCGCTTCCCGCCTTATCTCACGCTCGGCAATGCAAGGCTGGCGGTGAAATACCGCTTCGAACCCGGCGCACCCGATGACGGCATGACCGTCGCGGTGCCGCTGCACCTGCTCAATGCGCTCGATCCGGCGCGCCTGTCGTGGCTCGCGCCCGGCTTCGTCGCCGACAAGGCGGCCGGACTGATCAAGTCGTTGCCGAAGACGCTGCGGCGCAACTTCGTGCCGGCGCCGGATTTCGCGCGCGCGTTCCACGAGGCGAACGCACAGCCCGGCGCCGATTCGCTCACGGGCGAACTGGCGCGCTTCCTGCGCAAGCTCACCGGGGTGGAGGTGGCCGCGACCGATTTCGACGAGGCCACGCTGGAACCGCACCTGCGCATCAACCTGCGCCTGCTCGATCGTGACGGCAAGAACGTGCTGGCGGAGTCGCGCGACCTCGACGACCTGCGCCGCCGCTTCGGTGAGCGCGCCGCCGCGGCGTTCGCGGCGAAGGCGGCCGATGGGCTGGCGCAGGCGGGATTGACGGCGTTTCCGGAGGCGGCCATTCCGGCTTCGGTTCCCGGCGCGGGCGGTGTGCCTGCGTATCCGGCGCTGCACGACGACGGCGACAGCGTGTCGCTGCGCGTGCATGCCGAGCGGGACGTCGCCCAGCGCGCGCATCCGCGCGGCGTGCGCCGCCTGCTCGCGATCGCGCTCGCCGACAAGCTCAAGCAGGCGCGCAAGCAATTGCCGGTGTCGCCGAAGATCGGCCTGCTGTATGCCGCGATCGAATCCGCGTCGCCGCGGACCGAAGGCTTGAAGGAAGGCGATCGCCTGCGCGGTGACCTCGTCGATGGTGCGTTCGACGCGTTGACCCGCGATGGCCTGGCCGATATCCGCGACGCAGCCGCTTTCGCCGAACGCCGCGAGTTTGTCGCGAAGCAGCTCTTCCCGGAGGCCATGGAACGCCTGCGCCAGGCTGAAGTGATCCTCGCCGCCGTGGCCGAAGTGCGCGCGAAGCTGGAATCGCCGCTGATGGGCTGGGCCAGCGGCAACCTCGACGACATGCGCGCGCACCTGGCAGCGCTGACGCCGCCCGGCTTCCTGCGCGAAGTGCCTGCCGACGCGCTGCGCGAGTATCCGCGTTACCTGAAGGCCCTGTCGCTCCGCGGTGAGCGCGCGCTGCGCGATCCCACCCGCGACCAGACGCGCATGCTCGAGCTCAAGCCGTTCGCCGATGCGTTGGCGCTGGCGACGGAGCAGGGCGAAGCGGACGTGCCCGAATGGCAGGCATTGCGCTGGGACCTGGAAGAGCTGCGCGTCTCGCTGTTCGCGCAGGAACTGGGCGCGCGCGGCGGTGTGTCGCCGAAGAAGCTGGTCCAGCGGCTGGCATCGCTGCGGCGTTAAGCGCCGCAGTGTCCCGCCTCAGTCGATACGGTAGACGCGCGCCTTGGGCAGGTCTTCATCGACCTGCAGGAACCAGCGCCCCGCGATGCCGGGAACCAAGACGATCTCCGGCGCCTGCATGGGTGCGCGCAGCTTCATGTTGCCCTTGAGCACCTTCCACTGCTGGCCGTTCTCCAGCGCGAACACGGTGCCCGGTTCCCAGCCGGCGACGCTGCCTTTCACGCGGCTGTGGATGGGCCGGTCGTCCAGGCCGACATAGGTGCGGCTTTGATCGGTGCTTTGATCGGCGCTTTGATCGGCGCTTTGATCGGCACTCTGGTCTGTGGCGGCTGCGGTGCGCGCCTGGGCAGATGCAGGCGGTGCCGCTGCAGGCGTTGCCGCTTTCTCGGCCAGCAGCCGGTTCAATGCCGCCAGTTGCGCAGGCGTGAGCGTGTCCAGCCCGGCCTCGTGCATTTCTTCGGGGCTCAGGCGTTGTTCGAGACGGACCGAGGAATCCTGCGCCTGTGCCGGCATTGCAGCCGCAAGGGCCAGGGCGGCGCCCAAAAGCATCTGTCGCAACATGGTGTTCCTCCGCTTGCGCCAGCCGGACGCGGAGCAGCGCGGCTGGAACACGACATGCTGTCCGAGGCAGGTTTCAGGAATATGTCAGGCGGAGCGCGCTCGCATCAGGGTTCGACCCGCCTGACCTTGGTGCCGATGCTGACGCCCTCGATCTGGATGAACCAGCTGCTGAGGGCGCCGGGCCGCACCGTGACTTTCGGATTCGCCAGGCGCGTGCTGGTGACGTACTCGCCGTCGACCACGCGCCAGCGTTGGCCATTCGCCAATTCGAACACGGTCCCGGGTTCCCAGCCGTGGAACTCGCCCTTCAGCGTGCTGGTTACCGGAGCGTCGGCTTCGTGGAGCCTGCGGGAGCGCTCCGTCGCCGCGCTGTCGGCGGCGACCGTTGCCTGCTCCTCGCGCAGCAATTGGTTGAGCAGGGACAGCTGTTGCGCAGTGAGCTGGTCCAGCCCCGTCGCCCGCATCTGTTCAGCGGAAAGGCGTTGCTCGATGGCGACGTAGGGGCGCTCGGCGAAGGCGGCAATGGGGGCGGCCAAGGCCAGCAAGGCCATGGCGAACCCGAGCCGCCGCATCCATTGGAGGTTGTCGCCGGCCATCACTTGACCCGGCGCACGCCGGCGCGCGTGTTGTAACCCTCGATCTGCATGTACCACTTGTTGCCCACTACGGCTGGCGTGATCCGCACCTGCGGATCGGTCTTGTGCACGCCGGCGAGGGAGGCCGAATCGACCTGTTCCCAGACCTGGCCGTTGTCCAGGGTCCAACTGCGCCCATCGGAGAACCCGCGGAACTCGCCGACGATCCTGGCGACGATGGGATCGGCCTTGCCGAAGCTCACGAAGCCACGATTCTCGGTTTCGACCTTTTCCTTCGCCAGGGTCGCGGCCTTGGTGGTCTCGACTTCGAGGGTGTTGTTGAGCCAGGCGTTGAGGTTGGCCAACTCCTGTGGCGACAATTTGTCCAGGCCCGCGGCCTTGAACTGCGCCGGATTCATCTGCTGTTCGATCGGCGGCTGGGCGCAGGCAGCGGGAACGACCGCGGCCAGGGCCACGAACATGAGCGAATGCCAAAGCGGACGCAGGCGGATCGAGGGCATGACTGTTCCTCCGGACGGTTGGGGGCTAGTGTAGTCCGGCCGCCACGATTTCATCGCGACGCCCCCACCGTGATTTCCGCTTCCGCCATCGACCTGGATGCCCTGCTTGCGTCGCCCGCCACCGCGCAGGCGGCAACGGCCATTGCGCCGCCGCTGCGGCGCGCGTTGCAGGCGGCATACGGCGACGCGGACGTGGTGATGCGCAATGCGCAGCCGATCGTCGAAGCGACGCTGGCGTCGCTGGCCCGGCTCGGCGCCGATGGCGAAACCGTCGCCGCCGCACTCCTGCACGATTGCCCGCCCCCGGCGGGCACCGCGGAAATCGAGAAGAAGTTCCCCGCCGTCGCCGCACTCGTGGAGGGCCAGAACGCGGCGTCGCAGGTGTGGTCGCTGCATGCCGAGCGCGGATCGCATGCCAGCAACGAAGGATTGCGCCGCCTGCTGCTGGCCATCGTCCGCGACCTGCGCGTGGTGTCGATCCTGCTGGCGCGACAACTGGCGCGGATGCGCAACGCGGGCACGCTACCGGAAACCGAGCAGCGCGCGCTGGCCGAACTCACCCGCGACATCCATGCGCCGCTGGCCAATCGCCTGGGCATCTGGCAGCTGAAGTGGGAACTGGAAGACCTCGCCTTCCGCTATCTCGAAGCCGATACCTACAAGCAGATCGCGCGCCTGCTGGACGAGAAGCGCGGCGACCGCGAGCGCTACATCGAGGCGGTGAAACAGACGCTGCAGCAGGCAATGGCCGCGCAGGGCGTCAAGGCGGATGTCGCCGGGCGTCCCAAGCACATCTACAGCATCTGGAAGAAGATGCGACGCAAGGACGTGCCGATCAGCGAGCTCTACGACCTGCGTGCCGTGCGCGTGCTGGTCGACGATGTCGCCGCCTGCTACGCCGCACTCGGCGTGGTGCATTCGACCTGGGCGCCGATCCCGAGCGAGTTCGACGACTACATCGCGCGACCCAAGCGCAACGACTACCGCTCGTTGCATACGGCGGTGATCGGGCCGGAAGGCAAGACCCTGGAAGTGCAGATCCGTACCTTCGACATGCACAGGCAGGCCGAGCTCGGCGTCGCCGCGCACTGGAAGTACAAGGAGGCCGGCAGCCAAAGCGCCGACGCGGCGTTCGATCGCAAGATCGCGTGGATGCGCAAGCTGCTCGAGGAAGGCGAGGGCGCGCTCAGCGGCGAGTTCGACAACGAACTGGTCGAGGATCGCATCTATGTGCTTACGCCCAAGGGCGAGGTGATGGACTTGCCGGTGGGCGCCACGCCGCTCGATTTCGCCTATCTAGTGCACACGCAGGTGGGTCACCGTTGCCGGGGCGCCAAGGTAGACGGGCGCATCGTGCCGCTCGATCACAAGCTGCGCACGGGGGACCGCGTGGAGATCCTCACCGGCAAGACCGAGGAGCCGCGGCGCGACTGGCTGGTCGCATCCAACGGGTTCCTCGCGAGCGGGCGTTCGCGCGAGAAGGTGCGTGCCTGGTTCCACAAGCTCGATCGCGCGCGCAACGAGCAGGAAGGCAAGGAGATGCTGGACAAGGAACTGCGCCGGCTCGGCCTGCTGGGCGCCGACCTCGCGCCGGTGCACCAACGCTTCAACGTCGACAGCGACGGCGACCTGCACGTGCTGGTGGCGTTGGGCGATGTCGGCCCGCACCAGGTGGGTCGCGTGCTGCTGGAACTCGAGCGTGCGGCGACGGTGCCGGACGAGCCCGCAGCTACCGGCATCCAGGTGACGCGCGCGCCGCGCAAGGTGGCGCGGGGAAGTACGGAGTTCACCGTTGAGGGCGTCGGTAACCTGCTGGTGCAGCTCGCACGCTGCTGCCAGCCAGTGGCCGGTGAACCCATCGTGGGCTACCTCACCCGCGGCCGCGGTGTCAGCGTGCACCGTCCGGATTGTCCTTCGTACCTGCGCCTCGTCGCGGCGCAGCCGCAGCGGGAATTGCCGGTGGAATGGGGCAGCAAGGGCGGCGGCTACGAAGTGGACGTGGAAGTACTGGCGCTCGACCGCAAGTGGCTGCTGAAGGAAGTCAGCAACGTGATCGCGCAGGCCAACGCCCATGTCACCAGCATCAGCAGCCAGCTGGAGCGCAATGGCGCGCACGTGCGCCTGCGCGTGCGCTTGCGCGTGAACGACTATGGCCAACTGTCGGCCCTGCTCGGCAAGCTTTCGGCGCTTCCGGGCGTGGAACATGCCAACCGGACCTGACGCCTGTTAACCGGGTCGAAGTCTGACTGCGCTCACGGCCTCCGTTTCGCATGGCGTTATCCTCGCCGCAATGACGATGCACGATCCCGGTCCCGATTCCGAACGTTCGCAACGACGCCCGCTGTCGTTGGGGCGTTTCGACGAATCGGGTGCAAATGTCATCGCGCGGCGACTCCGCTCGTGGGACTGGCAATGGATCATCGCCATCGCCCTGTGTTTCGCCGTGCTCCTGTTCGGCCTGCGGCAACCGCTGGCCGACTGGTTGTGGCCGCAGACCCGCGCCGAACGGCTGAGCATGCAGGCCGAGCGCGCCCTCGCCCAGGGCCGGCTCACCGCCGCCGATGGCAGCGGCGCGCGCGAGCTCTATGCGGCCGCACTGGCGCTGGATCCCGACCGCGCCAATGCGCGCGCCGGACTGGACCGCGTGGGCCAGGCCGCGCTGGCGCAGGCGCGCGCGGCGGTTGCGCGCCGCCAGTTCGCGCGCGCGCACGAGGCCTTGCAGCTCGCCGACGAGTTGTCCGTGCCGCGTGCGCAGGCCGATGCGTTGCGGGAGCAATTGCGGCGCGCCGAAGCCGGCTCGGTCGGCATCGACGCACTGCTGCGCATGGCCGCGAGCGCACATGCGGCGGGCAAGCTCGAAGGCAGCGATGGCGCCTTGCCGCTGTACCAGCGCGTGCTCGAGCTGGAGCCCGATCGCATCGGGGCGCTGGAAGGGCGCGAGGACGTGCTCTCGGACCTGCTGCAGCAGGCAACTGCGCAACTGGCCGCGGGTGATGCGGCCGGTGCCGCTGCGGTGGTGCGGCGCGTACAGGCCGCTGATGCCGGACATGTCGAACTGCCCGATCTGTTGGCCGCGCTGACGCGTGCCGCGGAAGACAAGCGCAGGCAGGCAGATCGTTACCTTGCGGGCAAGGAGCTCGATCAGGCCCTGGAGGCCTACGAGGCTGCGTTGCAGGTAAATCCGGACGACGCCGATGCGCTGCACGGCGTGCATGCGGTCGCATCGGCGCATGCCCAGCGCAGCGATCGTTTCGCCGCCGACTACCGTTTTTCCGAGGCCGAGGCCGAACTGGCGCAGGCACGCACGATAGCGGGCACATCAGCCGCGCAGGTGCCGGCCATTGCCGAAGCGCAGCAGCACCTCGTCCGCGCGCGTCAATCGCAACGACAAGTCGCTGTCCCGGCGCCGACGGCATCGCAACGCAGGCGCGTCGCGCAACTGCTTGCGGACGCCGCGCACGCGCAGGCACGCGGCGATCTCATCACGCCGCCGGGAGACAGTGCTTTCGACAAGCTGCGCGCCGCGAGCGCGATCGCGCCGCAGGACCCAGGGGTCAAGGCGGCGTCAGCGCGCCTGGCACCCGTCGCAATGCAATGCTTCAACGAAGCGCTGCGCGGCAATCGCCTGGTACGTGCGGGCGCGTGTCTCGACGCGCGCCGCGCCCTGGAAGGCGAAACCGGCGCCGTGCGCGCCGGTCGCCGTGAACTCGCACAACGCTGGATCGCACTCGGCGACCAGCGCCTCAGCGCCGGTGAGATAGCCGGCGCGCAGGCCGCACTCCAGTCCGCGCGCTCGCTGGATCCCGATGCGGCGGGGCTCGCCGCGTTTGCGGATCGCCTGCGCATGGCCGCGGCCGCCGCCGATCGGGAGGATTCGTATTGACCCTGTGGCGATCAGGCCAGCAGCACGCGACGCACCACGTCGCGTCCGGCATCCAGTGAGAAGTGGCGCTCCACGTTGACCAGGCCGCTGGCGGAGAGCCGTCGCCACAAGGCTTCGTCCTGATAAGCCTGCAGCACGGCATCCGCGAACGCCTGGGCGTCGTCGGCCACCAGCACATCCTCGGCGTGGCGCAGGTGCATGCCTTCCACCGCGCATGAGGTCGCTACCACCGGCTGTCCGTGCGCCATGCTCAGGTTGACCTTGCCCTTGACGCCCGCGCCATAGCGCAGCGGCGCCACCGCGATCCGCGCGCCGTCCATGTAGGGCGCGATGTCGGGCACGTGTCCGTGCACGACCACCCCCGGCTGCGCAGCCAGCATCGTGATTTCGTCCGGAACGTCGCCGCCGATGCAATGGAAGCGCACCGCGGGCAAGCGCGCGCGGATGAGCGGAAACACCGCCGACACGAACCATTGCACCGCGTCGGCGTTGGGTGGATGCCGGAAACCGCCGACGAAGACGATGTCGTGGCGCTGCGCGAACGGACGGCCCGGCCCGGCGACATGGTGCAGGTTGGACAGCACTTCGACCCGCGCCTGCGGCGCATCGTGCGCCAGCAACGCGCGCTCGGTCCCGCTCACCACCAGCGTGGCGTCGCTGCGGGCGATCACGTCCAGTTCCAGCGCCCGGGTGCGCTCGGCGGCGCGCAGCAGCGCGGGGTCGGCGGCGAGCTCGGCACCGCGGCGTTCGCGCAGGTAATGCAGATCGACACTGTCGAACACGACCCGGGCCCGAGGGGCGTGCTGGCGCAGCATCGGCAGGAAGTTGCGGGCGACGAAATGGCGACAGACCACGACCGTGTCGAAGCGGTGCCCGTGCCGGCGCAGCCATGCCGCGGGACTCTGGACGAAAGGCGCGTGCCAGGCCTCGATGCCGAGCTGCTGCAACGCCTCCGTATAGGCGCCGTCGTGCGCGCGATCGGCGGGCAGGAACACCACGTGCGCGCCTTCGCCGCGCAGCAGTCGCATCAGGTTGACCAGGCGCAGCGAACCGGAGTCGCGGTCGGGTCGCGGCGTGGATTCGTCGATCACCAGCACGGTGGGATGGCGTCGCCGGACGGCGGCGGCATCGGCATCGGTGTCGGCGAGGGGCTGCACGGCGAGCGCCTTGTGCCATTTCTCCTGGAACACCGAGCGGTTGCGTACCTGGTACGCCTTCATGCCGCTACCGGTATCCGTGCCCGCCGTCGCGCCCTCCATGTGCACCACGCGCGAGGCGGGCTGGTACAGCACGCCGAGCCCGGCCTGGCGCACCGCGAAGCCCAGGTCCGTGTCTTCGTAGTACGCCGGCGCATAGCGCGTGTCGAAGGCGCCGAGCCGTGAGAACAGCGCGCGGGGCACCGCGATCGCCGCCCCGGAGCAATAGTCGGCCTCGCGCACGAAGGCAACGCGCGGATCGTCGGGCGATTCGAAGCGGCCGTAGTTGTGCGCGCTGGCGTCGGCAAACACGATCCCGCCGGCTTCCTGCAGGCGGCCGTCCGGATACAGCAGCTGCGCGCCGGCCAGGCCGCAGTCGGAGTGGTCCGCGAAGGTCCGCAGCAACGCGTCGAGCCAGCCCGGTTGCGGAATCGTGTCGTTGTTGAGGAACACCAGGTAGTCGCCGCGCGCCAGGGCGGCGCCGTCGTTGCAGGCGGCGATGAAGCCGCCGTTGCTCGCGCGGCGGTGGTAGCGCAGCCCGGCGACCTGCAGCAACGCGGCTTCGGTTTCGTCCGACGAGCCGTCATCGACGACGATGACTTCGACCGGCGCGCGCGGCATGTGCGCGGCCAGCGCCCGCAGGCATGCCAGGGTGTGCGCGAACTGGTTGAACACCGGGATCACGATGCTCGCCTGCGGCGCGGCTGCCACTGCTGATCCCGCGGGCAGGGCGAAGGGGGCGAACGCCGCCGCCTCGGGGAAGTAGAGCGCGCGCCGCTGCGACACCGGTGCGCTGCGCAGATGCTTGTGCACGCGCGCCCACGATGCCCGCAGCCCGCGCGTGCGCAGGCTTGCGAGTCCACGCCTGAACAGCCCCGCGCTTCGATCGAGGAAGAAACGCAGGTCAGTCCAGTTCATGCCCATGGGATTCGCGTCCAACTCCGTTTCGATGACTGCCTCAATCCCGCGTGAACCGGCATGCCGGAACCGGGACTGCCGGCGCGCGGAGCCACGATCCGCCTGCGCTAGACTCGCCCAGTTCGGGCCAAGCCCGGTTATTTTGGCATCTCGTGGCAATCGATTACGACGAAGACGAAGACGGCGCCCCGGCGGACGGCGACGAAACGGGACAGTGGAAGCGCCGCCTGGTCACCTGGTCGCTCGCGGCGATGGGCCTGGGGCTGGGCTTCCTCATCCCCTACACGCTGTACCTGAACCACCAGGTGACCGAGCGTTTCGGGCGCCTGCAATGGCAGATTCCGACCCGTGTCTATGCGCGCCCGCTGGCGTTGCGGCCGGGGCTGGTGCTGGACTCCCGCACGCTCAAGACCGAGCTCGACGCCGCTGGCTACCACGAAGGCGATGGCAGCCGCGAAGGCAGCTATTCCCAGAACGGCGGGCGCTGGAGGATTTCCAGCCGCGGCTTCAACGACGTCGACGGTGCGGTGCCGGCGCGGCGCATCGAAGCGGTGGTGTCCGGCGGCCGCGTGGCCAGCGTTCGTGATGTCGCCGGCAAGGGCAAGCTGCAGGTGGCGCGCCTGGACCCGGCGCGCATCGCCACGCTCTACGGCCAGAAGCAGGAAGAGCGCCGCTTGGTCCGCATCGAGGAAGTGCCCGAGCTGCTCGTCACCGGCCTGCAGGCGGTCGAGGACCGCGACTTCAACCACCACATCGGCATCGACTTCAGCGGCATGCTGCGCGCGGCGTTCAAGACCGCGACCGGCACGAAGCAGGGCGCCAGCACCCTGACCCAGCAGCTCGCCCGCAGCGGCCTGCTCGGCATCGGCAAGGAGCAGACGCTCAGCCGCAAGTTCAACGAGATCCTGTACGCGCTGATCATCGATGCGCGCTACGAGAAGCGCGACATCCTCGAGGCCTACCTCAACCAGGTCTACCTCGGCCAGCGCGGTTCGCAGGCGATCCACGGCGTCGCGGCGGCCTCGGAATTCTGGTTTGGCCGCGACCTGCGCGACCTGAGCACCGAGCAGGTGGCGTTGCTCGTCGGCATCGTGCGCGGGCCATCGTGGTACGACCCGCGCCGCAATCCGGAGCGTGCGCTGGAGCGCCGCAACTTCGCCCTGGGCGAATTCCGCGAAACCAACCTGATCGACGAGAAGGAATACCAGCGCGCGCTGAAGGCGCCGCTGGGCATCACCGAGGTGCCCGGCAGCCTCGCGCCGAACCGCTTCCCGGCCTACGTCGACCTCGTCCGCCGCCAGCTGGCGCGCGATTACCCCGCCGACCAGCTCGTCGGCGCCGGCCTGAGCGTGATGACGGGCATGTCGCCGTCGGCCCAGGCCCTCGCCGAAGGCGCGGTGGCCCGCACGCTCAAGAGCCTCGACAACAAGCGTCGTCCGCCGCTGCAGGCCGGCCTGGTCGTGACCGACGTGCACAACGGCGAAGTCATTGCCGTCGTCGGCAGCCGCGTGTACAGCGAGCACGGCTTCAACCGCGCGGTGGAAGCGCAGCGTCCGGTGGGCTCGCTGCTGAAGCCGTTCGTGTACCTGCTCGCGCTGGCGACGCCGGACCGGTATTCGCTGGCCAGCTACGTCGACGATTCCCCGGTCACCGTCGACCTCGGCCGTGGCAAGAAGTGGAGCCCGGGCAATTCCGACGGCCGCAGCCACGGCAGCGTGCGCCTGATCGACGCGCTGGCGATGTCCTACAACCAGGCCACGGTGCGCGTGGGCATGAAGGTCGCGCCCGAGCGCATCGCCGACCTGATCCGCACGCTCGCCGGCATCCAGGCCGAGCCGCGGCCGTCGTTGATCCTCGGTGCGCTCGACCAGAGCCCGTACGCGATGGCGCAGCTGTACCAGTTCCTCGCCAGTGGCGGCCAGATCCAGCCCCTGCATGCCGTGCGCGGCGTGCTCGACGCCAATGGCCGCGCCCTCAATCGTTACGACACCAAGCCGGCGCCCGCACAGGAAGGCGATGCCATCGCCGCGCGCCTGATCACCATCGCGGGCCAGCAGACCGTCACCAGCGGCACCGCGGCGCAGCTGGTGCGCGATGGCCTGGGGCGCCTCAATGCCGCCGGCAAGACCGGCACCAGCAACGACGGTCGCGACAGCTGGTTCGCCGGCTGGACCGGGGACCACCTCGCCGTGATCTGGGTGGGCAACGACCAGAACAAGGAAACCGGCCTGTACGGCGCCACCGGTGCGATGCGGGTGTGGTCGGCGATCTTCTCGCGCCTGCCCAGCGCCTCGCTGCAGACGGGCGACAAGGGTGTCGACTGGCAGTGGGTGGCCGGCAGCAACACCACCGACGCCGATTGCGCGGGCGCGCGCCGCTTCGCCTTCGTCGCCGGTTTCGCGCCGCAGTACGCGCCGTGCCCGATGCAGGCCGAAGCGCAGGAAGAGCAGGGCGGTGGCTGGCGCGACTGGTTCGGGCTCGGTCGCAAAGACGACGACAAGCAGGACGACGCGGCACCGCCTCCGCCGCCGGACCAGCAATGAGCCGATTGCACTCGACCCCGCGAGGTTCGTGGCTGTTGCCCGGGGTACTGGTGCTCGGCGCCTGCGTGACTCCGGCGCCGCAACCGACCGCCCCCGCATTCGATGCCGCCGCGCTGGTGCGGACCATTCGCGCAGCAGGGGCGGCCAGTCCGACCGAGCTCGACGTGCAGCCGCTGCGCGACCCGCAGGTCGAGGACCTGCGCCAGCAGGCCGTGCAACTCGAGGCGAAGCACATGTATCGCGGCGCCGCCGACCTGCTCGATCGCGCGCTGCAGCTCAATGCCGAGGATCCCGCCCTGCTGCAGGAACGTGCTGAAGTCGCGCTGCTGCTGGGCGAGGCCGCACAGGCGGAGCACTACGCGAAGCAGGCGATCGACCTGGGGTCCGCCACCGGTCCCCTGTGCCGCCGCCATTGGGAAACCCTCGTGCAGGGAGCGCTGTTGCGCGAGAACGATCGCGTGATCCGTCGTGACGAAAGCGAGGCGCAGGCCACCGCGCGCGTGCAGGCCGCCGCCGCGGACGCACGCACCGCCCGCACACGCCGCGACGCCTGCACGGTCGCCGCGTTGAATCGCTACTGATGTCCAGTCGCCTAGCCGAAGCCAGCCGTGCGGCATTGAGCGAAGGGGGCGAGCTCGCGTCGCGGATCGACGCGTTTGCGCCCCGTGCGGCGCAGCAGGACCTGTCCGCGGCGATTGCCGAGGCCTTCGAGAGCCGTGGCACGCTGATCGCCGAAGCCGGCACCGGCACCGGCAAGACCTTCGCCTACCTGGTGCCCGCGTTGCTGTCGGGGATGAAGACCATCATCTCCACCGGCACGCGCGCGCTGCAGGACCAGCTCTACCACCGCGACCTGCCGCGCGTGCGCGACGCCCTGGGCCGCGGCTTGAAGACCGCGCTGCTGAAGGGCCGCGCGAACTACCTGTGCCTGTATCGCCTCAACCACGCCAAGGGCGAACCGAAGTTCGCCAACCGCGAGCAGATAGCGCAGTTCCAGCGCATCGTCGCCTGGAGCGGGCGCACGCGCATGGGCGATCTCTCCGAACTCGACGCCTTGCCCGAGGATTCGCCGCTGCTGCCGATGGTGACGTCGACGGCCGACAACTGCCTCGGCAGCGAATGTCCGTTCTTCGCCGACTGTTTCGTCGTGCAGGCCCGCCAGCGTGCGCAGGCGGCGGACGTGGTCGTCGTCAACCACCACCTGCTGCTGGCCGACCTGGCGCTCAAGCAGGAGGGCTTTGGCGAGATCCTGCCCGGCGCGCAGGCGTTCGTGGTCGATGAAGCGCACCAGTTGCCGGATCTCGCCGCGCAGTTTTTCGGTGAGGCCCTGAGCGCGCGGCCGCTGGTGGAACTGGCGCGCGACGCGATCGCCGAATGCAAGGACGTCGCCGGTTCGCTGGCGGCGATCCAGGGACCGGCGCGCGAGCTCGAACATGGCGTGCGGACCCTGCGCGCGGCGATGGACGAGCTGCCGGTGCGCGGCACGCGCCGCCGCGCCGCTGAACTGGATGCCTCGGAGCAGGCCTTCGACGCGCTCGACGCGGCGCTCGAACACCTGGCCGCCGCGCTCGAACCGCTGCGCGAATCCGCGCCGGGTTTCGAGAGCTGCGCCGCGCGCGCGCGCGAGTTCCTGTCGCGACTGCGACGCTGGCGCGGCGATGCCGTGCAGGGGGCGGGCGACGACGACTTCGACATGCCGTTGCACGACGATTCGCCAGCCACGGAGGGCGAAGTCCATGCGCCGCCCTCGCAGCAGGCGGAAAGCGAAGACACCGGTGTCCACTGGTACGAACTCACCGCGCGCGGCTTCCGCCTCAGCCGCACGCCGCTGGATGTCGCCGGGCCGTTGTCGCAACACCGCGAGCGCTCGCACGCGGCCTGGGTGTTCACCTCTGCGACTTTGGCGATCGGCAGCCGCTTCGACCACTATGCCACCAAGCTCGGACTGCACGATCCGCGCACGCTGCTGGCACCGAGCCCGTTCGACTGGCCGCGGCAGGCGCTGTGTTACCTGCCGACAGGTCTGCCTGATCCGGCCGTCCGCCATTACGGTGAAAGCCTCGTAGACAAGCTGCGTCCGGTACTCGAAGCCTCCAGCGGCCGCGCCTTCATCCTGTTCGCCTCGCATCGCGCCCTGCGCGAAGCCGCGGAACTGCTGCGCGACGGTCCCTGGCCCTTGTTCGTGCAGGGCGAAGCGCCGCGACCGGTGCTGCTGGAGCGCTTCCGTGCGTCCGGCAACGGCGTGCTGCTGGGCGCGGCGAGCTTCCGCGAAGGCGTCGACGTCGCCGGCGAAGCGCTGAGCGTGGTGATCATCGACAAGCTGCCGTTCGCCGCCCCGGACGATCCGGTGTTCGAGGCGCGCCTGGAAGCGATTCGCCGCAACGGCGGCAACCCGTTCCGCGACGAGCAGCTGCCGCAGGCCGTGATCTCGTTGAAGCAGGGCGCCGGCCGCCTGATCCGCAGCGAGACCGATCGCGGCGTGCTGGTGCTGTGCGATCCGCGCATCAGCTCCAAGAGCTATGGCAAGGTCTTCCTCGATTCGCTGCCGCCACTGCCGAGGACGCGCCGGCTGGAAGATGTCGCGGAATTTTTTGCGCCAGAATCCACTTCGACGCCCCTCGCCACGGAGCACGACCATGGCTGACGCCAATCCCGGCGTGCACGGCCTCGGCGGCATCTTCTTCACGTCCGCCGATCCGGCGCAGAGTCCACTGGCATGAAGCTCCTTGCGCTCGAAACTTCCACCGAAGCCTGTTCCGTCGCGCTGTGGCTCGATGGCGAAGTGCGCGAGCGGTTCGAGATCGCGCCGCGGCGCCACGCGGAGCTCACGCTGCCCTGGGCCGAACAGCTGCTTGCCGACGCCGGCATCCGGAAGACGCAACTCGATGCGATCGCCCTCGGCCGCGGTCCAGGCGCCTTCACCGGCGTGCGCCTGGCGATCGCGCTCGGGCAGGGCATCGCGCTCGCGCTGGACCGGCCGGTCGTGCCGGTCTCGACGCTCGCAGCGCTCGCGCTACAGGCGCCAGGGCCGCGCGTGCTCGCCGCGATCGATGCGCGCATGGGCGAGGTCTATGCGGCTTCGTTCGAACTGCGCGACGGCGATGCCATCGCGCTCGATGCTGAGCGGGTGCTGCCGCCCAATGCCGTAGTCCTGCCCGAGGAAGCCGGTACCTGGCACGGCGTAGGCACCGGCTTCGCCGCGCAGGACGGTGCGCTGGCGGCGCGTGCGCGTGCGCATTTCGCCGCCATCGATGCCGCCGCGCTGCCGCATGCGGCCGACGTCGCCCGCCTGGCCGCGCTGGCCTACGCGCGTGGCGAAACGGTGGCTCCGGAATTCGCCGAACCTGCGTACCTGCGCGACAACGTCGCGCTCACCATTGCCGAGCAGCAGGCCCTGCGCGATGCGAACAAGTAGGCGGATTCGCGGCAAGTAATCGCGTCACCGCGCGGCCCACCGCGCGCCTCAATCGTCGATCAGTTCGCCGCCCGGCATGAACAGCCAGGTGCGGGTGACGTGCAGGATGTCCGGGTTTTCTTCCGTCTTCGGCAGCGGCGCGTAAGGCTCGGCTAGCTGCGCAATGCGCAGGGCCGAGGAATCCAGCAACGCGATCCCGCTCGACTGCACGATCTGCATGCGCTCGACGGTGCCGTTGCGGCGGATCGCGATGGTGATGACGACCTTGCCGGCAAGGTGGCGGCTGCGCGCCTCATCCGGATAGTTGAGGTTGCCTACGCGCTCCACGCGCTTCACCCATTCGCTCAGGTACGCGGCCCAGGCGTACTCGGTCGTACTGGCCGATACGAACTTGCGCTTCGGGCGTTTCGCGTAGCGCTCCGAGCGCAGGTGGATCTCCGCGGCCAGGCGCGCCATCGCCATGTCGCGGGCGATCTTCTCGCGGCCGGGCGGCAGCACGCGTTCGTCCGGCGGCGGCGTGGCCTGTGCCTTGGCGACCTGGGTCTCGGCCTGCAGCGTGCTGACCACCCGGTCCTGCGGCGCGGGCTGCGGCGCGGGTGACTGCGCCCGCAGCGGGCGCGGGGCGATGCCGGGTTCCGGCAGGGGCGCAGGGCCCGACTGGGTTTCGCGCGGCCGGGTGGTCTTGTCGTGCTCGCCGCCGCCCTGGTTGGTGGCCTGGGCGAGGAAGTCGGCCTGCTTGCGGGTCAGGGGCGACGTGGTCTGGGTCAGGATCACGTCCAGTGTCGGCATCACCGGCGCCGCACTCTCCACCGCCCAGCCCACGCCGAGCAGGAGCATGGCGTGGACCAGCACCGACAACACCATGGTTGCGCTGATGCGACGGTTCTCGCCCAGGGCATATTCGCCAGGGTGGGGCGGGACGCGGGCGGCGACGGTGCTCATGGGGACAGGGGCTGGACTCGAGAAGGGAAGGCGGGTTCCGGGGGGGGCGGCCCCTAGGTTCCGGTCCCCAGCCTGCGTTCGATCGCATCGAACAGCATGCCTGCGATGTTGATCCCGAACTGGGCATCGAGTTCACGGATGCAGGTCGGACTGGTCACATTGACCTCGGTGAGATAGTCGCCGATCACGTCCAGGCCGACGAAGATCATGCCGCGACGCTTCAATTCCGGAGCGACCTGTGCGGCGATCCAGCGGTCGCGCTCGCTCAGCGGCTGGCCGCGGCCCTTGCCACCCGCGGCGAGGTTGCCGCGGAATTCGTCACCCTGGGGGATGCGGGCCAGGCAGTAGTCGACCGGCACGCCATCGACCAGCAGGATGCGTTTGTCGCCCTCGGTGATTTCCGGCAGGTAGCGCTGGGCCATGGCGAGGTCGCGGCCGCCGGCAGTCAGCGTCTCCAGGATGACGTTGGTGTTGGCGTCGCCGGCGCGGACCCGGAAGATCGAACGCCCGCCCATGCCGTCCAGGGGCTTGAGCACCACATCGCCATGCTCGGCCACGAAGGCCTTCAGCACCGCTGCCTCGCGGCTCACAACGGTCGGCGGCACGCACTGGGGGAATTCCAGCGCGGCGAGCTTTTCGTTCATGTCCCGCAGGCCCTGCGGATCATTGAGGACCAGGGCGCCGGCGCGCTGCGCCAGGCCGAGCAGGTGGGTGTCATTGAGGTACGCGGTGTCGACCGGCGGGTCCTTGCGCATGAGCACGACCTGGCCCGGACCGAAGACCAGCCGGCTCCACTCGCCCAGTTCGTACCAGCCGGCCGGATCGTCCCTGACGGTGAGCGGCGCGACCGTCGCCTGCGCCTGCCCCCCGGCGGCCGCCAGGCTGCCCGGGCGCACGTACCAGAGCCGGTGCCCCCGGCGCTGGCCCTCGAGCAGCATGGCAAAGGTGGAGTCCTTGGCGATCTTGATGGATCCGATCGGATCCATCACGACGACGATGTCGGCACCCGGCTGGAAGGGCATGTTGGTGGCGGTGAAAACGATGCCGGCGATGGTAGCAGGCGGGGTTGCGCCCCAGTCGGTGCTTGCCGCAAAACGTCATGTTCTGGCGCAGCAAGTGCAAACCGGGTCGCGATTGTGCACCCGCGCACATTCAGGGACGGGAGCGGCGAAATTCGTGCTTGACAGTCCGCGCTATGCTTGAAATAAAGGCACTTCGCGACGCGCGGAGACCGCCGAGATCGCACAGGGGATTGAAAGCATGCAAGAGGGTCGCAACGGCAGCCTCGACGGGCTGAAGGTCATGGTGATCGATGATTCCAAGACCATCCGCCGTACGGCGGAGACCTTGCTCAAGCGGGAAGGTTGCGATGTGGTGACCGCGACTGATGGCTTCGAAGCCTTGGCCAAGATCGCCGACCAGCAGCCGCAGATCATTTTCGTCGACATCATGATGCCGCGTCTGGATGGTTATCAGACCTGTGCGTTGATCAAGAACAATCAACTGTTCAAGAGCACGCCCGTCATCATGCTGTCGTCCAAGGACGGGTTGTTCGACAAGGCCCGGGGCCGCATCGTCGGGTCCGAGCAATATCTGACCAAGCCGTTCACTCGCGAGGAACTGCTGGACGCAATTCGTAATCACGTGCACGACACCGCACGCAACGCCTGACCGGGGGGTAAGGCACCAATGGCACGTATTCTGTTGATCGAGGATTCGCCGACTGACGTGGCGGTCCTCACCCAGCTGCTTGAGCGCAATGGACACCAGGTCCTGGCCTCGGGCAGCGCCGAAGATGGCATCGCCGCCTGCAAGCGCGAGCTGCCCGACCTCGTCATCATGGACGTCGTCCTGCCCGGGATGAATGGTTTCCAGGCCACGCGCGCGCTGTCGCGCGATGCGGCCACCAGCGCCATCCCGGTGCTGATCGTCAGCACCAAGGACATGGATACCGACAGGGCATGGGGCATGCGCCAGGGCGCGAAGGACTACATCGTCAAGCCGCCGCGCGAATCCGAACTCATCGCCCGCATCAACGCGGTGCTGGGGCACTGAAGTGAAGAAACACGTCACCGCGCTCGGCCCGTTCGAGCGGCTGGCCGACTACGAGCGTCGCAGCCTCGAACACGTCGCCGGCCTTCCCGAACAGCTAGACGCGCCCGGTCTGTGGCGCGGCGTGGGTTACCGCGTGGGCACGCACCGCCTGGCCTCCGGCTTCGACGAGGTGCGCGAGATCCTGCCGCTGCCGCCCATCACCCAGGTGCCCGGCGCGCAGCCGTGGATGCTGGGGGTGGCCAACGTGCGCGGCAACCTGCTGCCGATCGTCGACCTCAAGCAGTTCCTCGAGGGCGAGCGCACCGTGCTGCATGAAAGCCAGCGCGCGCTGCTCGTGCGCCAGCCCGGCGGCGACGTTGCCGTGCTGATCGACGAGCTTTACGGCCAGCGCAGCTTCACCGAACCGCAGAAAGTCGCCGACTCGCAGGTCGCCGAAGATCCGCTTTACCAGGGACGCTACACGCACTTCATCGACCGGGCCTACCGCGTCGACGAGCAGCCGTGGGGCATTTTCAGCCTGGACCGGCTGGCCCGTACACCCGAATTCCGCCAAGCCGCCGCAGGCTGACGCCTGTCCCGGTCACCAAATCGCACGCAACAAGCAGCAATCGCCAACGAGGTTGAACCATGAGTACTGTGATGAATCCCAAGGGCCGCGGCCTCGGTGTCAATACCTGGTTGACGATCCTCGGTATCTCGGTGGTCATCTTCGGCGTCAACGCCGGTTACGCCACCTGGAAGGGTTCGCGGCTCGCCAGCGCCAGCTCCGCGGCTTCGTCGCTGCAGGTGAACTCGCAGCGGCTCGCGGTGCAGGGCGCCGAGGCCGTGGGCGGTGACAAGGAGGCCTACGCGGCCTTCAAGGCCACCAAGGCGCAGATGGACGCCGACGTGAAGCAGCTCAACGACCGCTTCGGTGGCGAACTGGGCGTGTCCGGCGACATCGGCAACGTCGCCAATACGTGGGACCTGGTGGGCAAGAACGCCGACCAGGTCATCGCCTCCGAAGGCGCGGTGACCGGCCTGGCGAGCAACGCCGACAGCTTCGCCGCCAAGGTCCCGCAGCTGCAGGCGCGCCTGGACGAACTGGTGCGCGCGATGTCGTCCAGCGGTTCGCCGGCCTCGCAGGTCTACCTCGCGCTGCGCCAGAACGTGCTCGCGGGCCAGATCGACAAGAACATCACCGCGATGCGCGCCGGCGGTCAGGGCGCCTCGATCGCGGGCGACCAGCTGACCCGTACCGCCGCGGTGTTCGGCAACGTGCTTGCCGGCCTGCGCAAGGGCGACGCCGCGCTCGGCGTGACCCCGCTGTCCAACGGCGGCGCGCTGGCCGCGCTCGGCCAGGCCGAAGCGCTGTGGACCGACATGAAGAAGGACCTGGACGCGATCAGCTCCGGCTCCAAGAACCTGTTCACCGCGCAGGCCGCGGCGGGCACCATCACCAGCGAATCCAACGCCCTGCTGGGCCAGAGCGAATCGCTGTTCCGCTCGCTCACCGCCTTCGGTTCGGTCCGCAGCAAGAACCCGCTGGGCCACATCCTGATCTCGGTCTTGTCCGGTATCGCCGCGATCCTCGCCATCGCCGGCTTGCTCTTCTCGCTGAACAGCGCGCAGAAGAAGCGCTACGAAAGCACCAAGGAACTCAACGACCGCAACCAGGAGGCGATCATGCGCCTGCTGGACGAAATGGGTTCGCTCGCAGAAGGCGACCTGACCGTGAAGGCGACCGTGACCGAGGACATGACCGGCGCGATCGCGGACTCGATCAACTTCGCCGTCGAGCAGCTGCGCAGCCTCGTGCAGACGATTACCGACACCTCGGTGCAGGTGGCATCGAGCGCGCAGGAAACGCAGGCGACCGCGATGCACCTCGCCGAAGCCGCGCAGCACCAGGCGCATGAAATCAGCTCCGCCTCCGACCGCATCAGCGAAATCGCGGCGAGCATCGACCAGGTGTCGCGCAACTCCGCCGAATCCGCGGACGTGGCGCAACGCTCGGTGCAGATCGCGACCAAGGGTGCCGGCGTCGTGCGCCAGACCATCGCGGGCATGGACTCGATCCGCGACCAGATCCAGGAAACCTCGAAGCGAATCAAGCGACTGGGTGAGTCGTCCCAGGAAATCGGCTCGATCGTGGAACTGATCAACGACATCTCGGAACAGACCAACATCCTGGCGCTGAACGCGGCGATCCAGGCGGCCTCGGCCGGTGAAGCGGGCCGCGGGTTCGCGGTCGTGGCCGACGAAGTGCAGCGACTCGCAGAACGCGCCTCGAACGCCACCAAGCGAATCGAAACGCTGGTCCAGACGATTCAGTCCGACACCAACGAAGCGGTGTCCTCGATGGAGCAGACGACCTCGGAAGTGGTCGCGGGTGCACGCCTTGCGGAAGACGCGGGTACGGCGCTGGGCGAGATCGAAAAGGTGTCGTCCGACTTGTCGGGCCTCATTCAGGGCATCTCGTCGGCCGCCAAGCAGCAGTCCAGCGCGGCGTCGAACATCACCGCCACGATGAACACCATCCAGTCGATTACCGCGCAGACCTCGCAGGGTGCGAGCCAGACGGCGCAATCGATCGGAAACCTGGCGCAGCTTGCGGCCGACCTGCGCCGCTCGGTCGCCGACTTCAAGCTGCCGGCCTGACGCGAGACGGAACCGATAACGAGATGGACGGCTTGAAGGCAAATCGCCCCGCGTACGCGCCCGCCCCTGGGGCAGGCGCCGCGGCCGCGCGCCGATACGGAGGCAATCGATGACCGTGTTGCGTGACGCGATCGACACGACCACGCTGGGCTGGGTCAAACCCGAACTCGATGCGACGCTGCGTCTGGCGCGCGACGAGATCGAGTCCTTTGCCGAGAATCCCTCGCAGACGGCGCACATGCGCACCTGTGCGGGTTACATGCACCAGGTGCACGGCACGCTGCGCATGATCGAGCTCTATGCGCCGGCAATGGTCGCCGAGGAAATGGAGCGCCTCGCCTTGTCGCTGCTGCGGGGTGAAGTCTCCGAGCGCGACGACGCCTGCGCGGCGCTGATGCGCGGCGTGGTGCAGCTGCCCGATTACCTGGAACGCCTGCAGGGCGGCCATCGCGACATCCCGATCGTGCTGTTGCCGCTGCTAAATGAGCTGCGCGCCACGCGCGGCGAGACCGGTCTGAACGAGAGCGTGCTGTTCTCGCCCGATCTCGACCGGCCCTTGCCGGAAAACATCCCCGCACCTGCGTCGTCGGCGCCCAAGCCGGCCCGCGACGAACTGGTGACGCACCTCGGTGCGCTGCGCGACGAGCTGGCCGCATGGCCGGAAGACGGTGCGCCCGCCGATGCCTCCCAGCTCGCCACGACCATCGAGTCGTTGCTGGCGCAGGTGGAAACCGAGCCGCTGCGTCGCATGCTCTGGGTCGCGTCGTCCGTCGCCGATGCCCTGCGCGACGGCGCCCTGAACGCCAGCCGTGGCATGCGCCAGGCCTTCGCCGGCGTCGAACGCGAAGCGCGCCAGACACTGATCGAAGACAGCTTCGCCTTCGGTGCCCCGCGCACCGATGCCGCGGCGGAACCGACCCGCCAGCTGCTGTACCACGTCGCCCACAGCCAGGGCCAGCATCCGGCCCTCGCCAGCCTGCGCCAGACTTTCGACCTCGCCGGCCAGCTACCCAGCGAAGACGAGCTCGAGCACGCACGCGGCAGTCTCAGTGGCCGCAATCGCGCGCTGCTCGACACCGTCTCCGCGGCGATCAAGGAAGACCTCCTGCGCGTCAAGGACGCGCTGGACCTGCACCTGCGCACGCGCCAGACCGACGTCACTGAACTGCGCGAGCAGGTCGATGCGCTCACCCGCGTCAGCGATACGCTCGGCATGATGGGCCTGGGCGTGGCGCGCAACGTCGTGATGCAACAGCGCGACGCCATGCGCGAAATCGTCGCTGGCCACCGTGCCGCCGACGAAGGCGCGCTGCTCGACGTCGCTGGTGCGCTGCTGTATGTCGATGCATCGCTGGACGACCAGGTTGCACGCCTGGGCCGCCCGGATGCGGCTGGCGATGAAGACCTCGTCTCCGGCGAACACAACAAGGTCATCGACGTCGTCGTGCGCGAAGCCATCGCCAACTTCGGCGATGCGCGCCAGTCGTTCGTGGCCTTCGTCGAGACCGGCTGGGACCATGCCGAGCTCGGAGAAGTCCCGCGCCTGCTCGATGAAGTCGGCGGCGCCCTGCGCATGCTCGAACAGCAGCTTCCCGCCGACTACCTCGTCGCGGTGAAGCGCTACGTCGACGTCGAACTGATCACGCGCAAGCGGGTTCCGAACAGCCAGCAGCTGGACACCATGGCCGATGCACTGGCCAGCCTCGAGTACTACCTCGAAGCGCTGCGCGACCAGCGCCCCGGACGCGACGAGATCCTCGAAATCGCCCGCCACGCCCTGGAGCGCCTGCGCTACTGGCCGCTGCCGGCGTTGGAGGAAGTCTGCGCGCCGTTGACGACGGCAGAAGCACTCCAGCTGTCGCCCGATCTCGCCGACGCGCTCGACTTCGGCAAGATCGAGCCGTTCCGTGGCCTGGCTCATTCGAGCCCGGTCGAAACAATGGCCGCGACACCGGAACACGGCGTGGTCGAAGCCACTGCCGATGTGGCCGCGGTCAGCGCGCCGGCACCGGTGGCTGCCAGTGCCGATGCTGTCGCCGCCGGCGGTTTCGAACGCAGCGACGACATCGACGACGAAATCCGCGAAGTCTTCCTCGAGGAACTCCAGGAAGAAATCGCCAACCTCGGCGAACTGCTCAAGCCCTGGCGCGACAACCCGGAAGACGCCGAACGCCTGCGTCCCATCCGTCGCGTTTTCCACACTCTCAAGGGCAGCGGCCGGCTTGTCGGCGCCAAGACCCTCGGTGAGTTCAGCTGGAAAGTCGAGAACATGCTCAACCGCGTGCTGGATGGCACGCGTCCGGCCAGTCCCGCGGTCGTGGCCCTCGTCGGCCAGGCCCATGACACGTTGCCGCAGTTGCACGCCGCGTTGCGCGGCGAAGCGGCCATCACCGCGGATCTCAGCGGCATGGAAGCGGTCGCCGATCGCCTTGCCGCCGGTGAGGAAGCATTCTTCACCCCGGTAGCGGCCGCGCCGGTCGTCGAAGCCATTCCGGAGCTGGCCGAAGCCGCCGTGGTTTCCATCGACCTGGGCGAACTGGGTGGGGAACTCAACGAGGCGGTGTTCGAGGAACCCGCCGCAACGACGCCGGCCGCTACAGAGATGGTCATCCCGGGCGTTCCCGCGTCGGTCGATGCCGTGCTGCTGGAAATCCTCGCCGGTGAAGTCGGTGGCCACCTCGTCACCATCGAGGACTGGCTGGAAACCGCGCGCCAAGGGCCGCAACCGGCGACCGAATCGCTGCAGCGCGCCGTGCATACGCTCAACGGCGCCTTCGCGATGACCGAAGTACCGGTGATTACCGAAATCACCGGTCCGACCGAGACATACATCAAGCGTCTCCTCGCTGCCGGCGTCGTGCCGGCGAACGAAGGCGTGGCCGCAATGGGCGACGTCGCCGCGGCGATTCGCGGCACCATGCAGGGCCTGCAAGCACCGATCGCCCACGTGCCACGCTTCGAAGGCCTGGCTGCGCGCATGCAGGCGCTCCGCGACAGCCTGCCGGAGGCACGCCACCATCAGGTCGAAGAAGAAGAAGCGGCACACGAAGCCGAGCTCACTTCGTTCGATCTCAGCGAATTCACCGATCTGGCCGTCGACCTCGGTACGGGTGGTCTGGTGCAGTCCATGCCGGCTGCCGCACTCACCGCTGCTGCCCTTGATGCGGGCTCGTTCGAAGCCGGTCACGGTGACGTCGCGCTGGAGGAGGTCGAGGCGTTCACGATCGACGACTTCGATGCCGTTGCCGACAACTCGTTGAACCTCCAACTCGAGGCCGCACAGCTCGAAGTCGAGCGCGTCGAAGCCGAGCGCCTCGAAACCGAACGCTTCGAAGCCGAATGCTTCGAAGCCGAACGCTTCGAAGCCGAACGCTTCGAAGCCGAGCGCCTCGAAGCCGAGCGTCTCGAAGCCGAGCGTCTCGAAGCCGAGCGTCTCGAAGCCGAGCGTCTCGAAGCCGAGCGTCTCGAAGCCGAGCGTCTCGAAGCCGAACCTGCCCTGGCCGAAGGTGGCGAAGGTTCCGAAGCCGAACGCGTCGAAGCCGAACGTGCCGAGGCCGAACGTGCCGAAGCCGAACGTGCCGAAGCCGAACGCGCCGAAGCCGAACGCGCCGAAGCCGAACGCGCCGAAGCCGAACGTGCCGAAGCCGAACGTGCCGAAGCCGAACGCGCCGAAGCCGAACGTGCCGAAGCCGAACGTGCCGAAGCCGAACGTGCCGAAGCCGAACGCGTCGCCGCCGAGGAAGAAGCCGAATACGCGCGTCTCGAAGTCGAGTACGCCGAAGCCCAGCGCCTTGCCCAGGCGCAGCGCGAGGCTGCGGAAGCCGAACGCATCGCGGCCGAACAGGCCGAAGCCGAACGCATTGCCGCCGAACTTGCAGCTGCCGAGGAAGCCCAGCGGGCAGAAGCGCAGCGCCTCGCAGACGAAGAGCGTCTCGAAGCCGAACGCCTCGCCGTGGAGCAGGCTGCCGCCGCGCAAGCCGCCACCGAGGCGGAAGCCGAAGCCGTGCGTCGCGCCGAGGAAGTCCGCGAAGCCGAAGCCCAGGCGCAGCGCGATGCCGCCGCTGCGGCCGCCGCGCTGGCCGCTGCTACCACCCTGCCCGAACCGGAACCCGCGGTCGCGGCGATCCTGGCGCAGGCCCAGGCCGGCGGAGAAGATCCCGACGAAGCCCTCGACCTTACCGGCCTCGATCCGGAGCTGGTCGACATCTTTGTCGAAGAAGGCGCCGACCTGCTCGATCATTCCGACGGCCTGCTCGCCGAATTGCGCGCGGCCCCGGATTCGCGTGAACCGCTGATCGGACTGCAGCGCGACCTGCACACGCTCAAGGGCGGTGCCCGCATGGCCGGCATCATGGCCGTGGGCGAACTCGGCCACACCATGGAATCGCTGCTCGAGTCCGTGGTCGAGAACCGCGTGGAACTCGGCAGCGACGGCGTGCCACTGCTCGAACGCGGCTTTGACCGCCTGCATGCGATGGTCACGCGCGTCGGTGCGCGCCAGGCGATCGCGATGCCCGAAGCGCTCATTGCCGAATTCGACGCACGCTCGCGGGGCCAGCGACTCGCCACGGCCACGGACGAGGTCGCCGGGACGCCGCAACGCGCCGCCGCGCCCGCACTGGAACTCAAGCCGCTTTCGGCACCGATGGTCGATGCCGCGCAGGTCGACGACGACGACATCGCAGCGCGAGCACCGCAGGAGCAGGTGCGCATTCGCGCCGACCTGCTCGACCGCCTGGTCAATTACGCCGGCGAAGTCGCGATCTATCGCGCCCGCCTGGAACAGCAGTTGGGTGCGTTCCGCGGCGCCATCGCGGAAATGGACCAGACCAACATCCGTGTGCGCGACCAGCTGCGCCGTCTCGAGATCGAGACGGAAGCGCAGATCATGGCCCGCTACCAGCGTGAAAACGAGACGCCGGATGCGACGTTCGACCCGCTCGAACTCGACCGCTTCTCCACCCTGCAGCAGCTGTCGCGCGCGCTCGCCGAATCCGCGGCCGACCAGACCAGCCTGCAGACCACGCTCGACGACCTGACGCGCCAGTACGAAACCCTGCTGCTGCAGCAGTCGCGCGTGAGCTCGGAGCTGCAGGAAGGGTTGATGCGCACCCGCATGGTGCCGTTCGACGCGCTCGTGCCGCGCCTGCGCCGCGTCGTGCGCCAGGCCTCGGGCGAACTGGGCAAGAACGTCCAGCTCAAGCTTGGCAACGCCCAGGGCGAACTCGACCGCAACGTGCTCGAACGCATGACCGCGCCGCTGGAGCACATGCTCCGCAACGCGGTCGCGCATGGCCTGGAAAAGCCCGACAAGCGCAAGAAGGCGGGCAAGGCGGAAGAAGGCTCCATCAGCATCGCCATCCGCCGTGAAGGTTCGGAAGTGGTGCTGGAAGTCGCCGACGACGGCGCCGGCCTCAACCGCGACGCGATCCGCAAGCGTGGTGAGGAACGCGGCCTGGTCCGCAGCGACGCGGTGCTGAGCAACAGCGACCTCGACATGCTGATCTTCGAGCCGGGCTTCTCGACGGCTGACGAAGTCAGCCGCCTGGCCGGTCGCGGCGTCGGCATGGACGTGGTCGCATCGGAAGTGCGCCAGCTCGGCGGCACCATCGATATCGACTCGAAGCCGGGCGAGGGCACGCGCTTCATCCTGCGCCTGCCGCAGACGCTCGCCGTCACCCAGGCGGTGTTCGTGCGCATCGGTGAAACCAGCTTCGCGGTGCCGATCGCCTCGGTACGCGGCGTGGGCCGCATCCCGCGCGACCAGTTGGCGCAGGCCGATGCGGTCTACCAATACGGCGGCGAAGACTATCCGGTACACGACCTGGGCAACCTGGTCGGCCATGCCACGGCGAAGGCCGAAGGCCAGCTGCAGATGCCGTTGCTGCTGATCCGCGCCGGCGACCTGCGTGCCGCGGTCAGCGTCGACCACGTCATCGGCAACCGCGAAATCGTGGTGAAGCCAGTGGGTCCCCAGGTCGCATCGGTCCCGGGCATCTTCGGCGCCACCATCATGGGCGACGGCAGCGTCGTGGTGATCCTCGACGTCGCGCCGCTGGTGCGCCGCCAGGCCGTGCTTGCGCCCGAGCGCCGGCCGGTCGCGCCCGTGGTCGAAGCGCGCCGGGTTCCGATGGTCATGGTGGTCGACGACTCGGTCACCATGCGCAAGGTCACGGGCCGCGTGCTCGAGCGCAACAACTTCGAGGTCCTCACCGCGAAGGACGGCCTGGATGCCCTGGAAAAGATGGTCGAGCATGTGCCCGACCTGATGCTCCTCGACATCGAGATGCCGCGCATGGACGGTTACGAACTCGCCACGGCGATGAAGTCCGACCCGCGCCTGCGCAACGTCCCGATCGTGATGATCACCTCGCGTACCGGCGAGAAACACCGCCAGCGCGCCTTCGACATCGGCGTGAACCGCTACCTGGGCAAGCCGTACCAGGAGCCGGAACTGCTCCGCAATGTGTTCGAACTGTTGGGGGTCAAGCGCGGCCATGAATGACAACGCCCGCCGCGTCGTGTTGTTGGCCCGCCCAGGTGCGGCCCGCGACCGCATGCGCGAGGCGCTGGACCTGGCCGGCGCGAACATCGTCCTGGAGGCCGATCCGGCCACCGGCGATCAGGCGGCCGTACTTGCGGCGCAGCCCGAAGCCGCCCTGGTCATGCTCGACCCGGCGATGGCGGACGAGGCGCTCGACCGCTTCGATGGCGTGCTTTCCAACCCGCAGATCGAGATCCTGTTCGAAGAGGCCGAACTCGCTGTCGGCCGCGTGGGTTGGGACGCCGCACGCTGGGTGCGCCATTTGCGCGCCAAGCTGGGCCTGTCGGACTCGGTGTTGCCGCCCGGTCGCGCAACTTCCGTACCGGAGGTCTTGCCGGAATCGCCCGCGCCCGTCGCGGAATCGCCCGCGCCTGTCGCGGAGGCGCCCGCCAAGTGGGAGCTGACCCTCTCCGACCTGGATGACAGCGGTTCCTCCGACACACACCTTGAGATCGAGCCGGTCGGGATTCAGTCGGGCACAGACCAGTCGGGCACGGACGAGCCGGGCACGGACGAGCCGGGCACGGACTATCCGCCCCTTGGCCTCGAAGATGACGCCGGATCCGAGCCGACGGTGATTGCAAAGTTCCATCTGGAACTTGTCGATGACACGCCGACCGAGATCGTGTTCGAAGGCCTGGAAATGGCGCCGGACCAGGCCTCGGACGCCAGCCGTTTCCGTGACGACATGGCCGACCTGCACAGCCGCGTTGGCGCGATGGAGCTGGTGCACGATCGCATCGTGGCCCCGGCGCATGGTGCGGTGCTGGTATTGGCGGGCATCGGTGGCCCGGATGCGGTGCGCCAGCTGCTGGGCGCATTGCCGGAAGGGTTCCCACGGGCCGTGCTGATCCAGCAGCGCCTCGACGGTGGCCACTACGACAAGCTGGTCGCGCAGATGCAGCGTGCCACTTCGCTGCCGGTGAAGCTGGCCGTGAGCGGCGACACCGTGCAGCCCGCGACTATCTACATCCTGCCGCCGAGCCTGGGCGTGCACGATTACGAACAGGGCCTCGCCTTCAACGATGCGCCCGGCGACCTGCTCACCGGGCTGCCCGCGAACGACAGCGCCGTGCTGATGCTCAGCGGTTCCGACCCGGCGCAGGTCGACGCTGTGATGAAACTTGCAGCCAACGGTGCGCTCATTGCCAGCCAGGCGCTGGATGGCTGCTACGACGTGGCGGCGCCTGCGGCGCTTGCATCGCGCGGTGGCCAGTCGGGCAAGCCGCAGGAACTTGCCCGCCGACTCGCACAGCGTTGGCACTGACGAACTGCCACTGAAGAATTCCAAAGACGTCGATGAAGACCTCCCAGCACAACGCGCCCCAAGCGCAGGCCAACCCGCAAAACGACATCCGCGGCGTATTGATCGCCGTCGCCCGTGCACGCCTGCTCCTGCCCAATGCGACCATCGCCGAAGTGCTTTCGTTCGCACCGCCGACACCGGTCGAAGGTGCGCCGGACTGGCTGTTGGGCCGCATCCGTTGGCGTGGCTGGGAGGTTCCGCTGGTCGCCTTCTCGCGCATGGCCGATATCGCGCCGGAAGCAGGCGGCCTCGGCAGCAAGGTCGTCGTTCTCAAGGCGCTCAGCGGTGATCCGAAGGCGCCCTATTTCGCGGTGCTGACGCAGGGCTTCCCGCGACTGGTGACGGTGTCGCCGGACCGTCTCCAGTTCGACGCGGACCAGCACCTGCCGGCGGGCGTCCACGCCCGGGTCTGGCTCAACGAGGACGAAGCCTACATTCCCGACCTGGAAGCCATCGAGGTCCTGATCGGCAACGCGATCGCGCAGGCCCAGGCCGCTTGAGGATGATGCACGCGGCTGTGTCGCCCGAGGCGACATTCCGCGTGGACACCGTTTCTGCGCCAACTCGTTCCGCGCCAACTCGTTCCGCTCCAACTCGCTGGGCATCGGTCGATGCGCTGCGCGGCATCACCGTCGCCGCCATGCTGCTGGTAAACAACCCGGGGGACTGGGGCCACGTGTACGCCCCCTTGCTGCACTCGGAGTGGCACGGGATCACCCCGACCGACCTGATCTTTCCGCTGTTCCTGTTCCTCGTCGGCGTTTCGATCGCGCTCGCGGTGACGCCACGGCTTGAGCGCGATGAACCACGGTCGGTACTGGCGAAGACGGTACTCGCGCGCGCCGCACGCATCTTCGGGCTCGGGCTGCTGCTGCACCTGTGCGCCCTTTGGGCATTCGACCTGCCGCATTACCGGGTGATGGGCGTGCTGCAGCGGATCGGGCTGTGCTTTGGTGCCGCCGGCCTGCTCACGCTGTACGTGCGACCGCGTCTGCAATGGGCGATCCTCGTCGCGTTGCTCGTCGGCTATTCCATGCTGCTCGCCAGCGGCGGGAGCTATGCGCCGTTCGACAACATCGCCAGCCGCCTCGATCACGCGCTGCTCGGCGTGCATGTCTACCAGATCGAGCCGGGCAGCGGCCGCGGGCACGATCCCGAAGGCCTGGTAAGTACCCTCGGCGCGCTGGCTACCACCTTGTTCGGCGTACGCGCCGGGTCCTGGTTGCGCGACGGCCACGTGCGATGGCTATGGGCGGCCGGCGCGATCGCGCTGATTGCAGGCCAGGCCTGGTCACTGACGCTGCCACTCAACAAGAACCTGTGGACCCCGTCGTATGCGTTGTGGACCGGCGGCGCCGCGTGCCTGCTCCTGGCGCTGTGCCACTGGCTGGTTGATCGACGAGGGTTGCCGGGGTGGGGCCGCGCGTTCGGCGTGAACGCGATCGCGGCCTACGCAGGCTCCGCCTTCCTCCTGTATGCGCTCGCCGCGCTCGGCTGGCTTGCTCCCGCCTACCAGCACGGCTTCGCCGACTGGATGACCCCGCGCTTCGGGCCGTACGTGCCGTCCCTGGCCTATGCGCTGTCCTTCGTTGCGATCTGGTGGGTCGTCGTGCGCTGGCTCGACGCGCGGAAGGTCTATTTCAAGATCTGAGCGACGTCGGGGTCGATTGCGTCAGGCCAGGTCGCCCAGGCGCGACTGCAGGGCCGCAATCGCTGCGAGGCCTGCGGTTTCGGTGCGCAGGATGCGCGGACCCAGCTTCAGTCCCTGGAAGCCGGCGGCGCGCAACTGCTCGCGGTCCGCGAGGGACCAGCCGCCTTCCGGTCCGACTGCAAGGACGATCCCCGCTTCGTCGCCAACCGAGAGCGTGCGCAGTGCCAGTTCAGCCTCAGGATCGAGGATCAGGCGCAGTCCGCCCGCGGGCAAGGCGCCCAGTGCCACGGACAGCGACACCGGCGCCGCTACGCCGGGCACGCGCGCGCGGCCGCATTGCTCGCAGGCCGAGGTCACCACCCCGCGCCAATGGGCCAGGCGCTTTTCGGCGCGTGCCTCGTCGAGTTTCACTTCGCTGCGCTGCGACCAGAGTGGCGCGATGGCATTCACGCCAAGCTCCGTCGCCTTCTGCAGGATCAGGTCCATCTTCTCCCCGCGCGCAATACCTTGCAGTAGCGTGATGGCCAGGGGCGACTCGTTGTCCACTTCACGGCCGGAGGCGACCGTAACACGCAGTTCGCGCTTGCCCATTGCGGTGATGCGCGCGTCGTAATCGATGCCGTCGCCGTTGAAAAGTATGCATTCGTCGCCGACGGCAAGCCGCAGCACGCGCGACAGGTGGGCAGCGGCGTTTTCGGGTAGCGCCAGTTCCAGCCCGGACGAAAGCGGTGTGTCGACATGCACTCGCGTCAGGCGCATCAGGTCGCCTCCGCGGTCGCTTCGTCGATGGCGTGTCGCGTCACGTCGGCCAGCAGGCGCAGGGCGTCGTCGTCGATGCAGTAGGGCGGCATCCAGTACAGGATGTCGCCCAGCGGGCGTAGCAGTACGCCACGCGCCAGTGCAGCGCGATAGGCGCGCAGGCCCACGCGCGTCGCCGGGTCGAATGGCACGCGCTTGTCGCCATTCTTCGTGAGCTCGAAGGCGACGATCATCCCGGCCTGGCGCACGTCCGCGACATGCGCGTGCGCAGCCAGCGGCTGCGCGAGGTCCCGCATGCGTTCCGCCGTGGCGCGGTTCCGCTCCAGGACGTTGTCGCTGCCGAAGATATCCAGCGACGCCAGGGCCGCGGCGCATGCCAGCGGATTGCCGGTATAGCTGTGCGAATGCAGGAATGCCCGTTCGCGCGAATCGTCGAGGAAGCCGTCGTAGATGGACTGCGTCGCCAGTACCGCGGCAAGCGGCATCGCGCCGCCGGTAAGGCCTTTCGACAGGCACAGCAGGTCGGGCTGGATGCCGACCTGCTCGCAGGCGAACAGGGTGCCCGTGCGTCCGAATCCCACCGCGATCTCGTCCGCGATCAGGAACACGCCGTGGGCATCGCACAGTTCGCGCACCAGCTTCAGGTAGGACGGGTCGTGCATGCGCATCCCGCCGGCGCATTGCACGCGTGGTTCGAGGATGAGGGCGCAGATCTCGCCGGCATGCCGTTCAAGCAGGATGCGCAGAGCGTCCGCCGCGCGGGCGGCACGTTGCGCGGGGGATTCCCCGGGTTCGCACAGGTAGGCGTCCGGGGAAGGCGCGAACAGCGCCTCCGCCAGCAAGGGGGCGTAAACGCGCCGGTAGAGCGGAATGTCGCCGACGGCAAGCGCGCCGATGGTTTCGCCGTGGTAGCCATTCTCCAGTGCGACGAACTTGGTGCGCCCCGGTTCGCCGCGATTGCGGAACCAGTGGAAGGCCATCTTCAGGGCCACTTCGACACCGGCCGAGCCGTTGTCGGCATAGAACACCTTCGACAACGGCGCACGACCGGCTTCGCGCGGCGCGATCGCCAGCAGGCGCTCGGCCAGTTCCACGGCCGGCGCATGCGAACACCCGGCCAGGATCACATGTTCCAAAGTAGACGCCTGGCGCGCGATCGCCGCTGCGATGCGCGGCTCGGCATGGCCGAACAGGTTGGTCCACCAGCTGCTGATGGCATCGAGGTAGCGGCGACCGTCGCGGCCGATCAGCCACGGGCCCTCGCCGCGGGCGATCGGCAGCAGCGGCAATGTGTCCGGGTGCTCGCGCATCTGCGTGCACGGGTGCCAGAGCACCGCCAGGTCGCGCGAACGCCATGCATCGGCGTCCGCTATCATCGCGGCATCGTGAGTAATGTCCTGCATCCCGCCATTATTGCAGCCTTCCGCGCGGCCGCCCGGCGAAGGCCCGGAGCCGAGCCGTGACGCGGCCCCTGCCCATCATCCACGGCATCACCGAGCACGACGCGGGCCCGTACCGGCTGGAGCGCCTCGAGCTCGAGTTCGCCAATGGTGAACGACGCAACTACGAGCGCCTGCACGGCCGCGGCCACGGCGCCGTGATCGTCGTGCCCATGCTGGACGCCGACACCGTGCTGCTGGTGCGCGAATACGCCGCCGGCATGCACCGCTACGAGCTGGGCCTGGTCAAGGGCCGCATCGACGCGGGCGAAACCGCCCTGCAGGCCGCCGACCGCGAGCTGAAGGAGGAAGCCGGTTACGGCGCGCGATCGCTCACCCTGCTGCGCGACATCACCCTCGCGCCCACCTACATGAGCCACACCGCGCAACTGGTGGTGGCACGAGACCTGTATCCCGAGCGCCTGCCGGGTGACGAACCGGAGGAGCTCGAAGTGATCCCGTGGAAACTCAATGCCCTGCACGAGCTGATCCTGCGCGAGGATTTTTCCGAGGGACGCAGCATCGCGGCCCTGTTCATCGCCCGTGAGTGGCTGGGGATGCAGGCGTGATCGACGCAGCAGTGCGGGAAGAGGTGATCCGGCTGGCGCAGGACGCGGCGGCGGCGATCCTGGGCATCTACGACAGCGAATTCGCGGTCGAGCACAAGGACGACGATTCACCGCTGACGGCGGCGGACCTCGCCGCACACCGCTGCATCGTCGACGGGCTGGCCCGCATCACGCCTGACATTCCGGTGCTGTCGGAAGAATCCGCCCACGAAGTCAGCGCGGCGCAGCGTCGGCAGTGGACGCGGTTGTGGCTGGTCGATCCGCTCGACGGCACCCGCGAGTTCGTCAAGCGCAATGGTGAATTCACCGTCAACATCGCCCTGATCGAAGACGGCGTGGCCACCTTCGGCGTGGTGCAGGCGCCGGTGACCGGCCAGCTGTGGCATGGCGGCGCAACGCTGGGAGCGTTCCGCCGCGAGCAGGGCAGCGATGCCATCTTGCGCGTGCGCGCACCGGCCATGTCGCCGCTGCGGGTCGCCGCCAGTCGTTCCCATCGTGATGAGCGCACGCAGGCCTTCATCGATCGCATGGGCGACGTGGAGCCGATGGGACTGGGCTCGTCGCTGAAGTTCTGCCGCATCGCCGATGGCGGGCTCGATGTCTATCCGCGCTTCGGGCCGACCAGCGAATGGGATACCGCCGCGGGCCAATGCGTACTGGAAGGGGCAGGGGGCGCGCTGTTCGATCCGCAGGGACGGCCGTTCCGCTACAACCAGCGCGAACGGATCCTCAATGGCGACTTCATCGCCCTGGGTGACACCGCGCTGCCGTGGCGCAAGTGGATCGCATGACGCAACCGATGAACGAACTGCCGCACGACCACCACGACATCCACACGCTGCTCGCGATCATGGCGCGGCTGCGCGACCCACAGGGCGGCTGCCCCTGGGACGTGGAGCAGACCTTCGCCAGCATTGCGCCCTACACGATCGAGGAAGCCTATGAGGTCGCCGACGCGATCGATCGCGAGGATCGACATGCGCTGAAGGACGAGCTCGGCGACCTGCTGCTGCAGGTCGTCTTCCACGCACGCATGGCGGAGGAGGAGGGCAGCTTTGCCTTCGGCGATGTCGTCGCCGCGATCAGCGACAAGATGATCCGCCGCCATCCGCATGTCTTTGCCGATGCCAGCGTCGAGGATGCCGAGGCCCAGACGGTTGCCTGGGAAGAGCAGAAGCGCCGCGAACGCGAATCCTCCGGGCACGAAGACACCTCCGCGCTCGCCGGTATCGCCCGCGGGCTGCCGGAATGGCAGCGCGCGGTGAAGCTGCAGAAGCGCGCCGCGACGGTCGGCTTCGACTGGCCCGATATCACGCCCGTGATCGCCAAGCTGCACGAGGAAATCGAGGAGGTGCGCGCCGAATTCAGCGCTGTCGCCGACGATCCGGGCGATGCCGCCGCACGCAATCGCCTGGAGGAGGAAATCGGCGACCTGCTGTTCGTCGCGGCGAACATCGCGCGCCATGCCAGGGTGGACGTCGGCGCCGCGATGCGGCGCGCCAACCTCAAGTTCGAACGCCGCTTCCGGGCGATGGAGGCAATGGCCGACGCCGATGGCAACGCGCTTGCCGCGCTGCCGCTGGAAGCCCAGGATCGCTACTGGAACCGCGCCAAGGCCGGTGAAAAATAGCGGCGCGGGTAACCAACAGGGGCAAGTGATGGGCCAGTTCTCGAGCTTCCGCGATTTCTATCCCTTCTATCTGGGCGAGCACGTCAATCGCACCTGCCGCCGCCTGCATTTCGTCGGCAGTTGTGGCGTGCTGGTGCTTCTGGCGCTCGCGCTGTGGAACCGCAACGTCTGGTTTCTGCTGGGCGCCCTGGTGTGCGGCTACGGCTTCGCCTGGGTCGGTCACTTCTTCTTCGAGAAGAACCGGCCCGCTACCTTCAAGCACCCGTTCTATTCCTTCGTGGGCGACTGGGTGATGTTCAAGGACATCCTGACCGGACGCATCAGGTTCTGACGCGGGCCAGGTTCTGACCGGGCTGTCGCCGCACGCGGTTAGTCACGGAAGATCAGCCACGCCGCCACCACGATCAGGCCGAAGCCGGCCCAGTGGTTCCATTTCAATGGCTGGCCCAGGTACCAGGTGGAGAAGCCGGCGAACACGAGCAGCGTGATCACCTCCTGCATGCCCTTGAGCTGTGGCGCCGAATACATCGCGCTGCCGAACCGGTTGGCAGGCACCATCAGGCAGTATTCGAACAGGGCGATCCCCCAACTGGCGAGGATCGCCAGCGCCAGAGGGGCGGATTTGTAGCGAAGGTGCCCGTACCAGGCGAAGGTCATGAACAGGTTCGAGCCGAGCAGCAGCAGGGCGGGATAGAAGCGATCAAGCATCAGGAAGGTCGGTTTTTAACAGGTCGTTAAGGCGAATGAGACCACACACTGTAATGTCTTCACGGAGCGTCTACCCTCGGAAGGGCAACTTCACAAACCTGAAGTCGAACTGGAGCTCCTGGTCATGCAATCAACACGCGATGGCGGCCTGGTCCTGATAGTCGAGGACAACCGGAACATCTCCGAGATGGTCGGTGAGTACCTCGAAGGCCGCGGGTTCGAGGTGGATTTTGCCGCCGACGGCCTGGACGGTTACCGCCTCTCCACCGAGAACAGCTACGACGTGATCGTGCTCGACCTGATGCTGCCGCGCATGGACGGCATCGAGGTGTGCAAGAAGCTGCGCGAGGAAGCCCGCAAGTCGACCCCGGTGCTGATGCTCACGGCCCGCGACACCCTGGACGAGAAACTCAATGGCCTGTCGGTCGGTGCCGACGACTACCTCACCAAGCCCTTTGCCATCCAGGAACTCGAAGCGCGCCTGCGGGCCCTGATCCGCCGCGAGCGTCGCCAGGTGGGGGGCGAGGTACTGAAGGTCGCCGACCTCGTGCTCGACCCTGCCAGCCTGCGGGTGACGCGAGGCGGGGCCGAGCTTCAGCTCTCTCCCATCGGCCTGCGCCTGCTCACCATCCTGATGCGCGAGTCGCCGCGCGTGGTCAGCCGCCAGGAAATCGAGCGCGAGATCTGGGGCAACGGCTTGCCGGATTCGGACACCCTGCGCAGCCACCTCTACAACCTGCGCAAGACCATCGACAAGCCGTTCGACAAGCAGCTGCTGCACACGGTGCAGAGCGCCGGCTACCGGGTGGCCGACATATCGCAGCCGCCCGACTGATCGGTACGCTCATGCCGCAGGGGTTGCCGCGAAGGATCAAACTGGCCTTCATAGCGCAGGCGCTGGTCGCCAGCGTGGTGCTGTGCCTGTTCCTGCTGGCGATCGGCCTCGCGGTGCGGCAGTCCGTGGTGAACTGGGCGGCGCATCGAGAGGCCACCCGGTTCTGGACGGAGGTCGCCGCGCAAAGCAGCGAAGCCCTGCCGCGCAGCCGGGCGTTCGACAGCTATTTCATTCCGGCCGGTGCTGCTCCCGATGCGTTGCCCCCAGCGATGCGCGGCTTTCACCCGGGGCTGAACCAGGTGGCGCTGAGCCGTTTCGTCTACGTCGAAGAGCGGCGGCAGGGCCGCTTCGTATTGTCGATCGATACCACCCTGATCGACACCGCCATCCTGGTGACCGTGCTCGTCACGCTGCTGTTCGCGCTGGGCCTTTCGTACGTGATGGCATGGATGACGTACCGGACCACCAAGCGCATGGTGGTGCCGGTCAGCTGGCTTGCCGACGTGGTGGCGTGGTGGGATCCACGCGCGCCCGATACCAGCGCGGTCCGCGCCAGCCGGCTGCCGCCGGATTCGGGCAGCGAGGTGCACCAGCTCGCCAGCGCATTGGCCGGCCTCGGCGACCGCGTTACCGATTTCGTGCAGCGCGAGCGCGATTTCACCCGCGATGCCAGCCATGAATTGCGCACACCGCTCACCGTCATCCGGGTCGCCACCGACCTGATGCTGGCCGATCCCGACGCCAGCGACCGGCAATTACGTTCCCTCGCGCGCGTGCAGCGGGCGGGACGCGACATGGAGGCGGTGATCGACGCCTTCCTCATCCTCGCGCGCGAAGCGGAGGTGGAGCCGCTGAGCGAGGAATTCGACGTGCGCGAAGTCGTGGCGCACGAGGTCGCGCGGGTCCAGCCCTTGCTGGTGGGGCGACCGATCGAACTGGCCGTGATCGACGAGGGCACGCCCAAGCTGTTCGCGCCGCCGCACGTGCTGGCGGTGATGATCGGTAACCTGCTCGGCAACGCCGTGCGTTTCACCGATTCCGGCCGCATCGAATTGCACCTGGCGCCCGAGCGCATCGAGGTCCGCGATACCGGCATCGGCATGACGCCCGAGGCACTGATGAAGGCCTTCGACCCGTTCTATCGCGCCGACCATGCGCGCGAGGAAGGACGCGGCATGGGATTGTCGATCGTGCGCCGGCTCGGCGATCGCTTCGACTGGCCAGTGAGCCTGGAAAGCCAGCCGGGCAAGGGCACCACGGCGATCATCCGCTTTGCCTGATCTGTCCGATCGCGCTCCGTCGGCGTCGTGCGGGGCTGGACTTGTAAACGCCACGCCCTTTCGCGCGTTATATCCAACGACTTCCTTTTTTCCTCCCCCATGAGCGCAGCCCGCACGCCTTCCCCTGCACGCAAGACATCCGCCTGGCCGCGCCGCATCGCGATAGTGATCGCAGTCTTCGCCATCCTGATCGCAGGCGTTTACGCCTGGCGCCACAGGAGCAGCGAGGAAGCCGCTTCGGCATACCGCACGGTGAAAGTCGATCGCGGCGACATCCGCGTCACCATTTCCGCCACGGGCGCGCTCAATGCCACCTCGAAGGTCGATGTCGGCAGCCAGATTTCCGGGCAGGTCACCGACGTGCTCGTCGACTACAACGATCACGTGACCAAGGGGCAGGTGATCGCGCGCATCGATCCGAGCACCTTCGAGGCGCAGATCGCACAGGGCAACGCGCAGATCAACAGTGCGCGTGCCGACCTGGCGACGGCGCAGGCAACCGTGCGCAATGCCGAGGCCGACTACAACCGCAAGGCCGAGCTCGCGCAGCAGCAGCTGATCGCGCGCGGCGACCTCGACCTCGCCCGCGCCGCCCGCGACCAGGCACGCGCGCAGGTGGCTTCGGCGCAGGCGCAGATCAGGCAGCAGACCGCGTCCACGCAGACCACGCGCCTCAACCTGCAGCGCACGGTGATCCGCGCACCGGTGGATGGCGTAGTGCTGTCGCGTTCGGTGGAGCCGGGACAGACCGTGGCGGCGAGCCTGCAGGCGCCGGTACTGTTCCAGATCGCCGAAGACTTGTCGCAGATGGAGATCCTGCTGGCGGTCGATGAAGCCGACATCGGCCGGGTCAAGCCGGGCCTGGAAGTCGGCTTCACCGTCGATGCGTTCCCGGAACGGCGTTTCCGCGGCAAGGTCAAGCAGGTGCGGCTGGCAGCGACCAATACGGCCAATGTCATCACCTACCCGGTGGTGGTGACCGTCGGCAACAGCGACCAGTCGCTGCTGCCGGGCATGACCGCCAACGCGGAGATCGAAGTCAGCCACCGCGACAACGTCCTGCGCGTCAGCAATGCAGCGCTGCGTTACAAACCGGACGACAACGCAACGGACGCGGCCGCGCAACAGGGCGGCACGCGCGGCAACTTCGCGCAGGATTTCGAACGCATCGCCCACGCGCTGACGCTCAATGCCGGCCAACAGGCCGCCTTCGACGAAGCGATGGCCGCGATCAGGCAGCGGGCGGCAGCGCGGATCGCAGCGCCCGCGGCACAGAATCAGGGCGCGACCCTCTTCGGTCGTGGACCGGGCGGCGGCGGAGGCAACAACCGCGGAGGCAACGATGGCGGCAACGCCGGCGCGATGCGCCAACGCATGGCCGAGCGTTTCAACCAGCAGTTCGCCGCGTTCAAGGCGACGCTCGACGACAGCCAGAAGGCCGTGTGGGACAGGGAGACCGCCGCACTGCTCGGTTCGCGTCGCGCGCCGCTGTACAAACTGGCCGGCGGCAGGCCGCAGGCGGTGATGGTGCGCGTGGGGGCATCCGATGGCAGTTACACCGAGGTCTCCGGCGACATCCGTGAAGGCGACGAAGTGATCGTCGGCAGCGGGCGTGCCGCGAAATGAACTCTCCCGTGGCCGTGATCGAGACGCTCGGATTGAGCAAGGTGTATTCGCCCGGCACCGAAGCCGAAGTGACCGCGCTGCGAGACGTGGACCTGCGCATCGGTAGTGGCGAATTCGTGGCCATCATGGGGCCCTCGGGTTCGGGCAAGTCGACGCTCATGAACCTGCTGGGCTGCCTGGACACGCCGTCGAGTGGTACCTACCTGTGCGCCGGCATCGACGTCGCCACCCTCGACGCCGAAGAACGCGCTGCGTTGCGGCTGGAGAAAATCGGTTTCGTTTTCCAGGGTTTCAACCTGCTGCCGCGCATGAACGCGCTGGAGAACGTGGCGATGCCCATGGGCTACGCCAACATCCAGCGCGAGGAGCGGTTGCAGCGTGCCCGTGATGCGCTGGAAGCCGTGGGTCTCGGCGAACGCGCCGGGCATCGCCCGAGCGAGCTTTCCGGCGGACAGCAGCAACGTGTCGCCATCGCGCGAGCGCTGATCAACCGCCCGCCGATCCTGCTCGCCGACGAGCCGACCGGCGCGCTCGACAGCCGCACCGGCGAGGAGATCCTGGCTCTGTTCAAGCGCTTGCAGCAGGAAGACCACACCGTGGTGCTGATTACGCACGATCCGGATGTGGCGAAGCATTGCGATCGCATCTTCGTGATGAGGGATGGGCTCATCAGCGCGTAAAGCCGATGCCCTATCGGCATCGGCTGCGCTGATGAGCGCCCGGCCAGGGATGGCCGGGCAGGAGGTTGGAGCACCGGACGGGTTGCGCCACGGACGGCACCTGAGTACTGAGCCGATGCCCTATCGGCATCGGCTGCGCTGGTGAGCGCCCGGCCAGGGATGGCCGGGCAGGAGGTTGGAGCACCCGACGGTTGCGCCATGGACGGCACCTGAGCACCTGGAGAACTGCCATGAATTTTCTCGAAATCCTGCGCACCGCCATCTTCGCCCTGCGTGGCAACTGGTTGCGCAGCGCACTGACCTCGCTTGGCGTGATCATCGGCATCGCCGCGGTGATCGTGATGGTGTCGGTGGGGCAGGGCACGCAGGCCGAGATCGACAAGCTGGTTTCGGGGCTCGGCTCCAACCGCCTCGATATCGGCGGCGCGGGCGGGTTCGGCGGCGGTGGCGCACGCATCGCCGCGGGCAGCCGTTACACCCTAGATGAAGCGGATGCGGAAGCGATCCGCGACGAGATCCCTGAAGTCCAGTACGTCGCCGCGATGCTCCGTGGCGGCACCCAGATCGTGTACGCGGAAAACAACTGGTCGACGCAGTGGCAGGGCGTGCAACCGGATTTTTTCGCCATCAATGGCTGGGAAGTCCGGGATGGCAATGCATTCGAGGCCCGCGACTACAACGGCGGCAAGGCCGTGATTCTCGGTGAGACGGTGCGGCGCGAGCTGTTTGGCGATGAGGATGCGGTCGGGCAGACGGTGCGCATCGGCCGCGTGCCGTTCACCGTCGCCGGCATCCTCAAGCCGAAGGGGCAGGGCGGTTTCGGCCAGGACCAGGACGACATCGTGCTGGTGCCGCTGGAAACCGCGCGCCGCCGGCTGGCCGGCGCAACGGCGATACCGCCGGGCGCGGTGCAGCAGATCGCTCTGGGCGTCACGCGCGCCGATGATGTTTCGTACGTCCAGGACGAAGTCGAAGCATTGCTGCGCCAGCGGCACCGGATCCAGCCCGGCGACGAGGATGATTTCAGCGTACGCAACATCGCCGAAGTGGTGGCCACCCGCACGCAGACCACACGGCTGATGTCGCTGTTGCTGGGCGCGGTGGCGACGATTTCACTGATCGTCGGCGGCATCGGCATCATGAACATCATGCTGGTGTCGGTGACCGAGCGCATCCGCGAGATCGGCCTGCGCATGGCGGTGGGAGCGGGACCGTCGGACATCCGCCGTCAGTTCCTGGCCGAGGCGATGCTGATTTCGCTGATCGGTGGCGTCATCGGCATCGCGCTGGGCGTCGTCGGCGCCTTGCTGGTGGGGCGCTTTGGTTCGCTGCCGGTGGCGCTGAACGGGCAGGTGATCGCGCTTGCAGCCGGGTTCTCGATCGCCACCGGCCTGTTCTTCGGCTACTACCCGGCGCGCAAGGCTTCGCAGCTGGATCCGATCGAGGCGCTGCGCCAACAGTGACTCCCGCGCACGAACCGCAGGCGAGCTGCACTATGCTTGGCGTGTCATGAACCCCAAGGCCTCGCCATGCGCTTCCTTCCCGCCCTGTTCCTCGTACTCGCCACCATGACCGCCCAGGCCGCAGACAAGCCCCGGACCGCACTGGTGATCCATGGCGGCGCCGGTGTGATCGAACGCAGCGCATTGAGCGCAGCCGAGGAACGCGAAGTGCGTGCCGCGCTTGATCGCGCACTCGATGCCGGCAACGCCGTGCTGGCGAAAGGTGGCAGTGCGCTCGATGCCGTGGAAGCCGCCATCGTGGTGATGGAGGAAGCGCCGCAGTTCAATGCTGGCAAGGGTGCGGTGTTCAACGCCGAAGGCAAGCACGAGCTCGATGCGTCGATCATGGAAGGCCACACCCGCCGCGCGGGCGCGGTCGCCGGCATCAGCACCGTGCGCAATCCCATCCGGCTCGCGCGCGCGGTGATGGAGCATAGCCCCCACGTGATGATGGCAGGCGCGGGTGCGGAGAAATTCGCCGACAGCCGTCCGGAGATCGAGCGGGTACCGAATTCCTGGTTCGATACCGAACGCCGCCGCAAGCAGCTGGAAGCGGAGCAGGCGAAGGAGAAGGCCGGTGCGGGCCTGGTCGAGAAGGGCAAGTACTTCGGCACCGTCGGCGCAGTGGCGCTCGATGCCCAGGGCCACATCGCCGCGGCGACGAGCACCGGCGGCATGACCAACAAGCGCTGGGGCCGCATCGGCGATTCGCCGGTGATCGGGGCGGGCACGTGGGCCGACGACCGTTGCGGCGTGTCGGGCACGGGCTGGGGCGAGTTCTACATCCGCAACGCGGTCGCCCATGACATCTGCGCGCGCGTGGCTTATCGCGGCGACGCGCTGGCGGTGGCCGCGGAGGAAGTGGTCAACAAGATCGTGCCGGCGAATGGCGGCGACGGCGGCGCGATCGCGCTGGACCGCGACGGCAACATCGCGATGCCGTTCAACACCACCGGCATGTACCGGGCCTGGATCAAGCCGGATGGATCGCGTGGCACCGCGATCTTCCGCGACGAGGACTGATTCACCGCGGGTGGGAACATCCAGGGCCGCACCTGGAGCGTTGGCTCTTGCGGCCCGCCGGTGTCGGCGCGGCACCGGGCCCATGCTGCAAAGGCCGGCAGGGGCGGGACTGGGGGCCTTGTGGCAGAATCCGGGTACTTGATGGCGGCTTTACTGCCGCCTCCCCGGCCCCGTTCGCGGCCGTCCAGAGCATCGCGCGACATGCCATTTTTTCCATCCGCAACAGTCCCGGAGCGCCGCCATGGCTGACGCCTTCGGTCATCTTCCCCGCCACCCCTCACGCATCCTCAAGGCCGCCAAATGGTCGATGCAGGGGCTGCATGCGGCATGGCTGCACGAGTCCTCGTTCCGGCTCGAGGTCTATCTGTTCGTGGTGCTGGCGCCGATCGGCTGGTGGCTGGGCCAGACGCCGGTGGAGCGCATCCTGCTCATCGGTTCCATATTGCTGGTGCTGAGCATCGAGCTGCTCAATTCGGCGATCGAAGCCGTGATCGAACGCTATGGTCCGGAGTTCCACGAGCTGGCCGGGCGCGCCAAGGACATGGGCTCGGCTGCGGTCTTCGTGCTGATGATGAACGTGCTGCTGGTGTGGGGCGCCATCCTGTTGCCGCGCGTCCTGTAATCCGTTTCCGACTTGCCTGACGGCGGGCCGAAGCCCGCCTTGCCGAGAATTTGCACGTGATTGAACTGCTCACCGACCCGCAAACCTGGATCACCCTGATCACCCTGAGCGCGATCGAGATCGTGCTGGGCATCGACAACCTCGTATTCATCTCGATCGCGGTGAGCAAGCTGCCACTGGTGCAGCGCGAGAAGGCGCGCAAGTTCGGCATCGCGGTCGCCTGCATAACCCGTATCGGCCTGCTGCTGACGCTGGCGTGGCTGGCCGGACTGACCACGGAGCTGTTCAATCTCTTCGGCCTGGGCATCTCGGTCCGTGACCTGGTGCTGATCCTGGGCGGCGTGTTCCTGGTGGTGAAGGGGGCGTCCGAGGTCAAGGACCTGATCATCGGCGAGGAAGAATCCGAGGACGTCCACAGCAAGCCGGCGATCTCGTTCATGGGTGTCATTGCGCAGATCGCGGTGATCGACATCGTGTTCTCGCTCGACTCGGTCATCGCGGCGGTCGGCATGGCCAACAAGACGCCGGTGATGGTCGCCGCCATCCTGCTCGCGGTCGCGGTGATGCTGCTGGCGGCGACGCCGCTGGGTCACTTCATCGAACGCAACCCCACCATCAAGATGCTGGCGCTGGCCTTCATCGTGCTGGTCGGCGTGTACCTGATCCTGGAAGGCTTCGACATGCACATCCCGAAGGGCTACATCTACGGGGCGATGGGCTTCTCCGCGCTGGTGGAATGCCTGAACCTCTGGGCGAAGCGCAACTCACAGCGGCGGCTGGTGGAGGACTGACCTGCCGGTGCCGCCAGCGGGGGAATCGGGCATCATCACGCCACCTTAATTCCGGCCGATGCTGCAATGCGCGTCGTCCCACCCCAACCAGGAAACCCCCATGCGCAAGTTCCTCATGATGCTATGCCTGCTCACGCTCGCCGGCATGCTCAGCGGCTGCGGCTACAACAGCATCCAGCAGAAGGACGAGGCGGTGAAGGCTGCCTGGTCGCAGGTGATCAACGTCTACAAGCGCCGCGCCGACCTGGTGCCGAACCTGGTCGCCACCGTGCGCGGTTACGCCACCCATGAGCAGCAAGTCTTCACGCAGGTGACCGAGGCGCGTTCGAAGGTCGGCAGCATCAACGTCAATGCGGACGATCCGGCGTCCCTGCAGCAGTTCCAGCAGGCCCAGGGCGAGCTCCAGAGCGCGCTCAGCCGCCTGCTGGTGGTCAGCGAGAACTACCCGCAACTCAAGGCCGACCAGAACTTCCTGCAGCTGCAGGCGCAGCTGGAAGGGACCGAGAACCGCATCGCGGTGGAACGCCAGCGTTACATCACCTCGGTGCAGGACTACAACACCTTCATCCGCTCGTTCCCGCAGAATCTCACCGCGATGATGTTCGGCTACAAGACCAAGCCGAACTTCACCGTCGAGAACGAGCAGCAGGTCCAGGAAGCGCCCAAGGTCGATTTCGGCCAGCCCGCGCAGCCGGCTCCGGCGCCGCAACCGCAGCAGCCGCCGCAACAGCAGCCGCAACAGCAGCCGCAGCAGCAGCCGCAGCAGCAGCCGGCACCGGCGGGCGGCTGAGCCGACAGGCGTAATTCCGATGCTGCGGCGCCTGGTCGCACTGACCGTGTTGCTGTTCGCCTGCGCCCTCGCGCAGGCACAGCAGCTTGCGGCCATTCCACCGCTCACCGGGCCGGTCATCGACACGACGGCGACCCTGGATGCGACGACGAAACAGCGACTCGAGGCGCAGGCGCTCGCATTGCAGCAGCGCAAGGGCAGCCAGCTGCAGGTGCTGGTCATCCCGACCACGCAACCCGAGGACATCGCGCAGTACGCCACGCGTGCCTATGACCAGTACAAGCTAGGCCGCACGGGAACGAACGATGGCGCGCTGCTGGTCATCGCCAAGGATGATCACCGCGCCCGCATCGAAGTCGGCTATGGGCTGGAAGGTGCGATTCCAGACGCGATTGCGATCCGTGTCATCACCGAATACATGGCGCCGAAGTTCCGCGCCGGCGATTTCAATGGCGGCCTTACCGACGCCACCGGCGAGCTGGTGAAGCTGATCGATGGCGAAGCGTTGCCACCTCCGATGGTCGAGCAGCGCCGGCCCCGCGGCGGTCGCGGTGGTGGATTCCTGTTTGCGCTGTTCGCTGCGCTCATCGTGGCGCAGGTCGCGCGCGCCTTCCTCAGTCCGGTGCCCTCCGTCGTGCGCGGCCTCCTCGGCGCGGTCGCGGCGGGCGGGGTGGCATGGCTGCTCTCGTCCGTGCTGGTGGGTGGCATCGGTGCCCTGATCGGTTTCTTCGTCGGCCTGGCCGGGGTGTCACCCGGCAGCTATGCCCGCCACGGCGGCTGGGGTGGTTTCGGTGGCGGCGGGGGCTGGGGCGGCGGCGGATTCGGTGGCGGTGGGGGCGGCGGTGGCGGATTTGGCGGAGGCGGTGGCTGGTCCGGTGGTGGCGGCATGAGCGGGGGCGGTGGCGCCTCCGGCAGCTGGTAGGAGCCCGCGATGCGATTGCTCAGGCATCTGTTCGCCATGCCACCGCGGCGCCTGTTCGCAGCCGACGCGCTGGAGCGCATTGCGGCCGCGATCGCGGCGAGCGAGGCGCGCCACACCGGCGAGGTCCGCTTCGCCGTCGAGAGCGCGCTGCATCCGCGCGCGGTGCTCGCGGGCGTGCAGGCGCGCGACCGCGCGCATGAAGTCTTCGCCCAGTTGCGCGTATGGGATACCCGCGCCAACAACGGCGTGCTGCTGTACCTGTTGCTGGCCGACCATCGCATCGAGATCGTCGCCGACCGCGGTTTCGAGGGCCTGGTGAGCGCGGAGCAATGGCGCGGTGCCTGCCAGCTCATCGAGGAACGGCTGAGGGCGGGCGAACCCGAAATCGCGGTCCTGCGTGGCATCGAGGCCTTGTCCGCCCTGGTCGAAGCACATTTCCCGCGCGGGGCCGACTACGTCGACGAGAACGAGCTGCCGGATGCGCCGCACCTGCTGTAGGACCGCGGCTGGCGCGGCCACGGTCGCGGAACGACCGGAGCGTTGGGCTCCCCTCGCGCTGCGGCGCGTTTGAGTGTTTCGCCCCCCGATCCATCTCGCGGCGCGGCACAATAGCCACATCCCCGCGGAGCCCGTTCCGGAATGACCGTACTGCACCAGATCGACCCGATCGCCCTCGACCTCGGCACCTGGAACCTGCCCCTGCTTGGCAGCGTGCATCCGCAGATCCACTGGTACGGAATCATGTACCTGCTCGCCTTCGCCGCCGCGTGGTGGCTGGGCCTGCGGCGCGTGCGCGCCGGGCGCCTCCCGGGGGTCAACGAGCAGGCCTACGGCGACCTCGTTTTCTATTGCGCCCTTGGCGTGGTGCTCGGCGGACGGCTCGGGTACATCCTGTTCTACGACCTGCCGACCTACCTCGACCAGCCATTGCAGGTGCTCAAGATCTGGGAGGGCGGCATGAGCTTCCATGGTGGCCTGATGGGTGTCGTCTTCGCCGCGTGGTGGTGGACGCGCAGGCAGAAGCTGCACCTTTTCGACACCGTCGACTTCATTGCGCCGCTGGTGCCGCCGGGACTCGGTTTCGGACGCCTGGGCAACTACATCAACGGCGAGCTGTGGGGCAAGCCCACCGAAGCCGGCTGGGGCGTGGTGTTCCCGTCCGCGCCGGAGCTGCAGCACATGTCGATGCAGCAGATCCAGGCGCAGTTCGCCGGTGGTGCGCTCGATCAGTTCGCACGCCATCCGTCGCAGCTGTACCAGGCCGGCCTCGAGGGGCTGGTCATGTTCATGGTGCTGTGGTGGTACTCGCGCAAGCCGCGTCCGCGCTACGCGGTGTCCGGCGTGTTCGCGTTGTTGTACGGGGTGTTCCGTTTCGCCGTCGAGTTCGTGCGCGTTCCGGATGCGCAGATCGGCGATCACGGTTACCTCGCCTTCGGCTGGCTGACCATGGGGCAGGTGCTGAGCCTGCCGCTGGTCGCGCTTGGCCTGTTCTTCCTGTGGCTCTCGCGGCGCTCGCCGACGCTGCAGCCGGCGCTATCGCACTGAGGAGACCTGTTCGATGAAGCAGTACCTGGAGCTCCTTCGCCACGTCCTCGAACACGGTACGGAAAAATCGGACCGCACCGGCACCGGCACGCGCAGCGTGTTCGGCTGGCAGATGCGGTTCGACCTCAACGAAGGCTTTCCGCTGGTCACGACCAAGAAGCTGCACCTGCGCTCGATCGTGCATGAGCTGTTGTGGTTCCTGCAGGGCGAGACCAACGTCGCCTACCTGAAGGAAAACAAGGTCTCTATCTGGGACGAGTGGGCCGATGCCGCGGGCGAGCTCGGTCCGGTCTACGGCAAGCAGTGGCGCCGCTGGGCGGGACCCGATGGCAAGGAGATCGACCAGATCCAATGGGTCGTCGACGAGATCAGGCGCAATCCCGACTCGCGCCGGTTGATCGTCTCCGCGTGGAATGTCGCGGACCTGCCGCGCATGGCGCTGATGCCATGCCACACGATGTTCCAGTTCTACGTGGCCGACGGAAAGCTGAGCTGCCAGCTGTACCAGCGCAGCGGCGACATCTTCCTCGGCGTGCCGTTCAACATCGCCAGCTATGCGTTGCTCACGCACATGGTGGCGCAGGTGTGCGGCCTGGGCGTCGGCGACTTCGTGCATACGCTCGGCGACGCACACCTGTATTCGAACCATTTCGAACAGGCGCGCGAACAGCTGTCGCGCGCGCCGCGCGCGCTGCCGCAGCTCATGCTGAATCCCGGGGTGCAGGACATCTTCGGTTTCAGCTACGACGACATCCGCATCGAGAACTACGATCCCGCACCGGCGATCAAGGCGCCGGTGGCGGTCTGACGCATGCAGCTCGTGCTCGTCGCGGCGCTGGACCGCCGCAACGCCATCGGTCGCGACAACGACCTGCCGTGGCGCCTGCCCGATGACCTGAAGCGTTTCAAGGCGCTCACCCTCGGCAAACCCGTGCTGATGGGGCGCAAGACCGCACAGTCGCTGGGACGCGCGCTGCCGGGACGCCTGAACCTGGTGCTGACGCGTTCGGGGCAGGTTCCCTTCGAGCGCATGCAGGCGGTCGCATCGCTGGACGATGCGCGCCGCGTCGCCGGCCAGGCCGGAGCCGGCGAGTTGTGCGTGATTGGTGGCGGTGAGGTCTATGCGCTATGCCTGCCGCTGGCGACGCGGATGCACCTCACCCATGTCGACACGGTGGTTGTCGGCGCCGATGCGTTCTTTCCGGGCTTCGATGCCACGGCCTGGCGCGTCACCGCGCGCGAGGCGCACGTGGCGGATGCGAAGCACGCCTTCGATTTCGACTTCGTCGACTACGAACGGGTCGTCGCTTCCTAGACGCTGCGCGGCGCCTGCGGCCGTCGTTGCGGGGTGCGCGGGCGTGGGGGGCTCGCCGGCACGTCGCGCCCCGGCACCTGCACCACCCGCAGTTCGTCGGTATCCAGCTGCAATGCGGTCAGCTTCCCACCCCACACCGCGCCGGTATCGATCGCATGCACGCCATGGCCGATGAACAGCCCGAGCGTCGACCAGTGCCCGCACACGATCTTCAGGTCCCGCTCGACGCGCCCAGGCACTTCGTACCAGGGATAGAAACCCGGCTGCTGGGTGCCCGGCGAGCCCTTGTCCTCGAACCCGATGCGGCCGCGCGGCGTGCAGTAACGCAGGCGGGTGAAGACATTGATGATCGCGCGGTGGCGATCGACGCCGGCGAGCTTGGGGTGCCATGCCGGCTTGTCGCCGTACATGTTCTTGAGCAGGCGCGCGGCCTGGTCGCCGTGCAGGCGCTCCTCGACTTCGCGCGCGTGGCGTTCGGCCATGGTCGTGGTCCATTTCGGCGCAAGGCCGGCGTGCACCATCATCCAGCCCAATGAACGGTCGACATGCAGCAGCTTCTGCGTGCGCAGCCAGCCGATCAGTTCGTTGGCGTCGGGCGCGAACAGCACGCCCTGCAGGTCCGGGTTGACCTTGCGCTGCTCGTCCTCACGACGCTCGCTGATGGCGAGCAGCGAGAGATCATGGTTGCCGAGCACCACGACGCTGTTGGCGCGCAGCGAATGCACCAGGCGCAGGGTTTCCACCGACTGTCCGCCGCGGTTGACGAGGTCGCCGCAGAACCACAGGCGATCGCGCGCGGGATCGAACGCCAGTTTTTCCAGCAGGCGCTGCGTCGCGTCATAGCATCCCTGCAGGTCGCCAATCGCCCAGACACTCATTCGAACGCCGCCATGTCAGTGCAGCGTCCGTGGAACGGCCAGCGTGAAGGCGGGGATCGGCGCTTCGAACCGCGTACCGTCATCGGCCAGCATCTGGTAGCCGCCACGCATCGTGCCGAGGGCGGTTTCCAGCACGGCGCCGGAGGTGTATTCGAAATTCTCGCCGGGACGCAGGTAGGGTTGCTCGCCGACGACGCCCTCGCCCTCGACCTCCTCGGTCTTGCCGTTGGCGTCGGTGATGATCCAGTGGCGCGTCAGCAGGCGCGCAGGCACCTGGCCACTGTTGCGGATGCGGATGGTGTAGGCGAAGACGTAGCGATCCTGCTCGGGCTCGGACTGGTCGTCGAGATAGCGGGTGGCGACATCGATGTCGATGGCGTAAAGGCTTTCCATGGTCGCAGTGTAGTGCGCGACGCCCGCCCGCGGTAGGTTGCACATCGTCGCGATGTCGATGCCGCGCGCGCCGCTGGCGCGGGCAGGCAATGGCCGTTCGTTGTGCGGCGAACCCGGCCCGCGGTAGGGTGCATATTGTCGCGATGTCGATGCCGCGCGCGCGGCTGACGCGGGCGGGCAATGGCCGATTCGTTGTGCGGCGAACCCGACTCAGACCGACAACGAATTCGCCAGCCTCACGAAATCCGCAACCTCGATCTGCTCCGCGCGCGCATCCGGCCGCACGCCGGCGGCTTCGATCGCGGCAGCATCGCACTGCTGCGACAGCGCATTGCGCAGCGTCTTGCGGCGCTGGCCGAAGGCATCGCGTACCACCTCGGCGAATTTCGCGTGGTCGCGGACGCCAATCGTGGCCGGATCGCGCGGCACCATCCGGACCACGGCGGAATCGACCTTCGGCGGCGGACGAAACGCCCCCGGCGGCACGTTGAACAGCGGGGTCACGTTGCAGTACGCCTGCAGCATCACGCTCAGGCGCCCATAGACCTTGCTGCCCGGGCCTGCGGCCATGCGATCGACCACTTCCTTCTGCAGCATGAAGTGCATGTCGCGGATCGCTGGCGCATGGTCGAGTGCATGGAACAGGATCGGCGTGGAAAGGTTGTAGGGCAGGTTGCCGACCAGGCGGATGGGACCGCCGTTGTGCGACAGCGCGGTGAAGTCGACCGCCAGCACGTCGCGATGGATCACCTCGAGCGTGCCGTGGGCACGCGCCGCTTCGGTCAGGGGGAAGATCAGGTCGCGGTCGAACTCGATGACAGTGAGTTCACCGTGCCGGTCGAGCAGCGGGAACGTGATCGCGCCCTGGCCGGGGCCGATCTCCACCAGGCGATCGCCCGGTTGCGGGTCCACGGCCTGCACGATCTTGCTGATGATCCCGCGCTCGTGCAGGAAGTGCTGGCCAAGGTGTTTCTTGGCAGGCTCGGTGAAAGCGGCGGGTCGGGTCATTCCAGGATTATCGCCGTTGTTTGCCTTGGCCAGCCGCCGGCGCGGCATCGTTATCGTCTTTGCGTGACGTTCACTGGGGGGCGGCGCGGCGCGAGCGCAGGGCGGCGATGCGCGCACAGGTGTGGGCGGCGGCGATCAGGCTGGAAGGGTCGGCGAGGCCGCGGCCGGCGAGGTCGAGCGCCGTGCCGTGGTCGACGGCCACGCGTGGATAGGGCAGACCCAGGGTCAGGTTCACCGCGTGCTCGAAACCGCTGTACTTGAGCACGGGCAATCCCTGGTCGTGGTACATCGCGACCACGGCATCGAACCCGTGCAGTTTCGACGGCAGGAACGCGGTATCGGCTGGCAGCGGACCCGCGAGCTGCATGCCCTCGCCACGCAGCGCGGCGAGCACGGGCTCGATGACCTCGATTTCCTCGCCACCCAGGTGGCCCGCTTCGCCCGCGTGCGGGTTGAGGCCGAGCACGGCGATGACGGGATCGGCGATGCCGAAATCCCTCCGCAGGGCCGTGTGGGTAATGCGCAGCGTGCGCTCCACCGCCTGGGGCGTGACGGCATCGGGCACGGCGCGCAGTGGCAGGTGGGTGGTGACGAGCGCGACACGGACGATGTCGTTGGCCAGCATCATCACCACGTCGCGCCCCGCCTGCCGGGCGAGCAGTTCGGTCGTGCCGGTGTAGGCGATGCCGCCTTCGTTGATGGTGGCCTTGTGCACCGGTCCGGTGACCAGGCCATCGAAGTCGCCACGCAGGCAGCCCTCCGCTGCCAGCCGCAGCGCGCCGATCACGGCCGCGGCGTTGCTTGGATCAGGGGTGCCGAAGGCGGGAACAGTCGCATTGGCGACCTCGACCACTGCGAGTTCGCCCGCCACGCCCTCGGTATGTCCGGGGGCGACGAGGGCGATGGGAAGCGACAGCGCCTCTGCCGCCGCACGCAGGCTGCGTGGATCGGCGAAGACGATCAACTCGTAGTCGCGCGGCCGCTGGGCAAGCCGCACGCATAGTTCCGGCCCGACGCCAGCCGGTTCACCCGGGACCAGCGCGAGCCGGATGGGACGCATGCTCAGCCTTTCGGCGGCTTGGCCGGCTTGGTGCCCTTGGCAGCCGGGGCCGGGGCCGGTTCGGCCGGCAGGCCGTTGCGCATGTCAAGGAAGTAGGCTTCCCCGCGCATTTCCTGCAGGGCGCGGTTCCACTCGTCCTCGAGCTTGCGGCGGCCGATCGTGTCGCTGACCTGTGCGCGGCGGTTCTGTTCGGCGGTATCGGTCTGGCGGGTCGCGATCCGCTGGACGATATGCCAGCCGGCGTCCGAGGTGAACGGTGCGGACACCTGGCCGTCGCTCAACGATGACACCTGCACGCCGAACTCGGTGCCGAACTGCTCCGGCACGAACCAGCCCAGATCGCCGCCCTTGGCCTGCGTGCTGAGGTCCTGGGACTCCTCACGCGCTACCTGGGCGAAGTCCGCGCCGCCCTTCAGGCGCGCCGCGATGGTGTCGATCTTGGCCTTCGCTGCGGCCTGGGACGTGGTGTCGTCGGTGCGGATCAGGATGTGGCGTGCATGGACCTGCGTGATCATGTTGGCGCTGGCAGCCTGGCCTGCGTCGCGCACTTCCACCAGCTTGAGCAACTGGAAGCCGCTGGCGCCGCGCAACGGGGCGCTGACGTCACCGGGTTTCATGTTCTTGATGAGCGAGGCGAATGCCGCCGGGATCTCGTCCATCGAACGCCAGCCGAGGTCGCCGCCTTCCAGCGCGTTGGGACTGTTGGAGTAACGCACCGCAGCGGCGGAAAAATCCATCTCGCCACGGTCGAGCAGACCCTGGACGCCTTCGATCTTGCTCTTCGCCGTGCTGATCTGCTCGGGCGTCGCGCCTTCGGGCAGGGCGATGAGGATGTGGGCAAGGTGGTACTGGGCGCCGGCGTTCTTCTGTGCGGCCAGGGCGGCCTCGATTTCGGCCTCGCTTACGGAAATGCGGCTCTGCGCGAATCGCTGGCGCAGGCGCTGCACGATCAGCTCGTCGCGGATGGAGTTGCGGAAATCCTCGAAGGTTCCGCCATCCGCCACGGCCTGCTGGCGCAGCTGGTCCATGCTCAGCTTGTTCTGCTGCGCGATGCCGGCGATGGCGCTGTCGACTTCCTGGTCGGTGACGCGCACGCCAGTCTGTTCGGCGCGGGCGAGCTGCAGCTTCATCAATACCAGGCGCTCGAGCACCTGCCGCTCGAGCACATCACGCGGCGGCAGCTGGTTCTCGCGGCCGGCGTACTGGCGGTTGATGTTGTTGATGGCGCGATCGAGCTCACTGCGCAGGACCACGTCCTCGTCGACCACGGCGGCAATGCGATCGAGGGGCTGGGGAGCGGTCGCCTGCTGCTGGGCGAAGGCGGAAGTGCCGGTCAGGACGACGGCTGCGAGAAGGCACGCAAACAGTTTCTTCATGGAATGGGGTCTGGAACCTGGTCGCTGTCGGTGCTGTTCACCGACGAGGGCGGGACGAGATAGAGGTCGTCGCGGTCGTATCCGAGGATAGCACGGCGCATGATACGCCTCGTGTCCTGGCCGGCGGAGCCCAGGCCCTTGAGTTCGAACTCCACCTGCAGGCTGTTGTTCAGGTCGCCAGTGCGGTTGCGCAGATAGCGACGGGACAGCACGCGCACCGCCAGGCAGCAGCTGTCCCACTGCACGCCGAAGAGTTGCTCCAGCGTCTTTTTGTCGAGCAGCGAGTAGTAGTAACGGCCCGCCACGCTCCAGTTCTGGCTGACCGGGTACAGGAACGAGAAGTCGGCCTGCTCTACCAGGTCGGCGCGCGTGATCGTGTCGCGGCGGTAGCGATAGCCGACGTTGACGATGCCCCTGTCGCCGATCAGGTAGCGTGCGCGCAGGCTGGCCAGGTTGCCGCCGTTGTACTTCGGGTCCCCCTGGTAGGCGGCGGAGATGTTCCAGCGGTCACTGGGCGCGATGGTGGCTTCCGCCACCCAGGCGGACTTCCCTTGCTGCACCGCCGGCTCGCCGGGCATGACGACCCGGGAGGGATCAAAGTACTTGATCTGGCCGAGGCTCACCGTCAGGCGCTCGCGACCATCCTCTTCTGCAATCAGTCGGGTGGTGAGGGCGGCGGTGAGCTGGTTGGCATCGGCCTGGCGATCCGCGCCGCCGTAGCGGTTGTCGCGGAACAGCTGGCCCCAGCTGAAAGTCAGCGGCGAGGTGTCGAAGATCGGCAGATCGCTCTGGTCTTCGAATGGCACGTGCAGGTAGTAGAGGCGCGGCTCCAGGGTGTGCAGGTAATGCTCGCCGCGAATGCTCGTTTCGCGATCGAAGAAGAGACCGGCGTCGACACTGGTGATGGGCAGGGTGCGCGTCGGACTGGAGTCGCGGCCCGGCGGGGTGTCGTCGAGCTGGTAACCGGTGTAACGCCATGCCAGCTTGGGTCGCAGGAACCAGCTGTTGCCCTGCAGCGGGAAGCTGATGTACGGCTTGAGGTCGAAACGGCTGCCGCCCGGAATGCTGATGTCGGGCCCGACCTGGGTGATGTCGTCGTGCTCGAAGCGGACGATTTCGGAATCCACGCCTGCTTCGAACCAGTCGCCCAGCGGTTTCCCCCAATGAAAGTAGCCGCGCGGCAAGCGGTCGAAGGGCAGGCTGCCCTCGTTGAGCGTGTAGTCGGCCAACTGGTAGCGGTTGACCATCACGCCGGCTTCCCACCAGCGGCCGCGGCCATAGACGCCGGCGGTACTGGTCACGAAGGACGACGAGATTCCGTAGAGACTGTTGCTGAAGTCCTCGAAATAGTGGGTGTCGCTGACCCACCCGAGGTCGGCGCGGGCAAACCAGCTGTCCCCGAGGCGATGGAGTGCGTTGAACGCGAAATTGCCGCGGTCGTCTTCCGGAAGGGTCGCGCCGGGGATCGGGTTGCCGTTGACGTCGTTGAGGTAACGGGACGGTTCGTCGTCGGGCAGGTTGTCGTGGTACATGTAATTGCCGGACAGCCGGCCGCTGCCCTGCGAATACAACCAGCGGAATTCGCCGCCGAGCACGACGCCACGCTTGCTCATGTAACGCGGGTTGAGCGTGGCATCGTAGTTCGGCGCGAGGTTCAGGTAGATCGGCTGGCGCCAGTCGAAGCCGTTGCGGCCGGAAAACGCGATCGAGGGGTACAACAGGCCGGTGCGGCGGCGCTCATCGACCGGGAACATCAGCCACGGTACGTGCAGCACTGGCACCTTGCCGATGCGCAGGGTCGCATTGTGCGCAACGCCCATGCCTTCTTCGGTATTGATGTCGATGCGCCGGGCGCGCAGCTCCCACACGCGTTGCGCGGGTTCGCAGGTCGAATAGGTGGACCCGATCAGCGAACCGTCCGCGCCGTGCATCTCGATGGCCTCGGCGCCGCCGTTGCCACGGCGACGGGTCAGCTGGTACTGCACGTCCTCGATCCGGTGCGTGTCCTTTTCCTGGTTGCCGGTGGCGCGCTCGGCGACCACGCGCATGCCCGAATCCTGATAGCGCACGCTGCCTTCGGCGGCGTAATCGCCGGTCTCGCGATTGAACGTCAGCCTGTCGGTGTGCAGGGTCTGGTCGCCGTGGCTGAGCGAGACATTGCCCTGGATCAGCGTGCTCGTGTTCTCGATGTCCTGGAGCTGGTCGCCCTCGATGTCGGTGGGCTGCTGCGCGCGCGTTTCCGACGACCCCGGGGGCGGCTCGTCGAAGCCGGGCAGGGCATCGACCACCGGGCACAGGCCCCAGTTCTCTTCCCGCTCCCTGGCTTGGGTGGGCAGCGCCAGCGCGATGCAGAGCGACAACGGGAGCAGGCGAAAGCTGGGGCGCACGCGGGCATCCAGGTCCTATACAAACGGCCGCTAGCTTGCCCCATCCCTTGCATACGGGCAATGCAGACGCCTGTGGGCGGCATCGACGTTCATACCTGGGAAGCGGAGGGAGTGGCCTGTCCTGCGCATTCGGACAAGGAGGATGACGGCAAGTGGAACCGTCGGATGCAATGGTTATTGCGCATTTCACCGTGGCAAGTGATCACAATGCCGCGGGCTGGCGTACAGCTGCGCAGAAGCAAAAGCGGCGGATCGTTGCCGATCCGCCGCCAGGTGAAAGCACCGGGATTGGGTAGTCCGCTTACTTTGGCGCCGCGGTCGTCTTGGTGGTGGTAGTGCCGGCGTCATCCGGCTCTTCGCCCCGGGTGGACGGCTTGCCGGAATTACCCGCGAACAGCGTCGGATCTTCGAACTCGATATCGAGCCATGGGCGTTCGCTCAGGCCGATCGCACGATCGAGCATGGTCGGCAGCATGCCGGTGGGCAGCGAGCTTTCGCTGTTCCACAGGATCGCGATGCCCAGGTCCCGATCGGGAAGCATCGCCACCACGCCGCGGTAGCCCTGCACGGCCCCGCCGTGGAAGACCAGGTTGTTGCCGGCGTAGTTGTAGACGCGCCAACCCAGGGCATAGCTCGCCGAACTCAGGCGTTCGCGCCGCCAGGACGATCCACGCAGTTCGCTGGGCGTGGCCACCAGTGGCTGGTGCAGGGTGGCCAGCAGCGGCGCGGACAGTACGTCCGCGCGATGGCCGGTGTGTGCCAGCAACCATTGCGCCATGTCGGACGCGCTGGCGTTGACCCCCGCGGCCGGGGCCACGTGGTAGTAACTCGGTTTCGGCGTCAGCGACAGCCAGCCACCGCGGGTGCGGACATGCGGGCGGGCCCAGTTGGGGCTGGCGAGGATCCCCTCCAGGCCCACGCTGGCGTCGTTCATGCCGAGGGGGCGGAGAATGCGGTTCTGCACGGCCTGGCCATACGGCACGCCGGTGGCGCCCTGGATGACGTCGCCAATCAGGCTGAAGGCGATGTTCTGGTAGCCGTAGCAGGTGCCCGGTGCGCATTCCATCGGCGCATAGGCAAGTTTCTGGGTCAGCGTCGCGTAGTCGACGTTGGCTTCCAGGTCACGGTCATAGGCGTTGTGGCGCAGGCCGACGCGGTGGCTCAGCAGGTCGGCGACCGTGATCTTCTGCGCGGCCGACGGATCGACCAGGCGGAAGTCCGGGTCGTATTGGGTCAGGCGGGTATCCCAGCGCAGGGTGCCGTCATTGACCAGCAGCCCGGTGAGGGTGCCCGCGAAAGCCTTGGATAACGAGGCCAGGCGGAAAACGGTGTGGGCGTCGACCGGCAACGGCGCGCGCGTGTCGGTGATGCCGTACCCGCGGGCACTGAGGACCTGGCCGTTGTGGACGATGGCCATCGCCAGTCCAGGCACGCGCTGGTTGGCGACGAGCTGCTGCGCCATGGCCTCGAACTGGGCGACGTTGAAATCCGAACCCAGGGGGCGGACGTTCTGTACGGCGGCGCGATCGATATAACCGGTGCGCGGGACCGGCGCCTGCGAGGCGGCACGGCCTTCCCACCGCAGCGGCGTCTGGGCGGCAGAGCCCAAGGCCTGGGTCATCAGGCACGAGAGGATCAATCCGGCTTGCCACATCCTGCGGGACCGGCGGCTGGATGGTTCTTTCATCGCTCGCAGCGCCTGCGTATGCTGTAAATCGCGCCGGATCATAACTCCAAAACCACTCCAAAATTCAAGGGACGGGGGCAACAAACATGTTCAGCTTGCTGATTTTGTTGGCTTTGGTGATCGTGTTGGCGTTCTGGGTGGTCGGCATCTACAACGGCCTGATCACGGCGCGGAATGGATTCAAGAATGCCTTCGCCCAGATCGACGTCCAGCTCCAGCGCCGGTTCGACCTGATCCCCAATCTGGTCGAAACCGCCAAGGGATACTTAAGACACGAACGAGAGACCCTGGAAGCGGTCATCGCCGCCCGTGGCGCCGCCATCTCCGGCCTGTCCGCTGCCAAGGCCAGCCCCGGCGACCCCGCCGCCATGGGGCAGTTGGCCGCGACCCAGGAGCAGCTCAATGGCGCGCTCGGCCGCCTGCTGGCCGTCGCCGAGGCGTACCCGGACCTCAAGGCCAACCAGAACATGATGCAGCTCACCGAGGAGCTGGCCTCGACCGAAAACAAGGTCGCATTCGCCCGGCAGGCCTTCAACGACAGTGTCATGGGCTACAACAACCGGCGCGAGGTGTTCCCCTCGAGTGTCATCGCCGGCATGTTCAATTTCGCGCCCGCGGCGCTGCTGGAGATCCCGGCCGGACAGCAGGCCGAGGTGAGGGCGGCGCCGAAGGTCCAGTTCTGAGCCGGGGATTCGCGATCCGTCGGCAGGGGCGCAGTGCCCATTGCCGCGACTCCTGATCACGGGCTGACCCTGCCGGCGCGAGATGAACTTCTTCGAACACCAGGCCGCGGCGCGGCGCAACGCAACATGGCTGGTACTGCTGTTCGCGCTGGCCGTGGCCGGGATAGTGACAGCGGTGGATCTCGCCGTGTGGCTGGTGTTCGCCAGCTCGGATCCCCTGCCGGGCGAAACCGGCGCAATGCTGGTCTTCACCTCGCTGCTGACGCTGGGGGTGATCGGCCTGGGATCGCTCTATCGCATCGCGACGCTGCGCGGCGGTGGGGAATCCGTGGCGCTACAGATGGGCGGCGTGGCGGTACCCGAGCACAGCAGCGACTTCCACCTGCGCCGCCTGCGCAATGTCGTCGAGGAGATCGCGATCGCCTCGGGCGTGCCGATGCCCAAGCTCTACGTGCTGGAGCACGAAGCCGCGATCAACGCCTTCGCCGCGGGTTATGCGCCGTCCGATGCGGTGGTGGCGGTGACGCGCGGCGCTCTGGAGCGCCTCAACCGCGACGAATTGCAGGGCGTGATCGCGCATGAGTTCAGCCACGTCCTCAACGGCGACATGCGCCTGAACATCCGCCTGATGGGAGTGCTGTTCGGCATCCTCATGCTCGCGATCATCGGCCGCAAGGTGCTCGAACTCGGGCGGGGGCGCGACAAGAACGCCGGCGCGATCCTCGTCGCAGCGCTGATCGCGATGATCGTCGGTTACATCGGCCTGTTTTTCGGCCGCCTGATCAAGGCCGGGGTGAGCCGCTCGCGCGAACGCCTCGCCGATGCATCCGCGGTCCAGTTCACGCGGCAGACAAGCGGCCTGGCGGGCGCACTGAAAAAAATTGGCGGCATCGACGAAGGCAGCAAGCTCAGCCATCGCAGCGATGCCGAGGAAATCAGCCACATGCTCTTCGGCGATGGCGTGGGCCTGCGCAGCTGGTTCGCCACGCATCCGCCATTGCTCGAGCGCATCAGGGTGTTGGAACCCGGTTTCACCAGTGACCAGCTCGCGCGGCTGCGCCTGCAATGGCACGCGCTGCCACCCAACGGCCTGGACGAGGACGTGCAGATGGGGTTCGCCGGTGCCCGCACCATGCCGTCATTGCCCCCATCGGCAACGGAGCAGACGGTGACGCCCGCGGGCGTCGTGGCGCAGGTCGCGCAACCTGGCGCTGATGATTACCGCGCCGCGGACGTTATCGCCGCGCATCTCCCCGAGGAGCTGCGTGCGCTGGCGGCGCAACGCGACAGGGTGGTTCCGTTGCTGCTCGCATTGCTGCTCGACACGCAGCCCGCCGTGGCGGACAAGCAGGGCGACGAGATTGCCGCACGCATGGGCAAGACCGCAGCCGTGGAGGCACGCACGCTGCAGCAGGACGCGGTGGCATCGCTGCATCCCGTGCTGCGCTTGCCGCTGGCCTCGCTGGCATTTCCGGTGCTGCGCCGGCGGCCGCGACCGGAACTCGACGTGTTCCTGGATACCGTCAACGCGATGGTCTATGCCGACGGCAACGTCTCCCTGTTCGAGTATTGCCTGGCGCGGCTCCTCACCGTGCACGTGCGCGAGTCCCTGGACCCTTCCCGCTACGCGCGCTTCGGCCGTCGCAAACTGAGCGGCGTGCGCAACGAGGTCACCACGCTCCTTACCGTGGTGGCGCAATGCGGCAACACCGATGCGGAAACCGCCCGCCAGGCTTTCCTGGCCGGCATGCTGCGCGTGCTTCCCGACCAGCCCTTGCCCTACGTGCCAAGAACCGATGGCGTGCTGGCGCTGGATGATGTGTGGGTGCCGTTGGATGCGCTGGAGCCGTTGGCGAAGGAGGCGCTGGTCGAAGGGATCACCGCCACCATCAGCCACGACGGACGCATCGATGTCGCCGAAGCCGAACTCCTGCGCACGATCTGCAGCGTATTGCATTGCCCGCTGCCGCCATTGCTGGGGCAGCAATGAGCTGGCGGGGGTCGGGCTTCAGGCCATCCGTCCGCTGATCAGGTCCGCGGCGCGCTCGGCGATCATCATGGTCGGGGCATTGGTGTTGCCGCCGATCAGCGTCGGCATCACCGACGCATCGATCACCCGCAGCCCCTCGACGCCGCGCACGCGCAACTGCGGGTCGACTACGGACGCGTCGTCGCTGCCCATGCGGCAGGTGCCGACGGGGTGGTAGACGGTTTCGGCCTTGGCGCGGATGAATTCGACGAGCTCTGCATCCGACAGGTCGTTGCGCGCGGGATGGATCGGCGCGCCCCGGTACGCATCGAACGCCTTCTGTGCGAACACGTCGCGGGTGATCTTCGCGCACTCGACCATCATCTTCAGGTCGAAGCCTTCCGCGTCGCTCAGGTAATTGGCCTCGATCCGCGCCTTGTCGCCGGCATTGGCGCTGGCCAGCAGGATGCGGCCGCGGCTGCGCGGCCGCAGGAAACAGGCATGCGCGGTATAGCCATCGCCAGCAAGGCGGTGGCGGCCGTGGTCGTCGAGCATCGCCGGAACGAAATGGAACTGGATGTCGGCGCGATCGTCCGGTGCGAACCGCGAACGCACGAAGGCGCCGGCTTCGGCGATATTGCTGCTGCCAGGGCCGCTGTGGCCACGCAGGTAGTAGTCAAAGGCGATCTTTGCATCGCTGACGCGGTCGTAGGTCACGCGCTGGGTCGAATGCTGCAAGGTGCAGATATCGAGGTGGTCCTGCAGGTTTTCGCCCACTTGCGGCGCGTCGAATACGACATCGATGCCGTGCCGGCGCAGGTGATGGGCTGGACCGATGCCGGACAGCATCAACAGCTGGGGTGAATTGATCGCCCCACCGCTCAGCAGCACTTCGCGCGTGGCGACCTGGTGGAACGCCTTGCCGCCGACCGCATAGGTGACACCGTTCGCGCGCTGCGCGCCTGTCGAAGCCGGGTCGAACGTGATGCGGCTGGCCTGGGCGCCGGTGACGATGGTGAGGTTGTGGCGTTCGCGTATCGGATGCAGGTAGGCCACGGCCGCCGAGCATCGCGCACCGTCCTTCTGCGTCACCTGGTAGAGGCCGAACCCCTGTTGGTGCGGGCCGTTGAAGTCGCGGTTGCGCGCGTAACCCGCTTGCTGGCCCGCTTCGATGAAGGCCTGCGACAGCGGGTTGGTGTATCGCAGGTCGGAAACGTACAACGGCCCCTGGCCGCCGTGCAGGGCATCGCCACCGCGCTCGTTGTGTTCGCTGCGCTTGAAGAACGGCAATACCTGTTTCCAGCCCCAGCCCGTTGCTCCCTGCGCGACCCAGTCGTCGTAGTCGCCGGGAACGCCGCGGATGTAGCACATCGCATTGATCGAGCTGGAACCGCCGAGCACCTTGCCGCGTGGCCACCACATTGGCCGGTTGTTGAGCTGCGGCTCGGGAGCGGTGTCGTAATTCCAGTTCACGCCCTTCTTGCCAACCAGCTTGGCCAGTCCGGCGGGCATATGGATGAAGGGATGCCAGTCGCGGGGACCGGCTTCCAACAGCAGGACTTTGCAGGCAGGATCCTCGGAAAGCCGGTTTGCCAACACGCAACCGGCAGAGCCGGCGCCGATGATGATGTAGTCGTACAACGTGCTGATCCCGGTTGCGTTACCACTTGATGACCGCGCCGACGCTATTCCCCGAGCCTAGAGCATTTGCTCTGGCAAGGGGCGGGACGCCGGATGTGCAGGCGCCGCGCACGTTGGCGCGCTGTAGCGGGAGGGGCTGGCTTGGGCTACCGTGGCGCCAGTTTTCGCGGAGCGGTTGCATGGCGACCATCGACGCCGCCGGTAACGCCGGGCGGCGCATCCACACGGGGGAGTGGCGCGCGGTCGCGCTGTCTTTCGTCTATTTCTTCTGCGTGCTGACCGCCTACTACGTGATGCGGCCGGTGCGCGAGCAGTTGTCTGCCGCAGTGGGATCGACGCAGTTGCCATGGTTCTACGCGGGCACCTTCTTCGCGACCCTGGCGCTGGCGCCGGTATTCGGCGCCCTGGTGTCGCGATACCCGCGGCGAATCGTCGTGCCGGTGGTGTACCTGTTCTTCATCGCGTGCCTGATCGGCTTCATTCCGCTGTTTACCCACCAGGGATTGCTCAGTCCGCGCGCCCTCGGGACCGCGTTCTTCGTCTGGGTCAGCGTGTTCAACCTGTTCGTGGTGTCGGTGTTCTGGAGCTTCATGGCCGACATCTGGAGCGAGGAGCAGTCGCGCCGTCTGTTTCCCATCATCGCCGTCGCGGGCACGGCCGGTGCGATCACCGGACCGCTGCTGACGAAGTCGCTGGTCGACGTGATCGGGGTCGCGCCGCTGCTGGCGGTATCGGCGACGCTGCTGGCGGCCGCGGTGGTCTGCGCGATATTGCTGGGGCAATGGGCCCGCGTGCATGGCGCCCGGCGCCACGATGCCTCCCACGAAACCGCCATCGGCGGCGGCATGCTCGACGGACTCAAGCAGGTCTTCACGCAGCCGTTCATGCGCAGCATGGCGTTCCTGCTGCTGCTCGCGGACGGCATCGGCACGGTCAACTACGCGCTCGTGTCCGACTACTCGGGAGCGACCTTCAGCGATGCGGTCGCGCGCACGCGTTTCGCCGCCAACGTGGACCTGACGGCGAACATCCTGACCGTGGTGCTGCAGTTGCTGGTCACCCGCTGGTTGCTGCCGCGCAAGGGCCCGGGCCTGCTCATCACCCTTTGGGCCGGTATCAGCGTAATCGCGCTGTCCCTGGTGATCTTCTCGCCCGATCCGCATGCGCCGATCGTCGGCGGATTCCCTGCGGTGGCCCTCGCGCTCATCATCAGCCGCGGCCTCGCCTACGGCATGGCCGAGCCCGCGCGCCACAGCCTGTTTACCCGCGTGCCGCGCAACGAGCGCTACAAGGGGCAGAACACCGTCGATACCGCCGTATGGCGGTTTGGCGACATGGCGATCGCACTGGGGATGAATGGCCTGCGTTCGCTTGGGGTCGCTGCTGGCGGGTTCGCCACGTTGAGTGCGCTGGCGGCGTTCACGGCGGCGGCGATTGGCGTGCGGCTGTCGCGGCAGGCGATGTTTGGCGGGCGGGAGTCGCGGGCGCCAGCGCGCACTTGAGTGGCGGTGCATTTGAGTGCCAGTGCCCCGGCCTGGGTTACGCTGCGGCTTCGCAACAGTGTCGCTTTCATCGAAGGGGAAACCGATGTCCACCGTCGCCGTCCTGCTGGTGCTGCTGGTCGCCCTGTTGCACCTGTACTTCCTTGTGCTCGAGATGTTCCTGTGGACCAGGCCACTGGGGCTGAAGGTGTTCCGGCAATCCGCGGAAAAAGCCGAGCAATCCAAGGTGCTGGCCGCGAACCAGGGGCTCTATAACGGCTTTCTTGCAGCGGGACTGGTTTACGGCGCGCTTACGGGGTCGCGCGAATTTGAACTGTTCTTCCTTGCCTGCGTGATCATCGCTGGGCTTTACGGCGCGGCGACGGTCAACAAACGCATCTTCTTCATCCAGTCGATGCCGGCATTACTGGCGATGGGCGCTGTCCTGGCCGCGTGATTTCGGCGACAGCCACATCATGATCCGGGCGCGGAATACTTCTTCCCCGGCCGCATCGCGTACCGACACAAGCACCGGCAGGTCGTAGCCGCTCGCGGCGTCCTTGATGGCAGTCTCCGGCGCGGCGACGGCGTGCAGGGTGCCACGCGCCTTCTTGAGGTATTCGACGGTCATTCCCTTGGGTATCCAGCGCATCGAAGCCGGCAGCGACGCCTCGGTCATCACGCCGGCACTCAGTTCGGCCAGGTTGCACAGGGCGATCGCGTGCACGGTGCCGAGGTGGTTGTGGACGCGGCGCCGGTCGGGAATCTCGACTTCGCAGCGCCCCGGTTCCAGTGCGGTGAAGCGCGGCGAGATCGTCGCGAAGTAGGGGGCGCGCCAGCACACCGCACGCGAGAAGAGCCAGCGCCCGCCGGGCCAGCGGTTGAGGCGGCGGTACATCGAAAGCACGGAAGCAGCCATGCGCTGTGACTCCGGAAAGGAAGACGGCGGGCCTGGCCCGCCGTCCTGTGCGATTGACTGGCTGGATCAGGCCGCGGCGCGACTGTCGTAATTCTCGCGACGATAGCCGGCGGAGCGCAGTTCCTCTGCATCGAAGTCGTCGACGCTGATCACATCGATCGTCATCTCCCGCAGTTCTTCCAGTTGCTTGCGCTCGTCGGCGGTAATCCAGCCTTCGCGCACGCCTTCGTCGAGCTGGGAGGCGAAATCCAGCGCCTCGATGTCGCTGTTCTTCAGTGCCTTGAGGAACTTGCGCTCCACCGGTTCGGCCAGGATCACCTTGGGCAGGTAGCTGTTGATGCGGCCGGCCGGATTGTTGGCGCAGGGCGTCAGGAAGGTGCCGGTGGCAAGGCGGTCGCGCGCCTCGTTGGGCGACATCAGCAGCGAGGCGATCTTGTGGCCGAGGCGGTCGCTCGGTGCCTGCGCACGGCGACCCCAGGGGAAGATCAGCGCCCACAGCAGGTAACTGACCGGCCGCACCGGGAAATTGCGCAGCGCCGCGGAAAATGCGGTTTCGATCTTGTTGACGGCATCGTGGAAAGCCCACGCCAGCAGCGGCTGGTCGGACACCGGACGGCCCTGGTCCTCGTAGCGCTTGAGCATGGCGCTGGCGATGTAGAGCTGGCTCAGCACGTCACCCAGGCGGCCCGACAGCGATTCCTTGAACTTCAGCTTGCCGCCGAGCAGCAGCATCGACGTGTCCGCTGCCAGTGCCAGCGCCGCCGAATAGCGGTTGAGCTTGCGGTAGTAGCGGCGGGTGTACTTGTCACCCGGGGCCTTGCCGATGCGCGCACCGGTGAAGCCGTACCACCAGCTGCGCACGGCATTGGAGAAGGCGAAGCCGACATGGCCGAACAGGTTCGCGTCGAATTCGGTCAGGCGCTCTTCCGGATCCGACAGGCCCGCGGCCTTCATTTCCTTGAGCACCCATGGATGGCAGAGGATCGCGCCCTGGCCGAAGATCATCAGCGAGCGCGTCATGATGTTCGCGCCCTCCACCGTGATCATGATCGGCAACGCCTGCCAGTTGCGGCCCGCGTAGTTCTTCGGGCCGAGGATGATGCCCTTGCCACCGTGGATATCCATCACGTCGGTGGCGACTTCCCGCGCCATCTCGGTGCAGTGGTACTTGGCGATCGTCGACGGCACCGCCGGCAACTCACCGCGCGTGACGGCGGCGGCCGCGGCTTCCGACAGCGCGCTGATCGCGTAGGCCTTGCCGCCGATGCGGGCGAGGGCCTCCTCCACGCCTTCGAAGCGGCCGACGGAGAGGCCGAACTGCTTGCGGATGCGTGCATACGCTCCGGTGACGACGGCGCCGAACTTGGCGCCGCCGCTGGCGGTGGAGGGCAGGGTGATGGAGCGGCCGATCGACAGGCATTCGACCAGCATCTGCCAGCCCTTGCCGGCAAATGCCTCGCCGCCGATCAACTGGCTGAGCGGGATGAAGACTTCCTTGCCATGGATCGGGCCGTTCTGGAACGGCGAGTTGAGCGGGAAGTGGCGGCGGCCGATTTCCACGCCGGGCGTGTCGCGCGGCAACAACGCCAGGGTGATGCCGATGTCGCGCTTGTCGCCGATGAGTCCGTCCGGGTCGTACATGCGGAACGCCAGGCCGATCAGGGTCGCGACCGGGGCGAGGGTGATGTAGCGCTTGTCGAAGGTGAGCTTCACGCCGACCACGCGTGCCCCGTTCCACTCGCCCATGGTGACGATGCCGAAGTCGGGGATCGACGTCGCATCCGAACCCGCCCACGGGCCGGTGAGGCCGAAGCACGGTACTTCGCGGCCGTCGGCCAGGCGCGGCAGGTAGTAATCCTTCTGTTCCTTGCTGCCGTAGTGCAACAGCAGCTCGGCCGGGCCCAGCGAGTTGGGCACGCCGACGGTGGAACTGAGCACGGTCGAGACGGTGGCCAGCTTCTGGATCACCTTGTGGTTGCCCAGTGCGGTGAAGCCCAGGCCGCCATATTCCTTCGGCACGATCATGCCGAAGAACTTGTTGCGCTTGATGTAATCCCAGATCTCCGGGGTCAGGTCCGCGTTGACGTGGGTGATCTGCCAGTCGTTGGTCATGCGGCAGACCTCTTCGACCGGACCGTCGAGGAAGGCCTGCTCATCCGGGCGAAGCTCTGGCCTGGGCTGGTCGAACAGCACGTCCCAGTCGGGCTTGCCCGAGAACAGCTGGCCTTCCCAGCCGACCGTGCCGGCTTCCAGGGCGACGCGCTCGGTTTCCGACAGCGGGGGCAGGATCCTGGTGTAGAAGCCAAGTAATGGCTGGGTGATGAAGGGCAGGCGGATCTGCGGCACCAGCAGGGGCACCGCGACCAGGGCGGCGAAGATCGTGGCGACGATGGTCGCGGTGATGTTCGCTCCCAGCATCAGGCAGCCGATCAGGGCGGTCAGCGTGGCCGCGGCCCAGACGACGAGGCGCAGGCGGTGGTACGCGGCAACGGCGCCGACGACCAGCAGGGCGAGGAAGGGAAGGGCGATGCTCATGTGGGCTCCGACGCGACGTGGCGTTGACGGGCTGAGGTAAGGGTAGTCCGTTCCGCGCCGGGTGCCTGGATCTGCTGCCGCGCGGGAGCGGATTCAAACAGTGGCATGAAACGCGTAACATACGGCCGAGTATGTTTCGGGCGTGCGAGCACTGTCAACCGCGCCGCCATCCCCGTTTCGGGACTGTGCGTACTATCACAGTCGCCACCGTATGGTTAAACTTGCCGCCATGACTACCACCACCAAGCCCGACGCCGCCAAGGAACGCACCGGCCGCCTCAGCGCCGATGACTGGGCGTCGGCCGCCTTGGACCTCATAGCCGAGCAGGGGGTGGCCGCCGTCGCCGTCGAGCCGCTCGCCCGCCGGCTGGGTGTTACCAAGGGCAGTTTCTACTGGCACTTCCCATCGCGCGAAGCCCTCCTGGTCGCTGCGCTGGAGCGTTGGGAGAAGATGGAACAGGAGTTGTTGTTCGGCGAGCTCGAGCCCATCAACGACCCACGTGCCCGCCTGCGTGCGCTCTTCAACCTGGTGGCGCACGAATACAAGTCGCACGTCGTCTATTCCGAACTGATCAAGGCGATGGACCACCCGGCGGTGCAGCCGGTGATCGGTCGTGTGTCCGAACGTCGCCTGGATTACCTGACCGCCTCGTTCCGCCAGGCGGGTCTTGTGCGCACCGACGCACGCCATCGTGCCCAGTTGCTGTACTCCGCCTACGTCGGTTTCCTGCAGCTCAATCTGCAGCTGCACCAGACGCGGATGCAGCACGACGAATTCGAGGCCTATGTCGAGCACATGGCCGTGACCCTGATTCCCAATCCGTAGAAGGTTTCATCGATGAACAATGTGTCGCAGAACGCTCCGGCTGAAAATGCCGGACGAAGCAAACTTGCCGCGCTCAACGACTGGGTTGCACAAGTAGCGTCTCTGACCCAACCCGATGCGATCCACTGGTGCGACGGCAGCGACGCCGAGAACGCCGCGCTCATCGCGCGGATGGAAGCCGACGGCACCCTGATCCCGCTGAACCCCGAAACCCACCCGCGCAGCTGGCTGCATCGCTCCCATCCGGACGACGTCGCCCGCGTCGAGCACCTGACCTTCGTCTGCACGCCGCAGCAGGAAGATGCCGGTCCCAACAACCACTGGATGTCGCCGGCCGATGGCCACGCCAAGATGGATGCGCTGTTCGCCGGTTGCATGAAGGGCCGCACCATGTACGTCATTCCGTACTGCATGGGGCCGATCGACTCGCCGTTGTCGCGTTGCGGCGTCGAGATTACCGACTCTCCCTACGTCGTCGCCAACATGCGCATCATGACCCGCATGGGCGCGCCGGCCCTCGCGCGCATCGAGCGCGAAGGCTCGTTCGTGAAAGGCCTGCATTCGATTGGCGAGCTCGACCCGAACCGCCGCTACATCATGCATTTCCCCGAAGAACTGGCGATCAAGTCATTCGGTTCCGGCTACGGCGGCAACGCACTGCTGGGCAAGAAGTGCCATGCGCTGCGCATCGCCTCGCACCAGGCCAAGGCCGAAGGCTGGCTCGCCGAGCACATGCTGATCCTCGGCCTGGAAAGCCCGCAGGGTGAAACCCATTACATCGCCGCGGCATTCCCGTCCGCGTGCGGCAAGACCAACCTCGCCATGCTCATCCCGCCGGAGGGCTACCGCAAGGACGGCTGGAAGGTATGGACCGTCGGCGACGACATCTGCTGGATGCGCCCGGGTTCCGACGGTCGCCTCTATGCGATCAATCCGGAGGCGGGCTTCTTCGGTGTCGCCCCGGGTACCTCGATCAATTCCAATCCGAATGCGCTGAAGACCATCGCGCACGACACGATCTTCACCAACGTCGCCACCACTGCCGACAACCAGCCTTGGTGGGAGGGATTGAGCCAGGGCAAGCCCGTCATTGATTGGCGCGGAAATGACTACGATTTCAGCAAGGGCGCCCCGGCGGCGCATCCGAATTCGCGTTTCACCGTGAGCGCGAAGCAGTGCCCGTCGTACTCGCCGCACGCGGAAGATGCGCAGGGCGTGCCGATCAGCGCGATCGTCTTCGGTGGTCGGCGCGCGTCGCTGGTGCCGCTGGTATTCGAAGCACGCGACTGGACGCACGGCGTGCTGGTGGGTGCCGCGATGGGTTCCGAAACCACTGCCGCGGCCACGGGTGCCGTTGGCGTGATGCGCCGCGATCCGATGGCGATGAAGCCCTTCTGCGGTTACAACTTCGCCGACTATTTCGGCCACTGGCTGTCGTTCGACCAGGATGGCGCGAAGCTGCCGAAGATCTTCCATGTCAACTGGTTCCGCAAGGGCGACGACGGCAAGTTCCTCTGGCCGGGCTTCGGCGACAACCTGCGCGTGCTGGAATGGATGATCAAGCGCGTGAAGGGCGAAGCTGGCGCGGTCGAAACGCCGATCGGCCACTTGCCGAGCCTCGATGACGTCAATGTCGATGGCATCGCCCTGAGCGATGAGGCGAAGGCCAAGCTGTTCGGGTTCGACCACGCCGGCTGGCGTGCCGAGTTCGAGAGCATCGGCGAATACCTCGGCGAGTACGGTCCGCGCATGCCGCAGGCACTGCACGACGAACAGCAGCGCATTGCCCGTTCGCTGGCCAGCTGACGAGCCATGACCTCGAACCCCGCCGCGCCCGCGAGCAGTCGCGAGCTGTTGATCGATGGCCGCCCGCTGCGGGTGTTCGACGGGCTGCTGCCCAATGTGGGCGAGTACGTGCAGGGGCTGGCGCGTGCGATGTTCACCCGCACGGAGTTCGCGCGGCCTGAGACGGCCGAGCACAAGCACTGGGCCACGGAAATCAAGCTCGAAGCGCTCATGCGCCAGCCGATTTTTGAAGTTACCCGCCTCGCCGTGGGTGGCTTCGCGGGGCCCGGGTTTGGATATCGTCCGTATCGCGCCTACACCAACGTCGCGAGCTACGGCGACATGCTGTTCACGCATACGGACTGCCTGCCGGACCAGCACGACCTGACCGCGCTGTGGTACCTGTGCGAACGCTGGGACCTCGAGTGGGGCGGCGAGACGATGTTCTATGACGCGCAGGACGAGATCGCCTGCGCGGTGCGCCCCCAGCCGGGAAGGCTGGTCATCTTTGACGGCGCGATCAAGCACGTCGGAAGGCCGCCGAACCGCATCTGCTATGCGCCGCGCTACACCTTCGCCATCAAGTTCGAGCGCGTCGCGAACGGCGGGGCATGATGAACGCAGAAACGGTGCCCGCGCTTTGGAACAAGGCTGAAACCTACGCCCGCCAGGGGCAGTGGGCCGCCGCACTGGCGCAATACGACAACGTGCTGGCGCGTGATCCGGGCCATGCGATGGCGATGCTGCGCGCATCGAGGATGGCGCTCTCGCTCGGCCGTTACCGTGACGGCCTCGACTACACCTTGCGCGCGCTGGCCAGGCGCCCCGGCAGCGATGAGACCGTGCTCACCCTGGTGCGTGCGTTGCGCATGTACAACGAGCCTGTCGCGCTGCTCGAATGCGTGGAGCACTCGCGCTGGCGTGAACGCCGCTCGGCCACCTGGCTGACGGACCTGGCCATGATGGTCAGCACGATCGGCGCCAACGACCTGGCGATGGAGATGCTCGATCTCGCGATCATTCGCGAACCGAACAACCCGCAGACCCGCTATTTCCGCGGAGTCGTACAGATGTTCTTCGGCGACATGGAAGCCTCCGAACGGGAGCTGGAGCTGAGCATCGCCAAGGCGCCCGGGCTCACCCAGGCGCATTGGGTGCTGTCGCGCCTGCGCAAGCAGACGGAAGACGCCAATCATGTCGAGCGCATGCGCGCCCTGATTCCCAGGGTGCCGCGCGGCAGCGAAAGCGATGCATACCTGGCGTTCGCCCTGCACAACGAGCTCCATGACCTGGGTCGATATGCCGATTCCTGGCAGGCGCTGCAGCAGGGCTGCCGCTGCAAGCGCCAGCTGACGCCGCACGACCGCACCGATGCCCGCCGCATGTATGACGGCCTGATGGCGTTGGCCGACGAACAATTCGTGCAACCCGTCGCGCAGCCCGAGGCCACTTTTGTACCGGTGTTCATCGTCGGCATGCACCGCTCCGGAAGCACGCTGCTCGAGCAATTGCTGGGCGGCCATCCGATGGTGGCGGACGGCGGCGAGACATACTCGTTCACGACGCAGATGCGTTATGCGGCGGATTACCGCAACAAGGGTGTGGTCGATGCCGAATTGGTCCGGCGCGCGGCCAACGTCGATTACGGCCTGGTGGGGCGCCGTTTCGATGAAGCGACCGCCTGGCGGGCCAAGGGCAAGCCATACCTGACCGAAAAGCTGCCGTCGAACTTCCTCAACCTAGGCTTCATCGCCAAGGCCCTGCCGCAGGCCCGGATCCTGCACATGGTTCGCGACCCGTTGGATACGTGCTTCTCCAACCTGCGCACGATGTTTTCGGACGTGAACACGTTCTCGTACGACCAGCAGGAGTTGGCGGAGTGGTATGGCCAGTACCGGCAGCTGATGGCCCACTGGCACAAGGTGATGCCGGGCCGGATCCTCGACGTCCACTACGACGCGTTGGTGGAGGACCCCGAGGGCGTGATGCGTGGCGTGCTCGAATTCTGCGGCCTGCCGTGGGACGCAGCGGCGACGACGCTGGAAGGAGCCGGCGCGGTGGCCACCGCGAGCAGTCCGCAGATGCGCGGCGGGATCATCAAGAACCGCAAGGCCGCCTGGAGTCCGTACGAGCAACAATTGCAGCCGTTGATCGAAGGACTGGCCCCGTATCGCTGACTGACGAGGGTCGGACCGGCCCCGCCTGGCTGTCATTTCATGCCGAACCAGCAGTTGAAGGCGACAGTGATGCGTTCATCGTTGCCGTAGAACGGCATGACCTCATGCTGCAGCCATGACGGGAACAGCACCAGCTGCCCCCCCTCGAAACGGACGCTCCAGGTGCCATGGTGGTACGGGGCGCGCAGCCGTGCATTGCCGGGGTCGAGGAAATAGTTGCTGTAGTGGTGCGGGTTGTGGAACCGCAGGATCCCTGATTCAGGCCGGTCCGCTGGCGTCTCCCCGGCGGCCACACAGTAGACGCCCGACCAGGATGCCATCGGGTGGGTGTGCATGATGGTGAATCCGCCGTTCCGGGTCACGTGGAACCAGGTGTGCGAGAAGATCTGCAGGCGCTGCATATCCTCGGCGCTGTAGCCGTTGAGGTCCTGGATCAGCTTGCCCAGCGCCGACCAGCAGAACTGGCGCAAGCGCTGCACGCACGGCTCCGGCCATGAGAACAGGTTGAAGTCGCTCTCGAATACGCCCTGGTGCTGCTTCAGCGAAGGATTGGGGTTGGCGTAGCGGTCCCCTTCCGACTCGCGTGCGAGCAGCAACGCCTTCAGTTCCGCATTGATGGATTGCGCATCGGGCAGGGTTTCCTGGCCGAGCGGCACGGCGAATACCGGATTGATCTCAAGTGGCATGCGTGGCGATTCCTGGGCGCGGCGCTCCCGCGCAACGGGGCTAGTGTACTGCGCAAAAAACTACGGCCCCTTTCGGGGCCGTAGTGGCAAACATACAACTGGGCTGGATCAGAACTTCTGCGCGTAACGCATGTAGTAGAAGCGGCCCGGGACTTCGTACTGCGGGTCGAACGAGTTCGCGAAGGCATTCAGCGCAACCGGCGGATCCTTGTCGAACACGTTGTTGACGCCCACGGTGATCTTCGCGTTCCACGGCGCGTTCCAGTAGGCGCTCACGTCGTGGTAGGTCGTCGCACCGATGTGGTTCTCGGCAGCAGGCGTAGCGACGATGGAATCGCCACCAGCCTCGCCGTCCCACACGCCATTGCCGTTGTCGTCGCTGGGCAGGCCGATGAAGCGGTCAGGATCCGAGCACAGGAAGGCGTAGCCGTAGTCTTCGAAGTTCTGGCACCCCTCGTTCTGAGCCGAGAAGTAACGGATGTTCCAATTCGCGCCGAAATCACCCATTTCCCAGCGCGTGGCCAGGTTGGAGCGGATGCGCCACGAGTTGGAGTTCTGGGCGAACTCGCCGACCTGGTTGCCGCCTTCGTTGAAGTTGAACGGCTGGCCGATGGCCGGCAGGATCTGCTGGTCTTCGCCGAAGCGGCCGTCGCCATCGATGTCCTGTTCGAAGCTGGACAGGTAGGTGGTATCCCACACGAAGCTGAAGGTACCCCACGCCGTTTCCGGCAGGCGGTAGCTGACCGTCATGTCGTAGCCTTCGAGCTTGGCGCCGCCGATGTTGGTCGTGGTGTTCAGCAGGGTGTTGATGTCGCCGGCCGGATTACGCGAGTAGAGCGCGCAAGTCGGGCCCGTACCACCGGAGTCCAAGCACTGCTGGATGATGTTGGCACCGCCGATCGTGGTGATCTGGTCTTCTAGCTTGATCTTCCACCAGTCGAGCGAGATGTCCAGGCCTTCCGCGAAGCTCGGGCTGTAGACCACGCCGAAGGTGGTGGACTCGGCCGTTTCCGGCTGCAGGTCAGGATTGCCGCCGACGGTGATGCGGATCTGCGAGCTGTCCTGCACGTAACCGCCGTTCGGCACGCCTTCGGCAATACACCGGGCCTTGGCCGCCGGGATCTGGTTCTGGAAGTTGGCGACGTTGCAGGGGTCCGACAGGGTCGGGAACGAGTCGGCCTGGCCGGCGAACAGTTCACCGATCGACGGAGCGCGGAAGCCTTCGGTCCAGTTGCCGCGGACCATCAGGTCATCGATCGGCTTCCAGCGGAAACCGAACTTGCTGTTCAGCGTGTCGCCGAAGTTGCTGTAGTCCGAGTAACGGGTGGCGACGCTGAAGTCGAGCAGCTTGGCGAACGGCATGTCGGCCAGCACCGGGATGGCCAGTTCGAGGTAGGCCTCGTCAAGCGAGTAGCCGCCCTTGGTGGGGGTACGCACGTTGCCGGTGGTGTTGCCCGAAGCGATCAGCGCGTCCGGCGAGTCGTAACCGGATTCGCTGCGGTGCTCGAGGCCGAACGAGAAGCCCAGCGCGCCGGCCGGCATGTCGAACACTTCGCCGCTGACGTTGGCGTAGTAGGTCTTCTGCAGGTAGTTGTACTCGTCGTGCGCGGTGAACGACACGAAGTCGAGCATTTCCGGGGTGATGCTGCCAACGCCGCCGAGCAGGTCGAGCGGCACGCAGCCGGCGACGATAGCGGTGGCGGTACCGCAGTGAGCCACGCCGGCAGCGTCGCGGAACGACGGGCCGAGCGCCTGCTTCAGCGCGATGACGTTCATCAGGCCCTGGGTGGTGTTGTTGGCCTGGTTCTCACCGCGGAAGTAACCAGCTTCCCAGTCGAAGTACTTCTCGCCGAAGTTCAGCGTGCCTTCGAAGCCGGCGTCCACCGCGAACGTACGCACGTCCTGGTTGAACGAACGGCCGCCGGTTTCGACGAAGCGGCGGTTGATGCGCGAGACGTCCTGGCCGAACGGGTTGTAGATGCTGTCCTTGCTGATGAAGACCGCACGGCTCAGCGGAGTGGCACCCGGAGCGGTACCCAGAACGACCGGCATGGCGGCGAGCAGCTGCTCGGACGTGCGCTCGTTGTAGGTGATGGTGGTCTTGAAGCGGATGTCGTCGGTGATGTCCACCGAGGCATTGCCGAACACCGAGCGGCGTTCCTGCGGGGTCAGCAGGTAGTTCTCAGGGGCGAAGTTGTACGCATCAACGCCCGGGACGTACGGACGCGGCGCGCTGTCCGGACCGCCGTCGTAGGTGAAGGTGCCGGCGCCGCCGTTGAAGTTCCGCTGCGGGCCATTGCAAAGGTTGGTGGCGCTGTTGTAGCCACCCGGGCACAGCGCGAAGCGGCCGCCCGGCGAGGTGCCGCTGCCGAACGCGTTGCCCGTGCCGACGACCGGCTCCTTGGAGATGTCGCGGTCGCCAGCCATGACCGGCTCTTCCTTGACCCAGCCGAAGCCCATCATCGCGGTGAAGCGGTCGGAAGCCGAACCGATGGTGAAGTCGTAGGCCTGCTTGGTGCCGTCGCCCTTGTCGAACTGGCCGATGTAAGCGTTGGCTTCGGCGCCTTCGAAGTTCTGGCGCAGGATCACGTTGACCACGCCGGCGATGGCGTCGGAGCCGTAAATCGTCGAGGCGCCGTCCTTCAGGACTTCGATGCGCTCGACCGCGGCGGTCGGAATGGTGTTCAGGTCGACCGCGCCACCCAGGCCGGTACCACCGACCCAACGACGGCCGTTGACCAGCACCAGGGTGCGGTTCGAACCGAGGTTACGCAGGCTGACGCGGGTTTCACCGTTGCCGCCGTTGTTGAAGGTGCTGTTGAGGGTCGAACCGTTGGCCGTGATGTTCTGGATCACGTCGCCGACCGAGGTCAGGCCCTGTGCGGTGATTTCATCGCGGCTCAGCGAGAACACCGGCTGCGAGGTCTCGATGTCGGTGCGCTTGATGCGCGAGCCAGTCACCTCGATGCGATCGAGGGTGGTGGCTTCCTTCTTTTCCGGCGGAGCGGCTTCCTGCGCGAACGCAGAGCCGGTTCCGGCGATGGCGCCCACAGCGATAGCGAACGAAATCGCGTCGCGGAGCTTGTTGGTCTTAAGGGTCATTTCTCTCTCTCTCCAAGTCGGTCTTGGTTTGTTTCCCATGGGAACCTCCCCGGCGGAGTCAAGGAAGACACCTAATCCGGCAAGGCCGTCCGGATAGTAGACGGCTGCTCCGAAAAATTAAAGTGTCGTTAACAAGCGCCGACGAATGGTCCCCGGACGGGTTCCAAAGGCAAAAACGAGGGAGAGGGCCGCCGGAAGGGGGGGGCAGCAAAAACGAGGGAGACGCCGCCGGAAGGGGGGCGGCCGGAGAGCGGACTAGAGGTCCTGCTCGTAGCGGACGTAGGGAACGGTTCCCTCGTCCTTGTCGCTGCCACTGGGAGCGAAGGGGTTCTTGCCCCGGGTCACGATGTTCTCGGCGCCGACGGTGAGCTGGCCGCTCCAGGGCGTCCGCCAGGTGAGTCCCACTCCAAGGCCGCCCCATTGGCCCGGGACCCCGGGGGTGTCGACGACGCGGCCGATGATGTTGGCGCCAAAATTGCCCACCCCGGCGCCGACCGTGAAGGTCTTGCTGGTCCAGCGGTCGGCTACTTCGGACGGGATGTCGTCCGCAGGGATCAGGCGGGCCCGGGCCAGGGTGCCGCCAATGGAGACGGTTGCCTCGCGGCCGACGTTTTTCTGGCCGTAGAGGGTAAGACTGTTCTGGTCGAGCTTGCCGGTCTTGTAGCTGGGGCTGAGCCACGCGGGCAGGGTGTCGCGTGCCGTGCCCATGATCAGGCCCACGCGGCCGCTGCCGTGGCTCAGACTGGCTCCGCCACTGAACTGCCGGTCGCCGCTGCCATCGCCATCACCGTCGAGCGTGGCAAGCATGCAGTGGTTGGCGAGGCTGCTTATCGCCGAGGACAGCCCGTTCTTGCGATCGCATACCAGGCCCAGCGTATCGCCGGCAGCGACGCCGAAAGCGGCATCCAGGGTATTGCCGCCCACGCGCCAGCGGGCGCCGGCAACCGGGATCGTGCTGGGTTCGAGCTGGAGGACGGCTTCGAGCTTGCCGTTGGTGTTCCACACCGGGAGCAGGGTCGCATCGGTGCGCCCCGTGGCCTGCGCATGCACGCCCGAAGCCACGCCAAGGGCGAGCAGCAGGGCTAGTGGCAGCTGGAACAGGCGCGCTTTCATGGCGTGGTTACGACCGGAATCGGTCGGTGAAGTTCCCCGCGTTATGGGCCTAGGACTATAGCTACTTTATGCTTATTTAACAATCTGTGCGTTGCGTCGCAAGCCCCTTATTGGGTCCGTTCGGGGGCAGGTTGAACCTCCAACCCGGTCTCGAAAAGTCCGGTGATCTGCTCCCCACTGAACCGATACGACTGGCCGCAAAACTCACAACGCACGAGCGCCTCCCCGTCGGCCAAGGCCGCGTGGGCCTCCTCCGCGCCCAGCGAGGTCAGCATAGCCTCCACCCGTTCCCTTGAGCACGAGCAGGCAAAGCTCAGCGGCCTGGAGCCCAGCAACTGGACGCCGTCCTCGTGGAACAACCGGGTCACCAGTTGGGTATCGGTCCAGTCCAGCAACTCCTGGGGGGTCAGGGTCTCGAACAACGCGCCGGCCCGTGCCCAGCCGTCGTCGTCGCCGGCGTCGCCGGGCAACTTCTGCAGCATCAGGCCTGCGGCAGCGGTCTCGTCCGCCGCCAGCAGGAGGCGGGTGGGCAGCTGCTCCGAGCGGCGGAAATAGTCTTCAAAGGCGCCGGCGAGCGAATCGGACTCGAGTGCGACCAGTCCCTGGTAGCGCATGGGCTCGCGACCATCGCGCGAAGGGTTTTCGATGGTGATGGCGAGCATCGCGTCGGGTCCCAGGTCGCGCAGGTCGCGGGACACGGTGCCCTCGTCGGCCAGTTGCGCGATGCCGCGCAGCGTGCCCGCGGCGGTGCATTCGGCGAACAGCGTGCGCAAGGCGCCATGGCCCCGCAGCTGCACCGACAGCCGGCCGTCGACCTTGGCGTGTCCGGTGAAAAGGGCGGCCGCGGCGGCGGCTTCACCCAGCAGTTCCGCCGCGGCCGCCGGGATTTCATGGTCCAGGCTGGCGGCGCGCGTGCGGATCTGCTGCCAGGTGTCCTGCAGGTGCACGCGCACGCCGCGCACCCCGGCGCCTTCGATCAGGAAACGGCTCAGCTGGTCACGATCTGTGGGGGTCGTCATTGGGGGGCTCATGCGGTAAGGCGCGCGTCATCCACGATAATGCGCACCAGGGTTTGCGGGGATGACCGCAAGATGGGGATGGGGGCAGCCGGGTGCAAGACGCAGGTCGACAGGGGAACGAAGTGACGGCAAGGGCCGTGCGAAAGCGTTGGCGGGGCTGGTTGTGGAAGCTGCCGCTGATGTTCGTGGCCGTCACGGTCCTGCAGGTGTTGCTGCTGCGTTTCATCGATCCTCCGTTCACGGCATTCATGGCCGCCAGGGAGGTCGAGGCCTGGGGCTCAGGCGAATTCGGCTTCCGCATCGCCTACGACTGGCGCGATCTCGACGAGATCTCGCGCAACGTGCCGCTGGCGATGATCGCGTCGGAAGACCAGAACTTCGCGACGCACAACGGCTTCGACTTCAAGGCGATCGAAAAGGCCCGCGCCCACAACGAGCGCGCCGAGGAACGTGCGCGCAAACGCAACAAGCCGGTCAAGCGGATCCGTGGCGCGAGCACCATCAGCCAGCAGACAGCGAAAAACCTGTTCCTGTGGAAGGGGCAGGGCGTCACGCGCTGGGCGCGCAAGGGATTGGAGGTCTGGTACACGGTGCTGATCGAGGCGCTTTGGCCCAAGGCCCGCATCATCGAGGTCTATGCCAACACGGTGGAACTCGGCGACGGCGTGTACGGCGCGCAGGCCGCGGCGCGCACCTATTTCGGCAAGGATGCCAACACGCTCACGCCGGCCGAAGCCGCGAGCATGGCCGCAGTGCTGCCGAATCCGCGCCGGTACAGCCTGGCGAGCCCGGGTCCCTACGTGCAGCGGCGCAGCAGCGCCATCCAGCGGCAGATGCGCTACATGGGCGGCCCGGAATTCCTGCGGCAAATTGACTGAATCGCGACGGGCGGCGCCGGGCCCGTTACCATTCCGGCATGCCCCGTGACCTGCTCACCGTCGTCGTTGCGGCCTTCAACGAGGCCCAGGCCTTGCCGCTGTTGCATCCCCGCGTGCGCGCCGCGCTGGATGGGATGCTCGATGTCGACGGCCGCGTGCTCTATGTGGACGACGGCAGCCACGACGCCACCTGGGCCGTGCTGCAGCAGATCGCCGCCAACGATCCAGGCGTCGGCCTGCTCCGCCTCTCCCGCAACTTCGGCAAGGAGGCGGCGTTGACCGCGGGGCTGGACCATGTCGGCGCCGGTGCCGCATTGATCCTCGATGCCGACGGGCAGGACCCGCCCGAGCTGATCCCGCAGTTCGTCGCCAAGTGGCGCGAGGGCTATGACGACGTACACGGCACGCGCATGGAGCGCGAAGGCGAAAGCTGGCTCAAGCGCGGCACCGCGCACGCCTTCTATCGCGTGATCGGCCGGCTCTCGCATACGCCGATCCCCGCCGATACCGGCGACTTCCGCCTGCTCTCGCCGCGTTCCCTGGCGGCGCTGCGGCAGTTGCGCGAGCGCCACCGCTTCATGAAGGGGTTGTTTGGATGGGTGGGTTTCAATTCCACCGCGATTCCTTACCACCGCGCGGCGCGCAACGCCGGTACCAGCAAATTCAACCTGTGGCGCCTGTGGAATTTCGCGCTCGAGGGCATCACGAGCTTCTCAACCGCACCGCTGCGGCTGGCGACGTACCTGGGCCTGCTGACCGCGGTCGTGGCCTTCCTGTACGCGCTCTGGGTCGTGCTCAAGGCCATGTTCTGGGGCGACCCCGTCGCCGGCTGGCCGACGATGATGGCCGTCATCCTCTTCCTCGGGGGCGTGCAGCTGATCGCCCTCGGTCTCATCGGTGAATACCTGGGCCGCCTGTACGACGAAGCCAAGCAGCGACCGCTCTACTTGGTCGATGCCTGGAGGCCGGCGGCAGGAGTATTCTCTGCCTCGTCAGTCGCCATCGAAGGAGAGGGCCATGCGTACCGTGCGGCAGCTGCTCGAAGCGAAAACCCCGGAGATCTACGCGATCGCGCCTGATGCGCCGGTGATCGATGCGATCCGGCTGATGGCGGAAAAACGCATCGGCGCGGTGCTGGTGATGGAAGGGACGCGACTGGTCGGCATCCTGTCGGAACGCGACTATGCGCGGAAGATCGTGCTGCAGGGGCGCTCGTCCAGCGACACGCCCGTGCGTACCATCATGACCGCAGATGTCCTCACCGTGCGCCCGGACGACACGGCCGAGCACTGCATGCAGGTCGTCACCAACCAGCGCATCCGCCACCTGCCGGTGATCCGGGGCGGCGAAGTCGTCGGCGTGGTTTCGATCGGGGACCTGGTGAAGGCGGTCATCGAGGACCAGCAGGTCGAACTGGACCAGCTGCAGCGCTATATCGCCAGTTGAGTAAAGCCGGGCGGCGCGCGCATTACCTGGCGTAGCGCCCGCCACACGCCGCATCCTTGCCGGGTCCCAGCTCCAGCGTCGCCAGCAGCGCAGCCGGCGGGACGATGTTGCCCAGTACCAGCGCAACGGCGCCGCGCAGGCTGACGCGTCCGTAATCCGGATGGAATTCGGGATCCTTGAACGTGCCGTCGATCCACAACGGCGACCGCAATGCGAGCAGGCTGCGATCCTTCGGTCGTGGCCGCAGTTTCAGATGCAGCGTTTCGTCGCGCAGGCTCACGGTGCCTTCGCCGACGATGATCGTGTCGGTGGTGTCGAAGGCCATCGCGCGCGTTGTCATGACTCCGTTGCTGACGCTGAAATCACCGAAGGCGCAGCGGATGGGCACCTTGCGGTCGCCCTCGACGAGGAATTTCAGGGCCTCGGCGATATCGATGCCCGCCAGTTCCATCAGCAGGTTGCTGATCTGGCCGTGTCCCATGCCGATGGCGACATCGCCGTCGCTGCTTCCGAGCATGAGGGCGATCGAGTTGCCGCTACCCGTCAGCGTCACGAGGCCGCCGATGCGGCCGATCGCGTCCTGGGCCAGCTTCACGTCCGGGATGAGTTCGCGCAGGTTCAATCCGCGCGCGTCGATCCGGGTGCGGGTGCGGATGGGATTTCCGCGCGCATCCATGCGCACCACCGAGCGCACCTGTCCTCCTGCCACGCCGAAGTTCAGCGGTTGCAGTTGCAACACGCCGTTGTCCAGCCGCAGGTGGGTATCCATGTTGTCGAGCGGCCATTTGGGTGCGTCGATGCGATGTGCCGTGTACTGGATTTCAGCATCCATCGCGCGCAGCTTTTCGAGTTCGTACGGGCGGTCCGGAAGCAAGCGCGGGCGTGCATCGTCGCTCGCGGCTTGCGCCGCGAGTTGCGCGTTGGTCGATTCGCCGTCGCCGGTGTGCGGGGCCTTGTTGACGAAGCCGGCGAGGTCGTCGAAGTCGAGTCGCTTCGAGGCCAGGTTGGCGCGCAGGAAGGGACGTGTGCCACCGACCGTCAGGCTCGCGTCGCCGGCGAGGTCGGTGTCGCCGACGACCCCGTGGAAGTTGTCGTAGTGCCACGTGTGTTTCCCGGCGCTGATTTCCCGCGTCAGCCGGCCATCGAGTTTGTAGGGCGGCGTGTTGGGCGTAACGATGCCGAGCAAGGGGTACAGATCGGCCATGTCCTGGCCGGCCATCGCAAGTTGCAGGTCGAAGTCACGCAGCAGCACCGGGTCGACCAGGGAGCCGCGCGCGTGTGCGTGGGTGTCTCCCGCGCTGGCGCGCAGGTCGATGCGGTACGGACGTTGGCGCTCGCGCAGGGCCAAGGGCGATTCGGCGGTGCCGTTCACGCGGAACCGCCTGCCTTTCCAGTGGCCGCCGCCGTCGAGCGCCACCGACGACGCGACGGCGCCCGGCGCGAGCTTGCTGGTCACGTCGGTGGCGATGTCCGTCTTGCTCGCCGCATCGATGAAAGTGAGCTTTCCGCTGTCGATCCACAGTTGCGAGAACTGCGGGATGGTGCCACCGGGTTCGCCGAACTCCCAGTTGCCGATACCTTGCGGGTCGGTTTCCAGGTGCAGCACGGGATGGCGCAACCGCAGGTCGGGGACGAGGAACCGGCGCCGCAGCAGCGGCCACAGCCGGATGGTGAACTCGACCCGGTCGGCCGACGCCATCACCGGTTGCCTGGACCAGCTTGCATTGGCGAAGCGCACGGCGTCGGCACGAACCGTCGGTTCGGTCCAGTCCAGGTCGACGTCGAGGTTGCCGCCGATCTCGAAATCGCGCCCCGTGCGCGCCTCGACCTGGCGCTCGATGGCGCCCTTGAACCAGTTCCAGTCCCACAGCCAGATCAGCACCACCAGACCGGCGATGGCGAGGCCCAGCAGGGTCAGCCAGGGATGCCGTCGCAGCGCGGCAATCGCTTCGGCCGGTTCAGGCGGACGCGGCGTGTCCATGTCATTGGTCAGGTGGCTTCATGGCGGCGAAGCCACTTTTTTTGCCGCGGCAACCACCGCAAGCAGCGATGGCGACATGTGTCCGAGCGACATGTGTCTGAGCCGCGGCATGCCGGTGCTCCATGGGAACCGGCACTACCTTCGGCAAGCGGTGGTCAAGCGCGGGTGAACACGTTGTGGCCGATTCAGCGTTGCGATGCGATCAGGCGCGCGGCGCCACCTGCGCCATCACCGAAACGTAATGGCACACGCTGCCCGCGACGACGAACATGTGCCAGACGGCGTGCGAGTAGCGCATGGTCGGGCGGTGGTAGAAAACCGTGCCCAGCGTGTAGCAGGCACCGCCGGCAAGCAGCCAGCCGAACGTCCAGGCGTCGAGTGCGCGGAACACGGGCACGATCGCCGCCAGCACGAGCCAGCCCATCGCGATGTAGATCAGCGTCGACAACAGCTTGAAGCGCCCGGTGAAGAACAGCTTGAAGACGACGCCGGCGAGCGCGAGTGTCCAGATCGCCGCGAACAGCCACCAGCCGACTTCGCCGCGCAGGCCGATCAGGGTGAAGGGCGTGTAGGTGCCCGCGATCAGCAGGTAGATCGCGCAATGGTCGACCACCTTCATGCGCGCTTTCAAGACCGGGTGCTGGATCGCGTGGTAGAGGGTCGAGGCGATGTAGAGCAGCAGCAGGCTCAGGCCGAACACGGAGGCGCCCACCAGTTGCCAGCCGTCGCCATGACGGGCGGCCAGGGTGACGAGCACCGCGCCGCCGGCCAGAGCCGCGGTGGCGCCAAGGCCATGGGTGAGGGCGTTGGCGAGTTCCTCGCGGGCGTCGGCCAGGGGGCTGGACTGGGTCATGGCTGGAGCATCCGGTTCATCGCTGGAGCAAATACTCAGGGCCGCAGGCGGGCGGCGGGTGGCCTATGATTCCCCGTCCGCCGGTTGCCGTTCGCAAATGATCATTTCCCATCAGCATCGCTTCGTTTTTGCCGCCATTCCCAAGACCGGAACCCACTCCGTGCGACAGGCACTGCGTGAGCACATGAGCGACGAAGACCTCGAGCAGGTCGGCTTGTTCGTCAACAAGCGTTTCCCGTTCGAGGAACTGGCGTCGATCAAGCATGGCCACATTACCCTGGATCAGATCCGGCCGTTCGTCGGCGAGGAAGCCTTCGCCAGCTACCTGAAGTTCGCGTTCGTGCGCAATCCGTTCGATCGCTTCGTTTCCTACTGTGCGTTCATGACGCGGGCCAATGACGCGTTCAATCAAAAACCGCAGGCGGTGATGCGCCATATCCTGTTCGAGGCGCGGCCGATGCAGCACATCCTGTTCGTGCCGCAGCACACTTTCGTCACCGACCGGGACGGCCGGATGCTGGCGGACATGGTGGGCCGGGTGGAGGAGATGCAGGCGTCGTACGACAGCCTCTGCGCGCGGATCGGCATCCCGTCGCGGTCGCTGGAACAGGTCAACAGTTCCCGCCGCGGCAGTTACCGCGACTACTATGACCAGCAACTGATCGACGGCGTGGCCGAGCTGTATCGCCGTGACCTCGAACTCTTCGACTACCAGTTCTGAACATCGCCATGAACGTTCCTGCTTCTGCCGCCGCCATGCAGCCCAACCCGCGCAAGACCACCTCCATGCGCAAGCTGGGGCCGGTGGATATCGCCCGGCTGCGCGAAGCCGTGCTGGCGATTCCGGATGCGGTGTGGGATGCCGAGAATGCGGACAAGCCGAACCGCTTCGAAGCGCTCGACAAGACCCGGCATATCGTCTTTCGCTTCGTCAGCAATTTCCGCGACTGGCGCGATTCCTATGACCGTCCGCTGTGGGCGCAATGGCGTGGATTGCTCGAGCCGGTGCTGGCCAAGGCAGTCGAGCCCTACGGCTATGCGCGGGGCGTCTTTCCGCGCGTCATGCTGGCGCGCATGGCGCCCGGAGGCGTCATCAAGCCGCACCGCGACGCCAATCCGGCGGCCAAGTGGCCGCACAAGATTCACGTGCCCTTGCTGACCAACGACAAGGTGACCTTCTTCATCGACAACGTCGGCTACCACTTTCCCGAGGGCGAGGCCGTCGAGGTCAGCAACATGGCCGTGCATGCCGTGGAGAACGCCGGCGCCAGCGACCGCATCCACCTGATCTTCGAGTACTACGATCCGGACCAGCCCGAACCGGCATGGTTGGCGGCGCAGAAATGAGAAACGCCCGGCATGGCCGGGCGTTTTCCTTTGGAGTGCAACAACGAAACGCCGCTCAGTCCAGCGACACCGCGTGCGCATGCTCGCGGGTGGCGAGGAACTGCACACCCGGCGCCCGCTCCTGTGCCAGTTGCAGGTTGACCCGGGTGGGGGCGAGGTAGACCAGCTCACCGGCCGCGTCGACGGAGAGGTTCATCGCGTTCTTGTCGCGGAATTCCTCCAGCTTCTTCGCATCCGCGCACTTGATCCAGCGCGCGGTGGCGACATTGACCTGCTCGAAGCTGGCGTCGACGCCGTATTCGTCCTTCAACCGGTACGCGACCACGTCGAACTGGAGCATGCCGACGGCGCCCAGGATCAGGTCGTTCGACATCAGCGGGCGGAAGAACTGTGTGGCGCCTTCCTCCGACAGTTGGGCGAGTCCCTTCTGCAGCTGCTTGAGCTTGAGCGGATCGCGCAGGCGCGCACGGCGGAACAGTTCGGGAGCGAAGTTGGGAATGCCAGTGAACGACAGCATTTCGCCTTCGCTGAAGCTGTCACCGATCGAGATTGTGCCGTGGTTGTGGATGCCGATCACGTCGCCGGGCCAGGCGCTCTCGGCGATCTCGCGATCCGATGCCATGAAGGTCAGCGCGTTCGCCAGCTTCACTTCTTTGCCGGTACGTGGTTGGAAGGCCTTCATGCCGGCGCTGAACTTGCCCGAACAGATACGCATGAACGCGACGCGGTCGCGGTGCTGCGGATCCATGTTCGCCTGGATCTTGAACACGAAGCCGGACAGATGTTGTTCGTACGGCGCGACTTCGCGGCTGGTCGTGCCGCGCGGTTTGGGCGAGGGCGCGTGTTCGATGAAGAAATCGAGCAGTAGCTGCACGCCGAAGTTGTTGACCGCCGAACCGAAGAACACCGGAGTCTGCTTGCCGGACAGGTAGGCGGCCGGGTCGAACGGATGCGAGGCGCCCTGCACCAGTTCCAGTTCGTCGCGCACTTCCTGCAGCATCGGCGTGCCGATGCGCGCTTCCAGCGCCGGATCGTCCAGCGACGCGAAGATCGTCGAATCCTGGCGGGTGAAGTTGCGGCCCTGCTCGTAGAGGTGGACTTCGCCGGTGATCAGGTGGACTACGCCCTTGAGGCGCTGGCCCATGCCGATCGGCCAGGTCACCGGCGCGCATTGGATGCCGAGCACGCTCTCGACCTCATCCAGCAGGTCAACCGGACTCTTGCCTTCGCGGTCGAGCTTGTTGATGAAGGTCATGATCGGCGTGTCGCGCAGGCGGCACACCTCCATCAACTTGATCGTGCGCTCCTCGACGCCCTTGGCGACGTCGATCACCATCAGGGCGGAATCGACCGCGGTGAGCACGCGATACGTGTCCTCGCCGAAGTCGGCGTGGCCGGGGGTGTCGAGCAGGTTGACGATGCGGCCCTCGTACGGGAACTGCATAACCGAGGACGTCACCGAGATGCCGCGCTCCTTTTCCAGCGCCATCCAGTCGGACGTCGCGTGGCGCGCGGCCTTGCGGCCCTTGACCGAGCCGGCCATCTGGATCGCGCCGCCGAACAGCAGCAGTTTTTCGGTGAGCGTGGTCTTGCCGGCGTCGGGGTGCGAAATGATCGCGAACGTGCGGCGGCGCAGGGCTTCGAGGGAAACGTCGGACATGGCGGCGGCGCGCCGGGCGGCGCGTCGAGGAGCGGGGAAGGGTGGGAATTATAGGGGAAGCCGCGGCCGATCCCGGGCGGGACCGCTCCCGTAGTTCATCTGGCCCAACCGCGGGCGCGGCATCCCAGCGCCGAAGCCTTATCGCGGGCTGCCGCCGCCGGCGATCCGCAGCGGCCCGTCCGGCCCTCGCATGTGGAAAGGCAGCGATTCCAGCTTCATCCCGCGATTCACCTGGACCACGAAATGCAGGTGCGGCCCGGTGGTGAAGCCGGTATTGCCGGAAAGCCCGATCTGCTGGCCGGCGCGCACACGCTGGCCCACCCGCACCAGGGCGCCTTCCTCGCGCAGGTGCGCGTACAGGGCCATCGTGCCGTCGTCGTGCAGGATGCGGATGAAGTTGGCGCGGCCGCCGTACTTCTCCCGGCTAAGGCCGGCCTTGGCGAAATCGTTCTCGACCTGCATCACCACGCCGTCGCGTGCAGCCAGCACCGGCGTGCCGATGTCCGCGGCGAAATCGACGGCGTAGCGGTTCTGGGGGTCGTCGTGGCTGAAGCTGCCGCCGAAGCCCTGGTCGATGCGGAAGTCGCGCTGCCGCAGCGGCAGCAGGTATTCGACATCGCGTGGCCGCGCGCTGGGATCGCCGGGGAGGCTGTCCATCATCAGTTCGCCGCCACGGGAGCCGTCGAGCACGGCCACCAGTGTCGTGCCGCGGGCGGGCACCGTCGCGCGCGCCGGCAGCGGCGGGTCGCTTTCGAGACCGCCGCCCCGGGCCTGCAGCAGCACTTCGATCGGGCCCGCGAGGTTGTTGTCGGCGAAGGCGAGGTAGCGGCCGTTGCTGGTTTCCAGGCGCAGGCGCGCGACCGCACGCGGCTCGGCGACGACCGGGATGACCTTGACCGAGCCCGCCTTCACCGCCGGGCTCGCGCTGTCGGGCGCGTTGTCGCCGTAATGGGTGACGCCGTTCTTGTCGGTCCACTTGTAGACCTTGGCGGCGTGCGCGCCCATGCCCAGGCCAGCCAGCAACGTGGCGATGGCCAATACGGTCATGGATCGCGCAACTGCCATCGCCGCTCGCCTACTCGGTGCAACCCTGCTTCAGGCCCAACGATCGTGCCACATCGCGCAGGTCGAAGGCAGCAACTGCCTTGTCGTCGCTCTGCGCAAACAGCGCACCACCGGGAAACGCCGCCATGGCCGCGGCATGCAGGGTCACGCCATCGGTCCGCGCCGTTTTCGCGCCCTGGAAACTGCCTACCGGCTTGAGCGTCACGCGGTCGAAGAAATGGAAGATCGTGAGCGGCGCGAGCTGGTCCACGGCGATCCAGTAACCGCTGCCATCCGGGCAGGTCCATAGCGCCACGCCCTCGGCTTCGGCGCCGAACGCATCCTGCGGCAGGCTGCGGCCGGTGTAGTGGCCGCTGAAGGTGTATTCGCGCAGCGTCGAGAGATGGCGGCGGTCCTCGTCGGCGACCAGCATGCGATCGTTCTCCGGATCGCCGGCGATGGATTCGACCATGCGCAGCGCGCTTTCTTCATGGGTATCGCCGAAGGAGCCCGCGTACTGGGCACGCATGGCGCCGTCCTGGTCGAAGACCACGCGGTAGCGGCGCACACGCTGGTTCAGCTCCTCGAACGGCGGCACCACGTCGAACTTCTTGCCGTACATGAAACTGTCGGTGATGTAGACGTCCAGCTCGCCGGGTTCCTTCTCGGTCAGCCAGATGCCGTACGGGCTGCGCAGTTCCTTCTCGCCGAAGGTGCCGATCGTCTTGAAGTCGGGCAGCGACAGCAGTTGCACGCGATGGTTGTCACGCTCGACCACGAACAGGTAATCGCCCTGCACCGCGATCCCGTTCGGGCGCTTGAACTGGCCCGGTCCCGGGCCTTCCTCGCCGACGGTGCGCAGTTCCATGCCGGTGTCCGCGTCGAACACCACCAGGCGGTGGCTGGACTTGCCGGTGGCGATCAACCAGGTCTTGCCGTCCTCGGCAGGCCAGGTGGCGAGCGAGTCGAGTTCCTCGGCGGGGGTCTCGTCAGAGGTGTAGGCCTCGACGACGGTGACCGGATTCGGAGCGGCGGCGGCAGTGGCAGGAGGAGCGGTTTCGCGAGGCGTTGTAACGCAGGCACTCAGCAGGGCGGCGAGGCTGGCCGCAATCAGGAGACGTGGATTCATGGGTGGAGTGTATGCGGCGGGTGCCGCGGCAGGCGATGGGAGGGATCGGGACGCGGCATTGTGTCGAAATCCGGGTCGATCGGGGACGGTTGCTCCATCGTGACCGGCCGCGCGTGGCAACCGTGTCGGAAAAACGCCTGCGTCGCCCCGGTGTCCCTGGCGTCATGACGAATGGAAATATATATCGCTTTATTCGCATGAAGCGATTGACTTGGTGGCGAGGCGCTGGCAGTCTGGCGGCATCCATCGAGACCGGCTGAGGGACAGGCCCTTTGACGCCGGGGCAACCTACCGCTTCCACCGCATCGCGGTGACGGAGCGGGAAGGTGCCAACTCCTGCGGAGCCCGCGCCATCGCGAGGCTCCGGAAGATGGTTGTGGCTTCGCCTGCCAGCAGGCGGAGGCCGCAGCTGACGACTCGGTGGTCCTTACTTGGACGGAATCGCCGACATGAGCTTCGCCAGCCACTTCGAAAAAACCACGCACTCCACCGCATCCTCCATCGGCCATGCGCCGGCTGCTGTTCCGGCGCAACGGGGCGAAGTCGTGGTGTCCCTCGCCCTGCGCCACGCCGGCACGCGCATCGTCACCCTTCGTTACGAGGTCTGCGGCGATGCGGCGCTGCCCGCCGTCTTCGTCGCCGGCGGCATTTCCGCAAACCGGCATGTCGGTAGCAGCGAGGCCTTCGCCGATGCGGGGTGGTGGGAAGCGCAGGCCGGGGCCGGGCGCGCGCTGGATCCCCGCCGGTACCGGCTTGTCGCCTTCGACTGGCTGGGCAGCGACGGCAGCCTCGATGCGGTGATCGATCCGGCCGACCAGGCCGATGCCATCGCCTGCGTGCTCGATGCCCTGCGCATCGAGCGCCTCCAAGCCTTCGTCGGCTGTTCCTACGGCGCGATGGTGGCCCTGCAGTTCGCGGCGCGCCACGGCGCCCGCCTCAACCATGTCGTCGCCATCAGCGGCGCCCACCGCGCCCACCCGTTTTCCAGTGCGTGGCGCGCGCTGCAGCGTCGCGCGGTCGCGCTGGGCGCGCTGCAATGCGACGAAAGCCACGGCCTGGCCCTGGCGCGCCAGCTGGCGATCCTCAGCTATCGCACGCCGGAGGAATTCGCCGAGCGCTTCGACGCGGCGCAGGTCGTCGACGGTCGCGTGCGCGTCGCCGCGGAGGACTACCTCGACCATTGCGGTGCCCAGTACACGGCGCGCACGTCTCCGCTTGCCTTCCAGCGGCTCTCCGAATCGATCGACCTGCAATCCGTTGCCCCTGAGTGCATCGACGTGCCGGTGACCGTCGTCGCGGTCCAAGAGGATCGCCTCGTCCCCATCGCCGACAGCCTGGATCTCGCGCAGCGCGTGCGCGGTCCCACGCGTGTCCAGGTCCTGCGCTCGCTGTTTGGCCACGATGCCTTTCTCAAGGAAGAGGCCGCGATCGCCGCGGTACTGGACCACGCGCTGAACCACACGCGGAACCACGCGCTGCAGTCCGCTGCGACGTCCCACTCTCCCATAGCCATCGAGGCCGCCGCATGAGCACTCCCTTTCGCACTCCTCCACGCCACCACCGCTGTACCAGCGCCGTGCGCGCCGGCATCGACCGCGACACCGCGTTTGGCGCGGTGACACCGCCCATCGTGCTGTCGTCCAATTTCAGCTTCGCCGGTTTCGAGCAGAAGCGGCAGTACGACTACACCCGCAGCGGCAATCCAACCCGCGACCTGCTCGGCGAAGCGTTGGCGGAACTCGAAGGGGGCGCCGGTGGTGTGATCACCGCGACCGGCATGGGCGCGATCACCCTGCTGCTGCATGCGCTGCTGCAACCCGGCGATCGCCTGGTGGTGCCGCACGATTGTTACGGTGGCAGCTGGCGCCTGTTCAACGCGTTGGCGAAAAAGGGCGCGTTCGAACTCGTCACCGCCGATCTCACCGATCCGCGCTCGCTGGCCGAAGCCTTGCGCGAGCCGCCCAGGGTGGTCTGGATCGAGACGCCGTCGAATCCGCTGCTGCGCATCACCGACCTGCGCTTCGTCATCGAAGCCGCGCACAAGGCCGGCGCGCTGGCCGTGGTCGACAACACCTTCCTGTCTCCGGCGCTGCAGCAGCCGATCGCCTTCGGAGCCGATTTCGTCCTGCACTCGACCACCAAGTACATCAATGGCCACAGCGACGTGGTCGGTGGCGCCGTGGTGTCGAAGGACGCGGAGCAGCACGACCAGATCGCGTGGTGGGCGAATGCGCTGGGGCTCACCGGCTCGCCCTTCGACAGCTTCCTGACCCTGCGCGGCCTGCGCACGCTGGATGCACGCCTGCGCGTGCACGAAGAAAACACGCGGGCGCTGGTGGAACTGCTCGACGACCATCCCGCCGTCGCGGCGCTGCATTACCCGGGACTGCCGCGGCATGCCGGCCACGCCGTCGCGGCCAAGCAGCAACACGGCTTCGGCGCCATGCTCAGCGTCGAACTCGAAGGCGGCAGCGAAGCTGTACGCGCATTCCTCGACGGCCTGCAGTGTTTCACCCTGGCCGAATCGCTGGGCGGCGTGGAAAGCCTGATCGCGCATCCGGCGACGATGACGCACGCGGCGATGGCGGCCGAAGCGCGCGCGGCGGCCGGCATCGGGGATGGCCTGTTGCGTCTGTCGGTGGGGATCGAGCATGCGGACGATCTCGTCGCCGACATCGCCGCCGCACTGGATCGCGCCGGCGCGCTGGCCACCGGCGCCAAACGCGTGGCGAAATGAGCGCAGTCGCCGACGTCGCGCGCAGGGCGCCGCAAGCCGGCGTGCGCGTGCACGCCAACGCTGGCGCACGCGTCGCCCTGCTCGGTACCGGTACCGTGGGCCGCGCGGTGCTGGCGCGGTTGGCGTCGTGGTCCGGCACCGCGTTGGGTGGACGACTGCACCTGGTGCACGTGGCGAACTCACGCGTTGCCGTCGCCGATGCGGCGGGCGTGTGCCCGTGGCAGGCGGGAATCGCGCTCGGAGCTGCTTCCGTTGTGGATGCCGGTGTCCCGTTCCCGGCGATTGCAAGCGTCCGCCCCCTGGCTTCGGCGCCTTCGTCACTCGATTCCGTTGCCACAGCACTGGGCATGTCCGGGCCTCGCATCGTGATCGACGCCACCGCCAGCGAGGCCGTGGCCACGCGCCACGCGGCGTGGCTCAAACAAGGCATCCACGTGGTCACTGCCTGCAAGCTGGGCCAGGGCACCTCGCTCCATCGCTGGCGCGAGATCCGCGCGGCCTGCGCGGAACGCAACGCACGCTACGGCGACAGCGCGACCGTCGGGGCGGGCCTGCCGCTGCTGCGTTCACTGCGCGAACTGCAGGAAGGCGGCGACCGCATCCAGTCCATCGCCGGAGTGCTGTCGGGCTCGCTGGCCTGGCTGTTCAATCATTACGACGGCATGCGGCCATTTTCCGCGCTGGTGCGGCAGGCGCGCGATGCCGGCTACACCGAACCCGATCCGCGCGACGACCTCTCCGGCGAAGACGTGCGCCGCAAGATCGTGATCCTCGCGCGCGCGGCAGGAGTCGAGCTGGAATCGCAGGACGTGGAAGTCACGTCGCTGGTGCCGCCGGAACTCGCCGTGCTGTCGAAGGACGCCATCGACGCCGCCTTGCCGGCACTGGACGCATCACTGCGCCAGCGCTTTGCCGCGGCCTACAAGAATGGCGAGAAGCTGCGCTTCATCGCCCGCCTCGAACGCAACGCCCAGGGCGCGGCCAGGGCACGCGTGGGCCTGGAATCGCTGCCCGGCGATCATCCGCTGGCCGGGGGCGCCGGCACCGACAACAAGGTCGCGATCTGGTCCGATCGTTACCGCACCCAGCCGCTGGTCATCCAGGGCCCGGGCGCTGGCGCCGAGGTCACCGCTGCAGGACTGCTCGACGACGCGCTGCGGGTGCTGCGCTGAAGGGCGTGCCAGAAAGCTGTTCGTGGCGTGCCAAAAGAGTCTGCAGCCCTTTCGGGCGGCTCAAGCCACGGCCGATTTTGCCGCGAAGAACGACTCGATCGACTGCGGCCGTCCAAACAGGTAGCCCTGTGCGTAGTCGACCTGCATCTCCTGCAGGATGCGGTGTTCCGCTTCGGTCTCGACCTGTTCGGCGATAGTGCTCTTGCCGATCACGTGGGCGATGTCACCGATCGAACGCACGACCGCCTGCGACAGTGGCGAGGCTTCGAGGCCGCGGATGAAGCTGCCGTCGATCTTGATGTAGTCGACATCGAGATCGCTGAGGTAGCCGAACGAGCAGAAGCCGGTGCCGAAGTCGTCCAGCGCGAAGCGGCAACCGAGGTCGCGCATCTGGCCGATGAAGCGCTGCGCGCGCTGGCGATCGCGGACGACGCTGGTTTCGGTGATTTCCAGGCACAGGTTCTGCGCCGGGAAACTGCTGCGGCGCAGGCGCATCGCGAGGTAGTCGGCGAAGTGCTCGTCGGTCAACGTGGCGCCGCTGAGGTTGATGCCGCAACTGGTCACGCTTTTTGCCGCCTGCGGATTGCGCTCCAGCCAGCGCAGCGTCGCATCGATCACGTAGCGGTCGATGCGTGGCCCCATGCGGAAGCGTTCGGCGGCGGAGATGAATTCGGCCGGCACGTGGATGCGGCCGTCGGGCTCCTGCCAGCGCAGCAGCACCTCGAAATGGACGCCGCCGGCCCGGGTGTTGTGCGTCGGCACGATGGGCTGCACGTAGAGCAGGAACTGCTCGCGTTCGAGCACCTCGCGGATCCGCAGCGCGGACCGCATCACCGCGCTGTGCGCCTGTGCCTCGTCGCTGCTCGGATACGACACGTGGAAACGGTTGCCGCCCAGTTCCTTGGCGGCGAAGCAGGCGGCATCGGCATGCGAGAAGAGCATGTCGTAGTCGCGGTCCTGCGCGGTCGCCGACACCAGGCCGATGCTCGCGGTGGTGGTGAGCACCTGGTCCGCCCACGGCACGCGCATCGCCTCGATTTCAGTGAGCAGGCGGCGGGCTTCGACTATCGCGCCGGCTTCGCCTCGCGGCAGCAGGATCGCGAACTCGTCGCCGCCGGTGCGGGCCACTACGGCCGCATCGCCAACCACCGCGCCGATCGCGCCGCCGATGGCATGGATCATGTCGTCGCCGGCGACATGGCTGGTGCTGTCGTTGATGATCTTGAGATTGTCGAGGTCGAGGTAGAGCAGGGTGGCCGGCGTGTCCGTGGCGGACAGGCGGCGCCGGGCTTCCTCTTCGAAGGCCGTGCGGTTGAGCAGGCCGGTCAGGGTGTCGCGGGTGGCGCGCTGGTAGAGCGCGTAGGAGGTCGTGCGCTGCTCCAGCCCGGCGAGCGCCATCATCACCGGAATCACCGCCACCAGGCACAGCAGCAACAGCAGGACCGCGGTCTCGACCAGCGACTTCGGTGCGGTGAATCCACCTACCCCCAGCCCGGCCGAAACGCTGAAATACGTGACGGTCACCCCGGTTGCCACCGCCGTCCACACCGGCGCGAAACGCAACGCGGACCACAGCAGCAGCACCAGCGACACACTGATCATGCCGAGCACGTAGATGCCGCGGCCACCGAGCGCCGGGATGGCGATGAAGCTCGTGGCCAGCAGCGCGAGCCAGAACATGCGCTCGCGACGGGATGCGGGTTCGTGGAAGGGCGAAAGCCGATGCAGCGGATTGCGCGAGGTCGTGGCCAGCAGCAGGGTGGGGGCGACGACGGCGATGCCCAGCATGTCGCCCAGTGCCCAGCGGATGAAGGCATCCGGCGTGCTGGCGTAGTCCATCTGGCCGACCTGCTGCATGGCAAACAGGCCAAAAGCGGCGCTGAGCACGCTCTGGATCACGCCGCCCCCGAGCAGGCGCATGCCGTCGTCCGTGCGCAGGTGCAGGACCCGGCTCCGCAGCACGTACCAGGCCGCGATGGCAGTGGCTGCGGTTTTTCCCGCGACGATCAGCGCGATGTAAAGCGGGGTGGGCTGTTCCAGCTGGAGCGCATACAGCAGCGAGCCCACGGCGACAACCGCGGTCCAGCGCAGGCCGTAACGCACGGCGACGGCGTAGCCGATGCCCGCACTCGGCCAGAGCAGGGCGACGCCGTCGGAATTACGCAGGAAGCGCGAGGCCAGTACCGCGCAGGCGAAGTAGAGCGCGGTCCACATAACGAAGTGGCGAAACTTTCGAGCGTTTCCCTGCATGGCCCCAGTCTACAGGTCAAATCCTGGCGCGTGGCTCGCCCCGCTGCGCAAATCCGGACGCCCCGCCACGGGAGGCGGGACCTGGCCGGGGTGGGGTGGAACGTGCTTCAGCATTCGATCACGTTCACCGCGAGTCCGCCGCGCGAGGTTTCCTTGTACTTGTCCTGCATGTCGCGGCCGGTATCGCGCATGGTCTTGATGACCTTGTCGAGCGAGACCTTGTGCTTGCCATCCCCGCGCATGGCCATGCGCGAGGCGTTGATCGCCTTCACCGAGCCCATCGCATTGCGCTCGATGCAGGGGATCTGCACCAGCCCGCCGATGGGGTCGCAGGTGAGCCCGAGGTTGTGCTCCATGCCGATTTCCGCGGCGTTCTCGATCTGTCCCGGGCTGCCGCCCAGCGCGGCGGTGAGGCCCGCCGCCGCCATCGAGCAGGCCACGCCCACTTCGCCCTGGCAGCCGACTTCGGCGCCGCTGATCGATGCGTTTTCCTTGTAGAGGATGCCGACCGCGGACGCGGTGAGCAGGAAGTCGAACACGCCCTGTTCGTTCGCGCCCGGGCAGAAGCGGTCGTAGTAGTGCAGGACGGCGGGAATGATCCCGGCGGCACCGTTGGTGGGCGCGGTGACGACGCGGCCGCCGGCGGCGTTCTCCTCGTTCACCGCTAGGGCGTACAGGTTGACCCAGTCGAGCACGGTCAGCGGATCGCGCATCGCGGCCTCGGGCTTGCCGGAGAGTTCGGCATGCAGTGCGGGCGCGCGGCGCGTGACGTGCAGGCCACCGGGCAGCGTGCCTTCCGAACGGATGCCGCGCGCCACGCAGGCCTGCATCGCGGTCCAGAGGTCGCGCAGGCCTTGGCGGATCTCGGGGCCGGAACGCCAGGCGTGTTCGTTGGCGAACATGAGCGCGGCGATGGTCTGCCCGTGGGCCTCGCACTGCTGCAGCAGTTCGGCGCCGCTGTGGAACGGGTAGGGCAGCTCGGTGGTGTCGGCGACGATGCGGTCTTCCGCCGCCTCGTCCTGGTTGACGACGAACCCGCCGCCGACCGAGTAGTAGTCGCGCGTGGCCAGTATTTCGCCGGCGGCGTCGTAGGCGATGAAGCGCATGCCATTGGTGTGGAAAGGCAGCTTCTGCCGCTTGTTCATGATGAGGTCGTTCTTCTCGTCGAAGGCGATCTCGTGTTTGCCGAGCAGGCGGATCTTCTTCTCGCCGCGGATGCGGGCGAGCGCCTCGGGGATGACATCGGGATCGATCTCGTTCGGCATGTGGCCTTCCAGGCCCATCAGCACGGCCTTGTCGGTACCGTGGCCGCGGCCGGTCAGGGCGAGTGAGCCGAAAACCTCGGCGCGCACGCGCGCGGTCTTTTCGAGGTTGCCGTTTTCCTCCAGCCATTTCTGCGCGAAGCGGCAGGCCGCCCGCATCGGGCCAACGGTGTGCGAGGAGCTCGGGCCCACGCCGATCTTGAACAGGTCGAAAGTACTGACAGCCATGGTGGTTCCAGATTGATGGAGCACGCGCGAGTGCCCGCGCGAATCGGCCTATTCTATGCCCGCCGCGCGGCCCGCCCGCGCAATTCTCTGGCGTATTGAGGGGTTTTCGTTGAAGAAGCGCTTGTTGGTCCTGTTCCAGCGCGATGACTGCCACCTCTGCGATCTCGCCCTGGACGTGTTGGCGCAGGCGCAGGCCCCGGAGTTCGAGAGTGTGTTCATCGACGGCGACGCCCTGCTCGAGGAGCGTTACGGCGCGCGGGTGCCCGTTTTGCGGGACGAAGCGAGCGACGTCGAACTGGAATGGCCGTTCGGCGAGGGCCAGTTGCGGGAATGGCTGGCCCGGAATTGAAGGGCAAGACGCTGAACGCCCGGCACAACGCCGGGCCTGAGGTCCGCGTCGTTCAGGAAGTCACTTCGCCGGAGCGAAAATCACCTTGGTACTGACCGCGATCGTATTCGGGACGAGATCGGTCTCGGCCCAGTCGCCCTGGCCCACGCCGAAATCCAGCCGGTTCACCGAGGCCTTGCCGGACAGGACTGGCTGCGCGCCCGGCGTCCACGTGAACGTCAGGGCGACGGGCTTGCTGAGGCCGCGCAGGTTCAGGGTGCCGTCGGCGACGAAATTGTTGCCGCCGAGCGCGCGGAACTTGGTCGCGGTGTAGCGCGCCTGCGGGAACTTCGCGGCGTTGAAGAACGAACTGCCGCGCATCTCGCCGTCGTAGTCGCTGTTGCCGGTGCTGGCGGTGGCGAGCGGGATGGTGACGTCGAGCTTGGCATTCGCCAGTTGCGCGGGGTCGAACGAGAACCGGGTGACAAAGCCCGGGAAGCGGCCGGTGAAGGCCTCGCCCTCGTAAGTGCCGGCGAAGGCCAGCACCGAGCCCGGCGCCTGCACGTAGTCAGCCGCGACCACGGGCGAGGCCGCGACCATCAGCCCGGCAAGGAAAACGAACTTAAACGACATCGCGGCGCTCCTGTGCGATGGGGGGAATGGGAGTGGCATCGGGTACGCGCAGCCAGCCGCGCGGCAGCATGCGCGCCAGGGTGGCATCGTGCTGGAAGACGTGGTGGTAGATCGCGGCCGCCGCATGCATGAGGGCAACCGCGATCAGTGTCCAGAACAGCCACTCGTGCACTTCCACGGCGACTTCGTGCAGCGCTTTGCTCTTGCCTGCTATCGCCGGCAAGTTAAAGAGTCCGAACCAGCGCAATGGGAAGCCGGCGGCCGAATTCAGCACCCAGCCGCTGATCGGAAGGGCGAGCACCAGCGCGTACATCGCGGCGTGGGTGAGCGATGCGATGCGCTCCTGCCAGTGCGGCGTGCCCGGCACCGGCTTCGGCGCGCCTGCGTACAGGCGCCACAGCAGTCGCAGCGCGATCAGCGCCAGCACCGTGAGGCCGAAGGATTTGTGCAGCAGGTAGACCTGGATCTTGTCCGGGCTGTTGCGCATCTCCGTCATCACCAGGCCGACGGCGCCCAGGCCCAGGATCAGCAGCACGATCAGCCAGTGCAGCAGCTGGCTGACGGGGCCCCAGCGTTCGGCGGTGTTCTTCCAGGTCATGGATGGTCTCGTTGTGGTGGCGGTGGCGGCTGATCCGGCCCGGGCTGCGGGGAGGGCTGGCAGTCGGTAGAGGCAGGCGGAGCGGTTTCGGATTCGCGGTCGGGCTGGCATTCCTCGGCCGGGGCGGGCTCGGCGGCGGCCGGAGCTTCCCTGCCTTCGCCTTGGCCGCGCGCGGCCTCGGCTTCGATCAGCAGCTTGACCTCGTCGCCGATCACCGTCGGCCAGGCCGTCATGCCGAAGGCCTTGCGGCTCAGCACCGCGGTCGCGGAAAACCCGGCGGTGCGGTGGAACGGTGGCAGCGGATGCCGCTTGAGCGCGTTGAAGGTCACGTCCATGCATACGGGCTGGGTGAGACCACGCAGGGTGAGGTCACCGCAGACCTTCGCGTGGTCGGCATCGATGCCCTCGACCTGGCTGGAAACGAAGTGCGCCTCGGGATGGTGCTTGCCGTCGAGCAGGTTGGTGCCCAGCACCGACGCATTCCATTTCGCATCGCCCAGTTCCAGGCGGGTGAGCGGTACCGTAACGTCGACCTGCGCACTGCGCCAGTCGTCGCGATCGAAACGGAGCGTGCCGGAACTGCCGGAAATCGAGCCCATCGCATGCGAGAAACCGGCGTGCTCCACCAGGAAGACCACGCGCGTGTGGACGGGATCGAGCGAATAGGTCGCGGTTTCGGCCTGGGCCGCGCCGGCGGCGGACAAGAGCGCGCATGCGAGCAGGCAGGACAGTCGACACGCCATGGCGGAGCCCTCGGGGGGGAGGCGGCCGATTCTAGGCCGCGCTGACTGAATCAGGTGAAGCCCGGCGGGTGACTTGAAGTCGGCCGCGGCATGGACGAGCCTAGCGACGGGGAATCCGGGGGGATGACGCATGGCAAGAGCCTGGAAGGGGCTGGCAGCGCGTGTCGTATTGCGCGCCGCCGGAGTGACAGGGAAGTGGGCATTGGTGCTGTTCATCGCAGGCATGGCGGCAGGCGCGCACGCGGGCCTGCCGGAGACACCGCGCCTGCGCCAGTTCACCGTGGCGGACGGGCTGCCATCGAACCGGATCAATGGCATCGCCGAAGACCGCGCCGGCTATCTGTGGATAGCGACCAGCGACGGTCTGGTTCGCCACGACGGCGTCGACTTCCGCACCTGGCGCGTCGAGCAGGGGCTGCGCGACAACTTCGTCTGGTCGGTGAACGTCGATGCACGCAACCGGGTGTGGTTCGGCACGCACCAGGCCGGCCTCGGTGTTCTCGATGCCGAACGCCGGCACTTCCGTTACTACAGCCGCGGCAACACGCCGGCGATGGCGAGCGACGATGTCTGGTCGGTGGCATCCACGCCGGATGGCGCGACCTGGTTCGGCACCGCCGATGGCGGCCTCTACCGCATCGCCGCCGATGGCAAGGCGGTCGTCCGCTTCATGCCGCGAGCCGGCGACCCGCGCAGTCTCCCGCACGCCGGCGTCGGCCAACTCGCGGTCGCGCCCGACGGCACGCTGTGGGTCGGCACGCAGGGCGGCGTCGCGCGCTGGACCGGGCGCGACTTCGAGCGCGTGCCCGGTTCCGCCTTGAATTCGTCGGTGGTGAACGGCCTCACCATCGAGCGTGACGGCACGCTGTGGATCGGCACGCCCGAAGGCGTCAGCGTGCGCCGGCCCGATGGCCGCTATTCGAAGGCGCCGTGGGCGCAGCTGGCGGGCGACGGCAAGGTGCTGCACGTCCTCAGCCACGATCGCAGCGGCCAGTACTGGTATGACGTTCCCGCCGGCCTGGGCATCAATGGCGAACGCGGCATCGAGCCAGTGCCGCTGTACGGCTCCGCGAATGGCGCCGTCCGGCCCTCGTGGGTCGCTGCGCACCAGGATCGCGAAGGCGGGCTGTGGTTCGTCAGTTACACCAATGGCCTGTGGTACCTGCCGGCAAACTGGCGCCGGTTCGCGGTGTTGTCGCGTCGCGACGGCATGCCGGGCTCGATCGCCAACGCGCACGTGCGCGGCATCGCGCCGTCGGCCACGGGCGACATGTGGCTGGTGGGCTCGGGCGGTGTACTCGACCGGCTGAATCCCGAGACGGGGGCATTGACGCATGTCGCGCGCGATGTCGGCGCGGGCTACGTGCTCGCCAACGTGTTTGAGGACCGGCGCGGGCAGGTGTGGGCGAGCTACTCGGAAGGCCTGGCGCGCGTGGATCCGGCCAGCGGTGCCGTCACGCGCTGGCGCCGTGGCGACGGTGCCGATGCGGCGCTGTTCGGCGAGGCGCGCTTCGCGCAGACCGCCGATGGCCTGCTGTGGCTGGCGACCGAACACGGCGTGCAGGTGCGCGACGAGGAAGGCCGCGTCCAGCGTTCGATGCCGGCCGGCAAGGACGGCCTGCCGTCCGACCTCTTCATCGAGCAGATCGGAACTGGCCCGGATGGTGCGTTGTGGCTCGCCGGCTCAAAAGGGTTGTTGATGTGGAATGCCGGCGCGCGGCGTTTCGAGCCGGTGCCGGGCGCGCCGTCGCAACGCGTCTTCGGCTTCACGAGCGCCGACAAGCATCGAGTGTGGCTCGCCCGCTTCGGCGCGGTCGAGGCCTACCGCTGGGATGGCGCCGCGCTCACGCTGGAATCCGGCATCGATACGCGCAACGGATTCCCCGCGCTCGAACCCGCCGGCATCGCCATCGACATCGCCGACCGGCTCTGGTTGACCAGCGTGCGCGGCCTGATCCGGGTGGATCCCGCCAATCGTTCCGTCCGCGTCTTCGGCGTACGCGACGGCTTGCCGGGGCAGGAGTTCGAAGACGCACCGGTGGTGCGCCCGGGCGACGGACGCATCCTCGCCGGCGCGACCGATGGGCTGGTGATCTTCGATCCCTCCGCGATGAAGGACACGAGTGCGCCACCGCGGCTGGTGATCGAATCCGTCGATGCGCTGAGCGGCGATGGCAAGGTGGCGTTCGTTCCGCGCGGCACCATCGCGATCGCGCATGACGCACGCGATGTGCGGATCGTGGCGCGACTGCTCTCGTTCAACGATGCGCGCAACCATGGCTATCGCTTCCGCCTCGAAGGCCACGACAGCGGCTGGGTCGAAACCGGTCCGTCCGGCGAGCGTGTGTTCTCGCGACTGAAGCCGGGCCGCTATCGCCTGCACGTGCAGGCTCGCGCGGCGGACAACGTGTGGTCGCCGGTGCAGGTGCTCGTGTTCGACGTGCAGCCGCCGTGGTGGCAGACGTGGTGGGCCATCGCCGCCTTCGCGCTCGCGGCCGGGGCGCTGGCGTGGATGCTGGCGGGTGCTTACCGCCAGCGCCTCAAGCGCCGGCATGCCTGGCAGCTCGCCACGCAGAAACAGGATCTGGCCGAGCAGGCGTCGCTGGCCAAGACCCGCTTCCTCGCCACGCTCGGCCACGAGGTGCGCACGCCGATGACCGGCGTGCTGGGCATGAGCGAATTGCTCCTGGGCACGGCGCTCAACCCGCAGCAACGCGGTTATGTCGGCGCGATCCGCGGCGCGGGCGAGCACCTGCTGCGACTGGTCAACGACGCGCTGGACCTGGCGCGGATCGAATCCGGCAAGCTCGAACTCGCCGACGAGTCTTTCGACCTGCATGCCTTGATGGAGGACCTCGCCGCCCTGGTCGCTCCCCTGGCGAAGCAGCGCGGGCTCGCCTTCGCGCTGAGCATCGGTGACGACACGCCGCGGCACGTGCGCGGCGATGCCGCCCGCGTGCGCCAGATCCTGCTCAACCTGCTCGGCAACGCAGTGAAGTTCACTGAGCGCGGCAGCGTTTCGCTCGGCGTGGCGCCGACGCCGGAAGGCGTGTGCTTCGAAGTCGCCGACACCGGCCCCGGCCTCAATTCCGAACAGAAATCGCGGCTGTTCCGCCGCTTCGAGCAGGCCGAAGGTGCGCGCACCAGTGCGCGGTACGGCGGCAGCGGCCTGGGGCTTGCGATCAGCCAGGAGCTTGCAGCGGCGATGGAGGGCAGGATCGAGATCGACAGCGCGCCCGGGGAAGGCACCCGCTTCAGCGTGCGCCTGCCGTTGCCGGCATCGCCCGTCTTCGCTGCCCGCGACGAGGCAGAGGTTCCCGAAGCGCCCACGCAGCGCAGTCTGTCGCTACTGCTCGTGGAGGATGATCCGACCGTGGCCGATGTGCTGACCGGCCTGCTGCGCTTGCAGGGCCATCATGTCGTCCATGTACCCAATGGGCTGTCCGCGCTCGTGGCCGTGGCGACCGCGCCGTTCGACGCCGCCCTGCTCGACCTCGACCTCCCTGGCATGGATGGCCTGGCACTCGCGCGACAACTGCGCATACAAGGTTTCCAGCCGCCGCTCATCGCGGTCACCGCGCGTGCCGATGCCGATGCCGAAGCCGAAGCGATGGATGCCGGTTTCGATCATTTCATCCGCAAGCCCATGACATTGAAAATGCTCGCCACCCTGCTGGATGGCATCGACGCTCCCGTGCGCGGACAGGCGTTGCACGACATGGACGCCGAAATCGGCCAGGAAGTGGATGCATGACGGGATCTAAAGCGATGCCTCGAATCTTTTGATGAAGGTCGAGAGCGATATTCCGCACACGGCGCAATACTCGCGCAGCTGCAACAAATCCAGGCGCCGCTCGCCACTCTCGACATTGCTTACAAAGGACTGCGGTCGCCCGAGTGCTTCCGCACATGCGACCTGGGTGAGGTCGGCGGCAATGCGCATTTCGCGGATGAGGCGGGCGAGGGCGGCGTTCTCTTTCCTGTAGAGCGATTTGGCAGGCACGGGCGTGGTCGAATGTGGGACCACAGGGAAGCTATATCCTGTTTACGGATATCTAGTATTCAGATATATTGGAGCCGCCTGCCGTGATGGTGGAACCCCAACCAGCCCGCGGCACGGCCGCTGTGCGAGGCTTTCATGCGCAGCGTTTCTGGCGTGGCTGCATGCGCCAGTGATCGGGGGAAATGGCCGCGTGAGCGGCCATTTCTTTTTTGCCGGCGGATTCCGATCCTCGGCGCGCCGCCCCGTCACGCGATAACGAGCGCGGACACGAACCGTGGCCGCGCACGCGGCCGGGCAGGATCAACGCATGCTGAGCTGGTGCACTGCGTCGACCAGGACGGCGACGTGTTCGGGCTTCATGTCGGGCGACATGCCGTGGCCGAGGTTGAACACGTGGCCCTCGCGTGAAGCGCCGTTGCCGTCGCGGTAGCTGTCGAGGGCGCGGCCGGCTTCGCGACGGATCGCGTCCGGCTCGGCGTACAGCGTGACCGGATCGAGGTTGCCCTGGATCGCGACCTTGCCACCGGCGCGGCGGGCGGCGTCGCCGAGTTCGATGGTCCAGTCGACGCCGACCGCTTCGGCGCCGCTGTTGGCCAGGTCTTCGACGTAGGGCGCGTTGCCTTTGCCGAACAGGATCAGGGGCGCGCGTTCGGCGCCCTCGCCACGCGGCAGTTCGGCGGCGATGCGCTGCAGGTAGCGCAGCGAGAATTCGCGGTACATCGCCGGCGACAGCACGCCGCCCCAGGTATCGAACACCTGCAGCGCCTGCGCGCCCGCCTGTTGCTGCGCCGACAGATAGGCGATGACGGCGTCGGTGGTGACATCGAGCAGCTTGTGCATCGCGGCCGGATCATTGAGCGCCAGCGATTTCACCTTGGAGTAGTTGTCGCTGCCGCCGCCTTCGACCATGTAGCAGGCCAAGGTCCACGGCGATCCGGAGAAGCCGATCAGCGGCACCGAGCCATCCAGTTCGCGGCGGATGGTGCGCACCGCATCCATCACGTAGCCCAGGTCGGTTTCCATGTCCGGCACGGCGAGACGCGCGATGTCGGCGGCCGTGCGGATCGGGCGTTCGAACTTAGGGCCTTCGCCTTCGACGAAGTACAGGCCCAGCCCCATGGCGTCGGGCACGGTGAGGATGTCGGAAAACAGGATCGCGGCGTCGAGCGGGAAGCGGCGCAGCGGCTGCAGCGTGACTTCGCAGGCGAGTTCCGGGTTCTTGGCCATCGCCAGGAAGCTGCCGGCCTTGGCGCGCGTGGCGCGGTATTCGGGCAGGTAGCGGCCGGCCTGGCGCATCAGCCAGACCGGGGTGCAGTCGACGGGCTCACGGCGCAGGGCGCGGAGGAAACGATCGTTTTTCAGGGGTGCGGGCACGAGGGAGGGTCGTCCTGGTGGGGGGGACGTGGCGGGAGCTGCCACGATCACGAGTTCTTCGGCGCTTCCATGCCTTGGGCGAACATCAACTGGAAGCCACGCTTGATCTGCTGGTCGCGCGCTTGCTCCAGCGCAGCGAGGGCGGCGGTCTGGTCGAGGAAGACTTCGCGCCGGACCGTGCTGCGGCCGCCGATCTGGCCGGTTTCGCGCAGCAGTTCCCAGCCGCCGAACAGGTCGGGCTGCAGCATCAGTTGCACGAAGCGCGGGGCTTCGTGGCCCTGGGGGCGTTGTTGCAGGAGCAGGCGCATGGGACGCGCATTGTAAGGGCTGGGCGCCGCCTTCCTGCCGGTTGCCGGCGTCAGCCGGCTTCCAGGACGGCGCGCACGCTGCTCTCGGCGACGCCGGCGACCACGCGCGCGGCCCCTGCGCTGTCCAGGAGGATGAAGCGCAGCCCGTGGGCGTCCGCCTTCTTGTCCAGGCGCATGCGGGCGACCAGGGCCCCGGCTTCCAGTCCTTCGGGCACCGCGGTGGGCAGGCCGAAGCGCTGCAGCAGCGCCTGCAGGCGATCGCCGTCCGATGCCGGGGCGAGGCCGAGCAGGGTCGACAGCCGGGCCGCCAGCACCATGCCCACCGCCACGGCTTCGCCATGGAGGAGCGCGTCGCGGCCGGCGCCGTAACCCTGCTCCGCCTCGATGGCGTGGCCAAAGGTGTGGCCGAAGTTGAGCAGGGCACGGTGGCCGTGCTCGTAGGGATCGCGCGTCACGGTATCGGCCTTGAATTCGCAGCAGCGGGCGATGGCCTCGGCCAGCGCGCTGTCATCGCGCGCCAACAGGGCCTCGGCGCGGGCAGCAAGCCAGTCGAGGAAGTGGGCGTCGAAGATGGCGCCGTACTTCACGACCTCGGCCAGGCCCGCGCGCAATTCGCGATCGGGCAGGGTGCGCAGCACGGTGGTGTCGGTGATCACCGCGCGCGGCGGATGGAATGCGCCGACCAGGTTCTTGCCGTGCGGCAGGTCCACCGCGGTCTTGCCGCCGACCGCGGAGTCGACCATCGCCAGCAGCGTGGTCGGCAGCTGTACGCAGTCGATGCCGCGCATCCAGCAGGCCGCCGCGAAGCCGGCGAGGTCACCGACCACGCCCCCGCCCAGCGCCACCACGGTGGCGTCGCGCGTCGCCCCCAGCGCGGCGAGGGCATCGAGACACTCGCCGAAGCGGGCGAGGGTCTTCTCCTGTTCGCCCGCCGGCATGACCCAGCGCGAGAGCGCGAGCTGGGGCTTCGCCGCGCGCAACAACGCCTCGACGCCATCGGCATACAGCGGCGCGACATTGCTGTCGCTGACGACCAGCGCATGGCGCCCGCGCAGGACCTGGCCCAGCCGCCGCGCGTTGTCCGCGTGCCCGGCCGCGAGCAGGCCCGGACCAATGGTGATCGTGTAGGGCGCGTCGCCCGAGACTTCGACCTGCCTGTGGGGATGGGGGTGCGGCCCGGTCATGCGTTGGCTCCGATGCGGTGCCAGCGCTGCTCCAGCAACGCGGCCAGTTGCGTGGCGGCGGCGTCGGTGTCGAGACCGGCGGTGTCGAATACGAGGTCCGCCACTTCCGCGTACCACGGTGCGCGGGCGGCGGCGAGATCATGCAGCACGTCCTCGCGATCCGGACGCGCGAGCAGAGGGCGGGTGTCGTCGAACGCGAGGCGCTGCAGCTGCTGCTCGACGCTTGCGTGCAGATGCACGACGAAGCCGCGTCCGCGCAGCAGCGCGCGGTTGTCGGCGTCGAGCACGGCGCCGCCGCCGGTAGCCAATACGATGCCATCGCCACGCAGCAGTTCGGCCAGCATCGCGCTTTCGCGTGCGCGGAAACCGGCTTCGCCTTCATGCTCGAAGATCTGCATCACGCTTGCTCCGGCATCGCGCTCGATCTCGTGGTCGAGGTCGAGCAACCGCAGCCCGCACTGCAGGGCAAGGCGTTCGCCGACGCAGGTTTTCCCCGCGCCCATCGGGCCGACGAGGATCAGGTTGCTGGCGGGGTCCATGCCGCGATTCTAGCCGCGCGCTTAACGGAACGCGGCGTAGCGTCGCAGCTCCCACCTCATTCCGGCGCCGCGCCGGTCATCCAGGGAGAACCGCCATGTCGGTCGCCAAGATCATCGAGCTCAACGCCGCGTCGAAGACCAGCATGGAGGACGCCGTGAAGGCGGGCCTGAAGAAGTGCGCCGAGTCGGTGAAGAACATCCAGGGCGCGTGGGTCAACGAGATCAAGGTCGTCACCGACGAGGCCGGCAACGTGGCCGAATGGCGCGTCAACCTGCGCGTGACCTTCATCGTGCAATGACCCCGTGGTCCGGGGTGGGCGCCGCGACCCGCGCATACAATGGCGGGATGACCGCTACCGACCTCTACGCCGAAGCCCTGGCCACCTTTGACCGCCTCTTTGACGAGGCGGCGGCCGCGGGCGAACCCGACCGCACCGCCATGATCGTCGCCACCGCCGCGCTCGACGCCCGGCCTTCGGCGCGCACCGTCCTGCTCAAGGCCCACGATCCGCGCGGCTTCGTCTTCTACACCCATCTCGATGGCCGCAAGGGCCGCGAACTGCAGGCCAATCCGCATGCCGCGCTGGTGTTCCACTGGCCGCGCGTGCGCGACGGCATCCAGGTGCGCGTGGAAGGGGCGGTGGAAATCGTGGGCGACGCCGAAGCCGACACCTACTTCGCCAGCCGTCCGCGCGGGAGCCAGCTGGGAGCATGGGCTTCGAAGCAGTCGGAGACGCTCGATTCGCGTGCCACCTTCGAACAGCGGCTGGCCCGGCTAGAGGTGGAGTTCGAGGACCGCGACATCCCGCGACCGCCGCGCTGGGGCGGCCTGCGGGTGAAGCCGGAGAAGATCGAATTCTGGTTCGGCGCCGATTTCCGCCTGCACGAGCGCTGGCTCTACGAGCGCAACCGCGCGGGCGAATGGGCGAAGCGGATGCTGTATCCGTGACCGGTTTCGAGCAATGAGCATGGGGCCGCAACGCATCGTCTGCCTCACCGAGGAGCCCACCGAAGTGCTGTACGCGCTGGGCGAGCAGCATCGCATCGTCGGCATCAGCGGCTTCACGGTGCGCCCGGCGATCGCACGCAGGGAGAAGCCGAAGGTCAGCGCCTTCACCTCGGCGAAGATCGGCGAGATCCTGAAGCTGCAGCCCGACTTCGTGGTGGGTTTTTCCGACATCCAGGCCGACATCGCCGCCGAGCTGATCCGGCACGGTGTCGAGGTGTGGATCAGCAACCATCGCGGCGTCGACGGGATCCTCGACTACATCCGCCGCCTCGGCGCACTCGTCGGGGCCGGCGACAAGGCGAATGCCTACGCCGGAAGCCTGCAAGCGGGCCTCGCGGCGATCGAACGCGAAGCGGCCACGCTGCCGCGCCGGCCGAAGGTCTATTTCGAGGAATGGGACGAGCCGATGATTACCGGCATCCGCTGGGTCGCCGAGCTCGTCCGCATCGCCGGCGGCGACGACATCTTTCCCGAGCGCGCCGCCGAATCGCTCGCGAAGCAGCGCATCCTGGAGAACGGCGATGAAGTGGTGCGTCGCGCGCCCGACATCATCCTGGGCTCGTGGTGCGGCAAGAAGTTCCGCCCGGAAAAGGTCGCCGCGCGTCCCGGGTGGGACGCCATTCCCGCGGTGCGTGATGGCGAACTGCACGAGATCAAGTCGCCGGTGATCCTCCAGCCCGGCCCGGCGGCCCTGACCGAAGGCGTCACCGAGATGGCCCGCATCATCCGGGCGTGGGCCGCGGCCCGCTGAAAAATCGACGTGCGCGCGTGGATGTGCGCGTGGTGTGCGCTCAGCGCGGATAGAACTCGCGGGTGAACTGCATCGTCGAACTCGCGCCACCCTCGCGAACGATCGTGAGGTCGAACCGCAACGTGTCCGGCGGGCTCGTTTCCGCCGTTCCCACGTAATCGAGCAGGTCGCCGCTGCGCAGTTCGCGCATCGCGATCTGCTGGCGCTGGCCACTGAGGTTGGTCACCGTGGCGGTGATGGTCGCGGGCAGCGCGGTTTCCTGCATCTCGGGGCCTTGGCGCACGCCGACCAGCAGCATCACGGTGCGATCGCCGCGGCTGATGCCGTAACGGCTCGCCACTTCGGGCGTCAGTGCGGCCGTCTGCAGCGCGGTGGCGCGGATGGTGACGTCGCCAATTTTGCTGATGGCTTCCGGCTGTGCCGGCGGAGCGGGAGTCGCGGGCGCCGGGGCGTTGCCGCCACAACCCGCCATCGCGATCGCGAGCAGGAGCGCTGGTACGAAACGGTGGCGCATGGCGGTCCTCGCGGGTCAGTCGTTGGCGGCGGAAAGCTGGCGGCCGCGTTCGGTCGCGGCGTGGATGGCGCGGGCGACGAGTTCGCGGAAACCGCCGGCTTCGAAATTCTCGAGCGCGGCCTGTGTGGTGCCGCCCGGCGAAGTCACGCGGCGGCGCAGCTCCGAGGGCATCTCATCGTTCTCGATCAGCATGCGTGCGGCACCGAGGATGGTCTGCTGGACCAGCGTGCGCGCGGCCTCGCCGGACAGGCCTTCGGCTTCACCCGCCGCCTGCATGGCCTCGGCCAGCAGGAAGACATAGGCGGGGCCGCTGCCGGACACCGCAGTCACGGCGTCCATGCGCGGCTCGTCCTCGATCCACACGGTCTTGCCCGTCGCTTCAAGCAGGTCGGCGGCTTGTGTCCGCTGCGATGCATCGACGCGATCGTTGGCGAACATGCCGGTCACGCCGGCGCCGAGCAGGGCGGGTGTGTTCGGCATCGTCCGCACCACCGCGACACCGCCGCCCAGCCAGCGTTCCATCTGCGCCGCGGTGATGCCGGCGGCGATCGACACTACCAGTGGCCGGGTGGCCTGCGCGGCGGGGGCGAGCGCCTCGCACACCTGGCGCATCACCTGCGGTTTCACTGCCAGCACCCACGTCGTCGCATTGGCCGCGGCGATGGCGTTGTCGGTGAAGGCATGGATGCCGAAATCGCGTGCCAGCGAATCGCGCAGCTCGGCCATCGGTTCCGCCACCCGGATCGACGTGGCCGGAACGCCGCGCGCTACCAGGCCACCGATCAGGCTGCGGGCCATGTTGCCGCCACCGATGAAAGCCACGGTGCCGGATGCGAAGGGAAGCGGATTCATCGGTGGGGTGAATGATTCAGTCGGGGGCGAGGCGCATCGTAGCCCGGATGACCACGTGGCACGGCACGGGCCGTGGTTCTCACGCCTTGCGAGGCCGCGCCCCGAACAGTGCGGTGCCGACGCGAACCATGGTCGAGCCTTCTGCGATGGCGACTTCCAGATCGTCGCTCATCCCCATCGACAGCGTATCCACATGGGGATGCACGGCCGCGAGGGCTTCGAACAGCTCCCGCGCGTGGCGGAAGGCCGGACGCCGTAGGTCGACGTCCGGATGCGGCGCGGGGATCACCATCACGCCCCGAAGCCGCAGGCGTGGCTGGGCGGCGATGACATCCGCCAGCGCCATCACGTCTTGGGGAGGGCAGCCGTGCTTGCTCGCCTCGTCGTCGATGTTGACCTGGATCAGCACGTTCAGCGGTGCCTGTTCAGCGGCGCGGTGGGCGTTGAGCGCCAGCGCGAGCCGTTCACGATCCACGGCCTGCACCCAGTCGAAGCGGGCGGCGGCTTCTTTCGCCTTGTTCGACTGCAGGTGGCCGATCAGGTGCCATTCGAGCCCGAGCCCCTGCAACCGGGCCTGCTTGGCGACCGCCTCCTGGACGTAGTTCTCGCCAAAAGCGCGCTGCCCCAGGCTGGCAAGCCCCGCGATCGCGTCCGCGGGCTGGGTCTTGCTGACCGCCAACAGTCGTGGAGTTGGCCGCCCGGCCGCGCTGGCCGCGTTTTCTACCCGGTACAGGGTGTCTTGCAGGGCGTGCGTGAGCACGTTCGCAGTTCTCGCTTGGGGCCGAAAAAGGGGCTGGTTTTACGGCGGGGGGAGGGGGCTATACTGCCTCGCAGGGGTATGCCGTTCCAGCATTCTGCCGGTACGCGTTACAACTCATTCCGTTGGCAGTGCAAGGGGAGCACGCATGGATATCGCCGAACTGTTGGCGTTTTCGGTCAAGAACAAAGCTTCGGACTTGCACCTGTCGGCGGGCCTGCCGCCGATGATCCGCGTGGACGGTGACGTCCGCCGCATCAACATCCCGGCCCTCGACCACAAGCAGGTCCATGCCCTTGTCTACGACATCATGTCGGACAAGCAGCGGCGCGACTACGAAGAGTTCCTCGAAGTCGACTTCTCGTTCGAGATCCCGGGCCTGGCCCGTTTCCGCGTCAACGCGTTCAACCAGAACCGCGGCGCCGGTGCGGTGTTCCGTACCATTCCCTCGGAAGTGCTGACGCTGGACGACCTGGGTTGCCCGCGCATCTTCAAGGAACTCATCGACCAGCCGCAGGGCCTGATCCTGGTGACCGGTCCGACCGGCTCGGGCAAGTCGACCACGCTGGCGGCGATGCTCGACCACATCAACAAGAACGAATACGCGCACATCCTCTCCGTCGAGGATCCGATCGAATTCGTCCACACCTCGCAGAAGTGCCTGATCAACCAGCGCGAGGTGCACCGCGACACCCACGGCTTCAACGAGGCCCTGCGTTCGGCCCTGCGTGAAGACCCCGACTACATCCTGGTCGGCGAGTTGCGCGACCTCGAAACCATCCGCCTGGCGCTGACCGCCGCGGAAACCGGCCACCTGGTGTTCGCGACCGTGCATACCAGCTCGGCTGCCAAGACCATCGACCGCATCATCGACGTGTTCCCCGCCGGCGAAAAGCCGATGGTCCGCTCGATGCTGTCCGAATCGCTGCGCGCGGTGATCTCGCAGGCGCTGCTGAAGAAGGTCGGCGGCGGCCGTACCGCGGCGTGGGAAATCATGGTCGGCATCCCGGCCATCCGTAACCTGATCCGCGAGGACAAGGTCGCGCAGATGTACTCGGCGATCCAGACCGGCCAGCAGTACGGAATGATGACCCTCGACCAGCACCTGCAGGACCTCGTCAAGCGCGGCCTGATCCTGAAGCCGCAAGCACGCATGTACGCCAAGGACAAGCGGTTGTTCGACTGATGTTTCGTTTCATCCCTTCCCGGCGGATGCGGGAAGGGTTGGGTGGGGGCAGGGATTGCGACGAGCAGCGTCCCCAACGCATTGAGTACCAGAGCCTCCCGGAGGCAAACGCATGAGCACCATCGACTTCACCTCTTTCCTCAAGCTGATGGCGCACCAGAAGGCGTCGGACCTGTTCATCACCGCCGGCATGCCGCCGTCGATGAAGGTCCACGGCAAGATCTCGCCGATCTCGCAGAATCCGCTGACGCCGCAGCAGAGCCGCGACCTCGTCCTCAACGTGATGACGCCGCAGCAGCGCGAGGAGTTCGAAAAGACACACGAGTGCAACTTCGCCATCGGCGTTACCGGCGTCGGTCGTTTCCGTGTGTCGTGCTTCTACCAGCGCAACCAGGTCGGCATGGTCCTGCGCCGCATCGAAACCAAGATCCCGACCGTCGAAGAGCTGAGCCTGCCGCCGATCATCAAGACGCTGGCGATGACCAAGCGCGGCATCATCATCTTCGTGGGTGCGACCGGTACCGGTAAGTCGACTTCGCTCGCCGCGATGATCGGCTACCGCAACATGAATTCGACCGGCCACATCATCACGATCGAGGATCCGATCGAATTCGTGCACAAGCACGAAGGCTGCATCATCACCCAGCGTGAAGTGGGCATCGATACCGATAGCTGGGATGCGGCGCTGAAGAACACCCTGCGCCAGGCGCCCGACGTGATCATGATCGGCGAGGTGCGTACCCGCGAGGGCATGGACCACGCGATCGCCTTCGCCGAAACGGGCCACCTCGTGCTGTGCACCCTGCACGCCAACAACGCCAACCAGGCGATGGACCGCATCATCAACTTCTTCCCTGAAGACCGCCGCGGCCAGCTGTTGATGGACCTGTCGCTGAACCTCAAGGGCGTCGTCGCGCAGCAGCTGATCCCGACACCGGATGGCAAGGGTCGCCGCGTCGCCATGGAAATCATGCTCGGCACCCCGCTGGTGCAGGACTACATCCGCGACGGCGAGATCCACAAGCTGAAGGAAGTGATGAAGGATTCCGTGCAGCTGGGCATGAGGACCTTCGACCAGAGCCTGTTCGAGCTGTACCAGGCGGGCGAAATCTCGTACGAAGACGCGCTGCGTTACGCCGATTCGCAGAACGAAGTGCGCCTGCGCATCAAGCTCGCCCAGGGCGGCGATGCCAGGACGCTGTCGCAGGGGCTGGATGGGGTGGAAGTCGCGGAAGCCCGCTGAAGCCACGCGCCATGCTCACGAAGAGGCCGGGGAAACCCGGCTTCTTTCGTTTCAGGGTGTAGGGACAGGCGCTGGCTTGCAGCGTTGCAGGCGGGGTTTGAACTGGCAAGCATCGCGGAGCACGTGAGTGGCTGACGTGTCCCGCGTGTCTGCGTGACCCGGCCATCCACCTAGGAAACACGCCATGCCAAGCACAGCCAAGCGAATCCTGATCCTCGGCCATGGCGCCATGGGGCAGGCGTTGGAAACGTTGCTTTCGCAACGGCATGAGGTGCTGGCCTGGGACCGCGACCTCACGACAGGCGAGGAAACCCAGCCCCTGGAGGAGGCCGCGCGTGATCGCCAGGTGGTGGTATTTGCCTTGCCGACCCAGCCGCATGACGAGTTGGCCGGGCGGCTGGTGCCATGCCTGCAGCCCGATGCGCTCTGCGTGTCCATCGCCAAGGGGTTGGACGAGCAGGGGCGCACTGCGGCGCAGGTGTTCACGCAGCACTTCGGATCCAGGATTGGGTGGGGCCTGTTTTACGGCCCGATGCTGGCGCGCGAACTCCAGTCGGGCCGTAGTGGGTTCGCTGTCGCCGCAAGCCACCGGCCGGAAGTGGGCGCACGCCTCAAGGCGCTGTTTTCGGGTACGTCCCTGCGGCTTCAAGTGCACGAGGATGTTCCTGGGGCCGCGTGGTCGGCCGTTCTCAAGAACGTCTATGTGCCCCTGGTGGGCGCCGCGGACGGACTGGGCATGGGTGACAACATGCGCGGCTTCCTGATCGCGGCGGCAACGCATGAACTGGCCGACATCGTGGAGCACCAGGGAGGTCGCCGGGAGACCGCCTACACGCTGGCCGGCCTGGGCGACCTGGTGACTTCGGCAACCGGCGCGTCATCCCACCACCGGCGCATCGGCGCCGAACTCGCGGCGGGACGCTGCGGGGAGGTGGCCGCTTCCGGCGCCAACATCCGCAGCGAAGGCGTGCATACCGCGGCCATGGTCCGTGACCACGCCGTGTTCGACTGGCAGCGTTTCGAACTCTTCGCCCTCGTCTGCGCTTTCCTGGACGATCCGGCGCAACTCGAACGAAGGCTGGGTGAATACATCGCCCGTCGCTTCTGAGTTGCAATCCAGCGCCACTCCACCGGCTTCGGCGTGGACGCCAGTCAGTGGCGCTTGAAGTACTGCACTTCGCGTTCGTGTTTTTCGGCGGCGTCGCGGGTCTGGAAAGTCCCCAGGTTCCGTCGCTTGCCGGTGCGGGGGTCCTTCTTGCGCGAGTACAGGCGGTACCCGCCAGAGGGAAGCTTGCGAATCATGCTCCTGTCCTCCCTTGATGGGAGCAAACATCGAAGCATGCCCGCGGTGACAGCAGCGTCGAAGCAGGCCGCCATGTTCAGGACATCCCGAGCGCTCGCCGCCACGGTGGATCCAGCGCCGCGATCGCCGCGAATACCGGGCAGTCTTCGCGATGCGTGCCCGGCAGGTAACCCAGGCTCATCAGGAACTCGTTGGTGATCTCGCCGCCGGTGAAGCGGAACGTCTTCTTGAACAGCTTCACCCAGCCAGCCTTGTCGCGTGCCGCACCGGCATCCATCAACTGCGCATCGAGCCAGCCGGCGAAGCTGCCGTGCCCGGCGCGCAGGCCCTGGATCACCTGCGCATTGTGGATCGCGGCGTCCACCTTGAGCCGGTTGCGGATGATGCCGGCATCGACCAGCAGGCGTTCGCGATCGCGCTCGCCGTAAGCCGCGACCTTGTCCACGTCGAACCCGTGATAGGCGCGACGAAAGCCATCGCGCTTTTTCAGGATGGTTTCCCAGCTCAGGCCGGCCTGGTTGATCTCGAGTACGAGGCGTTCGAACAACACGGATTCATCGCGGCTGGGAAAGCCGTACTCGGTGTCGTGATAGGGGCCATGCAGCGCATGGCCCGGCGCGAAATCGCAATAGCCCGACATGTCACTGGGTGGCAGGCGTGGCGTACTGCGCCAGACCCAGTACATCCAGGCCCTGCTCGAACCGGATGTCCACCGGGATCTTCGCGTCCTTCAACCGGGCGAGGTCGGCCGCGAGTTCCGGCTTGACCACTCCCAGCGTGTCGGTCATGCGCTTGGCTTCGGCGTAGTCGCCGTCGCCCTGCACCGTGAGCAGCTTGGCGCTGAGCGAATTCATCGCCGCGCGCATCTTGTCGAAGTCGACGCGGTAACGGCCATTGGCATCGCGGGTGAACGCCCCGGCGTCGGCGAAATAGTTGAAGCGCAGCATGTTGGCCTTGCCGTGCGCGTCGGCCGCGCCGAAGCGCACCGAGCGCAGGATGCCGGCGAGGAAGGTCACGTAGCTGTCCATGATCTTGGCCTTGTCCATCTCGCCCTTCGCGCTGAGTGCGTCGATCATGTACAGGCCGAGGATGTCGGCCTTGCCTTCCTCGAAGCTGGAGGAATATTCCTTCAGCGCTTCGCCGACCGTGCCTTTGCCAGCCAGGCCGCCCTTATCAAGCACGTGCTTGATGCCCAGGCCGTGCGCGACTTCATGGAACATCGTGTCCTCGAAGAACGCATCGAAGGTCACGTGCTGCAACTGGTCCTGGGCGATCAGCTGCTTCGCGATCGGCATGAGGATGGCGTCGAATTTCGCCTGCATCACGTTTTCAAGCTGCAGGCGGCGCGTGCCCTTGGCGAGCTGCACTTCCTCGTCATTGGGCAGGTTGATCGCGATGGTCTTGGCGCCGACGTTGGCATCGCCGGCGTAATACACCGCTTCGTACGCATTGAGGTCGGCCTTGGACCCGGGCTTCTCGGCCTTGTACCTGGCTTCGACCGGCAATCCCTTCTGCAGTTCGGGCAGGAAGCCGGCGTAGCGGGCGAGCTTCTTGCTCCATTCGGCATCCTTCACCAGGACCAGGCCTTCGTACGCGGCCTTGTAGCCGAACAACTGGTCCTCGTAGGTTTCGATCGGACCGATGACGATGTCCACCGGATTGGTCTTCATCTCCATCCATGCCATGTCGCTTGGACGGAAGTTGTCGTTGAGCAATGCGTCCGCGCGCATGCGCAGGTAATCGGCGAAGCTCTTGTCGCCGCTCAGTTCCGCGGCTTCGCGCAGCAGCGCGGCGGTGCGCTCGAGTTCGGCCTTGTATTCAACGTGGTAGGGGACGGTGATCAGCTTGCCCGCGTCGTCGCGGCGGAGCAGGGTGTAGTTGGACTTCTTGTCCGCGAGGGCGGCGGCTTCGAATTCCTCCTTGGTCATGTCGAGCGGATAGAACGGGCCGCCCGCCGGGCGCGGCTTGATGTTGGCGATGAACGGGGTGTCTTCGTTGAGGCGGTCCCACGGGCCGAAGTTGATGTTCACCAGTTCACGCGTGGCATCGTCGGGCGCCTGCGCAAGCAGTGCGGCGCGGTCACCGTTCCAGGTCTGTTTCCAGGCCAGGTCGTTCATGACGTCGGCGGCCTGCACCAGCTTGGCGATCATGCGCCGGGTGTTCTCGTCGAGGTGCGAGAGGTCGGCCTTCAGCGGCACCACCGCATAGTCTCCGGCATGCGCCTGCGCGTAGGAGGCAGCGGGCGCGGGAGCGGATTGCGTGGCCGTCGGGGCGGCTTCCTGCGCGGCATGCGGCTTGCAGGCGGCCATAGAAAGGCCGGCCAGCGCGGCGAGGCAGCCCAGGACGAGCGGACGAAGATTCGGTGCGGTCATGGCGAGTCGCGGATCGGTCGGGGAAGCCGCCATCCTACGCCCTGCCATTGTGCTTCCGTCATCTGGCGCGAAGGGGCGTGCGCGCTAGAATGCAGCCATGCCCGTGATGCCCGAGCCCCTGACGAACCAGCTGCTGATCGCGTTGCCTGCGCTGGCGGAAACCAACTTCTCGCGCAGCGTGGCGCTGATCTGCCAGCACGACGACGACGGCGCGATGGGCATCGTCGTCAACCGCCCATCCGAGTACACCCTGGGTGAAGTGCTGGGCCAGATGGGCCTCGACGGCGGCACCGAAACGCTCCGCGCGCAACCCGTGCTGGCCGGTGGGCCGGTGCATCCGGAACGCGGCTTCGTCCTGCATGACGGCGGCCCGCGCTGGGATTCCACGCTGGCAATCACCGACAGGCTGTTCCTCACCACGTCCCGCGACATCCTCGAGGCGATGGCGCGCGGCGAAGGCCCGGACAACGCCATCGTCGCGCTGGGTTGCGCGGGGTGGGGGTCGGGCCAGCTGGAGCACGAACTGACCGAAAACGACTGGCTCACGGCGCCGGCCGACGCCGAGCTCCTGTTCGATCTGCCGCTCGAGGCGCGTTGGCAGGCCGCAGCCGGACGCATCGGCGTCGACTTCGCACACCTGGCGGACTACGCCGGGCACGCATGAGCATTCTTAGCGACGGCACCGTGCTCGGCTTCGACGTCGGTGCGCGTCGCATCGGCGTAGCGGTAGGCAGCGCATTCGGATCGGGAGCGCGGGCACTGGCCGTGATCGACGTGCATGGCCATGGTCCCGACTGGGCTTCGATCGAGCGGCTGCGCAGGGAATGGCGTCCGGACGGGTTCATCGTCGGCGATCCGATGACGCTCGAAGGCGGCGACCAACCCGCGCGCACGCGCGCTCACGCCTTCGCCCGCGAGCTGGTCGTGCGCTTCCGGCTGCCGGTGGTCCTCGTGGACGAGCGCGCCAGTTCGATCGAGGCCGCGCAGCGCTTCGCCAGCGACCGGGCGGAAGGACGCAAGCGCCGCCGCGATGCCGAAGCGCTGGACGCCGTGGCGGCCGCGGTCATTGTCGAGCGTTGGCTGGCATCACCGCAGGACGCCACCGAAGTTCCTGCCGATTGAACGGCAATCGCATCCCTTCCCACCTCTGAAGACCAGGCAATGAAGCATCTGCTCACGCTGGACAACCTGCCGCGCGCCGGACTCGAGACCCTGCTGGACCGTGCGCAGGCCTTTGCCGAGGGCGCCGACGCACGCGAGGCACTGGCCGGCGTTGCGGTCTGCACCTTGTTCTTCGAGCCCTCCACGCGCACGCGCCTGAGCTTCCAGCTCGCCGCACAAAGGCTGGGCGCGTACGTACTCAACTTCGACGCATCGACGTCCTCGGCGACGAAGGGCGAAACCGACCTGGATACCTTCAGGACCATCGAGGCGATGGGCGTGCGCGGGTTCGTGGTCCGCCACAAGGTCGATGGCGCCGTGGCTGCGCTCGCCGCCGCCGCGAAGCCTGGCGTCGCGCTGCTCAACGCCGGCGATGGCCGCAGCGCGCATCCCACGCAGGGGCTGCTCGACATGCTCACGCTGCGGCAGGCCAAGGGGAAGGATTTCGCAAAGCTCAAGGTGCTGATCGTTGGCGACGTCAAGCACTCGCGCGTGGCGCGCTCGGACCTGCATGCACTGCGCGCCCTGGGTGCGGGCGAAATCCGGGTCTGCGCGCCGGCGTCGCTGCTGCCGGATGACGGCACGCTGCAGGGCTGCGTGGTCACGCAGGATTTCGACGCCGCCCTGGAAGGCGTCGATGCGGTGATGATGCTGCGCATCCAGCGCGAGCGCATGGAGGGCGGCCTGATCGCCTCGCTCGATGACTACCACCGCGAATATGGGTTGACGGCATCCCGCCTGCGTCGCGCGGCGCCGGATGCGGTCGTGATGCATCCGGGGCCGATGAACCGTGGGGTCGAGATCACCGATGACGTGGCCGACGGGCCGCAGTCGCTGATCCTGCGTCAGGTTGGCAATGGCGTGGCGGTGCGAATGGCGGCGCTGGAGGCGCTGTTGGGCCGCTGAGGCGCTGGTTGCTTCAGGGCTGGGCAATCCACAGGCCCAATGCCGCGCAGTTCGCGACGACCGCCATCCAGAAGCCCATGCGGTAACTTGTCTTGCGCGTCTTGTGTCGCATTACGCGTTGGGCGATGAGGGCGCCGGGCCAGCCTCCCAGCAACTCAAGTGCATGCAGCGTGCTTTCCGGGCGTCCGCCAACGGCCACGCTCGGCCGCATGCTTGTCGAACGCGTAGGCGAGGTAAGTAGTCGCGCTCAAGAACGCAATGCAAAGCCGGCCATGACGGGCAACTGCCCTGCATGGATGGCCCATCCGATGAAGCCGGCAAATGCGCAGACCAGCAGCGGCGCCCCCACGAATCAGCGCAACAGGATGATCGTCGCCAACCCCAGGAACGCGAGGAACCCCATCACGTCGGTGACGGTGGTCAGGATCACGCCACCCGCCAATGCGGGATCGAGGTTCATGCGCTTGAGCGTCAGCGGCACCAGCACGCCGGCGCTCGCGGCGAAGAGCAGGTTGAGCGTCATGGCGATGCCGATGACCAGCGCGAGCATCGGTTCGCGGAACCAGGCCCAGGTGGCGAGGGCGACAACGCTGCCGAGGGCGACGCCATTCATCGCGGCGACGCGCAGCTCCTTCCACATCAGCGTCCGTACGTTGGAGGCGCCGACCTGGCCCAGGGCGAGGCCGCGCACCATCAGTGCGAGCACTTGGGTACCGGCGTTACCGCCCATGCCGGCGACAATCGGCATCAGCACGGCGAGGGCGACGATGTGGTCGATCGTGCCCTGGAACTGGCCGACCACGCTCGAGGCGAGGAACGCCGTTCCCAGGTTGATGCCCAGCCATACGATGCGACGGCGCCACGCGCGTGGCACGGGAGAAAAGAGGTCTTCGTCCTCGTCAAGGCCCGCGGCACCCAGCGCCTGGTGCTCGGCCTGGCTGCGGATGATGTCGACGACGTCGTCGATGGTGATGCGGCCGAGCAGGATGTTGTTGTCGTCGACGACCGGCGCGGAAATCCAGTCATGGTCGGAGAACTGGCGTGCAACTTCGTCGGCGGATTCCTCCACCCCGATCGCGGGCTGCTCGTCGTCGATCAACTGGTTGATCGGCGTGGTGGCGTCGTGGGTCAGCAGCGCCTGCAACGCGATGCGGCCGAGGTACTGGTGGCGGCGGCTGACGACGTAGAGGTGGTCGGTGTGCTCGGGAAGTTCGCCGCGCAGGCGCAGGTAGCGCAGCACGACGTCGACGGTGGTGTCGGCACGCACCGTCACCACGTCCGGATTCATCAGGCGGCCGGCGGTGTCCTCGTCGTAGGACAGCACCTGTTCCAGGCGCTCGCGGTTCTCGCGGTCCATCGACTTGAGCACTTCGTCGATGACGGTGTCGGGCAGGTCCTCGACGAGGTCGGCGAGGTCGTCGATGTCGAGGTCCTCGACGGCGGCCACGATCTCGTCTGGGTCCATTTCCGCGAGCAGGCTTTCGCGCACCTCGTCGCCGACGTGGACCAGCACTTCGCCGTCGTCTTCGGCATCGACCAGCCCCCACACCACCGTGCGCTTGGCCGGCGGCAGCGATTCCAGCAGGTTGCCGATCTCGGCCGGCGACAGCGTGTTGACCAGCCGGCGCACGGGACCGAGGCGACCGGAATCGAGTGCGTCCGAGAGCAGACGCAACTGGCGCGCGGTCTTGTCGTGGCGGACGGCTTCGGCCATGCGGCGCTCCCGTAGGCATAAGCCGCATCCACGGGGATGCGACCGGGCGTTATGCGTTCATGCCGACATTATGACGGCGCAGGCCGATGCTGCCCACCCCGTCGAAGCGTCCAATCCCGAAATGGCCGGTTACTGGTCCGGGCAATGGGATTTCACCCAGGCCTCGATGCCGACGCGATCGCGTGCGCGCATCAGCAGGGGCAGATGCTTGCGCAGGGCAGCGAGGTCGCACTCGCGGATCACCCGGCGGACTTCCAGCAGTGTGTTCGGGTGCAGGCTGAATTCAGTGAGGCCGAGCGCCAGCAGCAATGGCGCATAGAGCGGATCCCCGGCCATTTCCCCGCACACGGCGATGGGCTTCTGGCGCAGGCGGGACAGCCGGATCACATCGCGCAGCAGGCGCAATACGGCGGGGTGCAGGGGGGTATAGAGATGCGCCAGCGCCTCGTTGTTGCGGTCGGCCGCGAGCAGGTACTGCACGAGGTCGTTGGTGCCGATAGACAGGAAGTCGACGCTGCCGATGAAGCCGGGCAGCGCGAGTGCGGCCGCCGGTACCTCGATCATCGCGCCCAGGGGCACATGCTCGGCGATCTCGTGGCCCTGGATGCGCAGCTCGCGGGCGATGCGCTTGAGCTGGGAGCGTACTTCGCGGATTTCCTCGCGCGAGGTCACCATCGGTACCAGCACGCGCAACGGCCCGTAACCCGAGGCGCGCAACAATGCCCGCAGCTGCGTTTCCAGCAGCGGCCTGCGCGCCAGCGAGAGCCGCACGCCACGCAGGCCAAGCGCGGGATTGGGTTCGTCGCGCAAGGCCAGGCCGGTGCGGTCGGCCTTGTCCGCGCCCAGGTCCAGCGTGCGGATCGTGACCGGTCGTCCGCTCATGCCAAGCACGACATCGCGGTAGGCGCGGAACTGTTCTTCCTCGTCCGGCAGTTCGTTGCGCTGCAGGAACAGGAATTCGGTGCGATACAGGCCGATGCCGGTGGCGCCCAGCGCGTGCGCTTCGGCGACGTCCTCGCGCGATTCGGCATTCGCGTAGAGGTTGATATCCACCGCATCGATGGTGCGCGTGGGCTCGCGGCGCAGGCGATGCAGTTCCTTGCGCTCGCGGATGTACTCGCGCTCGCGCGTGCGATGCGTGCGCAGGTCGGCCGGGCCGGGCTCGACCACCACCAGGCCGCTGCCGCCATCGACGACCAGTGCATCGCCGTCGTTGATCCTGAGCAGGGCGCCGGGCACGCCGACGATGAGTGGCAGGTGCAGGCTGCGGGCGAGGATGGCGCTGTGCGACAGCGTGCTGCCTGCGGCGGTGATGACCGCAACCACACCCTGCGCCTGCAGCTGCGCGAGTTCGGCGGGGGCGACGTTGTCGGTGATGAGGATCTCGCCGGCAACGCCTTCGGCGCCCTCCTTGCGGTTGTGCAGGGCAGCGTGGATGCGGCCGACGACCTGGTCGATGTCGTCGATGCGGCTGCGCAGGTAGGCATCGTCCATGCCGGCGAAGACGGCAGCGATGCGGTCGCGTTGCAGGCGCAGGGCGTAGTCGGCGGTGTAGCGGCCGGTGCGGATCAGGCTGTCGAGGCCCTGCAGCAACTCGGGGTCGTCCAGCAGCAGGGCGTGCAGGTCGAGGAACTCGCCGATCTCATGCGCGAGCGCGCCATGCAGGCGCTGGCGCAGCACGTGCATTTCCGCGCGGACGGTGTCGATTGCGCGCTGCAGGCGGGCGCGTTCGGCTTCGACCTTGGCCTCTGGAATGTGCTCCTCGGCGACTTCGAGCACATGCGGCAGGCGCACGCGGGCGCGACCCAGGGCGCTGCCGCGCGATGCTCCAATGCCTTTGAACTCCTGCCGCATCGCGTGCGGTTCCTCAGCTGTCTTCGTCGAAGCGGCGCTCGAACAGCGCACACACCGCTTCGGCCGTGGCGTCCTCGTCTTCGCCTTCCACGCGCAGCTTCACCTGCGTGCCCTGGCCGGCGGCGAGCAGCATCACTCCCATGATGCTCTTGGCGTTCACTTCGCGGCCCTTGGCCGTGAGGGTGGTGGTGCTGCGGTAGGCGGACAGCAGTTGCACGAGCTTGGCGGTAGCGCGTGCGTGCAGGCCGAGGCGATTGCTGACGGTGAGTTCGCGTTCGATCATCGTCTAGGCCTCGTCAACGATCACGCCATTGCGCGCGCCGGCGCCAGCGACCATGGGTAGTTCGTCGAGGTCCTCCTCGGCGTAGTTCATGACGCGCAGCAGCATCGGCAGGCTCAGCGCGGACACGCGGCGCACCGGCGTGCCCAGTCGCGCGACCTTGGCCGCGAGATTGCTCGGCGTGGCGCCGTAGAGGTCGGTCAGTACCAGGACGCCCTGGCCGCCGTCGACGCGGCGCAGGGCCGCGCTGGCCAGCGGGAGCAGGGCGTCAGGGTCGCCTTCGAACGGCACCTCCAGCACCTCGGTGCGCAGGGGCAGCGTGCGTAGCAGGCGCGTCGCCACGGCCAGGATGGCCGAGCCGATGCCTTCGTGGGTGATGAGGAGAATGCCGACGGACATGCCCTGCAACTTAACAGAGCCGGGTTACCGTCCGGAAGCACCGGAAGCGCCGCGCCCGAACCCGCACTGGGATGCCGGCCGGCGATTCAGTCCAGTTCGCGGTGGTGGACGGCGACTTCCTCCCAGCCGTTCTGCCGCGCATGCTCGGCCAGCCGTTCGGCCAGGTAGACCGAGCGATGGCGGCCGCCGGTGCAGCCGAAGGCGACGGTGACGTAGCTGCGCGTGCCCTCCGATTGCAGCTTGGGCAGCCAGGTGTCGAGGAAGGCCGAGACCTGTTCGACGAATTTCGCCACGTCCGCCTCGGCGTCCAGGTAGTCGCGGACGCCCGCATCGCGGCCGGACAGCGGACGCAGGGTGGCATCCCAGTGCGGGTTCGGGAGCGCGCGCGCGTCGAAGACGAAGTCGGCGTCGCTGGGCACGCCGCGGCGATAGGCGAAGGATTCGAACAGCAGGGAAACCGCTGTGGTGCCGCCGATGGCGAACTCCGTGACGACGTGCCGGCGCAGCTTGTGCACGTTCATGCTGCTGGTATCGACCACCGCATCGGCGACTTGCCGCAGCGGGCGCAGTACCTGGCGCTCGAGCGCGATCGCATCGAGCAACGACAGGCCAAGCTGGCTCAATGGATGGCGGCGCCGGGTATCGGCATAGCGCTTGAGCAGGACCTCGTCGCTGGCATCGAAGAAGACCAGCTTGGGGTCCATGCCCATCGCCCCCACGGCCGACAGCCAGGTCGGAAGGTTGGTGAGGTCCCGGCGATTGCGCACGTCGATGCCGACGGCCAGCTTCTCCGGCGAATTGCTGTCGCTGTTCACGCTCTGCACGAATTGCGGCAGCAGTTCGGCGGGCAGGTTGTCGACGCAGTAGAAGCCCAGGTCCTCGAAGGTATTGAGCGCGACCGACTTTCCCGAGCCGGACATGCCGCTGACGATGACGAGGGTGGATGGTGGCGTGGTATTCACGTTGTGGTCGCGTCGCGTGGATGTAGGCGCACGGTCATTCCGCGCGTTCGAGGAAATGGCTGTGCCGCGCCATGAAGGCCGCCGCCGGGTCCACGCCCTTCGCACGCAGGATGTGCGTACGCGTCGCGGCTTCGGTCAGCACCGCGAGGTTGCGGCCCGGCATGACCGGCAGGGTGATGATCGGCACGTCGAGATCGAGCACGCGGCGCGAGCCCAGGTCGCCGGTCAGCCGCTCCAGCCCACCGGGCTGCGGTTCCAGCGCCGGCTTGGTGAGGTGCACGATCAGGCGCAGGTATTTGTTCTTCTTGACCGAGGTGTCGCCGAACATCTGCCGCACGTTGAGTACGCCCAGGCCGCGCACTTCCAGCAGGTCCTGCAACAGTTCCGGGCAGGCGCCGTCGAGGACGTCGGGCGCGATCTGGGTGAATTCGGGGGCATCGTCGGCGACCAGGCGGTGGCCGCGCGTCACCAGTTCCAGCGCGAGCTCGCTCTTGCCGGAGCCGGATTCGCCGGTGATGAGCACGCCGATCGAGTAGATCTCCATGAAGACGCCGTGCAGCGTCACCCGCGGTGCGAGCTTGCGCGCGAGGTGGTACTGCAGGTGGTTGAACAGTTCGTGTCCGCGCCGCGGCGATACCCAGAGCGGCGTGTCGCTCTCCTCGGCGAGGCGGCGCAGGTCTTCCGGACAGGACTGGTCCTTGCTGATGACCAGCGCCAGCGGGCGGAAGTCGATGATCTTGACGATCGTGTCCCAGCGCTGGCGTGAATCAAGCGCATCCAGCCAGGCCAGTTCCTCGCTGCCGAGGATCTGCACCTTGTTGGGATAGATGATGTTGAGGTACCCGGCCAGCGAAGGACGGCGCGCCACCGTATCGACGGCCTCGAGCACGCGTTGCCCGCCGGTGCGCTTGCCCGCCAGCCAGCGCAATCCCAGCTTGTCGCGTTGCTGTTCGAAAAGCTGCGCTGCGCTGATGCTCAGGTTCATGCCGCCGCTCCGCGTGTCGCCCCGGGCAATGGTAACTGGCGGAACGCGACCGTGCGGCTGCCCGGGCGCAAAAGCAAGCGGGGGCGGATTCCGTGGAATCCGCCCCCGGCGTGGAATCTGGCGGAGCCGACCAGGCGAGCGTGCCGCTCCGCCGGATGGCTCAGGCGAAGTCGCCGCTGCGGGCGAGGCTTTCACCGCGATGATGGTCGACTATTTTTTCCTTGTGCTTCATGAGCAGCCGGTCGAGCTTGTCGGCGAGCAGATCGATGGCGGCATACATGTCGACGGCGGCGGCATCTGCATGCAGCACGCGTCCGGAAACGGTAACGGTTGCCTCGGCCTTGTGATCGGGTTTGTCGAGACTGAGCATGGTGCGTACGTCGAAGGGTTGGTCGAAGTGGCGTTTCAGTCGCGCCAGCTTGCTGTCCACGTAGTCTCGCAGCGCGCCGGTGACTTCAATCTGCTGGCCGTGGGTTTCGATACGCATCGTTACCTCCTTATGGTCACTGGCTACGGTGACCCCATTCAACGCCTGTTTTGCGCGAATGGCAATGCGACGTAATGCAGGGGGAAAGGAGGTCGGAAAAAACCGTTACGCGGTCACGCTTATGGCCGGTTCTGCAGGGTTCCGGGAGCCTGCGCAGCGTGTCTCAGATACGCACGCGATCCTGCGAAGACGGGATGCTCATTGCTTCCCGGTACTTTGCGACCGTTCGTCGGGCCACGGGAACGCCGGTGGCCTTCAGTGTTTCGGCCAGGCGCGCGTCCGAGAGCGGCTTGCGCGGGTTCTCCGCGTCGATCAATTGACGAATCATGGCCTGAATGGCGGTACTGGACGCTTCACCACCCGTCCCGGTGTCGATCCCGGAGGCGAAGAACGAGCGCAGTGGGATGGTTCCGCGCGGCGTGCGCGCGTACTTGCGGGCCACGGCGCGTGAAACGGTGGACTCATGCAGGCCGATTTCGGCGGCGACCTCGCGCAGCGTCAGCGGCCGCAGCGCGCTGTCGCCGAACTCGAGGAAGGCTGCCTGCTGGTGCAGGAGGCAACGCATTACCTTGAGCAGGGTTTCGCCACGCGCTTCCAGGCTCTTGAGGAGCCAGCGTGCTTCCTGCAGATGGCCGCGCAGGTAATGGGCATCCGCGGCGCTGGCGTGGCGGATCATGCCCTCGTAACCGCGATGGATGCTGATGCGCGGGCGCATGCTTTCGGCCAGCGCGACGCGCCACAGGCCGTGCTGGCGCCAGATCACCACGTCGGGTGCGACGTAGGTGTCATTGCTGATGCTGCCGACCTGCAGCCCCGGCTTGGGATCGAGCGAGCGCAGCAGTTGCACTGCCGATTCGACATCGCCGATGTCCAGCTTGAGTTCGGCCGCGATGCCGGCCATTCCCACCTTCGGCAGGCGTTCGAGCGGACCATTGGCGAGCGTGTGCGCCAGTGTCCTGCCGGGTGCGTTCTCGGGCAGCACGGACAACTGCAGGCGCAGGCACTCGCCCAGCGTGCGCGCACCGACGCCGGCTGGATCGAAGCGTTGCACCTGGTGCAACACGGTGAGGATTTCGTCCTGCTGCGGATGGAAATCGGCGCCCAGTGTGTCTGCGATGTTTTCCAGCGGCTCGCGCAGGTAGCCGTCGTCTTCGATCGCCTCGATGACGGTGACGGCAATGATGCGGTCGCGCGGCGAAAGCGGGCTGAGGTGAAGTTGCCATAGCAGGTGGTCCTGCAGGGTTTCGCCCTCGGCCACCTGTTCAGCGCCGGGGATATCTTCGTCGGCGTCAGCAGGGCCTGTGCGTTCGTACCAGGTTTCACCATCGCCCGGTCCCCAGTTGGCCTCGGCTGGCGCGAGGGTTTCGGTTTCGTAGCCATCGTCGCTCTTGGTGCTGGCGGTGCCGTCTGGGGCGGTTTCGCCATCGGCGACGGCGATGCTGGTTTCGGTCCAGTCCAGTAACGGATTGGTTTCAACCGCCTCGGCGATCTCGGTTTCCAGTTCGGCCGCGGACAATTGCAACAGGCGGATGGCCTGCCGCAGTTGCGGCGTCATCACCAGTTGTTGTCCCAGTGTTGCCTGTAGGCGGGGCTTCATAGGAAGTGTGAACGGATTCTGGCGGGGCCGACGGCCGGTCCGTCATGGGGGATCGACGTCATGATGCACGGCGATGCGCGGTGCGTCGATGCCGCCCGTTCAGCGCGATGGCGAAGGACTACGGTTCCGGAACCGGGATCACAGCCGGAACGTGTCACCCAGGTAGACGCGGCGCACGTCGGGATTCGACAGCAGCGCATCAGGCGAACCCTGCGCAAGCACGGCGCCCTCGTTGAGGATGTAGGCGCGGTCGCAGATGCCAAGTGTCTCGCGGACGTTGTGGTCGGTGATGAGTACGCCGATGCCGCGGTTCTTGAGGTGGCGGACGATGCGCTGGATCTCGCCGACGGAAATCGGATCGACGCCGGCGAAAGGCTCGTCGAGCAGCATCAGCCGCGGCTTCGCGGCGAGCGCGCGCGCGATCTCGACGCGGCGGCGTTCGCCACCGGAGAGGCTTGCGCCGATCTGGTCCGCGACGTGGCCGATCTGGAGTTCATCCATCAGGTTGCCCAGTTCCTTCTCGATGCCGGCCTTGTCGAGGTCCTCGCGCAGTTCGAGTACGAGCCGGATGTTGTCGGCGACACTGAGCTTGCGGAATACCGATGGTTCCTGCGGCAGGTAACCGACGCCGTGCTTGGCGCGGGCGTACATCGGATCGGAGGTGATGTCCTTGCCATCGAGCACGATCTGCCCGGCATCAGCGGGCACCAGGCCGACGATCATGTAGAAGCACGTGGTCTTGCCGGCGCCGTTGGGGCCGAGCAGCCCCACGACTTCACCGGCATCCAGGGTGAGGGCGAAATCGCGGACGACCTCGCGGGAACGATAGGCCTTGCGCAGGCCCTTGGCAGCCAACATCAGTTGCTCCCCGGCTTCTGGGGGGCGGGCTTGGTGGGAGCCGGGGCCGGCTGCGGGTTGCGCGGCTGGATCGTCATCTTTACCCGGCCGGTACTGTCGGAACTGCTGTTCACCATGCCCGTCTTCATGTTGTAGACCACGCGCGGGCCGGAGAGGCTGCCGCGTGGCTGTTGGATGTTGACCTTGTCGGTGAAGACCACGACATCGCTGACGAGGTCGTAATCCACGCGCCCCGCCGTGGCATTCATGGGGGTGCCGTCATCCAGTTGCTGGCTGAGCTTGACCGGGCCGCCGGTAAGGACCGCCCGCACCGGGTCGCCGCCGCGGGTGGTGACGGTCGCGGTATCCGCCTGGATCTTCAGCGAGCCCTGGGTGATGTTCACGCCTTGCGACAGCACGGTCGGCTGGCGATCGTCCAGCCCGCCGGCGGATGCGCCGGCCTCGATATCCATGGCCTGGTTGCGGTCCGACGATTTGGCCCACGCACCCGGCGTCAGCAGGAACAGGGTGCTCGCGCCGGCAAGGATTGCGGCGGCGAGGGGCTTAACGAGCGGTCGGGACATAGCGATGGTGGACCTCGGACTTGAACGAGTATTGCTTGCTGGCCAGATCCAGCTGCAGGCCACGGCCGGTCAGTATAGAGCCCGGCCGGGTGACCACGACCTGACCCTGGGCGCTGGCACGCCGGGCATCGGGGTATACCGTCAGTTCGCGCGAGGCGATCTTGGTGCTCGGGCCACTCGCGCCGGAGCTGACCCCTTTCACGTCGCCCTGCAGGCGCAGTTCGTCGCCGTCTGCACTGACCCAGCCATCCTTCGCGCGCACTTCCCAGGCATCATTTCCCGCGCCCTGGCCCGGCGGAATCAGGAATAGCGGCGTGGCGATGTCCAGCGTCTTCTTCTCCGGATCGCGCGCCAGGCGCGGTGCCCGCAGGGTGAAGGATTCCTTGCCCTCCGCGTTCAGGGCCGTGAGTTCGAAATCGATCAGCACGTAGTCCGCGCGCGCGGCCGCGCCGGTGATGGCGGCATCCTTGCTGCGCTGGTTCCAGACCGACCAGCCGCTGGCGAGTGCGCCCAGCAGCAGCAGGATCGTGACGACCGCGCGCCAGTTCATGCGGTGCCCTCGATGCGTTCGCCCTGCAACCGGGTGACTTCGGCGAGCAACGCTTCGGCATGACCCTGAGCGGCGAGTACGAGGTCGCAGAACTCGCGCGCGGCGCCGTGGCCGGCGAGGGCGCTCGTGCGCCAGTGCACGCGCTCGCGTACCCAGGCGTGTGCATCCGAAGGCGCAACCGAGAAGCCGACCTGCGCCATCACCCGCAGGTCCGGTAGGTCGTCGCCCATGAAGGCGACTTCGTCCAGCCCGATGCCCAGCCGCGCCGCGATCTCCTGCACGCAGGCGAGCTTGTCCTTCACCGCGGTGTGCGCTTCGAGGCCGAGTTCAGCAGCGCGCTGCTCGGCGATGACGCTGGTGCGCGCGGTGACGAAGGCAACCGCTATCCCCGACTTGCGCAACAGCACCAGGCCTTGGCCGTCATGCACGTGGAAGGCCTTCAGTTCGCCGCCCTTGCTGTCGAAGAACAGCCTGCCGTCGGTCAACGTGCCGTCCACGTCGAAGCACGCAAGCCGCACGCGCGCGGCGCGCTGGCGGATGTCGGCGGGGTAATCGTTGAGGTGGCTGTAGGGCATGGAGTCTGGTTGGGGTTGGGTGGAACAAACAGTGTGGGCGGCAATGCGGGTTGCAGGAGCTGGCCGCCGTGCAGGGCTTTAGACCACCCTTGCCCGCAACAGGTCATGAATGTTCAGCGCACCGACGACGCGGCGATCGGCGTCGATCACCAGCAGGCCACCAATCTTGTGGGCTTCCATCAGTTGCGCGGCTTCGACGGCCAAGGCCTCGGAGCCGATGGTCTTCGGCGCACGCGTCATCACCTCGGCAATGCGTGTGCTGCGCATGTCGATGTCCGCATCGTCGAGGGTGCGGCGCAGGTCGCCGTCGGTGAAAAGCCCCAGCAGTTTGCCTTCGGAATCCACAATCGCCGTCATGCCCAGGCGCTTGCGGCTCATCTCGACCAGCGCTTCGCTCAACGTGGCATCGGCCTGGACGCGCGGCACATCGTCTCCGGCGTGCATCACGTCGGAGATGTGCAGCAGCAGTCGGCGGCCCAGCGCGCCGGCGGGGTGCGAGCGGGCAAAGTCGTCGGCGGTGAAGCCGCGCGCGTCCAGCAGTGCCACCGCCAGCGCATCGCCCATCGCCAGCGAGGCGGTGGTGCTCGATGTCGGGGCAAGGTCGAGCGGGCAGGCCTCGGCCGGCACGCTGACATCCAGGTGCACATCGGCTTCGCGTGCCATGGAGGACTGCGGCCGCCCGGTCATCGCGATCAGCTTGTTGCCCTGCCGGCGCAGGACCGGGAGCAGCAGCAGGATCTCGTCGCTTTCCCCCGAGTACGACAGCGCGAGCACAACGTCGGCGTCGGTGATCATGCCCAGGTCGCCGTGTGCGGCTTCACCGGGATGCACGTAGAAGGCCGGAGTGCCGGTCGAGGCCAGCGTCGCCGCGATCTTGCGGGCGATATGGCCGGACTTGCCCATGCCGGTGCAGACCACGCGGCCCCGGGTCTCCAGCATCAGGCGGCAGGCGGCGCTGAACTCGCCATCCAGGCGGGCAGCCACGGCTGCCAGGGCCTGGGCCTCGATGGCAAAGACGCGGCGGCCGCTATCGGCCAGGCCGGCGGCGGTGGAATCGGGCAGGGGACGTGAGGGCGAAGTCGCCATTTCGGACATTGCCATTTAAGCCCGGGGGGCTTTCCGTTAGGCTAATCCGTTCATTTTATGCGCAAAGCGCCGTGCGATGCCCGCCCGGCGCCCCCGCAAGCTGGAACACACCCAATTGAACGCCGATACCATCCGCCATCTGATCGAACAGGGCCTGCCGGGCGCCCGCGCTGACGTGCGCGGTGACGACGGGGTGCACTTCGAAGCCACCGTCGTGTCCGAAGCTTTCCGCGGCAAGCTGCCGCTGGCCCGCCACCGCATGGTGTACGCGACCCTCGGCGAACGCATGGGCGGTGAGATCCACGCGCTCGCCCTGAAGACGGTCACGCCGGACGAGGCTGCCTGAGATGCAGAAGATCCTGGTGGAAGGCGGCCAGCCGTTGAACGGCGAGGTCCAGATCTCCGGCGCCAAGAACGCCGTGCTCCCGATCCTGTGCGCCACCCTGCTGGCGGACGAACCGGTTGAAATCAGCAACGTCCCGCACCTGCACGACGTGGTGACCACGGCCAAGCTGCTCGCGGGGCTCGGAGCGGGCATCACCATCGACCAGGGCACCATCGGCAAGGGCAGCGAAAGCGGGGTCATCGTCGACCCGCGCAGCGTCAACAGCCATGTCGCCCCGTACGAGCTGGTCAAGACCATGCGTGCGTCGGTGCTGGTGCTGGGCCCGCTGCTGGCCAAGTACGGCGACGCCGAAGTCTCGCTGCCCGGCGGCTGTGCGATCGGTTCACGCCCGGTCGACCTGCACATCAAGGGGCTGCAGGCGCTGGGCGCGGACATCAGCGTGGATCACGGTTTCATCAAGGCCAGCGCGAAGCGCCTGAGGGGCGCGCGGCACGTGTTCGACATGGTCAGCGTGGGTGCGACCGAGAACGTGCTGATGGCGGCGACCCTCGCCGAAGGCACCAGCGTGCTCGAAAACGCGGCGATGGAACCGGAGATCGTCGATCTCGCCGAATGCCTGAAGGCGATGGGCGCGAAGATCGAAGGCGCCGGTACCGGCCGGATAGTGGTCGAGGGCGTCGAACGCCTGCACGGCGGCAAGCATGCCGTGGTGGCCGATCGCATCGAAACCGGCACGTTCCTGGTCGCCGCCGCCATGACCGGCGGTCGCGTGACCGCACGCAAGACGCGGCCGGACACGCTCGACGCCGTGCTCGACAAACTTACGGAAGCCGGTGCCGAGATCACCGTCGACGGCGATCGAATCACCCTCGACATGCGCGGCCGGCGCCCGAAGGCAGTGAACCTCACCACCGCGCCGCATCCGGCCTTCCCGACCGACATGCAGGCACAGTTCATGGCGATGAACTGCATTGCCGAAGGCGTCGGCGTGATCAACGAGACGATCTTCGAAAACCGCTTCATGCACGTCAACGAACTGCTGCGCCTCGGCGCGGACATCCGCGTCGACGGCCACACCGCGGTGATTCGAGGCGTGCAGCAGCTCAGCGGCGCCCCGGTGATGGCGACCGACCTGCGCGCTTCGGCTTCCCTGATCCTCGCCGGCCTGGTCGCCGATGGCGAAACGGTCATCGACCGCATCTACCACCTCGACCGTGGCTACGAGAACATCGAGGAGAAATTGTCCGGACTCGGCGCCCGGATTCGGCGCATCAGCTGAGGGGTTGCCCTTCGGCGGAAACAAAAAGACCCCGCGCTGCGGGGTCTTTTCTTTCCAGTCGGCGCCGCATCACCCGGCGCGGAAAAACCACTGCCTGGTCAATGCAATGCCTGCAGTCGCAGATCCATTTCGTCCTGGCCATCCCTGCGGCGCAGGATGCGCGCGGGCACTGGCATGCCGTCCACGACCCACAGCACTTCCTGCTTGTCGCCGTCGACGCGCGTCACCTTGGTGGCGGTGCGCGCCTTGCCGGCGATGGTGATGGTCTCCTTGCCCAACACCTGGTAGTTCAGCTGCTTGACGCGGCCGTCGTCGACCATGCGGTACTGCAGGGGCTTGCCTGCCGGCACATCGCGGGCGATGGCCAGGTTGATCAGCATCGCGTCGAGATCGCCGCTCTGCAGCTTCACGGGACCGGCGCGATCGGCTTTCACGTCGCCCGTCCAGCGCGCCTCGCCGCGCGTCCAGTCGTAGATGGCGTTCGTCTGCTTGCGCTTCACCAGCAATGCGGAAGTATCGGTGTTGGAGACCGGCCGCCACTTGCCGTTGCTGTCCTCGAATACGGTGGTCTGGTTGAGGTTGGCCATCGAACCGCCGATGTCGAGGCTGTAGCGCCAGCGATTGCCGCCCGCCTGCGCCAGCACCATGTGGCCGATGCCTTGGATACCCATGTAATTGGCCGCGTAGTCGGCGGTGAATGGCTTCACTTCGCCAGCGGTCGCCATCGCGCTGGAGGCGTAAAGGGTTGCAGCCACCAGCAGCGGTTTCATGAACAAGGCCTTCAAATTCGTCATCGTCATTGTGCTCCCTTGTATTCCACCAGGCGCAGGTCGTACGTGTCCTGCCCGTTCTCGCGTTGCAGCATGCGGACGGGCGTTGGCACGCCGTCCACGACCCAGATCAGTGTTTCCTCGTTGCCGGACTGCACGCGCTGCACGCGCATCGCGCTATAGCTCAACTCGCCGACCTTCACATCATCGAGTTGGGTGGAAACGTCGTAGCGGTGGTCGCGCGCGCGCCCGTCGTCCACGAAGCGGTATTGCATCGACCGGCCGGGCTGGGCATCGCGCACGACCGCCAGGTTGATCAGCAAGCCACTCTGGTCGCCGTCCTGCAGGGTAACCGGAGCGCTTCGGGATTCCTTCACATCGCCGGTCCAGCGCGCCTGGTGCGAGCGCCAATCGTAGACGCCCACGGTCTGCCGCTTCGTGAACAGGGTCTTGCGCAGCGTGCTCTGCGCGAGCGGCCGGTAGCGCGTACCCGCCACGTCGAAGACGGTGCTTTGCTGTGCGGCGATGCCGGCGATGCCGGCCAGCCCCCGGGTGCCGCGCACGTTGAGGTCGACGCGCCAGCGACGGTCGTCGTTCCTGACGACCTGCATCACGGCATCGCCGAGGACGTGGTCGCCCTTGAACACCTGGTATTGCGCGATGAACGGCTCGAGCGGGCGCGGATCCGTCGCAGCGCCGGAGGTGGCCGCCGCAGTCAGCCCCGGCGAAGACAGCACGGCCAGGGCCAGCAGGACTTTGCGGGAGAACATCATGCAGTCGGTTCCTGGACCAGGTGGTTGCGGGCATCGAGCTGCAATGGTGCCGCGAGCGGATGACCGTTGAAATGCACGCCATGGTCGATCCACGCGATGCGACCCCCGGCGAGTTCGCGCAGCGTCGCCACCAGCAGCGGATGTTCGCGCTGCAGCACCCGCTCGGCCAGGGTCGCGGCGTCGTCGCCCGCTTCCACCGGTACGCGTACCTGGGTGATCACCGGGCCGCCATCCAGTTCCGGCGTGACGAAATGCACGCTGGCGCCGTGCACGCTCGCGCCCGCATCGAGCGCCTGCTGGTGCGTGCGTAGGCCCTTGAATTCGGGCAGCAGCGAGGGATGGATGTTGATCATGCGGCCGGTCCGGGCAGCGACGGCGGGGTCGCTGATCAGGCGCATATATCCGGCACAGACGATGAGATCGGGCTGAACTGCGTCGACCAGGCTGAACAGGTGTTCATCGAAATCGGTGCGCGAGGCGAACTCGCGCGGCGCAAGTGACTGCGCGCGGATCCCGGCATTGCGGGCGTGCGCCAGCGCGGGGGCGGCGCGCCGGTCGGAAAACACGCCGACGACCGTGGCATCGAGTTCGCCGCGCGTGATCGCCTCGAGGATGGCCAGCAGGTTGCTGCCACGGCCGGAAGCGAGGATGGCCAGGCGCATCACGCCGGCGCGAACAGCGACTTGGCCGATGGCCTGGTCAGCACGATGAGCGTGAAGATGCCCAGCACGGTTCCGAATGGCATGAATGCGCAGCTGATCGCGGCCATCACCAGGCAGAACGTATGGCGACGCCGCTGGCGCAGGCATCGACCGGCGTAGGCGAGCAGTGCGCTGAAGGTCAGCCCGAAAAGGATGAAGGCACCGCCGATTGCGACGAATATCCAGCCGAACATGGCCGGGTCTGGCTCGCCCGGCTTGTGCGGGAAATGCCCCGTCACCATCGCCAGGCCCATCGCGAGATGGATCACCGGGATCAGCGAGAACAGCGCACTCATCCCCGCGACCACGTAGTGGAATATTCCCAGCAGGTCGAGGTGCTGCTGGTCCTGCGATGGGTTCAGGTAGGTCGTGCTCAAGGCATGCCGCTCGCGGGGAGGTTGTCGTTGACGTGAAGCGGGCTCGCGTCCGGTGGAACGGAACGCGGACCTGCAGCCATCAGGAGATGCGCAGCCGCTCGCCGCTGCCTGCAGTCGTGACCTGGCCGATCTGCCAATGCGGCAGGCCAAGGCGATCCAGGTCGGCGTTGATCGCGGCCACTGCATCCGGCGCCACCATCAACACGAAGCCGATGCCGCAGTTGAAAGTGCGCCACATCTCCTCGCGCGGCACGTTGCCTTCGCGCTGCAGCCAGTCGAACACCGGCGGCAGCGGCCACGACGATGTGTCGATTTCCAGTGCGAGCGACGGGGGCACCACGCGGATGATCTTTTCCACCAGTGCGCCACCGGTGACGTGGGCCATGGCGTGGATGTCGTGCCTGGCCAGCAGTTCCAGCACCGGCTTCACATAGATGCGGGTGGGCTCCATCAGCGCGTCGGCCAGCTTCACGCCACCCACGTCGATGTCCAGACCGCCGCTATCGGGCGTGGCGCCGGCGCGGGCGAGGATCTTGCGGATCAGGGAATAACCATTGGAATGCGGGCCGCTCGAGGCGATGCCGACAAGCACATCGCCCGCGCGCACGCGGCTGCCATCGATGAGCTTCGCCTTCTCGACCGCGCCGACGGTGAAGCCGGCCAGGTCGTATTCGCCCGGCGGATACATGTCGGGCATCTCCGCGGTCTCGCCGCCGATCAGTGCGCAACCGGCGATCTCGCAGCCCCTGGCGATGCCGCCGACCACGTCGACCGTGGTGGCCACCTCGAGCTTGCCGGTGGCGAAGTAGTCGAGGAAGAACAGTGGCTCGGCGCCCTGCACCAGCACGTCGTTCACGCACATGGCCACGAGGTCGATGCCGATGGTGTCGTGGCGGTTGAGCTGCTTGGCGAGGATCAGCTTGGTGCCGACGCCGTCGGTGCCGGACACCATGACCGGCTCGCGATACTTGCCCGAGAGGTCGAACAGGCCGCCGAAGCCGCCGATGCCGCCGCCGAGGACTTCCGGGCGCAGGGTCCGCCGGATCGCGGGCTTGATGCGTTCGACGACTTCGTTGCCTGCGTCGATGTCGACGCCGGCATCGCGGTAGGTCATCGGGGTGGATGCGGGCGGCGTGGGATTGGTCACAGGGGGGATCGCGGGACGGAAGAGCGGCAATTTTACCAGCCGTGACGGGCCCGAATGGACGTGCCACGGCCCGTGGGGCACCATTTCCGCTGGTTCTTCGACCAAGGACAGTAATGGTTCGCGCATTTCGAGGGTTCTGGCTGGCGGCACTGCTGCTGGCGAGCTTCGCCGCCACGGCGCAGCGCGTCGAGGGCGATCGTGCCGGCGCGCAGGGGCCGTACGAGGCAGAAGTGAGCGTCAACGGGCAGGGCGAGGGCGAGCGCACCACGGGTTTTGCGCGTGCGCTGTCGACGGTGCTCGCCAGGCTGTCGGGCAGCCGCAGCGTGTCCGGGCAGCCGGGCGTGGGACAGGAACTGCGTCGCGCCAAGGACTACGTGAAAGGCTACGACTACCGCCAGGACGAGGGCGTGGGTCCCACCGGCGCCCCCACTTTCGGCACGACCCTGATCGTGCGGTTCGACCAGGAAGAGGTCGACGGCCTCATTGAAACCCTGGGCCTGCCGGTCTGGCCGATGCCTCGGCCGAAGCCGGTCCTGTGGCTCGGCATCGACGACGGCAAGGGTCCGCGCCTGGTGGGCCTGCAGCAGGCCAACGCCGCACGCAGTGCGCTCAATCGCGCGAAAGACCGCGGTTACGCCCTGGGCCTGCCCACGGGCAACGCCGCCGAACAGGCCACCGTGGGCGCGATCTGGCGCGGCGACAGCGCCGCGGTCGCGCGCGCCTCGCTCCGCTATTCGCCGCCGATGCAGTTGATCGGCAAGGTGTACCGCGACGCTGAAGGCTGGAAGGGCGACTGGACCTTCGTCGACAACGGCAAGGTACTGTCGAGCTGGAGCACCACCGACACCGACGCACGCCGCGTGATCGCCACTGGCGCCGACGGCGCGGCCGATGCGCTCACCAAGCGCTACGCCAAGCGCGGCACCGCCGGGCCGCCGGGAACCTACGCAGTCACCTTTACCGGCATCGACAGCAGCGACGACTATATGCGCCTGGCCGGTTACCTCGACAAGCTCGCCATCGTCGGCAAGATCACGCCGCAGCACGCCGCGCCCGACGGCGTGACTTTCTCGCTCGAGCTCACCTCGGGCCTGTCCGGTTTCAGGCGCATGGCCGATCGCGACGGCATCGTCGAGTCGACCGACGGCGACCTGCCCGTGTACCGGTTGCGTTGATGGACTCGCACGCCTCCCTGCACGAAATCGCCAAGTTCCTCCGGCGATTGCAATGGACCGCCATCGCGCTGGGTGCCCTGTGGCTGTTGTGGCTGCTGACGCCGGTGCTGACGCCGTTCGTGCTCGCAGCGATGCTGGGCTGGCTGGGCGATCCGCTGGTCGACCGGCTTGAGCGCAACGGCCGCTCGCGCAATACGGCGGTGATCCTGGTCTTCTCCGCCATGACGCTGGTGGTGGTCCTGGTGCTGGTGCTGCTGGTGCCGCTGATCCAACGCCAGATCGCCACCCTGGTCGCCTCGCTCCCGAGCTACCGGGACTGGCTGCTGCAGGTCGCCATTCCGTGGGTGGAAGCGCGCACCCGGGTGGAGATATCGAACTGGCTGGACTTCAACCACCTGATCGAACTCGTGCGCTCGAACTGGGAGCGTGCCGGCGGCGTCGCCACAACGGTGCTGGGCTATGTGTCGCGTTCGGGTTTCGCCATCCTTGGCCTGTTCGCCAACATCGCGCTGCTGCCGGTGCTGACGTTCTTCTTCCTGCGCGACTGGGACCTGCTGGTGGCGCGCGTCGGCGCGCTGGTTCCGCGCGACCATCTCGAAACCGTCTCGCGGCTTGCGCGCGAATCCAGTGGCGTGCTCGGCGCGTTCCTGCGCGGGCAGTTCCTGGTGATGATCATCCTCGGTGTGATGTACGGGCTGGGACTGTGGGGCGTGGGCCTCGACCTCGGCATCCTGATCGGCATCATCGCCGGCCTGCTCACCTTCGTGCCCTACCTCGGCCCGGCGAGCGGCATCATCCTGGGCTGCATCGCCGCACTGGTGCAGTACGGCGACTGGGAACACATCATCGGTGTGCTGGTGGTGTTCGGCATCGGGCAGGTGATCGAAAGCTATTGGCTCACGCCCAAGCTGGTCGGCGACCGCATTGGCCTGCATCCGGCCGCGGTGATCTTCGCCGTGCTGGCTGGCGGGCAGTTGTTCGGCTTCCTCGGCATGCTGCTGGCGCTGCCGGTGGCGGCGGTGGTCAACGTACTGGTGCGATACGCGGAGCAGCGCTATACGCGCAGCAAGCTCTATGCCGGCGAACAGCCGCCCATGGTGATGATCGATACCTCGCTCACCACGCAGGTGCCCGAGCCCGTGGAGCGCGAGCCGAAGTGAGCCGCACCGTGCAAGGCGTGCCGCAACTGCCGCTGGCGCTGCGTTATCCGCCCGACCAGAGATTCGAGGCGTTCGTGCGTGCCCCCGCGGGCACGCTCGAACAACTGCAGGCGTTGGCGGGTGGGGGAACCGCAGCGGCCGCACGCGATGCGCTGTATGTCAGCGGTGCCGCGGGCGTGGGCAAGACCCACCTCCTGCTCGCGACCTGCGCGGCGGCGGAAGCCGCAGGCCGCCGCGCGGCCTATTTCCCGATGGTCGCGGCGGTGGGACGCCTTCGCGACGCACTGCAGGCGCTGGAAGGCAACGACCTGATCGCGCTGGATGGCCTCGAAGCCATCGCCGGGAACCGCGAAGACGAGATCGCATTGTTCGACGCGCACAACCGCGCACGCGCCGCCGGCGTAGCGCTGGTATACGCGGCGCGCGACATTCCCGATGCCATCGGCCTGACGCTGCCCGACCTGCGTTCGCGCCTCGGCCAGTGCACGCGCATCTCGCTCGCGCCGGTGGACGACGACGGCCGCCGTGAAGTGCTGCAACAACGCGCACAGCGTCGTGGACTGGTGCTGGAAGAGGCCGCGCTGGACTGGCTGCTCAAGCGTGTCGGGCGCGATCTGGGTGGCCTGACGGCGCTGCTCGACAAACTCGATCGCGCATCGCTGGCGGCGCAACGCCGCCTCACGGTGCCGTTCCTGCGCCAGACGCTCGACCTGTAACCGCCGAGCGTTGCTTCCGCGGCGGTCAGTTCGCCGGCGCCGGCTTCAGGTTCACCGACCAGACCACCGACGCGATCTTCCAGCCATCCTGCGTCCGCAGCAGATGCCAGGCTTCCTTGCCGTGATTGGTTTCCTTCCCATTGCTGAGGAAGGCGTAATCGAACACCACGGAGGCGAGGTCGCCGTCCGTATCGATCTTCACGTTGTCGAAGGTTTCCTCGGAGCTGTTCTTGCTCGCGACGATTCCTGCGATGAAGGAATACGGCGTTCGGTTGGCGTCGACCTTGAGCTTCTGTGCCGTGGGTGCTTTTTGCCGGATGCGCTGCAGCGCGGCATCGCTGGTCACCGGTTGCCAGGTGATGTGCTCGTGCAGGAACAGGCGCTCGAACGCGGGCTGGTCGCGGGTGATGATCGCGGTGCGGAAGGCTTCGATCACGGCCGGGATCTGTGTGGTTGCGGCTTCGTCGGCAGCGACGGCAGACGTCGTGCCTGCGGGTTCCGGTGCGGCCTCGACGAAGGCCGGGCACGACACCAGACAGGCGAGGATTAGCGGCAGGTATTTCACGAGGCACTCCGTTGCAGGGAAGGGGTAGTCAGTCGACCGATGAGGCAAGTGCCGCGTCCAGCTGCGCCAGACGCTGCGGCGTGCCGACGTCTGTCCAGCGGCCGCGGTGGTGTTCGCCGTGGATGCGGCCTTCGCCCATATGCGCGCGCAGGATCGGCGCCAGGCGAAACCGTGGCGGCACCTCGTCGACACCGGCGTCGCGGCTGAGCGCGCGCCAGTGATCGAGCAGCTGTGGGCGGTAGATGCCCAGACCGGCGTAGGTAAGGCGTTCCTCGCCGTCGCTGCGCACCAGGCCGTCGGGGTCGAGGGCGAAATCGCCGTGCGTGGCCTGTGGCGGCCGATCGACCATCACCAGGTGGGCCAGACCGGCTGGCTCGCGCGGCAGCTGGCCGAAGTCGTAGTCCGTCCAGACGTCGCCATTGACCAGCAGGAAGGGTTGCTCGCCCAGCAACGGCAGGGCATGCAACATGCCGCCGCCGGTTTCGAGCGGGGTCGGCCCCTCGTAGGAATAGTGCAGGCGCAGGCCCCAGCGTTCGCCGTTGCCCAGTGTGGCGGGGAACTGCTCCGCCAGCCAGCTGGTGTTGATGACGACATCGCGCACGCCGATCGCCGCAAGTTTCTCCAGGTGCCAGGCGATCAACGACTTGCCGCCGGCGACCAGCAGCGGCTTGGGCCTGTGGTTGGTCAATGGCCGCATGCGTTCGCCCAGGCCGGCAGCGAAGATCAGAGCTTTCATGCGGCGGCGCGCTCCATGGCGGGGCGGATGTGCGTGTCGAGCAGTTCGCGCAATGGCGCCAGTTCCGGGTAGCGGGGCAGTACTTCGTCGAGATAGACGATGAAACGCGGCGCATCGGGCAGGTACTTCGCCTTGCCGTCGCGGTAATGCAGTCGCGAGAAGATGCCGAGGATCTTCAGGTGGCGCTGCACGCCGAGCCAGTCGGCATCGCGCAGGAAGCGTTCAAGCGGTGGCACCGGCAACCCGGCCTCGAGCGCGCGCGCGTGGTAGCGCGCGAACCAGCCGTCGACGCGGCCGAGTGGCCAGCTGAGGAACGCATCCTTGAACAGGCTGACCGGGTCGTAGGCGATCGGTCCGACCACGCAGTCCTGGAAGTCGAGCACCGCCGGCCCGTCGGCCACCGGCATGAGATTGCGCGGCATGAAGTCGCGGTGGGTGAGCACACGCGGCTGCGCCAGGGCGTTGTCCATCAGGCGGCGCTGCACCAGTTGCAGCTGCTCGGCTTCACCGCAATCGAGTTCGATGCCGAGGTGGCGGCGCAGGAACCATTCGTCGAACAGCCCGGCGTCGCGTTGCAGCAGCGCTTCGCCGAACTCGCCCATGCCCTGCGGCGGCGCGATCTTCTGCAGTTTCAGCAGTTGGCCGATCGCGGCCTCGAAATGCGCATCGGCGTTATCGGCGGTTATCACCTGCGCCAGCGTCGGGCCGCCGAGGTCCTCCAGCAGCAGGAAGCCGGCGTCGATGTCCTGGACCAGCACGCGCGGCACGCGCACCCCGCCGGCTTCGAGCAGGTCCCGGATGCGCAGCCATGGGCGCACGTCCTCAAGCCCGGGTGGCGAATCCATGACGATCAGGCTGGCGCCCTGCGTGCCTGCATCCGAAGTCGTGGTGCGCCAGTAGCTGCGGAAGCCGGCGTCGACGGATGCGCGCTGCAACTGCAGGCCCGCGTCGCGCGTGGCGGCGCGCGCCCAGGCGAGTCGGGCGATTTCGCGGTCGGTGGAGTCGGTGGCGGTCATGCGGTGCGTCGCGTGGATCGGACGCAAAGAGTACAGCGCCGCGCGACCCGCTCCGCGAGGAGACCGGTTCAACGCATCGCAGTGCGAGGGAAAGTGTGACCACGGCTGCGTAGCCCGGGTATCCGGGCTACGCCGTCACGCCTGCCGGGCTCGTCCGCAGGCGCCGCTGCGAGCGGCTCAGGCCGCGGCTGTCCGGCCTTCCAGCGACGCCAGCCACTCGTCGTCCGAGCCCTCGTTCACGCCTTCGAACAGGAAGGTGGAGAGATAGCGCTCGCCCGTGTCGGGCAGCATCGCCAGCAGGACCGAACCTTCCGGTGCCCGTTCCGCGACCTGCAATGCCGCGGCAACCGTGGCGCCAGCGGAGATGCCGACGAAGATGCCTTCCTCCACGGCGAGGCGGCGCGCCGTATCGCGCGCCAGGACGTCGTCGACCGGCAGGATCTCGTCGGCGATCGTGCGGCTGAGGACCGCGGGCAGGAAGTCCGGCGTCCAGCCCTGGATCTTGTGCGGCTGCCATTCCTTGCCCGACAGCAGGGCGGCGCCGGCGGGTTCGCTGGCGATCACCTTGATGCCCGGGCGCGCCAGCTTCAGCACTTCGCCGGCCCCGGTGATCGTGCCGCCGGTGCCCCAGCCGCTGACGAAATAGTCGAGGCGCTGGCCGGCGAAGTCGCGCAGGATTTCCGGGCCGGTGGTGCTGCGGTGGTAGGCCGGGTTGGCCTCGTTCTCGAACTGGCGTGCGAGGAACCAGCCGTGCTTGTCCGCCAGTTCCTGGGCCCGGCGCACCATGCCGCTGCCGCGTTCCGCGGCGGGGGTGAGGATCACTTTCGCACCGAAGGCGCGCATCAGCTTGCGGCGTTCGATCGAGAAGGTTTCGGTCATCACCGCCACGAACGGATAGCCGCGCGCCGCGGCCACCATCGCCAGGGCGACGCCGGTGTTGCCGGAAGTCGCTTCGATGATCGTCTGGCCCGGCTTGAGCACGCCTTTCTGCTCGGCATCGAGCACGATGGCGAGTGCGAGGCGATCCTTCACGGAACCACCGGGGTTGAATGCTTCGTTCTTGGCGTAGAGCGTGACGTGCTTCGGGGCGATGCGATGCAGCTTCACGATGGGCGTGGAGCCGATGGTGTCGAGGATGCTGTTGTAGATGGTCATGGGGATCTGCGTATTCGGGAAAGGAGTGTGGACGCGGAAGGCGGCGGTCATTCCGTGCAGGAGGCATCAGGCCGCATGAGCGAACCCGCATGCTGCGCCTGCGCCTGTTAAGGGTTCGCTACCGAACCAGTGCAGCGTCGTGGCCAGCGCGGCGACCTCGCCGATGACCAGCAGTGCCGGCGCGCCCACGGAGTGGAAACGTGCCAGCTCCGGCAGATCGGCCAGCGTGCCCAGGACTACGCGTTGCTCCGGTCGCGTGCCGTTTTCGATGATCGCGAACGGCGTGGACGGCGCGCGCCCGTGGGCGATGAGGCGATCGCGGATGTGCCCGAGCCCGGACACGCCCATGTAGAAGGCGAGCGTCTGCTTCTCCTGGGCGAGCGCGACCCAGTCGAATGCGTCGTCGCCGTCCCCGGTGTGCGCGGTGATGAAGCGGACCGACTGCGCGTGTTCGCGATGGGTCATCGGAATGCCGGCATAGGCGCCGCAGGCGATCGCGGCGGTGATGCCGGGCACGACCTCGAAATCGATGCCGTGTTCGCGCAGCACCTCCAGTTCCTCGCCGCCGCGACCGAACACGAAGGGATCGCCGCCCTTGAGGCGCACCACGCGCTTCCTGCGGCGCGCGTGTTCGAGCAGCAAGCGGTGGATGCGCTCCTGCGTGGCGTGGTGGTCGCCGCCGACCTGCTTGCCGACTTCGATGAACTCCGCGTCGCGGCGGGCGAGGGCGAGTACGTCGGCGCTGACGAGGCGGTCGTGCAGGATCACGTCGGCTTCGTTCAATACGCGCAGGGCCCGCAACGTCAGCAGGCCCGGATCGCCCGGCCCCGCGCCGACCAGCGCGACGCTGCCGTGTTCGGGCGCGTGCCGGTGTTCGAGCGCGGCGATCAGTTCACGCTGCGCTCTGGCATGTTCGCCTCGCCGCAGCAGACCCGGGATCGGCCCCTGCAGCACACGATCGAAGAAGCGGCGGCGCGCGGGCAGGTCGGGCAGGCGCGAGCGGATGCGGGCGCGGGCACGGATGAGCAGCTCCGCGAGCGCGCCGACGGATTCGTCCAGCTGGCGCTCCAGTTGCTCGCGCAGGTGTCGCGCCAGCATCGGCGCGCCGCCGCCACTGGAAATCGCGATCTGCACCGGGCCGCGCTCGACCCGGGCGGGGAGGTGGACGGTGGACAGTTCCGCATCGTCGACCACATTGGCCCAGATCCGGCGGACCTCGGCCGCATCGGCGACCGCCTGGTTGACCGCTGCATCGTCGGTCGCGGCCACCACCAGCCACGCGCCATCGAGCCAGGCCGGGTCGAATTCGCCAAGGACACACTTGATCCGCCCTTCGGCAGCCCACTGCGCCAGTTGCGGCTCCAACTGCACCGCGCCGACCCATACCCGCGCCCCGGTCGGCAACAGGGACTGGACCTTGCGCCGGGCCACGGCGCCACCGCCGACCACCAGCACGGCGCGGCCTGCCAGTCTGGTGAACAGCGGGAAGAGGGGAGGCGCGGACATGGCAGGCGGGGGCAATCGAGGCGGTTCTGCAACCTAGCGTTGTGGGTGAGGCCGCGGAAATGACCCCCGGCTGTGGCTTCATGCCCCCAGGGCATGACGGGCGCTGGACAGCGCGTCCGGGTACCGGCTAATGTTCATCCATTCATCCGCATAAAGAGATACGAAAATGAAATCTACCCCGATGTGTACCTGGCGCCGCTCGTCTGCCTCCGTAATCCCGGCCGGAACCCCCGCCCCGCAACCTGATCGACCGTCGACGCCGCCATGACCCTCACGCAACTCCGCTATTTCGCCGCCATCGCCGATTCCGGCCTCAACATCACCCAAGCCGCCGAACGCGTGCACGCCACGCAGCCCGGCCTGTCCAAGCAGCTCAAGCAGCTCGAGGACGAACTCGGTTTCCTGCTGTTCGCACGCAAGGGCCGCAGCCTCGAAAGCATCACCCCCGCCGGCGTCCAGGTGCTCGCGCATGCGCGCCGCCTGCTCGCCGAAGCCGCCAACATCCGTTCCTACGCCGCCAACCAGCGCCGTGACGGCCATGGTCGCCTCGTCCTCGCCACCACGCATACGCAGGCGCGCTTCGTGTTGCCGCCCGCGATCTCGCAACTCAAACAGGCCTATCCGCGCGTCAGCGTGCACCTGCTGCCGAGTTCGGAAGGCGAGGTGCTGGAACTGCTCGCGCGCGGCGAATCCGATTTCGCCCTGATCAGCACCGCGGGCGAAGCGCCCGCCGGCGGCATTGCCGTCCCCTTGTTCCGTTGGAAGCGCGTGGTGCTGGTGCAGCGTGCGCACGCCTTCGCGCGCAATCACATCGTGCCGACGCTGGCCCAACTGGCTACGCAACCGCTGGTCAGTTACGAGTCGTCGGTGCGCCCGGAGTCGTCGCTGCGCCGCGCGTTCGCCGAAACCGGCCTGGAGCCGCAACTGGCGATGACCGCGAGCGATGCCGACCTGATCAAGACCTACGTGCGCGCCGGTCTCGGCGTGGGCCTGCTCGCCGAGATGGCGGTGAACGAGCGCGAGGACACCGACCTGGTCGCCTTGCCGGCGCCGGCGGCGATCCCCGAATGCATCGCCTGGGCCGTGCTGCCACGCGAGCGCGTTCTCCGCGACTACACGATTGAACTGCTGCATGCGCTGGCACCGCAGATCGACCAGCGCGATCTGCAGCGCGTCCTCGCCGGCAATCAGGAGCCAGACTGGCCGGAACCGCCGAGCTGGTCGGAACTGAGCGAGACACTCAAGCAGGTCGCGTGATTCTCCGCACTAGCGGGGAGAAGGCGGTGCGCAATTCCTTCTCCCGCTTGCGGGAGAAGGTGGTGCGAAGCACCGGATGAGGGGCGCCGGCGCCCGTCGTCCTTACACCGCGATGAAGCGTCGAGTGCATGCCGTTTACGCACTCGATATCCCTTGGTAGCAGAGCCTCTGATAGCTCCGGCTTGCCCTCACCCGGCTGCGCCACCCTCTCCCCGCAAGCGGGGAGAGGGAACAGCAAGCGGGGAGAGGGAACAGCAAGAACAGCGAAAAATCATGCCGCCTGGCTATTGCCCCAATCGTCGTGCAGGCCGCATTCGCGCTTGAGTCCGAAGAACCGCGTGTCCTCCTCGCTCATCCCGGCTTCCAGCCGCCGTGTCGTATGCACGTCGCCGATCGAGACATAGCCTTCGTGCCACAGCGGGTGATAGGGCAGGTCGTGCCGCTGCAGGTAGTTCCATACATCGCGGTCGCTCCAGTCCGCCAACGGATGCAGCTTCCAGCGTCCGTCGTGCAACTGCAGGAACGGCGTGTCCGCGCGGCTGCGCGACTGCGAGCGACGGATGCCGGAGATCCACGTCCGCGCCCCCAGCTCGCGCAACGCGCGCTGCATCGGTTCGACCTTGCGCAGGCGGTTGTAGCGATCCAGGCCCTCCAGACCCTGTTCCCACAGCTTGCCGAAGCGCGCTTCCATCCATGCGATGCCGATCTGCGGCCGATAGACCTTGAGGTCGAGCGCAAGGCGCTCGGTCAGTTCGTCGACGAAGCGATAGGTTTCGGGAAACAGATAGCCCGTGTCGATCAGGATCACCGGGATGTCCGGCTTCTGCCGCGACACCATGTGCAGCGACACTGCCGCCTGCGCACCGAAGCTCGACGACAGGGCGTGGCCGCCGGCGAGATTCGCCAGGCCCCAGGCCACGCGCTCCTGCGCCGGTTGCGCGGCCAGCCAGAGGTTGAGTTGGTCCAGCGCACGCGGCGACTCGGCGGCAGTGATGGGGTCGGGAGGGCTCATGCGACCAGCTCCAGTGGCAGTGACTTGCTGGCGACGACACCCGTGCGGACGAGAAAGTCGCCGAAGTATTCGCCGCTCTCGCGGCCGGAGGTGTATTGCGCTAGCAGTGGGTCGAGCGCGGCGAGGATCGCCGCCTCGTCGATGTTTTCGCGATACAGCGTGTTGAGCCGCTCGCCGCGGTGGTCCGCGCCGAGCATCAGGTTGTAGCGGCCCGGGGCCTTGCCAACGAGCGCGATCTCACCCAGGTAGGGACGCGAGCAGCCGTTGGGGCAGCCGCTGATGCGCAGGTTGATCGGGGTGTCGCGCAGGCCGTGCGCTTCCAGCAGCGCTTCGAAGCGGGTCAGGAAATCCGGCAGGTAGCGTTCGGCTTCCGCCATCGCCAGACCGCAGGTCGGCAGGGCGACGCAGGCGATCGCGTTGAGGCGCACCGGTGTGGCGCGCGTGTGTTCGCCCAGGCCATGCGAGGCGACGATCGAATCGATGTGCCAACGCTGGTCCGCCGGAATGTTGGCGATCACCAGGTTCTGGTTCGCCGTCATCCGGAATTCCGGCCTTGAGGCCGCGGGCGCGGGCTCGCTACCCTCGACCTGCAGCAGCGTCGTGGCCACTTCGCGCAGCCCGGTCAGATGCGGCTTTTCGCGATCCCAGATGCGCCCCGCGACGATGCGCAGCGTCAGATGCCACAGGCCGTCGTCGCCCTGCAGCCAGCCGAAGCGATCGCCGTTGTGCACGAAGGCGAAGCGCCGCGCCGGGGGGAGGGAGAAACCGGCGCGACGCTCCACTTCAGCCTTGAAGGCATCCAGCCCGCGATCGTCGATCGTGTACTTCAGCCGCGCGCGCTTGCGCACGATGCGGTTGCCCCAATCGCGCTGCGTGGTGATCACGGCTTCGGCGATGGCATCGAGCTGGTCGGGAGTGATGAAGCCGATCACGTTGGCCAGGCGCGGATAGGTTTCCGCGTCGCCATGCGTCGCTCCCATGCCGCCGCCGACGGTCACGTTGTAGCCGGCGACGGCCCCGTCTTCGATGATGGCGATGAAGCCAAGATCCTGCGCGAATACGTCGACGTCGTTGTACGGCGGAATGGCGAAGCCGATCTTGAACTTGCGCGGCAGGTAGGTCTCGCCGTAGATGCGCTCCTCTTCCTCGCCGCTGCCGGCGACGCGCTCCTCGTCGAGCCAGATCTCGTAATAGGCGCGGGTATTTGGCAGCAAGTGGTTCGACAGCGCCGCGGCTTGCGTATGCACGAGGGCGTGCGCCGCGGATTCGTGCGGGTTGGCCGCCACGGCGATATTGCGGGTGACGTCGCCGCAGGCCGCCAGGGTGTCGATCAATGCGGCGTTGATCGCCTGCATCGTCGCCTTGAGTTCGCGCTTGATCACGCCGTGGAACTGGAACGCCTGTCGCGTGGTGATGCGCAGCCCGCGTTCGGCATAGGTCGTGGCGATGCGATCGAGCTTGAGCCATTGTTCCGGCGTCACCACGCCGCCGGGCGTGCGGGTGCGGATCATGAAGCTGTGGGCGGGTTCCAGCTTCTGCAGGCGGCGTTCCTCGCGGACGTCGCGGTCGTCCTGCTGGTAACTGCCGTGGTACTTGATCAACGTCTGGTCGTCGTCGGCGAGCGCGCCTGTGACCGGGTTGGCGAGCGACTCCAGCAGCGTGCCGCGCAGGCGTGCACTGGATTTCTTGATGTCTTCGACGGAATGGTTGCTCATTGATCGGATCTCGTAGCCCGGGTAAGGCCGCAGGCCGGAGCTATCCCGGGTGCGCTGCGCTTACCCGGGCTACGTACGGCGAAGGAAGTCGTGCGCATCAGTACACGTCCCGTGCATAGCGCCCTTGCGCCTGCAGGTCGTTCAGGTAATCGGAGGCGTCGTCGGCCGACTTGCCGCCGTGCGTGGCGATGATCTCGACCAGCGCGGCGTGCACGTCCCTGGCCATGCGCGTGGCATCGCCGCAGACGTACAGGTGCGCTCCGCCCTGCAGCCAGTCGAAGACGTCGCGTCCGCGTTCGCGCAGGCAGTCCTGCACGTAGACCTTGTGCGGCTGGTCGCGCGAGAAGGCGAGGTCGAGGCGATGCAGTTCGCCGCGCCTGAGCGCCTCCTGCCATTCCAGCTGGTAGAGGAAGTCGCTGCGCGCATGCGGGTTGCCGAAGAACAGCCAGTTGCGGCCGCTCGCGCCGGCGACCGCGCGCTCCTGCATGAAGCCGCGGAACGGCGCGACGCCAGTGCCCGGACCGACCAGGATGACGTCGCGCGCACCATCCTTCGGCAAACGGAAGCGCTCGTTGGATTCGATGAAAACGGGAATTTTTTCGCCTTCGGCCGCGCGGGCGAGGAAGCTGGACGCCGCGCCCCAGCGCCGGCTGTCATCGGCTCCACTGCCGTCGACGTCGTATTCGACATGGGCGACGGTCAGGTGCGCTTCCTCGCCCACGGCCCTTGCGCTAGACGCGATCGAATACAGGCGTGGCACCAGTGGACGCAGGGCGGCGACAAACTCCTCGGCGCTCCATGCGCCCGGATAACCACGCAACAGGTCGATGATCTGCTGTTGGGCCAGCAACCGCGCGAAATCGGCGGCACGCTCCGGGCGGAGCAGGGCGTTGAGCTCATCGCTCCCTGCATGCGCGGCATGGGCTGCCACGAACGGCCGCGACAGACGGGTGAGTTCGCGCTTGCCCGACAACCATTCGCGCAACGGCAGCGTCTCCCCGCCGTAGCTGACGGTCTGGTCGCCGTCGAGCGCAAACGCCGACAGTACGGCGTCGACCAGCGGCGGTGGATTCACCGGCCAGATGCCGAGCGCATCGCCGGCTTCGTAATGCAGGCCCGAACCTTCCAACGACAACTCGATATGGCGGATGTCTTTGTCGCTACCGCGGCCGCTTATGCGTTGGTTGACCAGCAGTTCGGCCGGGTAGGGGGTGTCGCGGGTATGCAGGTTCGCCGCGGTGGCCTGCGGACGCAGCGGCGTGACCGTGGCCAAGGGCGGCTGCGGTTTCATTGCCTCCCTGGCCGCGGCCAGCGCGTTCGCGAGCCACGGTGTAGCGACGCTGTCGATGTCGAGATCGGCCTCGCCAAGCGCGAACCAGCGCTTCGCGCCGAGTTCGGACAGGCGCTCGTCGAGGCGGCGGCCGATCGCGCAGAACTGCGGATAGCTTGAATCACCCAGCGCCAGCACGGCGTACTGGAGTCCAGGCAGCTGCGGCGCGCGCTTGCCGGTGATGTAGTCGAAGAAGCCGCGCGCGTCGTCCGGTGGGTCGCCGTCGCCCTGCGTGCTGATCACGATGACGAGGTGGCGCTCGTTCTTCAGCTCGCGCGTTGGATAGGCGTCGGCGCGAACCAGGCGTGCGCCCAGCCCCGCGGCTTCGACCTGCAGCGCGAGTTTCTCGGCGATGCGCCGTGCGTTGCCGGTCTGGCTGCCGTACACGATGGTCAGCTGCACCGCGACCTGCGTCGTGGGCATGGCCAGTGCCGTCTGCCGTGTCGCTGGCAGGACCTGCGTGCGCGCAAGTCCGGCCGCATAGCCGGACAACCACCACAGCCCGGCGCCATCCAATCCGCCGGTCAGCTGCTCGAGCAACGCGGCCTGCTCCGGCGAAAGCACGGAGGGGAACGCGGGGATGCTGCTGAAGGCGGCGGGTGCGGCGGACATCGTGCGGCTCGATGGAAGTCGATGCCGCAAGGCTAGGTATGCGGGCGCGCTGCAGGAAAGGACTTGCAGCTATGCGCTTATGCCGAGCCCGCATTTCGGACGCGCAGCATGGCGCCGATACTGCCGTCCCGAATCGGGTCCGGCTCCAGCCGGGCACGCCGCCCCGTTTTGAGTCACGATTGGCTCACTTGAGCGCTACTTCCAGCCAATGCCCCTGCCGTCCGTGAGTCCTCCCGTCCTGCCTCCGCCTGCCCTCAGCCACCTCGACCGCCTCGAAGCCGAGAGCATCCATATCCTGCGTGAGGTTGCGGCCGGGTTCCGCAACCCGGTGATGATGTATTCGGTCGGCAAGGACAGCTCGGTGCTGTTGCACCTGCTCGGCAAGGCCTTTGCGCCTGGCCGGCCGCCGATTCCGTTGTTGCATGTCGACACCGGTTGGAAGTTCCGCGAGATGATCGCCTTCCGCGATCGCCGCGCCGCGGAAACCGGCAACACCCTGCACGTGCACACCAATCCCGAAGGCGTGGCGCAGGGCATAGGCCCGATCAGTCACGGCGCCACCGTGCACACCGACGTGATGAAGACGCAGGCGCTGAAACAGGCGCTGGACAAGTTCGGCTTCGATGCCGCCATCGGCGGAGCACGTCGCGACGAGGAGAAGTCGCGCGCCAAGGAACGCATCTTCTCGTTCCGTAACGAACAGCACCGCTGGGATCCGAAGAACCAGCGTCCCGAGTTGTGGAGCCTGTACAACACGCGCATCCACAAGGGCGAATCGGTCCGCGTCTTCCCGATTTCCAACTGGACCGAACTGGACGTCTGGCTCTACATCTACCGCGAGAAGATTCCGGTGCCGTCGTTGTACTTCGCCGCGCAACGCCCGGTGGTCGAACGCGATGGCGCGTTGATCCTGGTGGACGACGAACGCCTGCCGCTGCGCGCTGGCGAAACGCCGGTGACCAGGCAGGTGCGTTTCCGCACGCTCGGCTGCTACCCGCTCACCGGCGCGATCGAGTCCGACGCCGACACCCTGGAAAAGATCATTGCCGAGATGCTGGTCGCGACCACCTCGGAGCGGCAGGGTCGGGTGATCGACCACGACCCGTCGGCGTCGATGGAGAAGAAGAAGCAGGAGGGCTACTTCTGATGGCCGCCGCGAACGTACATGCTGGCCAGGGCGGCGCCGCGGCCGCCGTCGCCGCCTACCTGCACCAGCACGAAACCAAGGGCCTGTTGCGCTTCATCACCTGTGGCAGCGTCGACGATGGCAAGAGCACGCTGATCGGCCGCCTGCTGTACGAGAGCAAGGGCCTATTCGAGGACCAGCTCGCCGCGCTCGACAAGGACAGCCGCCGCCACGGCACGCAGGGCGACAACATCGACTATGCGCTGCTGATGGATGGTCTTGCCGCCGAGCGCGAGCAGGGCATCACCATCGACGTCGCCTACCGCTTCTTCAGCACGGACAAGCGCAAGTTCATCGTCGCCGATTGCCCCGGCCACGAGCAGTACACCCGCAACATGGCCACCGGTGCCTCCACGGCCGAAGTGGCCGTGGTGCTGGTCGACGCACGCAAGGGCCTGCTGACGCAGACGCGGCGCCACAGCTACATCGTTTCGCTGCTCGGCATCCGCCACGTGGTGCTGGCGGTCAACAAGATGGACCTGGTCGGGTACGACCAGTCCGTCTTCGACGAGATCGTGGCGGGTTACCGCGAACTGGCGGCGCAACTGGGCATCGCCCATGTCACCGCGATTCCGCTGTCGGCGTTGCAGGGCGACAACCTGCTGCAACGTTCGCCGAACACCCCGTGGTACCGGGGCACGAGCCTGCTCGAATACCTCGAAACCGTCGAGGTCGCCGCGCATGGCGGCGCGATCGGCTTCCGCCTGCCGGTGCAGTGGGTCAACCGGCCCAACCAGGACTTCCGCGGTTTCGCCGGCACGGTTGCGGCGGGCGTGGTCCGGCCGGGCGATGAGATCGTGGCGTTGCCCTCGGGCCGGCGCTCGAAGGTGGCGCGCGTACTGGGCGCCCAGGGCGATGTCGAATCCGCCATTGCCGGGCAGTCGATCACGCTCACGCTGGCCGACGAACTCGACATCAGTCGCGGCGACGTGATCGCGGCCGGAAACCAGCCTCCACAGGTCTCCGACCAGTTCGCCGCGCACCTGTTGTGGATGGGCGAACACAGCCTGCTGCCGGGTCGTCCGTACTGGCTCAAGATCGGCACGCGCACGGTCAGTGCCAGCGTCACCGAGATCAAGCACAAGGTCGACGTCAACACACAGGACCAGCTGGCCGCCAAGCACCTGGAGCTCAACGAGGTGGGTTACTGCAACCTCTACCTCGACCACGCGATCGCGTTCGAAGCCTATGCCGACAACCGCGAGCTCGGCGGCTTCATCCTGATCGATCGCCAGACCAATGCCACCGTCGCCGCCGGCACGATCGATTTCGCCCTGCGCCGCGCCGGCAACATCCACTGGCAACACGTCGACGTCGACAAGGCCGCGCGCGCGCGCAGCAAGGCGCAGGTGCCGCGCTGCGCGTGGTTCACCGGCTTGTCGGGGTCGGGCAAGTCGACAGTCGCGAACCTGGTCGAGAAGCGCCTGCATGCGATGGGGCACCATTGCTACATCCTCGACGGCGACAACGTGCGCCATGGGCTCAACAAGGACCTGGGCTTCACCGACGAGGACCGCGTCGAGAACATCCGCCGCGTCGCCGAGGTGGCCAGGCTCATGGTCGACGCCGGCCTGATCGTGCTGGTGAGCTTCATCTCCCCGTTCCGCGCCGAACGCCGCATGGCGCGCGAGATGTTCGACGCTGGCGAGTTCGTCGAAGTGTTCGTCGACACGCCGCTGGCGGTTGCCGAACGGCGCGACGTGAAAGGGCTCTACGCGAAGGCGCGGGCGGGACGGATCCCCAACTTCACCGGCATCGATTCGCCGTACGAGGCGCCCGAGCATGCCGAGCTCGTGCTCGATACCGTGCACGAAACGCCGGAAACACTGGCAGAGCAGGTGATCGCGCGCCTGCTGGGATGATCCTGCGGCATGGCGACGCCCAAAACAAAACCCCGGCAATTGCCGGGGTTTTGTTTTGCATCCATGCGGCTGTGGTCACGCGGCCCTGGGGGTCTTCCTGCGGATGGCTTCGTAGAGGAAGAGCAGGATGATGGCTGCGCCGATCGCGCAAGCCCAGACCATCAGCGTGCTGGTCAGGTTGAGCATGGCGGCCAGCTGGCTGCCGGCGTAGGCGCCGGCGATACCGAGCAGGATGGTGAGGATCCAGCCCATCGGGTCCGCGCCGGGCTTCAGGAAGCGGGCGAGGATGCCAATGACTGCGCCGCCGATGATGTAACCAATGACGCCTTCGAACATGGATGTGCTCCTGTTGAATCGTTGGTTGGTGTGGGGCGCGGCCATCCTAACAGCCGCTTGGGGGTGGCACGCTGCGGTGCAGCGTAGGCCTGGACAGGGCAGCCGGCGGACTCCGGCCAACAAAAAAGCCCGGCCAAAGCCGGGCTTTTTCGCAAGACGCCACCAGGATCAGCAGCAGCCGTGGCCTCCATGGTGCTCGCCACCGGCCACCGCCGCCACGCCCCGGGTTTCTCCGCGCTGGCTGGCCAGGTGGTGATCGGCGATCACTCGCGACACCGATGCGGTGACGCGCTTGCCCATCGGGATGTGCAGGAATTCGTTCGGGCCATGTGCATTCGAGTGCGGGCCGAGCACGCCGGTGATCATGAACTGCGCGCCTGGGAACTTCTCACCGAGCATGCCCATGAACGGAATCGTGCCGCCTTCGCCCATGTACATCGCCGGTGCGCCGAAGAACTCCTGGCTCGCGGTGTCGATCGCCTTGGACAGCCACGGCGACATTGCCGGCGCGTTCCAGCCGGTGCTGGCCTTTTCCAGTTCCATCGTGACCTGCGCACCGTTGGGCGGATTGGCTTCCAACGTCTGCTTGAGCAGGTCGCCTGCCTTCTTGCCTTCCAGCGTCGGGGGCAGGCGCAGCGACAGCTTCACCGCGGTGAAGGGACGCAGCACGTTGCCGGCGGACGACAGCGGCGGCATGCCGTCCACGCCGGTCACCGACAGGGCGGGCCGCCAGGTGCGGTTGAGCACGAGTTCGCTCAGGTCATCGGCGGAACCCTCGTTGAACATCGGCTTCAGGCCTTTGACCAGCGGGAATTTGTCGAAGATCGCGGTATCGAGCACACGCGCGGCTTCCTTCGCCTGTGCGAGGCGTTCGGCCGGCACTTCCACGTGCAGGCCTTCGAGCAGGATGCGCCCGGTTTTTTCGTCCTCGATGCGCGACAGCAGCTGGCGGATCAGGCGGAAACTCGAAGGCACGATGCCGGAGGCGTCGCCCGAGTGCACCCCTTCTTCCAGCACCTTCACCGTGAAGTTGCCGCCGGCCAGGCCGCGCAGCGACGTAGTGCACCACAGTTGTTCGTAGTTGCCGCAGCCGGAGTCCAGGCACACGACGAGCGAGGGCTTGCCGATGCGATCAGCGAGGTGGTCGACATAGGCGGGCAAGTCGTAGCTGCCGGACTCCTCGCACGCTTCGATCAACACGACGCAGCGGGAATGGGCGATGCCCTGTTCCTGCAGCGCCATGATCGCGGTGAGCGAACCGAAGATCGCATAGCCGTCGTCCGCACCGCCGCGGCCGTACAGGCGATCGCCCTTGATCACCGGCTTCCACGGGCCGAGGTCGTCGTCCCAACCGGTCATCTCCGGCTGCTTGTCGAGATGGCCGTAGAGGATCACGCAGTCGTCGTTGCTGCCGCCGTTGGCGGCCGGGATGTCGATGAACATCAGCGGGGTGCGGCCTTCCAGGCGCACGACTTCCAGCTGCATGCCGGCAACGGTCTGCGCGCGCGCCCACTTCTCCATCAGTGCGACCGCCGCATCCATGTAGCCGTGCTTCACCCAGTCCGCATCGAACATCGGCGACTTGTTGGGGATGCGGATGTATTCGACGAGTTGCGGAACAATTTCGTTGTCCCACTTGGCGGACACGAACTGCTCGATCTTGCGGCTATCCATGGAAGTTCCCGGCTTGCGGGCTCTGGAAAGCCCTGGAATTGAGATTGCGGAGGACGGGGAGTTTAGCGCAGGTCCGGATTTTACCGGCCCGGAGCGTGGGGTTTTCCTACCCGAAACCGGACCGTCCCCCGATGGGCCGCTCCCTGGCGGACCCGGAGACTGTCCTCACCGGCTGATCGCCGGAACGGAAGCGATACCAACCCCAAGGAGCCACACCATGAACAAGTTCGTCGCCCTGTTGCAGACCCTCGCGCTCTCGCTGCTGATGGCCGGCAGCGCCCTGGCCGCGGAGGCTGCGGAGAAGGTCAACATCAACACCGCCGATGCGGCCACCATCGACCGCGTACTGCTCAACATCGGCCCGAGCAAGGCCGAGGCCATCGTCGCCTACCGCAAGGCCAACGGCGCTTTCAAGAGCGCCGAGCAGTTGACGCTGGTGAAGGGCGTGGGCCTGAAGACCGTCGAAAAGAATCGCGATCGCATTGTCGTTGCCGGCGGGGCACCAGCCGTTGCGCGCAAGCCCGCGGCCGCGGTTGCCCGCCCGGTCGTGCCCAAGCGCTGATCTAGGCAAGCGCTGACCAGGTATTCGCGGGCAGGAAGCCCGCAGGAAGCAGACCCCCAGTCTGGACAAGGAAGTGTCGCCCGGCCACGAATGGATTCGTGGTCCGGGTGAACCCTCACGGCAGGTTCGGGGGCATGGCGCGGTGGTCGAGGCGCAGCGTCGCCACGTTAGACTTGGGCCATGGCCGAATCCGCACAGACCGCCCGTTCCTGGGTCATTCCGGCAAACGAGTACCGCCGCGAACGCTGGCGCAACCAGCTGGGCTGGACTCGTGAAATCTACAGGTCGCCCGGGTCCGGCGAATGGGACTGGCGCCTGTCGATCGCCGAAATCGAACGCGATTCCGCGTTCTCGTCCTTCCCCGGTATCGACCGGGAACTCGTCCTGCTATCGGGCAACGGCCTGCGCCTGCGCTTCGATGATGGCGAAGTACACGAACTGCAGCCGCCCCACGGCAAGCTTTGCTTTGCCGGCGAACGCGGTGTCACGGGCGAACTCGTCGACGGCCCGACGCACGACTTCAACCTCATGTGGCGGCGTGATCGCGTGCAGGCCGAGTTGTGGCACCGGCCGCTGGTGGGGCCGATGGTGATCTTTGCCGAGCCGGGCGCGACGTGGGCGGTGCACCTGCTCGCCGGCCGCGCGCGTTTTGCCGACGACTCCGGCCTGCCACCGCTGGAAAGGGGCGACACCGCGATCCTGCAGGCCGGTTCGGAACGCCTGCGACACGTGATCGAAGGCGGTGGCGAGCTGCTGCTGGTGCGCGTCAGCCGCAACGACGCCCAGGCAGCCGTGACCTGGTGACGAGGCCTGGTGACGAGGCGGGCTTAGAGCAGAGCCGGCCCCAATACGAATGCCAGGACGACGAGCGACAAGCCCAGCACGCTCGCAACCATCTGCTTCGGCGTGCGACCGCGCGCCCACATCCAGATGCCCGACAGACCCAGCAGCAACATGCCGATGGCGAAGCTGTCGGCGAGCAGGCTCCAGGCCCAGCCGCCGCCCACGCCCTTGTGCAGGCGGTTGATCGCGGCGAGCAGCGTATGCGAGCTGCGCTTGAGTTCGGCGCTGTCCTTGCCCGGTGTGTATTCCAGGGCCCAGGATTCGCTCGCGGTGCCGCCGCTCAGGTTCCACTTCGGCGGCTGTTTGCCGTCCTTCGCACCCGGCGAGCCCTTGCGGATCACCTGCGCGTCCAGTGCTTGCGTCTGCCGCAGCCACAGCGACAGTTCCTCGGGGCTCGTGCGAGCCGCGGTCGGAATCTGCAGCACCAGGCGACCGGTTTCCTCGCTATCGCCCTGTGCCCACGCGCTGTCGCCGAAGCGGTGGTTCATGACGAGTCCGGTAAAGCCGTAGATGATCGCGGCCAGCGCGCCCCACGCGCCAATCCACAGGTGGATCTGGCGGATCCAGCGATAGGTGGTGTTGCTGCGGCGGCGGGCCAGGTCGGCCGTGCTCGTGGTGGCATTCATGCGAAGGCTTCCGTCGGGCTGCGCATCAAAAAGGCAGGAGCCCGCGCGACGAGCGGGCTCCCGACCGTGATGCACTGATTGAAGAATGGATCAGAACGCGAAGTTGACGCTCAGGTAGGCCGCGCGCGGCGAACCTGGCGTGATGTTGTTGTCGCTGTTCGCCGAAACAAAATACTTCTTGTCGAAGATGTTTTCGAGGTTCAACTGCAGGCCGAGATTCTTGCTGACGTCGAAGAACACGGCCGCGTCGTAGCGGGTGTAGCCCTTGACCACGACCTCATTGCTGGTCGAAGCGAAGAATTCACCGCGATAGACCGCGCCCAGGCCCACGCCCCAACGGTCGCTCAAGTCGTAGCGGTTCCATAGCGAAGCGGTCTGCTTCGGCAGTTGTGCAGGCTTGACGATGCTGTTGGGAATATCGCCTTCCTGCCAGGCGTAGCCACCCATGACACTCCACGCCTCGGTGATGTTTCCGGCCAGGCCCAGCTCGACACCCTTCACGCGTTGACCGTCGATCAGGATCGACTGCGCGGGATTCGACGGGTCCGGGGCGATCACGTTGGTGCGCTCCAGGCGGTAGGCAGCGGCGGTCAGGGCCAGGCCCTGGACGACTTCCCACTTGGTGCCGACTTCATAGTTGCGGAACTCTTCCGGATCGAATGCCTTGTTGGTCGGGCTCAGCGATGACAGCTGGTCGCCCGCGCGCGGCAGGTAGGCGATTCCGTAGCTCGCGTACAGGGAGAGCGGCTCGACCGGCTTGTAGACCAGGCCGACGCGCGGCGACAGCAGGTTGTCGGTGGAGGTGAGATGACGATTCTGCGGGGCAGTCGAAGCCCTGAGGTCATCGAAATCCATGTCGAAGCGGTCGTAGCGCAGACCGGCGATCGCTTGCCACTGCGGCGAGAACTCGATCTGGTCCTGTACGTAAACGGCGGCGACTTTGGCAACGCTATGGTTGTTCGCGTCGGTTCCATTCGGACGGAACTCCAATGGCCCGGTGTAGCGCGGGTTCTCGAACGGCACCAGCACCGAGGTCACGGTGGAACCCGGCGCGCCGAAGAAGCCGGTGTTGCGCAGGTTGTCGGTTTCCTGGCGGCCCAATTCGGCACCGAACAGCACGGTCTGCTTGATGGCGCCATCGAGCGACCAGACGAAATCGGTCTGGTTGAAGACGTTCTTGCGCTGGGTCGCGTTGTTGTAGGCGCGGATATCGGCCAGCGAGCCGTCGCGGGAGACCGGGCCGCCGGCGTATACGTTCTGGTAGAACTTGTCGTAATCGGCAATACGGGTGCGGTTGCGCAGCGTCAGGCCGTTGCCGAAGTCGTGCTCAACCAGGCCGCTCAGAGCGTCGACATCGACCCAGGTGTCGCTGCGGTCCGGATCGCCGAAGAACGTGGAGCGATCCGTTTCCACCGGCAGGCGGCGACCGTTGAAGACATTGAGCGAGGAGTGCACGCCGCGGTCGGCGACGCGATCGTCCTCGAAGTGCTCGTAGCCCAGGGTGATCGTGGTGTTTTCGCCGGCGTCGAACGCGAACGTCGGGTTGATGCCCCAACGCCTGGCTTCGTAGTCGTCACGGTAACTTTCCGAGTCCTCGAACATGGCCGTCACGCGGAACGCGGCGTCGTCACTGATGGCCTGGCCGAAGTCGCCACTCAGGCGCCGCTTGTCCCAGGAGCCGACTTGCAGGTTGAGATTGCGCACGGTGTTCCAGTCGGCCTGCTTGGTGACGCGGTTGATCACGCCGCCGCTGCCGCCGCGGCCGAAGATCATGGCGTTGGGGCCCTTCAGCGCCTCGACGCGTTCGATGTTGTAGAGGTCGCGGAAGTACTGCGTATCGTCGCGCATGCCGTCGATGAACATGTCGCCGGTGGTGCTGTTGCCGCGCAGCACGGGCGTGTCGCGGTTGCCTTCGCCCTGCGCCATGGTCACGCCAGGCACATAGCGGACGACGTCGGCGAGGTTCTGCATGGCCTGGTCGCGGATCATGTCCTGGGTCACGACCGTGATCGATTGCGGCACGTCCTGCAGTTCGGTATCGGTCCTGGTCGCGGTCGTGCTGCGCTTCTGCACATAGCTGTAGTCGACCTTGCCGATGACTTCGATGGTGTCGAGGTCGGTGGCACGCTCATGGCGACCACCGGCGTCGTCGGTAGCGGTCTCGGCCAGGGCGGGGGCGGAAAGGGCGAGGGCAAGGGCGGCTGCCAACGGTGCGGCAGCGGGGATCTTCTTGGTTTTCATGGGTCCCGTGACAAAAAAGTCGGCGGCTTCATGCCGCGGCGGACGCCATGTTAATGAGAATGGTTATCAGATGCAAACGATTCGCGTTTGCGAGGGGTCAATCCCGGTCGTCGCGCGTCCACACGCCCGTATCGTCGACCTTGACGGGAAACTTCGTCACCGGCTCATAGGCGGGCGCGCAGAGAGGGCGACCGTCGCGCACGTCGAACTTCGCACCGTGCAAGGCGCATTCGATCGTCGCTTCGTCGCCATCGAAGTGGCCAGCGGACAGCTCGAAATCCTCATGCGAGCACTTGTCTTCCATCGCGTAGAAGTCGCCGTCGTAGTTCACCACGAGGATGGGGGTGTCGCCGTCCCACGCGACGACGGTTTCGCCGGGAAGCAACTGCGACGTGGCGCAGACGAATACCCAATCGCCCATTGATCTATTCCTTGGCAGTAACGGCCATCGCGACGATGGCGAGGATCACAGCGCTTTTTCCAGGACCTCGAAACGGAGGTCAGCGCGCTTGGGCACGCCGAAGCGCTCGTCGCCATAGGGAAACGGCTTCTTGGTGCCCGTGCGCCGGTAGCCTCGGCGCTCGTAGAAGGCGATGAGCTCGTCGCGGATGTCGATCACCGTCATCCGCATGGCCGGGAGCTTCCATTCGTCGCGGGCGACGCGTTCGGCTTCGGCGAGCATCGCCTTGCCGATCCCGCCGCCCTGCAGGTTGGGACGTACCGAAAACATGCCGAAGTAGCCGGCGCCGTCTTCGATGGCCACGTGCGCGCACGCAAGGAGTTCATGGCTGCCGTCCTGCGACGTCCGCTCGGCAATGAGGATGCGGCTGTCGGGACGGCTGATGCACGACTCGATGTCATCGGTGCCGGTGCGGCGGCCTTCGAGCATGTCGGCTTCGGTGGTCCAGCCTTGCTTGCTCACGTCACCGCGATAGGCGGATTCGACCAGCGCCACCAGGGCGACGGTGTCGGCGTGGGTGGCACTGCGGAATTTCAATGCGCTTTCGTGGCTCATGCGACCAGGCGGGAGAAGTAAGGGAGGAACATCAATAGCAGCAGGAGGAACACCAGCGGGATTGCGATCCATACGATGGCCTTGATCGCCTTGCCGGCGCGACCCTGGATCGCCTCGGCGCGATCGTTGATCCGTTCGACGCGATCGAGCTGGCGCTGGTAGGCCTGGAGGTGCTCGCGCTGCAGCGCCAGCGCCTCGCGCTGGTTGTCGCGTATCTCGCGCAGGAGCGCGAGGAACTCGGGGTTGTCGGACATGGGTGGCCCGGGTTGCGGCTGTCGTCGGTGGCAAAGCGTAGCGCAACGCGGCTTCACCGCGCGCGCTGCCGGCTTATGCCAATAGCTTGCGGGCCTTCCGCAGGGCCGCCACGAACGCCTCCACTTCCCCGTGCGTGTTATAGAACGCGAATGACGCGCGGCACGTGGCCGGCACGCCGAAGTGGTGCATCAGCGGGTGTGCGCAGTGGTGGCCGGACCGGATCGCCACGCCTTCCAGGTCGAGCAGGGTGGCCAGGTCGTGGGCGTGGGCGCCGTCGACCAGGAAACTGATGACCGCGGCTTTCTCGGCGGCGCGACCGAATATGCGCAGGCCCTCGACCTTGTCCAGTTCCTCGGTCGCGTGTTGCAAGAGCTTCTGCTCGCGCGCTTCAGTGTTGGCCATGCCGAGGGCCGACAGGTAATCGACCGCCGCGCCCAGCCCGATGAAGCCGGCGATGTTCGGCGTGCCGGCTTCGAACTTGTGCGGCGCGTCGTTATAGACCGTGCCCTCGAAGCGCACTTCCTTGATCATCTCGCCGCCGCCGATGAAGGGCGGCATGGCGGCCAGGTGCTCGCGGCGCGCCCACAGCGCGCCGGTGCCGGTCGGGCCGCACATCTTGTGGCCGGTGAAGGCGTAGAAGTCGCAACCGATCGATGCGATGTCGACCGGACGATGCGGTGCGGCCTGCGAGCCGTCCACCGCGGTGACGATGCCGCGCCGGCGGGCTTCACGGCAGATCTCGCGCACCGGGTTGACCGTGCCGAGCACGTTGGAGACGTGCGTCAGCGAGAGGATCTTCACCTCCGGCGTCAGCAGCGCGTAAAGCGCATCGATGTCGAGTTCGCCGGCGGCGTTGACTTCCGCGACCTTGATCTTCGCGCCGGTGCGTTCGGCCACCAGCTGCCACGGCACGATGTTGGCGTGGTGCTCCATGCGGGTGAGCACGATCGCGTCGCCGGGACGCAGGTTGGGCAGGGCCCAGGAGTAAGCGACCAGGTTGAGGGCGAAGGTGGTGCCACTGCACAACACCAGCTCGTCGGGGCGGACGTTGAAGAATGCCGCCAGCTTGCGGCGCGCGCCTTCGTAGGCATCGGTCGCCTCGGTGCCGAGCGTGTGCACGGCGCGGCTGACGTTGGCGTTGTGGTGGCGGTAGAAGTCGTCGACCGCCTCGATCACGCTTGCCGGCTTCTGGCCGGTGTTCGCCGAGTCGAGGTAGACCAGCGGCTTGCCCTGCACCTCGCGCGTAAGCAGCGGGAAGTCGGCGCGGACGCTGGCCCAGTCGATGGTGGTGGCGGTGGCGAGCGGCGCGTTCATGCCGGCTCCGATTGTGCGGGTTCCGATTGCGCGGGCCCCAATTGTGCGGGCCCCAATTGCGCGGGCCCCAATTGGGCAGGATCCAGGCGGGCCAGCGCGGCATCGAGCTTCGCCGCCAATGATTCACGCAGCGGCGCGTCTTCGATCACGTTGAGGGTTTCACGGCAGAACGCGGCCGTGAGCAGGGCGCGTGCCTGAGGCTCGGGAATGCCGCGGCTGCGCAGGTAGAACATGGAGGTGGCATCGAGCTGGCCAACCGCCGCTCCGTGCGCGGCCTGCACCTCGTCGGCGTGGATCTCGAGCACGGGCTGCGTATCGATCTCCGCGCCCGCGGAGAGCAGCAGGTTCTTGTTCGACAGAGCGGCGACACTGCCGTCCGCGCCTTCGCGGATGGTGATGCCGCCGTGGAAGGCCGCCTTCGAACGCCCGGAACCGAGTCCGCGCCACAGCAGGTCGCAGCGCGTGTCGCGTGCGACATGGTCGATGCCCAGTCGCGTGTCGAGGTGGCGCTTGCCATCGGCCAGCAGCACGCCGTTGGAGATGACCTGCGCGCCTTCGCCCTGCAGCGAGGCGTTGAGTTCGTGGCGCGCCAGCGCGCCGCCGAGTTCGAGGTCGAGGCGGCGATAGATCGCGTCGCGCGCCAGCACCGCGTCGGTGCGGCTGATCAGCGACGCGCCCGGGGCTTCGTCCTGCACGCGCAGGTGGGTGAGGCGCGCACCTGCGGCGAGGTGGACGTGGGCAATGCTGTTGGCGAGGTGGGTATTGGCGGCACCGGCCAGGTGATGCTCGACCAGCGTCAGTTCGGCATCGCGGCGCAATTCGAACAGATGCCGCGAATGCGAGGCGAGATCGCGTCCGGCAGCGGTGCCCACGAACACGAGGTGGATCGGCAGCGCCGAACGCACCCCTGCTTCCGCGCGCAGGACCACGCCCTCGTCGGCCAGGGCGGCGTTGACGCGGGCGAAGACCTCGTCCGGGCGCTCGTAGCGGCGGGCGAGGAAGTTCACTTCACGCTCGCCGCCTTGTGCCAGAAGCTGCGACAGCGGCTGCAGCGCGACGCCAGGAGGCAGTCCGGCCGCATCACTGTGCGCGGGATCGAAGCGGCCGTTGACGAAGACCAGCCGGGGCGTGGGGATGCCTGCCAGCAGAGCCTCATCGAAAATGGCCGGCTGCGCGTCGGCGGCGGCGAACGTGCGGCGTTCGAACGCACGCAGCGGGGTGTACTTCCAGCGTTCGCTGCGGGTGCCGGGCATGCCGTCGCGCAATGCGGCGGCCAGCGCATCGCGGCGCGATGCGCCAAGGCCGGCGGCATCGCGGCCGGGCAGGGCGTCGAAGGCGGAAGCGAAGGAGTCGAGCAGGGCGCTCATGTCAGGCCGCGGCTCCGGATGAGGCATGTCCCGGTGCAACACGGTCCTTCACCCAGGCGTAGCCGTGTGCTTCCAGCTGCAGCGCGAGTTCCGGGCCGCCGCTTTCGACGATGCGGCCGTCGGCCAGCACGTGGACCACGTCGGGCGTGATGTAGTCGAGCAGGCGCTGGTAGTGGGTGACGACCAGGAAGGCACGGTCGGGCGAACGCAGTGCGTTGACGCCTTCGGCGACGTTCTTCAGCGCGTCGATGTCGAGGCCACTGTCGGTTTCGTCGAGGATCGCGAGCTTGGGTTCGAGCAGGGCGAGCTGGAAGATCTCGTTGCGCTTCTTCTCGCCACCGCTGAAGCCCTCGTTGACCGCGCGCTGCAGCAGGTCGTCCTTGAGGTGGAGGACCGCCAGTTTCTCGCGCACCTTCTTCAGGAACTGCATCGAGTCCAGCTCGCTCTCGCCACGCGCCTTGCGCTGCGCGTTGACGGCGGTGCGCAGGAAGTAGGTGTTGTTCACGCCCGGGATCTCGACCGGGTACTGGAAGGCGAGGAATACGCCGCTGGCGGCACGCTCTTCCGGCTCCAGCGCCAGCAGGTCGCGGCCTTCGAAGGTCACCGAACCGGCGACGACTTCATAGCCCTCGCGCCCGGCGATGACATTGCCGAGCGTGGACTTGCCGGCGCCGTTGGGGCCCATGATCGCGTGCACCTGGCCCGGCTGCACTTCGAGCGAGAGGCCCTTGAGGATTTCCTTGCCGGCGACGCGGACGTGGAGGTTTTCGATCTTCAGCATGTTCTTTCTCTTGTTGGGGTGAGGCGATTCAGCGCTGTGGCTGCGTTCGCCCTTCATCCGCCCTTCGGGCACCTTCTCCCGCTAGCCGGGAGAAGGAGAAATCAACCTACGGCTCCCTCCAGGGAGACTTCCAGCAGCTTCTTGGCTTCCACCGCGAACTCCATCGGCAACTCGCGGAACACCGACTTGCAGAAGCCGTCGACGATCATCGACACCGCGTCTTCCTCGCTGATGCCGCGCGAGCGGCAATAGAACAGCTGGTCGTCGCTGATCTTCGAGGTCGTGGCTTCGTGTTCGACCGTCGCGGATGGGTGCTTCACTTCGATGTACGGGAAGGTGTGCGCGCCGCACTTCTTGCCGATCAGCAGCGAATCGCACTGGGTATGGTTGCGCGCGCCCTCGGCGTTCTTCTCCACGCGGACCAGGCCGCGGTAGGAATTCTGGCCGTGGCCGGCGCTGATGCCCTTGCTGACGATCTTCGACTTGGTGCGCTTGCCGATGTGGATCATCTTGGTGCCGGTGTCGGCCTGCTGGCGGTGGTGCGTCAGCGCGACCGAATGGAACTCGCCGACGGAATCGTCGCCGAGCAGCACGCACGACGGATATTTCCAGGTGATTGCCGAACCGGTCTCGACCTGCGTCCAGCTGATCTTCGAGCGCGCGCCACGGCATTCGCCACGCTTGGTCACGAAGTTGTAGATGCCACCGACGCCGTTCTCGTCGCCGGGGTACCAGTTCTGCACGGTCGAGTACTTGATCTCCGCGTCTTCCAGCGCCACCAGCTCGACGACCGCCGCGTGCAGCTGGTTCTCGTCGCGCATCGGAGCGGTGCAGCCTTCGAGGTACGACACGTAGGCCTTTTCCTCGCACACGATCAGGGTGCGCTCGAACTGGCCGGTCTCGCTGGCGTTGATGCGGAAGTAGGTGCTCAGCTCCATCGGGCAGCGCACGCCCTTGGGGATGAACACGAACGAGCCGTCGGAAAATACCGCGGAATTCAGTGCGGCGAAGTAGTTGTCGTGGGTCGGCACGACCGTGCCGAGGTACTTCCGTACCAGCTCGGGGTATTCGTGGACCGCTTCCGACATCGAGCAGAAGATCACGCCCTTTTCGGCCAGTTCCTTGCGGAAGGTGGTGCCGACCGAGACCGAGTCGAAAACGGCATCGACGGCGACGCCGGCCAGCTTGGCGCGCTCGTGCAGCGGCACGCCGAGCTTCTCGTAGGTGTCGAGCAGTTCCTGCGGAACCTCGTCCAGCGAGGCGTACTTCGGACCCTTGGGCGCGGAGTAGTAGCTGATCGCCTGGAAATCGATCGGGGCGATATTGAGCTTGGCCCAGTGCGGCATCGGCATGGTCAGCCAGTGGCGGTAGGCCGCCAGGCGCCACTGCGTCATCCAGTCCGGTTCGTTCTTGCGTTCGGAGATGGCGCGGATGACGTCCTCGTCCAGGCCCGGCGGCAAGGATTCGGATTCGATGGCGGTGACGAAGCCGGCTTCGTACTTGCGGCCGAGCTGCTCGCGGATTTCGCGATTGGTCTCGGCCGGGTCTTCGATGATGCTGGTCGGGATGGTTTCGGTGGCCATGGCTACGGACTGCTTATGCGTTGGCGAGGCGCAGGTCGATGCGCTTCGCGGGATTTGGGCCGGCTTCGGGTTCGCGGTGTGGCGGTGGCGCCAGCATCTGCGCGAGGGTGATGCCGCGCAGGGCGTCGATCACCACGTCGTTGATGCGGTTCCAGTTGGCGCGTACGCCGCAGGACTGTTCGATGCCGCAGTTGCCGGCGTGGACGCTGCATTCGGTCATGCCGAGCGGCCCTTCCAGCGCAATCACGATTTCGAGCAGGCCAATCGCTTCCGCCGACCGCGCGAGCCGATAGCCGCCGTTCGCGCCGCGCGTGGCGGCGACCAGGCCGGCCTGCGCCAAAGGCTTGAGGACCTTGGCCACGGTCGGTGTTTCCAGTCCGGCGCGCTCGGCCAGCTCCGATGCGCTGAGCACGGCTTCCGGGGCGCTGCCGTGGTGGCCGGCGAGGACGGTCATGACGACCGTGGCGTAGTCGGTGAGCTTGGTGACGCGGAGCATGGCGGGGGGCCTGAACAGGGCCGGGGCTAATTCGTACTGGAATTGTACTGATTTGAGCCGACGGGGTCGAGCCGCTGGGTTCCCCGGCCGCATGCGCCCCGGACCGAGGCGTCGCGCGCCCGCTCCGCGCCGCCCCGGCTGCGCCATGACGGCATCACCGCTTTCAAGCGACAATCGCCGCCCGCTGCACTTCACTCGCCTCCGGACCCTGCATGCCTCGCAAGATCGCCACTCGCCGTTCCACCATCCATGGCAACGGCATGTTCGCCGTCGCCCCGATCGAGAAGGGCGAGCGCCTGATCGAATACAAGGGCCGTCGCCGTACCCACGACGAAGTCGATGAAGGCGATTCCGGCGACGTCGACACCGGCCATACCTTCCTGTTCACCCTCAACGACGAGTACGTGATCGACGCGAACTTCGAGGGCAATTCGGCGCGCTGGATCAACCACAGCTGTTCGCCCAACTGCGAGGCCGTGCTGGAAGAGGACGACGGCGACGACCGCCGCAAGGACAAGGTGTTCATCGAGGCCATGCGTGACATCGCGCCGGGCGAGGAGCTGTCCTACAACTACGGCATCCGCCTGGAAGAAAAGCACACCAAGGAGCTGAAGAAGATCTGGGAGTGCCGCTGCGGGTCGCCCGATTGCACCGGCACCATGCTTCAGCCAAAGAAAGACAAGTCCAAGAAAAAGAAGAAAAAGGACAAGAAGAAAAAGGGCAACGGAAAGAAGGACTGATCGGGTCCTTCCTGCCTGTCGGCGCCGGGCCAGTCCCGGCGCTTCTTTTTTGCGGTCCACGCGGGGATTTCCGGGGCGGGAGCACGTTCGCCAGCTGACCGCCGGCTCTGTCCGGCAACCGCGAAGCTGAACGGTGTTGCCGCGATGCAGGGATCAGGCAATTGGTTGGCATGACTTCCGCCATGCGGTAACCGCCACGGTCGGCAATACCCTGCCCACCTGTCGTGGGGCCGCGCACAGCGGCACCCGCGGATCGGCGCGCTGGAAGCGGGCCGCAATCCTCCATAACCGGACTCTCCATGCGTGCAACGCTGACCATCGCCATCCTGGCCGCGCTCGCCGCGCCGCCCGCCTTCGCCGCCGTCGTGATCGACGGCCGCATCGATCCAGCCGAATGGCAGGGCGCGCAGCACATCACCGATTTCCGCCAGACCCAGCCGCTGTCGCGCGCGCCGGGTTCGCAGCCGACCGAGGCCTGGATCCTCGCCACCGAGGACGGCCTGGCCATCGGGTTCCGCAACCTGCAGTCGCCCAATATCGCGCGCACGCGCCAGGAGGCGCAACGAGACCAGGGCGCGCAGGCCGACCGCGTCAATCTCTATGTCGACTTCGACGGCGACGGCCGCACCGGCTACAACTTCACCGTACTGCTGTCCAACAGCATCATCGATACCACCATCACCAACGAGAACCAGTTCAACCCGGACTGGGATGGCGACTGGCGCCACGCCACCAGCGAGGACGAAGCCGGCTGGTCGGCGGAGATGCTGATCCCGTGGCACGTCGCGACGATGCGCGACGTGAAGAACGGCACCCGCACCCTCGGCATCTCGCTCGATCGCGTCATCGGCGCCACCGGCGAGCGCGCCTCCTGGCCGGCGGTCAGCTTCCAGGAATCGCGCTTCCTCACCGCGCTGAACAAAGTCGAGGTGCCGGCGTACAGCCAGTCGCTGCTGGCGATCACCCCGTATGTGTCGGGCGTTTACGACAACGTCGCAACGAACTCCGACTTCGACACCGGCGCCGACATCTTCTGGAAGCCCAACGGCCGCTTCCAGCTCAGTGCGACGCTCAACCCCGACTTCGGCCAGGTCGAGAGCGACCAGCTGGTCGTCAACTTCAGCGCGAACGAGACCTTCTTCAGCGACAAGCGCCCCTTCTTCACCGAGAACCAGAGCTACTTCGACGTGCCGTTCGGCGGGCTCAACAACGCCAACCGACTGATCTATACCCGTCGCGTCGGCGCGAATGCCGACGACGGCAGTGGTGCCGGCGACGTGACGGCCGCTGCGAAACTCAACGGCAGCCTGGGCGCGATGAACTACGGCGTGTTCGCCGCCACCGAAGCGGATGAGGCAGGACGTGATTTCTATGCCTTGCGCACCTCTCGCGACGGCGACACGCAGGGCATCGGCGCGATGATCACACGCGTGGAGCGGCCTTGTTACGGCCAGGACGTGGGCACGGGCGAATGCATAGGCCGCGAGGCCAACGTCTACGAAGTCGACCACCGCTGGACGCCCAATCCGCAGTGGTCCATCCGCACCACGCTGGTGGGGTCGGACGTCGATGGCATGGGGCAGGACGCCTACAACAGGCCGGATGAAAACCAGTCCGGCAGCAATACCGGCGGGCAGATGCGCATCGACTGGGACATGGGCGACGGCTGGCGCCAGCAGCTGTACATGGTGCACCTCGGCGACAAGCTGCAGCTCAACGACTTCGGTTTCCTCGAGCGCAACAACTTCAACTACGCGCGCTATGACCTGGGCAAGCGTTTCACCGATTTCCCGGAAACCTCGCAGTACAGCGCTACCGACTGGCACTGGGCGGTGTCCCGCCGCGTCAACGACCACGGCGTGCACATTGGCGATGCCGCGGCGATGAATCGCAGCGGCCAGCTGCGCGACGGCGGCAACGACTTCTTCGAGGTCGCGACGTGGACGTCCGGCCACGACGACCGCTTCCTGCGCAGCAATGACAATGAAGTGATCAACATGCCGGCGAAGTACTTTCTGTTCTACGAGCGCAACCGTCCGCGCCAGGGCAGTGGCCACTGGAGCTTCTACGGCAACATGCGCTGGGCCTCGGAAGGGCTGGATACGCCGGGCAAGAGCTCGCTCCAGCTCGACCTCGAGCCGACCTACCACGTCAACGATCGCCTCAGCTTCTTCACCGCCTGGTTCTTCGAGCACAACAACGACTGGCTGCTGTGGCACGGCGACAACCTGATCGGCAGCTACGACGAGGACATGATCCTGCTCAACGCCGGCAGCGTATGGCTGATCAACGACAAGCACGAACTGCGCGTGCGGCTGGAAGCGATCGGACTGGACGCGAAAGCGAGGCAGGCTTACCGCGTGGCTGACAACGGCGAGCCGGTGGAATCGGCGGAGACGATCCCCGATGTCGGGGTGAGCAACCTCGGCTTCCAGATCCGCTATCGCTACGAACTGGCGCCGCTGTCCTATCTCTATATCGCTTATGTGCGTGGCGGTTCTCTGACCGAGTTGGAGCCCTTCAGCGGTTTCAACGCGCGCGACCAGTTCCAGGACGCGTTCGCCCTGCGCGACAGCGAACAGTTGCTGGTGAAGCTGTCGTACCGCTTCGAGCTGTAAGCGCTCGTCGCCGGTCTTCGCCGGCGTGTCCTAGCTGGCGTGGATCGATCCCCACTCCTGCGGCGCGAGGATCTCGAACAGACCTTCGCGCCGCGCCCGCCGCGCCAGGGCGAGCAGGTGGTCATCGCGGCTCAGCAGCCAGCGGGCACCGGCGCGCAGCGCCAGGTCGAGGAATTTCTGGTCGTCGGGATCGCTGCAGCGCAGTGGCTGCGCCGCACCTTCCGCGCCATCCGGGCACGGTGGAAAGCGTTGCATCAGGGCATCGAAGCGGGCCGCAGCGGCTTCGCGCGCGGCCCCGTCGAGGGCCAGTTGCGGATAACACAGCACGCGCAACCACTCCTCGCGGCAGGCCGCACTGGTCACGGCGATGACGTCGCCGGCGTGCAGTGCATCGCGCAGGCGCAGGCAGCGCGGGTCATCGAACACGAACAGGTCCAGGCATACGTTCGTGTCCAGCACGATGCGGGGCGTGGCATCCATGGTCGCGTCGGCGCACGCGCCGCTTACTGCGTTTCGCGTAGGTCCGCCGAGCCGATGCGCCACTGCCGTTGTTCCGGGGTTGCGCCATCCACCACCGCGCGGCGCAGCGTGTACGTGCCAGTCAAGTGGTGCTGGCTGCCATCGCGGCGGGTGGTGGTGATGGCCACGGGGACCTCGATGTAGCGCGAACCGGCCGCGGCATCGACGGCGCCCGGCGACTGCATTTCCACCGAGACACCGGTGATGTCGGCAAAACCCGCGGCGAATTGCGGCGCGGACTGTCCGCTGGAGCGGCCACCATCCGACCACAACCCATACGCGCGGACGAAATCGCCGCTGTTGATCGCATCGTAGTAGTCGCGGATCACGGCGACGGCGTCTTCGGGCGTGGGTTCGGCTGCGGTCTGGGCATCACCGGGTGCGGCTTCGGGCAGCAACGGGGTGCCGTTTTCGTCCACCGGCACTTCCGGCTGTTCCGCCACTGGCGGGCCGACCGGGCCAGGACCCGGCCGGTCGGGCATGCCGGTGACGCCCCCGGATGCGCCCGTGGGCGCCGGCAGCTGCTTGTCGGGGCCCCCATCGGCCGCCGAGTGCTGCGCAGCATCCTTGCCGCAGGCAGTGGCCAGCAGCGCGAGCAGGGAGAGGGTGAGGAGGAAGGAAATGCGCATGCGAAAAATCATCTCTTGTCAGTTGTCGCCGAGGTGCACCACGACCTGGCCGTTCTCGATGTCGGTGCGGCCGATGCGGCGTGAGCCGAGGCGGTCGAGCAGGCTGTTGTCGAAGCGGTAGACGGGTTCATCGCGCGCGTACCCGGCGAGCCAGGTGTTGAGCAGGCCGCGAGCGGAAGTGTTCATCATGCCGCCGAGCGCCGGCACGTCGACCTGTTCGATCGTCGGCTCCTGCAGATGCAGGCCACGGGTGCCGGGGTCATAACGCAGCGCGCTGCTCAGCGCGAAATGGCCGCTGGGACGCATGCTGTCGCTGCCGAGCGCGCCGATGCCGAGATCGAAATCCAGTTGCAGGCGGTTACTGCCTTGCGGGATCGACAGGCGTGGATTCAGCAGCGTCATCGATACCAGTCCACCGAGCCGGTCGTAGTGCTTGGGGAAGTTGCGATTGAGCGCCTGCTGCAATTGCGGCTGGGTGAAGTTGACGCGGTCGCCCAGCAGGGCGCTGACCGCTTCGAGCGTGGAACAGCCGGCCAGCGCGATCAGCGCGCAGGCGAGGGCCGTGGTGGAGGCGGCAATGAAAAAGCGGCGGCGCAGGTTCATCGGTCGTACCGTCGAAGTGGGCGAATGGCCGGACGATACCCGCGCGGCTTTGCATCCAGAGTGAATTGCGTGGGGCCCGGCTGGCTCAACCGGTGCGGCGCGGATTGAGGTAGGCGACGAGCACGCCGAGCACCACCATGCGCACGCTGTCGAAGACCAGTTGCTTATGGACGATTCCGGCAGGCATCTTCGTCACTACCCAATAGATCAGGAACTGCGGGATCACGGTAAGGAAGGCGACGGCGATGCCGAAACGCACGCCCTGGCCCAGTGTCGCACTCGGGCCGATGCCTTGGCGGTAGATCCAGGTCATGGCGAAGCCGATGCAGGCGTCGGCCAGCAGCATCCAATGCATCATGCCGTTGGCTTCCTCCGGCGAGCGCATCACCGTTCCCACCAGCGTGTTGTAGTCGTCTGCCAGAAACAGGCCGTGGACGACGAAGCCGAGCAGCGCCGTGGCGATGGTCATCACCACGCCGGAAATCCAGAAACGCTTGTCCATGAAGTCCCCCTTGGGAGTTGCGGGCGGGTTTGGAATGCGAAAGGAAGAACGCGAGGAAGCCGGCAGGCGGGGGACTGGCGACGGCGCGATGCTAACGCGACGGGGCGGTCAGTCGTTAGCTGTTGTCCCAGCCTTCTCCCAGTTGCGCTTGGAAGAGGGTTCGCGAGGGGCTCACCTCAAGGCCGTGGGTTGGCCTCTATCGGCCGCGGCCGCGGCATCACCCCTGCTGCCGCTTTGAGTGAGTCGCTGGGCGTCAGCCGCGCTGCTGCAGGGCCAGGCGCAGGCCCAGGCCGATGAAGAAAGTGCCGAGCACGCGCTGTCGCCAGCGGGCGAATGCGCCATCTCCGCGCAGGCTGCGGCCGAAGCGGCCGATCATGGTGCTCAATACGGCGCTGTTGGTGAAGCCGATGACCGAGAGCAGGGCTCCCAGCACGAGGAACTGCAGCCAGGCCAATCCGCGCTCGGGATGCACGAACTGCGGCAGGAATGCGAGGAAGAACAGCGCGACCTTGGGGTTGAGTACCCCGGTTGCGACGGAGCGCCAGTACACGCCACTGAGATCGCCCGAAGGCTGGGGTCCGGCAGGGGCCGGATGGGGGTCATCCGCGGTTGCTTCGCGGCCACCGCGCCAGGCCTTGATCCCGAGCCATACCAGATAGAGGGCGCCGGCGTATTTCAGCATCTCGAATGCGAGTGCCGACGTCGCCAGCACAGCCGACAAACCCAGGCCCGCCGCGAGCGCATGGATCAGGGTGGCGGTCTCCAGTCCCAGTCCCGCGCGCAGGCCGCGTGCGGTACCGCCCGCGACCGTCTGCGCGATGATCCATGCGGTGCCGGGGCCAGGAATGATCACCAGCACCACGGCGGTGGCGAGGTAGGCGAGCAGGGTGGGTGCGTCGAACAGGTGCATCGGGCGATTATCCCGGACCCGGCGGTCGCGTTCGAGCATGACAGTGCCGGTCGGGCCGGCACGCGATCCGTGCGATCGGATCAGAAGTGGCCGGACAGGTTTCCGGTCACGGCCCAGGTGACGGCAGCGAGCAATGCGACGCCGAGCATGCTGCGGGCCAAACGTTCCAGTCGGTCGCCAGACCGGGTGGGTTTTCCAGCGTTCATGGGTCATCCCCCTGTAACTTGCAGGGTGGATGAAACGACTGAAATCGACGACGGTCTGCGATGCGGGTCACAGGCCGGGGCGGTGTTCCGGGGACAGTGCCGGGTTGGCGACGGGAGTCGCACTATCGGCCGCGTCGTTCACATAGTCAGGAACAGGCGCGGGTCCGGCCGTTCACTCGTGCACTTTCATGAATGGAGCGCACCCGGAGCTTCTGCGCGAAGCCGACCGGGTGCGAACTCGTCGAGTCTCAATCCTCTTCCATCTTCGGCTTGTATGTCTCGATGAGCTTCTGCTGCACCTGCGGTGGCACCGGCTCGTAGTGGCTGAAGTCGAGCGAGTAGCGGCCGCGGCCCGCGGTCACCGACTTCAGTTCGGCCGCATAGCCCTCCAGTTCGGACAGCGGCACCTGGGCGCGAACGATGATTTCGTTGCCACGCGTGGAATCGGTGCCATTGATGCGCGCGCGCTTGCTCGCGAGGCCACCGCTGATGTCGCCCATGTGCTGCTCGGGCGCGTTGACCTCAAGGTCGACGATGGGTTCCAGGACCTGCGGCCGCGCCTTGCTGATCGCATCGAGGAAGGCCTTCTTGCCCGCCGCCACGAAGGCGACTTCCTTGCTGTCGACGCTGTGGTGCTTGCCGTCGTACACGATCACGCGCACGTCCTGCATCGGATAGCCGGCGACCGCGCCGTGGTGCAGCACCTGGCGCACACCTTTCTCCACGGCCGGCATGAACTGGCCCGGGATGGTGCCGCCCTTCACCTCGTCGACGAACTCGAAGCCTCCACCGCGTGGCAGCGGCTCGATCCGCAGGAAAACTTCGCCGAACTGGCCGGCCCCGCCGGTCTGTTTCTTGTGGCGATGGTGGCCCTCGGCCTTGCCGGCAACGGTTTCGCGATAGGCGATGCGCGGCGGGCGCGATTTCACCTCAACGCCATGCTTGTCCTTCAGGCGGTCGATGTTGACGCGCAGGTGCAGGTCGGAGAGGCCGCGGATCACGGTCTCGTTGGTTTCGGCCTCGTGCTCGACGGTGAAGCACGGATCTTCTTCCGCCAGCTTGTGCAGCGCCGTCGACAGCTTCTGCTCCTGGCCCTTGTGCGCGGCTTCCACGGCGAGGCCGAACATCGGCTTGGGAAAATCCAGGGGCGCGAGGTGGATCTGGTCCTCGTCGTGGCTGTCGTGCAGCACCGCGTCGAAATGCAGCTCCTCCACCTTCGCCACGGCCGCGATGTCGCCGGGCACGGCCTGGTCGATCTCGATATGTTCTTTGCCCCTGAGCTTGAACAGGTGGCCGACCTTGAACGGCTTCTTGCCGTCATCGACGAACAACTGGGTGTCCTTCTTCACCGTGCCCTGGTAGACGCGGAAGATGCCGAGCTTGCCGACGAAAGGATCGTTGACGATCTTGAAGACGTCGGCGATGACGTGCCTGGAAGCGTCGGGCAGGGCCTCGACAGGTATCGTGTCCTGTCCGTTGAGCTTGTGGAACGACGGCGGATTCGCCTCGGCAGGATTGGGAAACAGCTTCTCGGCGACATCCAGAAGTTCCTTGATCCCCACGCCACTGCGCGCGGAGCAGAACAGGACCGGCACGAGATGGCCTTCGCGCAGGCATTCCTCGAAGGCGTCGTGAAGTTCCCCACCCGACAGCCCGCCTTCGCCGAGGTCGAGGTAGTGCTCCATCACTTTCTCGTTGACCTCGACGACCTGGTCGATGATTTTCTGGTGCCAGTCGGCGACCGCGCCGAGGTCGCTGTTACCGCTGCTGTTGCCGTAGCAGTCGATCACGGACTTGCCGCCATCGGCGGGCAGGTTGAGCGGCAGGCATTCGTTGCCGAAGGTCTCGCGCAGTTCGGTCAGCACGCGCGCACTGTCGGCGTCGGCGTGGTCGATCTTGTTCACCACCAGCACGCGGCAGAGGTTGCGTGCCTTGGCGTATTCCATCATGCGGCGCGTGCCGTACTCGATGCCGCTGTCGGCGTCGACGACTATCGCGACGGTTTCCACCGCCGCAAGCGCGGAGAGCGCGGGACCGCGGAAGTCGGGGTAGCCGGGAGTGTCGATCAGGTTGACGTGGATGCCGCCATGGTCCGTGCTGGCGATGCCGACGTCGAGGGAATGACCGCGCTGTTTCTCGATGGGGTCGAAGTCGGAGACGGTGCTGCCGCGCTCGATCGTGCCTGCTGTCTGGATCGCGCCGCCGGCCTGCAGCAGGGCTTCGAAGAGCGTCGTCTTGCCGGCGGCGGGGTGGCCCGCCAGGGCCACGTTGCGGATGTCTTGTGTGCTGTACGACATGAGGCCGTTTCTCCCGTGGTTGGGTAGGGCGTGCGCCCAGGAAATCGGCCGTCATGGCTGTCCGCGTCGGAAGCGCTGCCGTTCCGAGCGTGCACTCGGCGAGGGCGGTCATGGCGGGTCCGGCGGGTAGCCGGGAAGCAACCATCCCGCAGGTCGTGCGGCCGGTCAAGCGCGGGCGAGACCAGGGCGGGCGGTGGAAGCCGCATCACAAAGCTAACGAACGCGGCGCTACGCTGGCCGCCCTTTCCCCGGAGCATCGACATGGCCTTCAAGCGTTACGCGGACGCGGTCTGGCAAGGTGACCTGCAAGCTGGCAAGGGCAGCATGAGCACGCCGCAGAGCGGCCTGTTCGCCGACCAGAATTATTCGTTCAAGACCCGCTTCGGCGACGAGAAGGGGACCAACCCCGAGGAGCTCCTGGCGGCGGCGCACGCGGGTTGCTTCAGCATGGCGCTGTCCGCGGTGTTGGGTAAGTCCGGCTTCACGCCGGAACGGATCCAGACCCGCGCCGAGGCGACCATGGATCCGGGCATGGACCCGGGCCCGACCATCACCGGCGTCAATCTCGTCGTGAACGCCAAGGTGCCCGGGATGAGCGCCGAGCAGTTCCAGCAGGCCGCCGAAGCCGCCAAGGCCGGCTGCGTGATCTCGCGTGCGCTGTCGGTGCCGGTGACGCTGTCGGCAACGTTGGGCTGACCCGCGACCATGCGGTCTTCGATCGGGCACGCGCTCCTGCTGCATGGTGCGGGTGGCGGCGGCTGGGAATGGAATGCGTGGCGAGGCGTGCTGGCGGCCTCGGAGATCCAGGCCGTCACGCCGGACCTGCAGCCGGCCGCGGGCGGACTGGCCCGCACGACCTTCGACGACTACCTGTCGCAGGCGCGTTCCGCCCTCGCTGCATTGCCGCGGCCACGTGCCCTGATCGGCGCCAGCCTTGGGGGACTGCTGGCGATCGCGTGCGCCGACGAAGCCGATGCGCTGGTGCTGGTGAATCCGTTGCCGCCGTTGCCGTGGTCGGCCGGGCTGCCTGCGCGTGACTGGCCCGACGTCGTGCCCTGGCGTTGCGATGCGCGACTGGCTTCCACTCGGCGCGCGCTGCCCGATTCCGATGCTGCGACGGTGCTGTTTGCTTTCCGTCGCTGGCGCGACGAATCGGGTGCGGTAGTGCGCGCGGCGCATGCGGGTATCGAAGCGACACGGCCCGTGTGCCCCGTGCTCTGCATCGCGTCGACGCAGGACGAAGACGTGCCACCCGGGCTGACCCGTGGGCTGGCGGCCGCATGGAATGCCGAGTTGCTGCAGACCCCTTCGGAAAGCCATGTCGGACCGTTGCTGGGGCGTGGTGCCCCGGCGCTGGCCTTGCAGGTCTGCACCTGGCTGTCGGCCAGGTAAATCCGCTTGCGGAACTTGGCTGGATTCAGCCTGTATTGACCGCGGCAGACCCACGATCCGCGCACGCCATCCCGGCGTCCGGAGTGCCCCACATGAAGCGCCTGTCCGTTTCCACCCTGGCCCTGTGCCTGGCGGCCACCACCGGCCTCGCTTCCGCGCAGACCTACAGTGCTGCGCCGTACAACGCGCAGGCCGCGAACGTCCGTTACGACTATGCCCGCGTGCTCCGCGTCGATCCCGTGTTCGATTCGGGCAACGGCTCGGGCTATGCCACGTCGAACTCGCAACGGTGCTACCAGCGCAATACCGTCGTCCACGGTGACGATTCCTACAACGGCGGCTACAACAACGGCGGCTACAACAACGGTAGCTACAACAACGGCGGCTACAACAACGGTTACGGGAACGACGGCTACTACGACCAGTACGGCAATTACCATCGCAATGCCGGCACGCAGACCGGCGCGACCATGGCGACCGTCCTCGGCGGCATCGTCGGCGCCGCGATCGGCAGCCAGGTCGGCGGCGGCAGTGCGCGTTACGCGACCTCCGCGATCGGTTCGATGGTGGGCGGCATGGCCGGCCGGCAGATCTATGAGCAGCGCCAGCGCCAGCGCATGCCGGATCGAACGGGCACGGTGACCGTGTGTGACCCGGTACCGGTTCACGACGGCAATGGTTACTACAGCAGCAACGATGGCTCGGTCGACGCGTACGACGTGACCTACGAATACGCCGGCCAGCAGTACACCACCCGCACCCACTATCATCCGGGCGATCGCATCCGCGTACGCGTCGACGTGCGACCGGAGTAAGGGTTGTACTGGAAACAAGGAGGGGCCCACGGGCCCCTTCTTTTTCTGGTCAGTTGACCCGGAGCCGCCGCGCGAACGCGGTGTACCAGCGCAGTGGCAGGAAGCGCTTGAACAGCACGGCGACACGCTCGACACCGGCAATGGTGACCTCATAGCGGTCGGCTTCCACCGCGCGCCAGATCTTCTCCGCACACACCAGCGGATCCATCCCGCCGTCGATGTCGTGGTCGGATTTGCCATAAGGCAGCCCGCCGGGCCCGAGCGCGTTGACCGACACGTTGGTGCGCACGAAGCCCGGGCAGGCCAGGGTGAACTTCACGCCGCGATGGCCCAGTTCGATGCGGGCGCTGTCGAAGAAACCGTGCAGGGCGTGCTTGGCGGCCGCGTAACCGGTGCGCCGTGCCATCGCGATGTAGCCGAATACGGAACTCACGACCACGACATGGCCGTTGCCCCGTTCCACCCATCCGGGCGCCAGCGCCTTGGTCAGCGCCATCGGCGCGAACAGATCGATCTCCATCAGCTGGCGGTAGGCCGCCATGTCCGTATCCAGCATGGCCGTGCGCTGGGAAATGCCGGCATTGTTCACCAGCACGTCGATGGGGCCGAAGTAGCTGGCGGCGCGCGCGGCGAGGGCCTGCGCGTCATCGAGATTGGCCAGGTCGACGGGCAGCACGGCAACGTCGTGCGGCCGCGGGCATGACTGCCGCACGCGTTCGAGCTCGGTTTCGCGCCGCGACGACAGCACCAGCTTCGCGCCGCGCTGGGCCGCCAGCTTCGCCAGCGCTTCGCCGATGCCGCTGGAGGCGCCGGTGATCCAGATGGTCTTGTTTGCGAGGTGGGTCATCGGCGCTTTGAGTCCGCCGCAGGCCACTCGATCTCGCCGGTCACCACGTCGCAGACGCGGCCACCGGACCAGACTTCGCCGTCGGCATCCACCTGCAGATCGATGATCGCGTCGTGGCCGACTTCGCGGCCCTGGCTCACGCGGTAGCGGCCGTCTGCGCTGGGCAGGGCGCCCCGCGCCGCCAACCACGCCGCCAGCGTCGCGTTGGCGGCGCCGGATGCGGCATCCTCGAACCGCGCCGGCGCGCCGACGAAGGCGCGGACGGCGTAGTAATGCACCGGATCGGCGCTGCGGGCATAGACGAACAGGCCCATGCTTTCGGTGGCCTGCGCGAGTTCGGCGATGGCGTCCCAGTTGGGCGAGGCGGCGCGCAGCGCGGCCTCGTCGGCGAGTTCGGCCAGCCACCAGCGCCGGCCACCGTCCATCAATGCCGGCGGCAGGGTGCCGAGGGGCAGGCCGGCGAGGGCGGCTGCGAGGCGCGGATCGCCCGGGGCGGCGACTTCCACGACCCGCGCCTTCGGCGTGCGCACCGCGATCGTGCGCGTGCGTCCTTCGCCGACGACACGCAACGGCAACACCCCGGCGATGCCTTCCTGCCAGAGCAGGCCATCGCGGGGTGCCACCAATCCGGCCTCCATTACGGCGTGCGCAGTGCCGACGCTCGGGTGCCCGGCGAACGGGACTTCGCGGCGCGGGCTGAACATGCGGATGCGGTAGCTGGCTCCCGGCTGGGTCGGCGGGAACACGAATGTCGTTTCCGGCAGGCGCGTCCACTTGGCGATGGCCTGCATGGCGGCATCGTCCAGGCCGTCGGCATCGAGGACGACGGCTAGCGGGTTGCCATCGCCGGGGTTGCAGGCAAAGACATCCAGTTGCAGATAACGACGTTTCATCAGGAAGGGCTCATGGAACGCAGTCCGGGTGGTATCCCGGGTGGGGGAATGAACTGGCGGGTTCGACTAGAATTGCCGGTTCTTGAAGTCTCGTACCGCTGAACCTGCCGGTCCGCGCCTCGCGGTGCGGATGGATCTTCCGGAGTGGGCCCGAAAGACGCGATTCTAGGGGGCTGGCGCCCCTGCGCGGACATTTCCTTTCCTCATCACCTTCATAAGGACGCACATCAGTGACAGCGGGAGCGACTCCCTGGGTAGTACTCAAGTTCGGCGGAACCTCCGTATCGCGCCGCAACCGTTGGGACACCATTGGACGCCTCGCCTCGAAACGCATGGCCGAGGACGGCGCGCGCGTACTGGTGGTGGTGTCGGCATTGTCGGGGGTGACCAACGAGTTGCAGGCGATTGCGAATGGCGACGACATCGCCGGCCGCATCGCCGCGCTGGTCAAGCGCCATCGCGCGTTCTGCGCCGAACTGGGCTTCGATGCCGAGGCGGTGCTCGGCGAACGCCTGTCCGTGCTGCAGGCGCTTGGTACCGATGCGCGTGCAGTCGAACGCACGCTCGACTGGCAGGCCGAAGTGCTCGCCCAGGGCGAACTGCTCTCCTCCACGCTGGGGGCGGCGTACCTGCGCACCCAGGGCCACGATTTTGGCTGGTGCGACGCGCGCCAGTGGCTCGATGCCGTGTCGCTGCCCAATGCCAGTCCCTGGGCGCAGCGGCTGTCGGTGAATTGCCGCCACAACGGCGAGGCCGGTTTCATCGAGCGGTTCTCCCGGCAGCAGGCACCGATGCTGCTCACGCAGGGCTTCATCGCGCGCCACGGCGATGGCGGCACGGCGATCCTGGGTCGTGGTGGTTCGGACACGTCCGCCGCGTATTTCGGCGCATTGCTCAAGGCCAGGCGGGTCGAGATCTGGACCGACGTGCCGGGCATGTTCACCGCGAATCCGCGCGACGTGCCCGATGCCCGCCTGCTCACCCGCCTGGACTACGCGGAGGCGCAGGAAATCGCGACCACCGGTGCCAAGGTGCTGCATCCGCGCTCGATCGCGCCCTGCCGCGACGCGGGCGTGCCGATGGCGATCCTCGACACGGAGCGCTTCGACCTGCCGGGCACGCGCATCGACGCCTCGGCCGCGACCGTGCCGGGCGTGAAAGCCATCAGTCGCCGCAACGGCATTGTCCTGGTCTCGATGGAAAGCATCGGCATGTGGCAGCAGGTCGGCTTCCTTGCCGACGTGTTCGAGCGCTTCAAGCGCCATGGACTCTCCGTCGACCTGATCGGCTCGTCCGAAACCAATGTCACCGTCTCGCTCGATCCCAGCGAGAACCTGGTCACGTCCAACGTGCTGGAGGCGCTCAGTGCCGATCTGGCCGAGATCTGCCGGGTCAAGGTGATCGCGCCGTGCGCGGCGATCACGCTGGTCGGTCGCGGCATGCGTTCGCTGCTGCACAAGCTGTCCGACGTGTGGGCGACGTTCGGCCGCGAACGCGTGCACCTGATCTCGCAGTCGTCCAACGACCTCAATCTCACCTTCGTCATCGACGAGGCCGATGCCGACGGCATGCTGCCGCAGCTGCACGCCGAACTCGTGCGTGGCGGCGCGATGCCGGTGCTCGATGACAGCGTATTCGGCCCCAGCTGGCGCGAGATCGCGCACGGCAAGGTCGAGCGCGCACCGGCGTGGTGGGCAGGCGCGCGTGTGCAGCTGTTGCAACACGCGCAGGCCGGCACCCCGCGCTACATCTACGACCTCGCCACGGTGCGCGAACGCGCGCGGGGCTTGCTGTCGGTATCGGCCATCGACCGCTGCTTCTACGCGATCAAGGCCAATCCGAACCCGGCCGTCCTGCACGCACTCGCGAACGAAGGCTTCGGCCTGGAATGCGTGTCGCAGGCCGAGCTCGACCACGTCTTTGCCGTACTGCCGGAGCTGTCGCCGCAGCGCGTGCTGTTCACCCCGAGCTTCGCGCCGCGCCGGGAATACGAGGCGGCGTTCGCGCGCGGCGTGACCGTGACGCTGGACAACGTGGAGGCGCTGCAGCGCTGGCCGGAAGTCTTCCGCGGCCGCACGATCTGGTTGCGCCTCGACCTCGGTCATGGCGAGGGCCACCACGAGAAGGTGAAGACGGGCGGTGTCGCGGCGAAGTTCGGCCTGCCGGTCGCGCGCTTCGACGCCTTCCTGGCCGAGGCGCGCAAGCTCGGCATCCGCATCAGCGGCCTGCACGCGCACCTGGGCAGCGGCATCGACGATCCGCGGCACTGGCGCGAGGTTTACGCGCACCTGGTGGGTCTCGCCGACAACGTGGGCACCATCGAGACTGTCGATATCGGGGGCGGCCTGCCGATCCCGTACACGCCGGACGCGCAGCATTTCGACCTGGTGGCATGGCGCGCGGGCCTGGACGAAATCAAGGCGGCGTATCCGCGCTACGGCCTCGTGATCGAGCCGGGCCGTTACCTGGTTGCTGAAGCGGGCGTGCTGCTGCTGGGCGTGACCCAGGTCGTGGAGAAGGACGGGGTTCGCCGTGTCGGCTGCGATGCAGGCATGAATGCGTTGATGCGACCGGCGATGTACGAGGCGTACCACGGCATCCACAACCTGTCGCGGCTGGCGGATCCGGCGATGGTCGCGTTCGACGTGGTCGGACCGATCTGCGAAAGCGGCGACGTGCTCGGCCGCAGCCGGTTGCTGCCCGCGTCGACCAGCGAAGGCGACGTGCTGCTGGTCGCCGACGCCGGCGCCTACGGCATGGCGATGGCCAATACCTACAACCTGCGGGCCCTGCCGGCCGAGGACGTGCTGTAAGGCGGGCTGGCCCGCCACGGCGATGATGTTTCAACGGCGGGCCGCGGCCCGCCCTACGATGGTTCTGAAATGACTGACTGGAAATTCCAACGCGACGCGATCAAGGCCTTCCGCTTCGTGCGCTGCACGTTCGATGCGGCCACGGGCGTCGCGCAGCTCATGTATGCGTTCGATGACGGCCCCGAACTAATCGAGACCATCACCGTGCCGGGCGCGCCATTCGTGCTGAACGAAGTGCGCGCCGCTGCGGCCGAACGCGCGCTGCAGCTGCTGCACCTGATCGCTGGCGTGAGCTACTACAAAGCTGCGGTACCGCCGGAGATCCGCATCGAGTCGTACGCCATCGATGCCGATACCGCGGCGATGCTGGAACTGATCTACGTCAACGGCCTGGGCGAATTCGCCTACCGCAACGGCCTGAACCTGCACGGCAAGATCCGTTTCCCGAGCGAAGCCAAGCCGCGCGCCGCGGCGCCCGCGCTCGGCCTGCGCGAGCATGCGCTGGTCGCGATCGGCGGCGGCAAGGATTCGCTGGTCAGCATCGAGGCCCTGCGCACGCTCGGCGTCGAGCAGACCGTCACCTGGATCGGCGGCTCGCAGTTGATCAAGGCCTGCGCCGAGCGCACCGGCCTGCCCACGCTCAATCTCGGCCGCGCGCTGGCGCCGCAACTGTTCGACTACAACCGCGAAGGCGCGTGGAACGGGCACATCCCGGTCACCGTGTTGAACTCCGCGATCATGGTGTTCGCCGCGGTCCTGCTCGGCGTCGACCAGGTGGTGTTCTCGAACGAACGCTCGGCCAGCTACGGCAGCATGATCGAGGGCACGGGCGAGGTGAACCACCAGTGGTCGAAGGGCTGGGCCTGCGAGTCGGCCTTCGGCGACTACGTGCAGCGCGAGATCGCCAGCGACCTGCATTACTACTCGCTGCTGCGTCCGCTCAGCGAGCTGGCCGTCGCGCGCCAGTTCGCCAGGACCGACCGCTACGACGCGCACTTCAGCAGCTGCAACCGCAACTTCCACATCCTCGGCGAGCGCCCGGCCAACCGCTGGTGTGGCGTTTGCCCGAAGTGCCACTTCGTGTTCCTCGCGCTAGCGCCGTTCATGCCCAAGCCACGCCTGGTCGGCATCTTCGGCCGCAACCTGCTCGACGATCCGGCGCAGACCGCCGGCTACGACGCGCTGCTCGAATACCAGGACCACAAGCCGTTCGAGTGCGTCGGCGAGGGCCGTGAATCGCGCGCTGCGATGGCCGCGCTGAGCGTGCGGCCCGAATGGCGCGAAGATGGGCTGGTCGAGCGTTTCGCGCGCGAAATCCGCCCGCAGCTCGACGACGCGGAACTGCGCATCGAGCCGCTGCTGGTGATCGACGAAGAGCAGCGCATTCCCGCCGCGCTGTGGAATCGCCTGCGTGCGCATCTCGCAGCTTGAGGGACGCAGGGTCGCGTTGTGGGGCTGGGGCCGTGAAGGCCGCGCCGCCTATCGCGCGATCCGTTCGCGGCTTCCGCAACTGTCGTTGACCCTGGTCTGCAATGCCGACGAGGCGACGGATGCGCGCGCCCTGGGCGATGCGTTCCTGTCCGTCGAAACCGACGCGGATGCGCTGGGTACATTCGATGTCGTGGTCAAGTCGCCCGGCATCAGCCCCTACCGCCCCGAAGCCGTCGCGGCGGCGGGGCAGGGCACGTGTTTCCTCGGCGGCACGGCGCTCTGGTTCGGCGAGCATGCAGACGCCGCCGGTTTTGTCGACAACGCGGTGTGCGTGACCGGAACCAAGGGCAAGAGCACGACGACCTCGCTGCTGGCGCACCTGCTGCGCGCTGGCGGCCACGCGACCGCGCTGGTCGGCAATATCGGCCTGCCGCTGCTGGAGGTGATCGAGCCGGAAGCCGCGCCCGACTACTGGGCGATCGAACTGTCGAGCTACCAGACCGGCGACGTCGCCGCGAGCGGCGTACGGCCCGGCGTCGCCATTGCGCTCAACATCTTTCCCGAGCACCTCGACTGGCACGGCTCGCACGAGCGCTACATCGCCGACAAGCTGCGCCTGCTGACCGAGGCGAAGCCGCGCATCGCGGTGCTCAACGCCAGTGATCCGATCCTTTCGGCCCTGCAGCTGCCCGACAGCGCGATCCGCTGGTTCGGTCGCAGCGATGGCTGGCACCTGCGTGAAGACGCGCTGTATCGCGGCGACGAGTTCGTGATGGACACCATCGCGCTGCCGCTGCCCGGCCGCCACAACCGCGGCAACCTGTGTGCGGTATTGACCGCGATCGAAGCGCTGGGACTGGACGCCGTCGCGCTCGCCCCGCACGCCGCCAGCTTCAAGCCGCTGCCCCATCGCCTGCAGACCATCGGTACGCGGGACGGAATCACCTACGTCAACGATTCGATCAGCACCACGCCGCACGCCAGCCTCGCGGCCCTGGACGTATTCCGCGGCCGGCGCGTGGCGCTCCTCGTGGGCGGCCACGACCGCGGCCTGCCTTGGGAAGAGTTCGTCGCGGCGATGCGCCGTTCCGCGCCGTTGGCCATCATCACGATGGGCCAGAACGGCCCGCGCATCCATGACCTGCTTGCAGCAGTCGCAGGCGAAGGCGGCTTCGCGCTGAGCGCCGCTACCGATCTCGCCGATGCCATGCAACAGGCCAGGGCCGTGCTCGCGGGCGACGGGGTGGTGCTGTTGTCGCCGGGTGCGCCCAGCTTCGGTGCCTACCGCGACTATGTCGCACGCGGCCGCCATTTCGCCGAACTCGCGGGTTTCGATCCCGACGGGATCAGCGCGATTCCGGGATTGGGCATCGGCTGACGCAACAGCCGCGTCGCACGTCCGAACGGCCAACATGCGCGGGGTGCCCACCCGCACCACGATGGCAAGATCGCGGGGCTACACGATGGTGCCGGCCCGCAGCGTAGGCTGCGCCATCCGCTACCTGCGACGGACCCCAGGAGATGACGCAATGCGCAAGCTGATGGCCACCCTTGCCCTTGCCATGGGAATTGCCCCGGTATTCGCCCCGGCATTCGCCGCGATGCAGACTCGCCCCGTCGAATGGACGGTAGGCAACGACAGTTTCAGCGGCATGCTGGTTTACGACGATGCCAGCACGACCGCACGGCCCGGTCTGGTGATGGTGCCGAACTGGATGGGCATGTCGCAGGCCAACATAGCCCGCGCCGCGGGTGTCGCCGGCCGCGATTACGTCGTGCTGGTGGCCGATGTCTACGGCAAGGGCGTGCTGCCCCGGGACAAGACGGAGGCGAAAGCGCAGGTGATGAGAGCCTTCGCCGACGGTGGCGTGACGCTGCGCAGGCGCGCCGCCGCGGCCGTGGCGGCGTTGAAGGCGCAGGCGGGCAAGGCCCCGCTGGACCCGGCGCGGATCGGTGCCTTCGGCTTCTGCTTCGGCGGTTCCGTGGCGCTGGAGCTGGCGCGCAGCGGCGCCGATATCGCCGGCGTGGTCAGCATCCATGGCGACCTGGACAGCTATCGGCCGGCGAAGAAAGGCGACATCAAGGCGTCCGTGCTGGTGCTCAACGGCGCCGACGACACGTCGGTGCCGGACACCCAGATCGCCGCCTTCGAGCAGGAAATGGATGCGGCCGGCGCCGATTGGCAGTTCGTGAACTTCAGCGGCGCGCGCCACTGCTTCACGCAGCCGGAAGACCAGCCCACGGACCCGGCGGACAACTGTCGCTACGACGAGCGCTCGTCACGGCGCGCGTTCGAGATGCTCCACGCCTTCTTCCGCGAGCGCGTTTCCCGGAAATAACGGCCGCTGCCGCGATCAGTAATCGCGGTTGACCGCGTAGCGGGCCAGTCCGCGCAAGGCGGCGGTGTAGTCGTTGTCGGCGAAGCCGTCGAGCGCGCGTTCGGCGGCGGCTGCGTATTCGAAGGCGCACTGGCGGCTGTAATCGAGGCCGCCGGTCGCGTGGATCGCCTGCAGCACTTCCGGCAAGGCCCCGGTATCGCCGTGTTCGACGGCGTGGCGCAGGCGTTCGCGCGTCGCGGCTTCGCTGTGCAGCATGGCGTGAATCAGTGGCAGCGTGGCCTTGCCCTCGGCGAGGTCGTCGCCCAGGTTCTTGCCCAGCGTCTCCGCGTCGGAGGCGTAATCGAGCACGTCGTCGGCGATCTGGAAGGCGTAGCCCAGGTTCAGGCCGTAGTCGTGCAGCGCATCGCAGGTCGCCGCATCCGCGCCCGACAGCAGAGCGCCCAGGCGGGTCGCCGCGGCGAACAGCACCGCGGTCTTGCGTTCGATCACGCGCAGGTAGGCGGTTTCGTCCGTGTCGGGGTTGCGCACGTGCAGCAGTTGCAACACCTCGCCCTCGGCGATGCGGTTGGTGGTGTCGGCGAGGATGCGCATGACTTCCATGCGGTCGAGTTCGACCATCAGCTGGAAGCTGCGCGAATACAGGAAGTCGCCCACCAGCACGCTGGCGGCATTGCCCCACACCGCGTTGGCGGTCTTGCGGCCGCGGCGCAGGTCGGATTCGTCGACGACGTCGTCGTGCAGCAGGGTGGCCGTGTGGATGAACTCGACCACCGCGGCGAGCTGGTGCGCGTCCGGGCCGCGGTGCCCGAGGGCGCCCGCGGCGAGCAGCAGCAGCATCGGGCGCAGGCGCTTGCCGCCGGCACCGACGATGTACTCGGCGACCTGATTGATCAGCACGACGTCGGACGCAAGGCGATGGCGGATCAGGGCATCCACCGCGGCCATGTCGTCGCGGGCGAGGGCCTGGATGGTGGCCAGGTCGGGCAGCGACGAAGTCGCGGGGTGCAGGGAGGAATCGGCAGACATGGGCCGCGATTATACGGGCAGGTATTTATACGGGCACGTACACGGGCAGTCCGCGCCCGGCCTTGCGCGGTCAGCGCCAGCGGCGTGCGTTGACGACCTTGAGGACGGTTTCGACGTAATTCGGCCCGATCGCGTGATCGGCCCCGGAGGCCAGTGTCAGCGACATGCCCTTGGGCCCGCGCCGGTGCAGGCTGGTGACCTGCTTGAGGTTGACGATCGTCGAGCGATGCACGCGCAGGTGGACGGCCGGATCGAGGCGCGTGGCCAGCGAGCTGATCGTGTCCTTCAGCAGGTGCGACCGGCCACCGGCATGCAGCAGCACGTAATCGCCTTCGGCGGTGATCGCGTCGATTGTTTCCACGGGAACGCGGACGATGCCGTCGCGCGTCCGCACCCAGAATTCGCGCTCAAAGCTCGACGCGTTTTCCGGGTTGCCCGCGGCTTGCAGGCTGGCGATCAGGTGTTGCAGTTCGTCGAAGCGCACTTCGGCGGCGCGCGCCTCCAGCCGTGCCCGCGCCAGGCGCACGGCTTCACGGAAGCGCTCGAAGGAGACCGGCTTGAGCAGGTAGTCGACGGCGTGCACTTCGAACGCGCGCACGGCATGTTCCTGGTAGGCGGTGACGAAGATGATCTCGGGCAGGTGCTCGCCCGGCTTGAGCTCGGCGATGGCAGCGAAGCCATCCTTCACCGGCATCTGGATGTCGAGCACCGCGATGTCGGGCTTGAGTTCGCGGATGAGGGTCAGCGCTTCCTTGCCGTTGCGCGCCTTGGCGACGAGCTCCGCATCGGGAATGCCGGCGACGGCCAGCTCGAGGCGATCGAGCGCGATGGGTTCGTCGTCGGCAAGGAGGATGCGGATCACGCAGCGCTTTCCAGCACCTGGTCTGCCTGCCAGGGAACGCGGATCACGCTGCGCCAGCCGTGTTCGAGCGGGCCGCTGTCCAGGCGCGCGTCATCGCCGTACAGGGCCGCGAGCCGCTGGCGGGCATTGGACAGGCCGATGCCGAGGCCGCCGCCGGCATTGCCGTGGGTGCTGCCGCCATCGTCTTCGACGCCAAGAACCAGATGGCCATCTTCGCGGCGCGCGCGGATGAGGATCTCGACCGGCCGCTCGGAGCCGCCCAGGCCGTACTTGAGTGCGTTCTCCACCAGCGGCAGCAGGACCAGGCTGGGTACCATCGCGCGGGTGCAGTCCGCGGGGATGTCCCAGGTCACTTTCAGGCGATCGGAAAAGCGCGCGGCCTCGATCTCGAGGTATTGCCGGAGCATGCCGATCTCGTCCGCCAGCGTGGTGAGCTGCGAGGGCGTACGCGCGAGCGTGTAGCGCAGGAAGCGCGACAGGCTCAGCACCATCTTCTCCGACTCGGCATTGCGCCCGAGCACGATCAGCCCGGCCAGGGTGTTCAGGGTGTTGAAGAGGAAATGCGGGTTGATCTGCAGGCGCAGCGCGAGCAGTTGCGCCTGCTGCGCGGCGCTGTGGGCGTCGGCCAGTTGCTGGTCGCGGCGGCGCACCTCGGCGACGTTGCGCGCGGCCGCATACAGCGCGCACCACGCGAAGAAGTTCCACTGGTAGGCCTTGTAGGTCTCGCTCAACTCCCAGCGGTTCATCCAGCGATCCGGATACATCGTGTAGTAGTCGGTGAAGTAGCGGAAGACGTACTCGCCCACCCCGGTGAGCATGAGGCAAGCGGGAAAACTCAGGGCAAGGGCGTAGCCCAGCAGCCGCCAGGGCCGTTCGCTGTCGACTTTCCTGAGCAGGACATGGATCGCGAGGCACAGGGCGATGCCGATGGAACTGGCGACGGTACGCGCCATCAGGCTGCCGGTTTCCACCAGCATGTCGCCGGGCATCAGGGCGAGCATGGTGCGCATGACGTAATGCATCGCCCACACCGCCAGCGTGAGCGCGAAAACGGTGCGGTCGAGCGGGTCGAGCCTGCGCAGAACGGGCGTGGTCTGCAGGAAATTGCGTGAATTGGTCATTGCGGCCCGTGTGCCCTTGGATACGATCGTTTCCACGCGGTCGCGCAGGCCGGGTGGTGTACCCGGCATGGACCCGCGATACAAGCCTGCGCGCGCCGCGCCCACGGAGTCAAAGCGGGCGTGTCTGGCCCGGTCGCCGGAAGCGGTGGCCGGCACCGCGATCCAGCCCGATCCGATGAGGCCGCCCAGACGGGCTCGACGGCAATTTCGTCGCCGCAAAAGGCGGTTTCGTCGATTTTCACGGCACTGGTCGCGCTCCACGGGCAACTCAACGAATACCTCGCGCATCTCAGTGGATGTCGCGCTACAACAAACATCGCCAGTTCCATCCATGCGTATCGCCAGCGATCATCAGGAGCCTGACATGCCTGACACCTTCGTGACCGCGCACGACGCGCGAATACCGGCCCCTTACAGGGCGGGAATCGCGGCGATGCCGCTCCGGCTCGCCACCGTGGCCCGCTCGGAGCGGGCGCGCGCACCAGCGCCGATGTTCTCCTTCTGGCTGCAGCTGCGTGGCACTGCGCAGGTCACCGCCGCGGAAGGCAGCTTCGTCCTGCGGGCGGGCCAATGGATCGCGCTGGAGCGCGGTTCCATGCCCGAGGTCCAGTCCGACGAACGCGGTTTGACCATCGCGCTGATGCTCACGCCCGACGTGATGCATGGGGCGCTGGATTCCACCGACCGCGGCCTGCTCGCCGGCCGTGGCGAGGTCCCGCTGCATGAGCGGCGCGTGGCCTTGCGCCTGTGGCGCCAGTGCGCATCGCTGCCGAACGACGCCGGCGCCGCGGCGGTGATGCGCGGCCTGAAGCCGCTGCTCAAGCACTGGCAGGGGGCCCAGGACCACTTCGCGGACATGATCGAGCGCTGCCCCGGCCGATCGTTCCATCGCAAGACGCGGATCTTCTCCCGCATCCAGAAGGCCCGCCTGTGTCTCGAGGGCAATCCCCAGCGGATGCTGCGGATCGAGGACCTGATGGAACTGACCCGCTTCTCCAGCTGGTGGCTGTCCAAGACCTTCCATGCGGTCTACCAGGAGACGCTGCAGAAGGCATCGATGCGCCTTCGCATGCAGCGCGCCCGCGACCTGCTGCTTAACAGCCAGCTCTCGATCACCGAGTTGGCCGAAGCCTGCGGCTTTCACGACCCCTGCAGTTTCGCCCGCCAGTTCAAAGCCTGGCACGGGGAAACCGCTTCCACCTGGCGGTCACGCCAGCAACTGGCTGTCGCCGCACTGGCCCGCGATCCGGACGTGCCAGTCGCTGCCTCCGCCTGCTAGCCAGGGGCCGACGCGGAGCCATGGGTGGGGCTGGCGTAGTACGCCGGCCCCGCTTGCATGCGCGCTGATCGCCGCCCCCGGCGACTCCGGCCCGCGGGTTCCCAGCAAAATCAGGGGTTTCCGACCGGGACATGCGGCATGTCCTGACGACCTCAGGGCGCCGGATATACTGTCATTGCACTTGTCCGCTGCCCCCCGGCGTCTCTGGGCCGCCGCGACGGGACATATATCTCCTCTACCCGGGATTCCTGGCGGAATCTCCTTCTGAAAGGACCGTAACCCCATGGCACGTGGCATCAACAAGGTCATCCTGGTCGGCAATCTGGGCAACGATCCGGAGACCAAGTACACGCAGGGCGGCATGGCGGTCACCAAGGCCAGCCTGGCCACCACCAGCGTCCGCAAGGATCGCGAGGGCAATACCCAGGAACGCACCGAATGGCACCGGGTGACCTTCTTCGGCAAGCTCGGCGAGATCGCCGCCGAGTATCTTCGCAAGGGCAGCCAGGTCTACGTGGAAGGGTCGATCCGATACGACAAGTACACCGGCCAGGATGGCGTCGAGAAGTACACCACCGACATCATTGCCGACGAGATGCAGATGCTCGGTGGCCGTGCCGAAGGCGGCGCGCCGAAGCGTGAGTTCGGTGGCGGTGGCGGTGGCGAATCCCGCCAGTCGCGTCCGTCGCAGCCGCAGGGTGGCGCGCCGCGCCGCGAGGCGGCGCCGGCCAAGTCGAATGATTTCGGTACGGATTTCGCGGATGACGACATTCCGTTCTGATGCGGGCGAGGCGTCCGTCATCATGCGGACGCAGCACAGATAGGCGGATTGTTCCTGCAAAAAAGGAGTTTCGAGTGTCAACATGGCTTGTGACCGGCGGCGCCGGTTTCATTGGTGGTAATTTCGTCCTGGAAGCGGTGCAGCGCGGGGTTCGCATCATCAACCTCGACGTACTGACGTATGCCGGCAACCTGGACACGCTTTCATCGCTCGACGACCACCCGGGCCACGTGTTCGTCAAGGGGGACATCGGCGATGCGGCACTGGTCGAACGCCTGCTGCGTGAGCATCGTCCCGACGCCGTGATCAACTTCGCGGCCGAAAGCCACGTCGATCGCTCCATCGACGGACCTGCCGCTTTTGTACAGACCAACGTCCTCGGCACGCTGGCCCTGCTGGAAAAAACCCGCGATTACTGGAAATCGCTCGATGCGCCGGCACGCGATGCCTTCCGCTTCCTGCATGTCTCCACCGACGAGGTCTACGGTTCGCTGGGCGACACCGGCAAGTTCACCGAAACCACGCCGTATGCGCCGAATTCCCCGTATTCCGCATCGAAGGCTGCGTCCGACCACCTGGTGCGCGCCTTCCACCATACCTACGGCCTGCCGGTCCTGACGACCAACTGTTCCAACAACTACGGTCCCTATCAGTTCCCGGAGAAGCTCATCCCGCTGGTGATCGCCAAGGCGCTCGCTGGCGAACCGCTGCCGGTCTACGGCGACGGCCTCAACGTGCGCGACTGGCTCTACGTGGGCGACCACTGCGCCGCCATCCGGCGCGTACTCGAAGCCGGGCGCGTGGGTGAAACCTACAACGTCGGCGGCGACGCCGAGCGCCAGAACATCGTGGTGGTGAAAACGATCTGCGCGCTGCTCGACCAGTCGCGTCCCCTGGCCGACGGCCGCGCGCGGGAATCGCTGATTACCTACGTCAAGGATCGTCCGGGCCACGACCGCCGCTATGCCATCGACGCGTCCAAACTGCAGGACGAACTCGGTTGGGCTCCGACGGTTACCTTCGAGCAGGGCATGGCCCGCACGGTCGAGTGGTACCTGGACAATCAGCCCTGGGTGCAGCGCGTGCTGGACGGAAGCTATCGTCTGGAACGCATCGGCGCCGCGGCCTGACCGTCGCGCTGCCGGCACAACGAAGTGCATTGACTGAAGTGGATTTCATGACCCAACGCAAAGGCATCATCCTCGCCGGAGGTTCCGGCACGCGCCTGTATCCGATCACCCAGGCCATCAGCAAGCAGCTGCTGCCAGTCTTCGACAAGCCAATGATCTACTACCCGCTCAGCGTGCTCATGCTGGCGGGCATCCGCGAAGTGCTGATCATCAACACGCCGCACGAACAGGCGCTGTTCAAGCACCTGCTCGGCGATGGCTCCCAGTGGGGCATGAAGATCGAGTACGCCGTACAGCCCAGTCCCGATGGCCTGGCGCAGGCGTACCTGATCGGTCGCGACTTCGTCGCCGGGCAACCCAGTTGCCTCGTTCTCGGGGACAACATCTTCTACGGACACGGGTTGACCCAGCTGTTGAGGAGCGCGACGGCGCGCGACCATGGCGCGACCGTGTTCGGGTATTGGGTAAAAGACCCGGAACGCTATGGTGTTGCCGAATTCGACGCGTCCGGAAGGGTCGTGGGCCTCGAGGAAAAGCCGGCACAGCCCAAGTCCAGCTATGCGGTCACCGGCCTGTACTTCTATGACGGCCGTGCCTCGGATTTTGCCGCCGGTCTCAAGCCGTCCGCGCGTGGCGAGCTGGAAATCACCGATCTCAACCGCTGCTACCTCGAGGACGGTTCGCTGCAACTGGAGCGCATGGGGCGCGGCTTTGCCTGGCTCGACACCGGCACGCATGAATCCCTGGTCGAGGCTTCGAGCTACATCGAGACGATCGAGAAGCGCCAGGGTCTGCGCGTGTGCTGCCCGGAGGAAATCGCCTACTTCAACGAGTGGATCGATGGCGCGCAGTTGCGCGAACTCGCCAGGCCGCTGGCCAAGAACGGCTACGGCCAGTACCTGCTGAGCATGCTCGAACACGGACCGGTCGCATGAAGGTCATCGAAACCGACCTGCCGGGCTGCGTGGTGGTCGAGCCGCAGGTATTCGGCGATGCCCGCGGTTATTTCTTCGAGTCGTTCAACAGCGACAAGCTGGCGGCGCACGGCCTGGAACCGAAGTTCGTGCAGGGCAACGTTTCGTCTTCCAGCCAGGGAGTGTTGCGGGGTCTGCACTACCAGTGGCCGAACCCGCAGGGCAAGTATGTGTCGGTCATCGAGGGCGAAGTGTGGGACGTGGCCGTGGACATCCGCCGCGGCTCGCCGACGTTCGGGAAGTGGGCGGCCGTCGTGCTCAATGCGGAGAACAAGCGCCACTTCTGGATTCCGGAAGGCTTTGCCCATGGGTTCGTGGTCCTGAGCGAGCGTGCGGTGTTCACCTACCTGTGCACCGCTACCTATGACGCCAAGGCCGATGCGGGAATCCGCTGGGACGATCCGGCGCTGGCCATCGACTGGCCGGTGAGCGACCCACAACTGTCGGACAAGGATTCGCGCGCGCCGTTGCTCGCGGACGTGGCGGCAGAACGATTGCCGGTCTATACGGGCTGAGCGGCATGAAAATCCTGCTGCTTGGAGGCAATGGCCAGGTCGGGTACGAACTGCAGCGCAGCCTCTCGCCGCTGGGCGAGGTCACGGTGACGACCCGAAGCGGGGAGTTGCCCGACGGCGGAAGGTGCGAGGCGCTGGACATCCAGGCGCTCGAAACCTTCGCGCCGCTTGTCGACCGCGTCGCACCGGACCTGATTGTCAACGCGACCGCGCATACGGCGGTGGATCGCGCGGAGGACGAACCCGCGCTCGCGTTCCGTGCCAACGCTGAAGCTCCGACGGAGCTGGCGCGCCTGTGCGCTGAGCGCGGCGCGGCCTTCGTCCACTACTCGACGGATTATGTTTTCGACGGGAGCGGCCACGCGCCCTACCGCGAGGACCACCCGACCGCGCCCCTGGGCGTGTATGGCGCGAGCAAGCTCGCGGGCGAACAGGGCGTGCAGGCCAGCGGTGCCCAGCACCTGATATTGCGTACTGCCTGGGTTTACGCAACCCGCGGTGGCAACTTCCTGCGCACCATGCTGCGGGTCGGCGCGGAACGCGAGGAACTGCGCGTAGTCGCCGACCAGCATGGCTGCCCCACGCCCGCATGGCTGATCGCCGATGCGACTGCCGAGGTCCTGCGGCAGGGCATCAGGCAATCCGGCATCCGGCACCTGGTCGCCGATGGCGAAACCACCTGGCACGGCTTTGCCGAAGCGATCTTCGCGGAGGCACATGCACGCGGATTGATCGGCCGTGTACCGAACGTCGTGCCGATCACGACTGCCGAATATCCGACCCGTGCACGCCGCCCGGCGTATTCCGTGATGGATGCCTCACTGTTGCGGCGCGAATACGGTCTTTCGTTGCCGGCGTGGCGCGCCGCACTTGCGCGGACACTTTCCGCGGATGGCTGCTAGTTCAAGGCGATGCTAGGCTTCAAATGGGGGTCCGCGGTGACATGCGCGGACGCGAGAATGGACGCAAGGGAGGGTGAAATGAAGCGATTGGTACTTGGCCTGGTCTTGATGGCCGGTGGCGCCGTCATGCCGGCGATGGCGGCGGTGGACGTGGGCGCTTACGTAAAAAGGGATGCGTTCGACCAGCTCAAGATCTCGCCCGGCGGCGAGTACTACGCGGCCACGGTTCCGCAGGAGGATCGCTCGATCCTGGTCGTGATCGAGCGCGCGACCACCAAGGTGACCGGCAGCTTCAAGCTTCCCGTCGATAATTACGTCGCCGACTTCCGCTGGGTCAACAACGATCGCCTGGTCATCAGCGTGGCCAAGAAATTCGGCCTTCTCGATGAGCCCCAACCGACCGGCGAACTGTTCGCGATCGGGGCCAACGGCAGCAAGCCGGAAATGCTGATCGGCTATCGCGTCAACGATGGTGGCGCGGGCACAACGATCAAACCGAAGAAGGACAACATGAATGTCTGGGGCCGTCTGGTGGACAGCCTCCCCGCCGACGACAAGTCGGTGCTGGTGTCGACACAGCCGTACGAATCAGAGGATCCGTGGTCCAGCGCACAGCTTTTGGACGTGTACACGGGGCGCCTGACGCGCGTGGCGAAGGCGCCGGTGCGGGGTGCGTGGTTCCAGACCGATAACAAAGGCGTGGTCCGCTTCGTCACCGGCTCCAGTTCGGACAACATCAGTCGCCTCTACTACCGTGTCGGCGATGCTGCGGAGTGGGAGCTGCTGAGCTACGAGTCGGATACGAAAGGCGCCGAACATCCGGTCGGGTTTTCTGCGGACGACAAGATCGCGTACTTGCTCGTGAGGGAACAGAACGGTCCGGATACGCTGGTGGCCATGGATCTGGAGACGCGCAAGCGTACTGAAGTCCTGCGCGATGACGACGTTGATCCCGCCGGTGTGATCTACCGCAACGGGACGCGCACTCCGGTCGGGCTCTACTTCATGGATGGCAAGCCGCGAACGGCCTTCCTGGACGAGAAATCGCCCGAGGCCCGACTGCAGCATGGCCTGGAGGCCGCCTTCCCCGGCGATGACGTCGTGATCACATCGCAGACGGCCGATGGCCGCCTGGCCCTGGTGAGTGTTTCCAGTGATCGCAATCCGGGTGACTTCTATCTGTTCGACACCGTGGCCAAGAAGGCCGCCCACGTAGTGGCCAGGCGCGAGTGGCTCGACCCGGAGCAGCAGGCGCCCATGCAGCCGATCAAGTTGGTTGCCCGCGACGGGCTGCCACTGCACGGCTACCTGACCACGCCCAAGGGGAGCACCGGCAAGGGCCTGCCCCTGGTGGTGATGCCCCATGGCGGCCCGTTCGGCGTGCAGGATGTCTGGGAATTCAATGACGAGGCGCAGATGCTGTCAGCGGCCGGCTATGCGGTGCTGCAGCTCAACTACCGGGGCTCCAGCGGTTACGGCCGCGCATTCAAGGTTGCCGGTGCCCAGGAATGGGGCGGGGCGATGCAGGACGACCTGACCGACGCCACCAGGTGGGCGATCGCGCAAGGCATCGCCGACAAAAACCGGATCTGCCTGTATGGCGCCAGCTACGGTGGTTATGCGTCCCTCATGGGCGTCGCCAAGGAGCAGGGGCTATACAAGTGCGCGGCCGGTTACGTCGGCGTCTACGACCTGCCCAAGCGCAAGAACGATCTGCACAGCGATAGCGCACGCAAAGGCAATTGGGCGGCGGACTGGATGGGGAAGAACGAACAGCTGGCTGCCCTTTCACCCAACCACATGGCCGACCGCATCAAGGTGCCGGTGTTCCTGGCGGCCGGTGGCGAGGACGAGAATGTTCCGATCGAACATTCGAAAATGATGGAAGCGGCACTGCGCAAGGCGGGGACACCCGTGGAGACCCTCTACTACGACACCGAAGGCCACGGTTTCTACAAGCCGGAGCACCAGAAGGAGTTCTATACCCGCCTGCTCGCGTTCCTGTCGCGCCATCTGGGCGGTAGTCTTGCCATGACGACGGGTCCGGGAACGGACAGCGCCAAGTAATACGGTCTCCGCAATTCACGACGGCGCCCCTGGGCGCCGTCGTTGTTTCAGGGCTACCCGTTGGCGACGGCATCCGACATTGCACAAGGGACCGTTGAGCAGATGCAAACGGCGCCCAACGGCGCCGTTCGCATCACGCATGCAGGGGTCACTTGACCCCGTGCATCATCCTCCGCAGCAGCGGCGACACCAGCAGCGCGACGACCGCGCAGCCGATCCCCAGCCACATCAACAGCGTGAAGAGGTCGGCGTACTTGGCCGCGGCCTCGGCGAAGTTCATGGTCTCGCCTTCGGGGACTTCGATGGCGGCCAGCTTGCCTAGCAGTGCCGCCAGCGTTTCGGAGAATGCGGTGGCCAGGAACCAGGTGCCCATCATCAGGCTCACCACGCGCGGCACCGACAGCTGCGTCACTGCCGACAGGCCGACCGGGTAGAGGCACATCTCACCCAGTTCCAGCAGCAGGTAGGCGAGCACCAGCCACCACACGCTGGCCATTTCGCCGGTCGCGCCGGCCTGCTGCGCGGCCCAGACCAGCGGCAGGAAGCTCAGGCCACCGAACAACAGCCCCAGCGCCGATTTCGTGGGCTTGGTGGGGTCGAGGCCGCGCTTGTCCAGCCATGCCCAGATCACAGCGAACAACGGCGCCAGCAGAACGATGAACAACGAGCCCAGGTAGGTGAGCGAGCCTGCGTTCTGCGGCAGCACCAATGCATCGTGCAGCAAGGTCACCAGCATCGCGGCGACGGCGAGGAGGAAGGCCACTTTCGGAGTGGCCGATCCAGGGTTCCGTTCGGAAATCGTCGACGCCACCATGAACGACAACGGCGCCAGCACCAGCGCGACGATCGACCAGGGCCACGGCGCGCCTTCACGCACCACCAGCGAAGGAATGAGGTCCTTGCCCATCAGACGGTCATTGAAGGTCACCCACGAGCCGTAGGTCTGTTCGTACAGGGTGTAGAAGACCAGCGCGGCGAAGATCAGCACCATCATCGCGCCCATGCGCTGGGCCTCGACCTTCGAGCAGCCGCGCGTCACGAAGCCGACGTACCAGAAGCCGACGACCAGGAACACGACCGACATCAGCACCAGTGCCAGCGTGGCTTCCTCGATGAAGAAATCGAGCACGCCAAAGCGTTGCGACAGCCAGATCGCGGCGAGGCCGAGCAGCGAGAAGCCCAGCAGCGACGGCGCATATCGCGTCAGCGGGACGCTGTCCCCGTCGGTCCTGCGCCAGCCATGCCACATGGTCCAGACGATGCCGGCCAATGCCATGACGACGATGCAATAAGTCCAGCGGATGGTCGAGGGGCCCAACTGGATCGCGGTGACTGCATGCATCAGCCATGCGACCGGCAGCAGGCCGAGGAGGGCGAATGCGTAGATGGTCAGCTCACGCCCGCGACTGAGCGGCTTCGGCGGTTCCGCCACGCCACGCAGGTACTTGCGGCCCCACAGGAACTGGCCGAGCCCGAGCAGCATGCCGATGCCCGCCGCGCCGAAACCGTACTTCCACCCGTATTGCTGGCCGAGGTAACCGCACACGATCGATGCGAACAGCGCGCCGAGGTTGATGCCGGCCACGAACAGCGAGAAGCCGGAGTCGCGGCGTGGATCGTTCTCTTCGTACAGGCGCCCAACTATCGTCGAGACATTGGGCTTGAGGAAACCAACGCCCATGATGATCAGCGACAGCGACAGATAGAACATCCGCAGCGCGGCGTCGTCGCGCGTCACCACGCCGTTGACCACCGTTGCCGCGTGGCCCTCGATCGCCATGCCCGCATGCCCGGCCACCAGCAACAGGCCGCCAAAGATCACGGCCTTGCGCATGCCCAGGAAACGGTCGGCCAGCAAGCCGCCGATGACCGGCACGCAATACACCAGGCCGCCGTACGCGCCCAGGACGTCCAGCCCCGCGCGGTCGCCGAACTTGTGGTGCTGCAGCAGGTACAGCAGCAGCAGCGCCTTCATTCCGTAGAAGGAGAAGCGCTCCCACATCTCGGTGAAGAAGCAGACATAGACGCCCTTGGGATGACCGAGGAAGTCATCGCTGGCGTCCGTCGCGAGTGGCAGGGCGGCGGGAGCAGAGAGTGCGGACAAGAGGAACCCCGATTGCAACGCGCCTCCATGCGCAAAGTGGGCCGAGTATAGCCACGGCCCGCCAACGCCGGCCGTCCCCGCGGGTCGGGCGGTCTGCGATACTGGGGCGTCTATACGAAGGGGGAGACCGTCCTTGAACAGCCCAGCCAAATCCATGGCAGAGCCGCGTACCGAACTGACCATCCGCGCCCTGGTCCTGGGCGTGATCATCACCGTGGCGTTCACCGCGGCGAACGTGTTCTTCGGATTGAAAGCCGGCCTGACCTTCGCTACCTCTATTCCGGCCGCCGTCATCTCGATGGCGTTGCTGCGCAACTTCCGCGATTCCACCATCCAGGAAAACAACATCGTGCAGACCGTCGCTTCCGCGGCGGGCACGCTGTCCTCGATCATCTTCGTCCTGCCGGGCCTGGTAATGATTGGCTGGTGGACGGGGTTTCCCTACTGGATTTCCTTCCTGATCTGCGCACTGGGCGGCATCCTCGGCGTGATGTATTCCATCCCGCTGCGGCGCGCGCTGGTGACGAACTCGGAGCTGCCATATCCCGAGGGCGTCGCCTGCGCAGAAGTGCTGAAGGTCGGCAGTCCGGGTGAAGATGCGACCGCCGCCGGCATCGAGGAAAGCCGTGTCGGCCTGATGGCGGTGATCTGGGGTTCGATCGTGGCTGCGACCTTTGCCGTCATCGTCGCGACGCGCGTGTTTGCCAGCGACGTCGCGCAGTACTTCCGCTTCGGCGGCGAGAAGGGGTCGGTGACGGGCTTCGACTTCAACCTCTCGATGGCGCTGTTCGCCGTGGGCCACCTGGTGGGGCTGTGGGTCGGCGTCGCGATGCTGCTGGGCGCGGTAATCGCGTGGGCATGGGGCGTGCCGCATTACTCGGCCCTCGCGGCGGCGGCTGGCGCGGCGGCGGACGTGGCACAGGCGACGTGGAGCCATCAGGTGCGCTTCGTCGGTGCCGGCACGATTGGTGTTGCGGCCATCTGGACGCTGGCCAAGCTGGTGAAGCCTGTCGCCAGTGGCCTGCGCTCTGCGATGGTGGCTTCGCGCGTGCGCAAGGCCGGCCAGCTCGACTCGCTGCCACGCACCGAGCACGACATTCCGATCGGTCTCGTCGGCATCATCATGGTCGCCTGCTTCCTGCCGATCGCATGGCTGCTCGGTCACCTGAGCATCCAGAGCGGCCTGGGCGCGCACATGTGGACGCTGATCGTCGGCGGCCTGATCTACTGCGTGGTGATGGGCTTCCTGGTGTCCGCGGTTTGCGGCTACATGGCGGGCCTGATCGGATCGTCGAACAGCCCGCTGTCGGGCATCGGCATCCTGGTGGTCATCGGCGCGGCGCTGCTGCTGGTGTTCGGTATCAAGCCGCTGATGGCGCCGGGCAATGAAAAGGGACTGGTCGCATTCGCCTTGCTGGTGACGTCGGTGGTGTTCACCGTCGCCGCGATCGCCAACAACAACCTGCAGGACCTCAAGACCGGCCAATTGGTGGACGCGACGCCGTCCAAGCAGCAGTGGGCCCTGGTGGTCGGCGTGATCGCGGGCGCCGCGATCATTCCGCCGATCCTCGACCTGCTGAACCATGCCTACGGTTTCGCCGGCACGCCGGGCGCCGATCCGTCCAAGGCGCTGGCCGCACCGCAGGCCGGCCTGATCTCCGCCCTGGCGCAGGGCGTGATCCAGAACAACATCGACTGGAGCCTGATCGAAATCGGCGCCGGAATCGGCGTGGTGCTGATCGTGCTGGACGAGGTGCTGCGCCGCACGACCAAGTCCGCACACCTGTCGCCCCTGGCCGTGGGCCTGGGCATCTATCTGCCGACCTCGGCGACGCTGATGGTAGTGGTGGGTGCGCTGGCCGGTTCGCTCTACGACAAGCGTGCCGAACGCACGGCCAAGCCGGAGTCGGCGAAGCAGCTCGGGGTGCTGCTGGCCTCGGGCATGATCGTCGGCGAAGGCCTGATCGGCGTGGTGATCGCGGCGATCGTGGCGTTCTCGGGCATGGATGCGCCGCTGGCGCTGGTGGGCCCGGATTTCGCGAACGCTGCCGTATGGATCGGCGGCATCGCGTTCGTGGTGGCGATGCTGGTCCTGTACCGCTGGATCGAAGGCGTGGCGCGTCGCACCGCGGCGGCCTGATTGGAGCACGCCTGACTGGAGAACGCCTGACCGGAGTTTGCAGTTCCCGGGCATGTGACGGCCGGCCTTTGCGACGACAGGGGCCGGCCGCCTAACATCGGGACCTTCGTTGTCCCGCCCGGAGTTCCGATGAATCTGCGCCATGCCGTCCTGCCGCTGCCAGCTCTTGTGCTGTGCGTCGCGGCGGCCCTGCCTTCGTTCGATGCCGCCGCCGCGCGCGGTTTCGAGGTCCGTGACCTCGCCGCGCTCGACCGCGTATCCGCTCCCACGCTGTCGCCCAATGGCCGCACGCTGGTGTTCGCCAAGCGCGTGGTGGACCTGTCCGCCAACAAGTCGTCGACGGCGCTGTGGATCGAAGACCTGTTCGCGCGCGATGCCGCGCCGCCCAAGCGCCTGACGCCGGATGGCTGGAACGTGAATTCGCCGTCGTTCTCCAGCGACGGCAGCACCGTGTATTTCCTCAGCGCGAAGTCGGGGTCCATGCAGCTGTACGCGATCCCCATGCGCGGCGGCGAGCCGGTCCGCCTCACCGATTTCCCCAGCGACATCGGCAGCTACAAGCTCTCGCCGGACGGCAAGCGCCTGGCCTTCAGCGTCGAGGCGTTCGCGGATTGCGGCAGCGACCTCGCGTGCAGCCCCAAGCGCATGGAGGAGCGTGGCAAGCAGAAGAATTCGGGCATCCTGTTCGACCGCATCTTCATCCGCCATTGGGATGCATGGAATGACGGGCGCCTCAACCGTCTCTTCGTCACCGGCCTGGGCGATGGCACGGCGATGGCGAACACGGGAACGCTGGTGGGCGCCGACGTGATCGGCGATGTGCCGTCCAGGCCCTTCGGCGACCAGAGCGAATACGAGTGGTCGCCCGACGGCAAGCAGCTCGTGCTGAGCGCGCGCAAGTCCGACCAGGACGAGCCCCATTCGACCAACTTCGACCTGTACCTGGTCAATGCCGACGGCGGCGGCACGGCGAAAAACCTCACGGCTGCCAATCCGGCCTGGGACACCACGCCGGTATTCAGTCCGGATGGCAAGACGCTGTACTACCGCGCCATGAAGCGCCCCGGCTTCGAAGCGGATCGCTTCGCGTTGATGGCGATGGACCTGGCCTCCGGCTCGACGCGCGAGATCGCGCCGCGTTGGGACGCGTCGGCCAATGGCATCACCTTGTCGACGGATGGCAAGAGCATCTACACGACCGCGCAGGAACTCGGACAGGAGCCGCTGTTCGCCGTGTCGATCGGCAATGGCGAAGTGAGCAGCGTGTTCGGCGCCGAGGGCTCCGTCACCTCGTTCGCACTGGCGGGCCCGACGCTCGCGTTCACGCGTTCCTCGCTGAAGAGTGGCGACCAGATCTTCACCACCAGCGCGGATGGCCACGCACCGCAGCGTCCGATCACGCAGAGTGCCGGCCAGATGCTGCCGGACGTCCGCTTCGGCGACTACGAGCAGTTCAAGTTCGCGGGCTGGAACAACGAGACCGTGCACGGTTACGTGGTCAAGCCGTGGAACTACAAGAAGGGCAAGAAGTATCCGGTCGCCTTCCTCATCCATGGCGGTCCGCAGGGCAGCTTCGGTAACGGCTGGAGCTACCGCTGGAATCCGCAGACCTACGCGGGCCAGGGCTACGCGGTGGTGATGATCGACTTCCACGGCTCCACCGGCTACGGCCAGGCGTTCACCGATGCGATCAGCCAGCACTGGGGCGATCGCCCGCTGGAAGACCTGCAGAAGGGTTGGGCCGCGGCGCAGCAGCAGTTCGCCTTCCTCGACGGCGACAAGGCCTGTGCGCTGGGCGCGAGCTACGGCGGCTTCATGGTCAACTGGATCGCGGGCAACTGGAACCAGCCGTGGAAGTGCCTGGTGAGCCACGACGGCGTGTTCGAGAACAATGCCATGGGCTACGCGACCGAGGAGCTGTGGTTCAGCGAATGGGAAAACGGCGGCACCCCGTTCGAGAATCCGCAGGGTTACCAGAAGTTCAACCCGGCCAACCACGTCGCCGACTTCCGCGTGCCGATGCTGGTCATCCATGGCCAGCAGGACTTCCGCATCCCGGCAGAGCAGGGCATCGCGCTGTTCACGGCCCTGCAGCGCAAGGGCGTGGAGTCGAAGTTCCTCTACTTCCCCGATGAGAACCATTGGGTGCTGAAGCCGCAGAACTCCATTCAATGGCATGACACGGTCAATGGCTGGTTGAAGCAGCACATCGGGCAGTAAGCGCTTGCATTGGCCTGGATGAAGAAGGGCGGAGCTGCGGCTCCGCCCTTTTCTTTTTGGCCGGGCAGGCGATCGAGCTATCGCACCGGTTGTTCGCGGCGGATCAGGGCCGGCATCGTGACGACGCGTTGCGGCTCGGCCTGCCGTGTTTCCATCCAGACCGCCCGCGCTTCAGTGAACATTCCGTCGGCGCGGGCTGCATCGGTCATGCGTCGGATGGCCGGAATCCGGGGGCCAGCCCGTTGTTCTGACCATCCGGATTTGGGCGTATGCTCGCTGCCGGGGACAGTCGCAGGGGACAGAGATGACCGACGATTTCCGCAAGCCGCCGGAGCCATACCGGGGGCCGGAACGCCGCAAGGGCGGCGATCGCAGGCAGGGCCAGGACCGGCGCGAAATGATCCGGTTCGAGCCGACCAAGGACGATCGCCGCAGCGGCAAGGACCGGCGCAAGCGCACCGGTTGGGACACCATCCGCTAACCGCGACTCAGCAGCAGCGCGACCGCCCCTTGCCATAACGCGCAGCCATGCGCTCCCGGAAGAACGCGTCGCGCCCCATCGGTGCGAGCTGCGGATGATGGCTGCGCATGTGCTCGACATACGCCTCGTAGTCCGGAATGCCGATCGCGAGCCGCGCCGTTCGCGCGGCGTTCGACCAGATGTCCCGCAGCAGCGTTCGCAGGGCGGTGATCATGCCGTCGGCTTGGCCAGCACGCTGTCGAGCGCCACGTAGTCGCTTTCGCGCGTGGTGGGTGCGTGGGCCTGGCGCGCCGCCAGCGCGGCCCGCGCGCCGAAGAACACGGTCGACAGCACGACCACGATGAACATGGCGCACAGCACCACATCGACGTGGTAGTTGAACACCAGGCGCCGCATCTCTTCGATCGACTTCGCCGGAGCCACTACTTCGCCACGCGCGATGGCGTCGGTGAACCTGTGCGCACTGGCCAGGAACCCGATCTTGGGATCATCGTGGAAGATCTTCTGCCAGCTGGCGGTGAGCGTGCACAGCAGCAGCCATGCGGTCGGCAACAGCGGGATCCACAGGTACTTCTCGCGCTTCATCTTCACCATGATCACGCAGCAGAACACCAGCGCGATCCCTGCCAGCATTTGGTTGGCGATGCCGAACAACGGCCAAAGTGTGTTGATGCCGCCGAGTGGATCGACGACGCCCTGGTACAGGAACCAGCCCCAGCCCGCGACCGCGATCCCGGTGCACAGGACATTCGCCCCCCAGTTTTCGGTGCGCGCCAGCGATGGGTGCGCCATGCCCAGCATGTCCTGGAGCATGAAGCGGGCGACGCGCGTACCGGCATCGAGGGTGGTCAGGATGAACAAGGCCTCGAACAGGATCGCGTAGTGGTACCAGAACGCCATCATCCCGGTGCCGCCAGAGATGCCGTGGAGGATCTGCGCCATGCCGACCGCCAGCGTCGGGGCGCCGCCGGTGCGCGAGAGCAGGGTTTCCTCGCCGATTTCCTTCGCGGTGGCTGCGAGCACGTCGGGCGTGATGACGAAGCCCCAGTTGGAAATCGCTGCCGCGGCGGAGTCGACGGTCGAGCCAATCAGCGACGCCGGCGCATTCATCGCGAAATAGACGCCCGGCTGCAGCACGCAGGCCGCGACGAGCGCCATCACCGCGACGAAGGCCTCCATCAGCATGCCGCCGTAACCGATCGGCAGGATGTGCGATTCGCTGGCGAGCATCTTGGGCGTAGTGCCGGAACTGATCAGCGAGTGGAAGCCGGATACCGCGCCGCAGGCGATGGTGATGAAGAGGAACGGAAAGAGCTTTCCACTGAAGACCGGGCCGGTGCCATCGATGAAGCGCGAGAGCGCCGGCATCTGCAGGTGGGGCGTGGCGATGAAGATCGCGATCGCCAGCAGGCCGATGGTGCCGATCTTGAGGAAGGTGCTGAGGTAGTCGCGTGGCGCCAGCAGCAGCCACACCGGCAGCACGGCGGCGATGAAACCGTAGCCGATCAGCAGCCAGGCCAGCGTGGTCGCCTCCAGGCGGAATACCGCCGACCATTGCGGATCGGCCGCGACCCGGCCACCGATCCAGATCGTCAGCAGCAGCAGCGCCAGGCCGATCACCGACACTTCGAGGATGCGGCCGGGCCGGAAGTAGCGCAGGTACACGCCCATCAGCACCGCGATCGGGATAGTCATTGCCACCGTGAACGTGCCCCACGGGCTCTGCGCCAGCGCCTTCACCACGACCAGCGCGAGCACGGCGAGCAGGATCACCATGATGAAGAGGATGCCGATCATCGCGGTGACGCCCGCGGCGCCGCCCATCTCCGCGCGGATCATCTCGCCGAGCGAGCGGCCATCGCGGCGCGTGGAGAAAAACAGGACCAGCATGTCCTGCACCGCACCGGCAAAGACCACGCCGCCGAGGATCCACAGCGTGCCCGGCAGGTAGCCCATCTGTGCCGCAAGTACCGGGCCCACGAGGGGGCCCGCGCCGGCGATGGCGGCGAAGTGGTGGCCGAACAGCACGCTGCGTTCGGTGGGGACATAGTCGAGGCCATCGTTGCGCCGCCACGCAGGCGTTGCACGCGTCGCATCGACGCCCAGTGCGACGTTCGCGATGTAGCGGCCATAGAAGCGATAGGCGATGGCGAACACGGACATGGCCGCGGCCACCAGCCACATGGCGCTGATGGTTTCACCGCGGTGCAGGGCCAGCGTGCCCACGCTGGCAACGGCCACGACGGTAAGCGCGGCCCAGACGAGCCAGGAAAAGCGTTGCATTGACGTCCCTCCGGGGAAGCCCGAAGCGTCGCCCGAGTTCCGGGGGAAATCAATGATGGCGGTGGGATTCCTGTGGCGCGACCGGCGCGGCCATCCGGATCAGCGTGTGGTTACAGCCATTTCGCGCGCTTGAACATCCCGTACAGCACCGCGCAGGTCACCACCACCACGCCGATCAGGATCCAGTAGCTGTGGCGCCCGGCCAGCTCCGGCATGTGGGTGAAGTTCATGCCGTACCAGCTTGCGATCAATGTCGGCGCGGCCAGCAGCGCCGCCCAGGCGCCGAGGCGCTTGACGGTTTCGCCCTGCTGCACGGTGACCAGCGACAGGTTCACCGTCATCGCCGCGGTGAGCATTTCGCGCAACGTGTCGGTGCTTTCGTTGAGGCGCACGGTGTGGTCGTGCACATCGCGGAAATAGAGCTGGATTTCCTCGTCGATCAGCGTGGTGCGCGCACGCATCAGTTGCCCCAGGATGTCCTGCAGCGGCGAGGCCGCCATCCGCAGGCGGGTGAGTTCGCGCTTGAGGTCGTACAGCTTGTGCACCGTGTCCTTGCGGAAAGCCTCGGCGAAGACGTCCTGCTCGAGTTCGTTCAGTTCCTGGTTGAACTCGTCGATGATTGGCGTGTAGTTGTCGACGACCATGTCCAGTACCACATACAACGCGGCTCCGGGACCGTGCTTCATCATCTCCGGCTCGCGTTCCATGCGCGCGCGTGCGGGCGCGTAGCTGCTCGACGCGCCGTGCCGTACGGTCACCAGGTAGCGCGGCCCGACGAAGATGTGCGTTTCGCCGAAGCGGATGTGGCTGTCCACCGTCTGCGCGGTATGGATCGCAATGAACAGCGAATTGCCGTAGGCCTCGATCTTCGGGCGCTGGTGCGCGTTGTGCGCATCCTCCACGGCGAGGTCATGCAGGCCGAATTCCTCCTGCAGCTTGTCGAGGACGCTCTCGTCCGGCTCGTAGAGGCCGACCCAGACGAAGCTGCCGTCGTCGACCGCCAGCACGTCGCTGATCGCGTCGAGGCTGACGTCGCGGCGTTGGCCGTCACGGTCGTAGGCGACGCAGTTGATGACGCACTGGGGGAGCGTGGGGTCCTTCATGCGCGGCATCGTGCCCCTTTCGCCCGATCAGGCGCAACACACGCGCGCGCCAGGTTCACCGGGGGTTGCGAAGGGAGAACGTGGCGGTCGCGGCATGCAGTGGCAGCAGCAGGGCGATCCAATGCAGGTTGGCCTGTGGTTGCGCGCTCACCCAATGCAAGAGCAGGCCGGCCACGGCGGACAGCGCCATCAGCAGGGTGATGCCCGCCGTCCAGCGACCCGGCATGCGCCCGCGCAGCAGTCCCCAGGCGCCGGGCAATGCGAGCCAGGCCAGCGGATTGAGCAGGAAGAGATTGTGGTTGGCCCATCCCATGACATGCGCGGTGCCGAACCACAGGAACAACATCAGCGCCCCGATCGCACCCGAAACCAGCCAGAAGGTCAGCAGCGCCATGCCCAACGCGCGCGAGCCGCGCTTTCCCGCCCATGCGACGACGCCGCCGATCGCGATCCCCCACAGGCCCCACAGCCACCAGCGCGTCGCGCGGGCCACGGGTTCGGGGGCGATGCGATGGGGGAGGATGTCCTGGCGGTCGCGCACCAGTGGCTGGCCCGAATTGTTCCTGGCTTCCAGCAGGATGTCGGACAGCCGGCGCGGCACGAACGCCTGTTCCCACAACGTCATCGGCTGGTCCGCGGCGGGCCCGAGGCCGACGTCGAATCCCAGCCACATCCACGGTGCCGGGGAGGCCAGGCGCAGCGCCTCATCGCGCCAGGTCAGGCCCTGCGAGCGGCCCTGGACCTGCTTGAGCAAGCCGCCCGCCAGTGCGTGGTCGACGGCATCGCGCACGCGCGTGGAGCAGTTGTCCTTGAAGTAATCGTAGCGATAGAACGCGTTTTCCGGCTTCGCGTTCTCGGCGAGCGCAGTGGCTATCTCGCGCGCCTGCGCGGCATCGAGGTCGAGCCACTGCACGCTGACGCCGCGCCCTTCCTCGCGATACAGGATCAGGTCATCCGTGTAGGGCACGGCCGCGAGGCGGTAGCGCATGTCGCCGCGGACGAAGCGGGAGATGAAGTCGGGTTCGGTCGGATCGAAGAAGCCGAAATTGTACGAGATCGCTTCGCCGGTCCGCGGATCGGCCACCAGCACCGAATCGTGGCCGAAACGCTCCCAGAAGATCTCCCCCGGCTGCATGACCATGATGCCGATGCGTGGCACGGCCTCCGCCGTTGCCGGGGGCGCTGCTTCCATGGGGGAGGGCGCCGGAGCTCCCTGCGCCAACGCGCCCAGCGACACCAGCCAGAGCAGGCCCGGCAGCAGCCAGCGCTTCAGGGAACCCGCCCTTCCCCCCGCGACGGGAAGGGACCCGTTTGCGTCACGCATTGCCGAGTACGTCGACGTGGAACGCATGCACGCGGCGCGCGTCTGCCGTGGCGACCCGGAACACGAAGCGGCCCATCGATAGTTCCTCGCCGGCTTCCGGCAGATGGCCAATGGCCGCCGTGATCAGGCCACCGATGGTGTCGTACTCGTCGTCATCGAAGTCGGCGTCGAAGCGCTCGTTGAAGTCCGCGATCGGCGTCAGTGCGTCGACCACGAACAGGCCATCGGCCTGGGCGCGCATCAGCGCCTGCGGGTCCTCGGCTTCGTCGTGCTCGTCGTCGATGTCGCCGACGATCTGCTCGAGGACGTCCTCGATGGTGACCAGTCCGGCGACGCCGCCGTGCTCGTCGATCACGATCGCCATGTGGTTGCGCGACTGGCGGAACTCGCGCAGCAGCACGTTGAGGCGCTTGGATTCGGGAATCAGCACGGCCGGACGCAGCAGGGCATGGATGCTGCCCGGGCCGTTGTCGGCGACGACCCCGCGCAACAGATCCTTGGCCAGCAGGATGCCGAGGACTTCGTCCTTCTCCTCGCCGTGGACCGGGAAACGCGAGTGGCCGGACTCGACCACGCGCTTCATGAGTTCAAGCAGCGGCTCCTCCGCGGGCAGGGCGACCATCTGCGCGCGCGGGATCATCACGTCGCCGACGGTCAGGTCGGATACGGCGATCGCGCCTTCCATCATGCGCAGGGTGTCGGCGGCTATCAGGCCATCGGCCTGGGCATCTCGGAGAAGCTCGACCAGGCCTTCGCGCGTGCTGGGCTCGCCGGAGAGCATCGTGCTGATGCGTTCCAGCCAACCGCGCCGGCGCTCGGGGTGCTCCTGCGGGGTACTACTGTCGTCCTCGGACATGGTGTTTCGGCAACGCCCGGGGGGTGGGCGGACCGTGGAAGTCTAGCGCGGAAGGGGCCCAAGGGTTTCACGATGGCATCCCGGGGCCGAACGGATAATCGCCGCGGTCCCGCGCGGAGGACTGCGAAATGCCTGAGAAACGCACCCTGAAACGCGCCAGCAAGGACAAGCGCGAAGGCAAGGCGGCGAGCACGCAGGCCGGCGAATTCGTCCGCGAGGAAATCGAACACATCCGCGAAGGCAAGCACGGTGCGCGTTCGGCCAGGCAGGCGATCGCGATCGGCCTGTCGAAGGCGCGTCGCGCTGGCGTGGAACTGCCACCGCCGAAGAAGGGCGAGGCCTCCGAAGGAACCCGGCGCAAGGCGCGACAGGATGCCGAGGCGGGCGCACCTCGCACGCGCAAGGCGACCACCCGGAAGGCCGCGAGCAAGACCGCCACGGGCCGGACGGTGGCCAGGAAAGCCACTGCGAAGAAGGCGGCCGCGAAGACCGGCGCCCGCAAGACGACCGCGCGAAAAGCCGCCACGAAGTCCGCGACAAAGGCCGCCGCGGCCCCGTCGAAGACCCGCTCCCGCGCTACTACCCAGGCGCTCAAGCGCGAAGGGCACGCAGCGGCGAGTACGTTGGCGTTGTCACGGCAGGCGAAGGCGGCGGCGCGCAAGCGCACGGCCAGTGAGCGTTCCGCGGCGGCGAAGAAGGCGGTACGCACCAAGGGTGCGGAAGGCCGTTCGCAAGCGGCGCGGAAAGCAGCGCGCACCCGTGCACGGCACGACGGGGCAGGGTCGAAGCACAACGGGGCGAGGTCGCACGCCTGAACGCAGGAGGCCTGTCAGGACGACGTCCGGCTACGACGGCGGCGTGTCAGGCGAGGACGTAGGGGTCCTCGATCCCCATTCCCGCCAGGATCTCCCGTTCCAGCTGCTCCATGCAGATCGCGTCGGCTTCGTTCTCATGGTCCCAGCCGAGCAGGTGCAGGGCACCGTGCACGGTCAGGTGCGCGTAGTGCTCGACCAGGTGTTTCTTCTGCTCCTTGGCCTCGCGCGCCACCACGGGGGCGCAGATCACGAGGTCGCCGAGCAGCGGCAGCTTCACGCCCTTGGGCAGTCCATCCGGCAGTTCGGCGGGGAAGCTCAGGACGTTGGTCGCGTAATCCTTGCCGCGGTAATGCCGGTTGAGGGCACGCGCTTCCTTGGCACCGACGATGCGTATGGCGAGGTCCGCTTCGCGGATGCGGTTCTCGAGCGCCGCGGCCACCCACTTCCGGAAGCTCACCGCGGAGGGGACGCCGACGCGCGGAACCGCATAGCTGACGCTGACATCAAGACGAACCGGGCCGACGGTCATGCGTTGTAGTCCTGTCGAGGTTGATGGAAGAAGACCATGCTCAGGGAGCCGGCCCGGTCTGCGCGTCCGCCGAATCGCGGGCGTCGTAGGCGTTGACGATGCGCGCCACCAGGGGATGGCGCACGACATCGCGCGACTCGAAGAAGGTGAAGCTGATCCCGTTGACGTTGCGCAGCACTTCCAGCGCATCCTTCAGCCCGGACTTCTGGTGCTTGGGCAGGTCGATCTGGGTCATGTCGCCGGTCACCACGGCCGTGCTGCCGAAGCCGATGCGGGTCAGGAACATCTTCATCTGCTCGATCGTGGTGTTCTGCGCTTCGTCGAGGATCACATACGCGTCGTTAAGCGTGCGTCCGCGCATGTAGGCGAGCGGAGCGATCTCGATGACGTTCCTTTCCAGCAGCTTGACCACTTTTTCCACGCCAAGCATCTCGTACAGGGCATCGTAGAGTGGGCGCAGGTAAGGGTCGACCTTCTGGGTCAGGTCGCCCGGCAGGAAGCCCAGCTTCTCACCGGCCTCCACCGCGGGCCGCACCAGTACCAGGCGTTGCACGCGGGCCTCGTTCAGTGCCTCCACCGCCATCGCCACGGCCAGGAACGTCTTGCCGGTGCCAGCCGGGCCCATACCGAAGTTGATGTCGTGCGTGGCGATCGCGTGCAGGTACTTGGCCTGGTTCGCGCCGCGGGCGCGCAGGGTGCCGCGCTTGACGCGGATGGTGACTTCCTGCGGCTCGATGTCGCTGGCGGCGATATCGTCCGCCTCGTATTCGGTGAGCTGCAGGTGGATGTCGGGCTCGGTGAGCGTGGTGTCGGCGGCCTCGTTCCACAGCTGGCGCAGCAACCGTTCCGTCTTGTTGACAGCCGTTTCAGAGCCATCGACGCGGAACACGTTTCCGCGGTTGGCGATCTCCACGCCGAGGCGCAGCTCGATCATGCGCAGGTGGCTGTCGAATGGGCCGCTGAGGTTGGCCAGGCGCTCGGTCTCGGCGGGCTCGAGGGCGAATTCGGAAACGGTGCGGGAAGGCATCTGGGGGTCTTCGAAAGGCACTCTCGGAGGTAGCAGCGAAAGCTTGCGCCTGTGGGGGCTTTTTCGCAAAGTCGACGCCTGGGGTGGAAAGGGGGACTGGTCGATGCGTGATATCCGAATCCTGCTGGCGCTGTTGTTCGTGTCGCATGTTTCCGTTGCGGGCACGCTACCGGTCACCGTGGTGAGCGCCGCGCGAATCCACACGATGGATCACGAGCAGCCTCACGCGCAGGCGATGGCCTACGACGGTGATGGCCGCATCCTGGCATTGGGCGGCACGGCGGAATTGCTGGCGCGCTATCCCGGTGCCAAGCGCATCGAGGCGGGCAATGCGACCGTGATCCCGGGTCTGATCGATGCCCATGGCCACGTAGAGGGGCTCGGGCTGACGAAGCTGCAGGTGGACCTCAGGGGCACCCGGGACAAGCAGGACATCCTGCAGCGGCTGCGCGATTTCGCCCGCGAGCTGCCGCCGCAGGCCTGGCTGCTGGGCCGCGGCTGGGACCAGAACGACTGGCCGGAAAAGGAGTTCCCGACGGCCGTCGAGCTCGACGCGGTTTTCCCGGACCGGCCGGTGTGGTTGCGCCGCATCGATGGCCACGCCGCCTGGGCCAACAGCGCCGCGATGCGCCTGCTGAAGCGGGACCTGGCCGGCGAGTGCCAGCCAGACGGCGGCCGCATCGTGCGCGATGCGCAGGGGCGCGCCACCGGCGTCTTCATCGACAACGCGCAGGATCTGGTCGATGCCGCAATGCCGCCGCTGGACGAGGCCACCGCAACGCGCGCGCTCGAACTGGGCATGCAGGAAGCGGTCTCCCACGGGCTGACCGGAGTGCACGACGCCGGGATTCCGTTAACCCAATTGCAGCGCTACACCCGGCTCGCCGATGCCGGAAAGCTGCCGCTTCGCATCACCGCGATGGCCGATGCCGACGGTGCGGCGCTGGCCAGGCTTTGCAGCGATGGCCTGTACGCGCACCCCGCCGGGCGATTGAAGATGCGCACGGTCAAGCTCTACATGGACGGCGCGCTGGGCAGTCGCGGCGCGGCCTTGCTGCAGGACTACAGCGACGACCACGGCAACCGCGGCCTGTTGCTTACCCCGCCCGATGCGCTGGCGAAGATCGCGGAAAAGGCGAAGCGTTGCGGCGTGCAGGTGGCTACGCATGCCATCGGCGATCGCGGCAATCGCGAGGTGCTGGATGCCTATGCACGCGTGCTCGGCGACGATGCCGCGAAGAGCGACCATCGCTGGCGCATCGAACACGCCCAGGTGCTGGCCCTCGACGACATTCCACGCCTCGCCCAGTTGCACGTGATCGCTTCGATGCAGCCCACGCATGCCACCAGCGACATGCCATGGGCCGAGCAGCGCATTGGTCCGCAGCGCATCGTCGGGGCCTACGCGTGGAGGTTGCTGCGCGACAGCAGAGCGCGGCTGGCGCTGGGTTCCGACTTCCCGATCGAGTCGGTGGATCCGCGCCTTGGCCTGTATGCCGCTACCACACGGGCCGATGGGGAAGGCCAGCCTGCTGGCGGCTGGCGCCCCGAGGAAAAATTGACGGCCTACGAGGCGCTGCGCGGCTTCACCCTCGACGCCGCGTACGCGGGATTCGCGGAGACCGAGGTCGGCAGCCTCGAAGTCGGCAAGCGCGCCGACTTCGTGATCGTGGCCGAGGACCCGCTGGCGATCGATCCTGCGCAACTGCGCAACCTGACCGTGCAGGCCACCTATGTGGATGGCCGGCCGGTCTATCGCGCCGGCGGGAAATAAGCGGGCGCAAGAGTGCATGGGGCAGGGGGGCGATTCCGCCCTGTAAGTGCGGTTCCTCATTGTTCCCGCCGGGGCAAGGCCGTCCGTCGGTTCGTCCTTGCAAATAATTGATCATTGAATTAATTATTGCACCGTGACTGATACGCGCCCCGATAAAACCAAGGTTTCCAGCGGAACCCGGTCCGTCCGGGCCCCTGGAAAACCCAAGCGCACCCCGGGCCGCCCGATGGGCGACGGCCCCGACCTGCGGGCCCGCCTGCTCGATGCCGCGGTCGCCTGTTTCGCCCGTGACGGCATCGCCGGCACCTCGCTGCGTGCCATCGCCAGCGAAGGCGCGGTAACCCCTGCGCTGCTGCACTACTACTTCGGCGACAAGACGCAGCTGCAACAGGCCGTCATCGCCGAACGCGTGATGCCGGCGTTCGACGAAGTCCGCGAGTCCACGATGCAGGCGGGGGACGACATCTCCGGGCTCATCGCAGGCTTCGTCCGCGGAATGTGCGCGACCGTCGAACGCCATCCCTGGCTGCCGCCGTTATGGGTGCGCGAAGTGCTGTGCGAAGGCGGCGCGCTGCGCGAAGTGCTCTTCACCACCGTCGCGCCGCAGATGCCGCAACTGCTCGCCGCGCGCTTCGCCGCCGCGCAGGAAGCCGGCGAGCTCAGTCCAGACCTGGATCCGCGATTGCTCGTCACCTCGCTGATCGGCCTGACCCTGTTCCCAGCCGCCGGCGCGCCGATCTGGCGCCGGTTGTTCGCCGCCGACGACATCGACGCCTCGACCATGCGCAATCACGCGATTGCGTTGCTGGACCATGGCATCGGCGCCTCCTGATCCCAATGATCCCAATGCGCGCGATGCACGCCCGCACGATTGCCACGAGAACCCATGCCATGCGTTCCCTCCGCACGCAGCTGTTGGTCGTCCTCGCCGCGCTCTTGTCGGCCTGTAGAGACGACACGCCCCAGGCCCTGGGCACGCTCGAGTACGACCGCATCACGCTCCCCGCGCCCGCCGCCGAACGCATCGCAGCGATCGACGTGCGCGAAGGGCAGCGCGTGAAAGCCGGCCAGCCGATCCTGCGCCTCGAACTCGATCGCACGCGTTCGGCGACCGAAGCGTCGCGTGCGCAGGCCGCTGCGCAGCGTGCATCGCTGGAAGAGCTCGAGGCGGGCCCGCGTTCGGAGACGATCGCGCAGGCGCGTGCCCAACTCGCGGCCGCGCAGGCGCAGGCGCGCGAGGCGAGCGACTTCTACGCACGCGTACGCCCGCTTGGGCGCCAGCAGCTGATCGCCGCCGCCGAAGTCGACCGGGCGCGCGCCAGTGCCGAAAACACGGCCGCATCCGTACGCGCGATGCAGGCTTCGCTCCTCGAACTTGAAGCGGGTACGCGACGCGAACAGATCGCGCGTGGCCAGGCGGCGCTCGCCGCATCCGAAGCGGAGGCCACGGCGCAGCAGGTGACGCTCGACAAGCTCTCCCTCGTCGCCCCGCGCGACGCGCTGGTCGACAGCCTGCCGTTCAAGCTTGGCGACCAGGCCGCCGTGGGCCAGCCGCTCGCGATCCTGCTCGTCGGCGCGCCCTATGCACGCGTGTACGTGCCTGAACCCATCCGCACCCACGTCCAGGTGGGCGACGCGGCACGTGTGTTCGTCGACGGGCACAAGGACGGACTTGCCGGCACCGTGCGCCTGGTCCGCACCGAGCCGACGTTCACGCCGTACTACGCATTGATAGGAAGGGACGCCGCGCGCCTTAGCTATGTCGCGGAAGTCGCGATCAATGCGAAGGAGGCCGCACTGCCACCGGGCCTGCCGGTGCGCGTGGAGTTCGGCAAATGAACGCGCAGCCAGCCGATGACCTTGTCATCCGCGCGCGCGGCCTGACCAAGCGCTTCAAGGATCTCGTGGCGGTCGACCACGTCGACCTGAGCGTACCGAAGGCGAACGTCTACGGCTTCCTCGGCCCCAACGGCTCCGGCAAGACCACCACCATCCGCATGCTCTGCGGCCTGATGACACCGACCGAGGGCGACATCGAGGTGCTCGGACTGCAGTTGCCGAAACAGGCGGAAGCATTGCGGCGCCGCATCGGCTACATGACGCAGAAGTTCTCGCTGTTCGACGACCTCAGCGTGCGCGAGAACCTGGAATTCCTTGCCGCCGTGCAGGACATTCCACGAGCGAAGGCCAGGCAACGCATCGACGAGCTGGTCGGGCTCTATCACTTCGAGGATCGCCAGAAGCAACTCGCCGGCACGATGAGCGGCGGCCAGAAGCAGCGCCTCGCACTCGCGGGCGCGGTGATCCACAAGCCGGAACTGCTGTTCCTCGACGAGCCCACCAGTGCCGTCGACCCCGAATCGCGCCGCGACTTCTGGGAGAAACTCTTCGAGCTGGCCGACGCTGGTACGACCATCCTCGTTTCCACGCACTACATGGACGAAGCCGAACGCTGTCACCGCCTCGCGATCCTCGACCGCGGCGTGCTCGTCGCGGACGGCTCGCCCGCCGAGCTCACCAGCGCCATTGCTGGCCGTACGCTGGCGGTGCTCGCGGACCATCCGCGCAGCGCGCAGCGGGCGCTGATCGCGACGCCTGGCGTCATCAGCGCGGCGCAGATCGGCAACACGCTGCGCGTGCTCACGGGCGAGAACGGCGATGCCGCCGGACGCATCGCCGAGGTGCTGCGTGGGGCCGGCGTCGTCGCCACGGTCGAACCTTCCGAACCCAACCTCGAAGACGTCTTCGTCGCCGCCACCCGCGGCTCCGCCAAGACAGAGGAGGCCGCATGAGCACCCGCCGCCTCTTCGCGATCATGGTGAAGGAACTGCGGCAGATGCGCCGCGACCGGATCACGCTGGCGATGATCGTCGGCATTCCGGTGATGCAGCTGGTGCTGTTCGGCTACGCCATCAACTTCACCCTGCGCGACCTGGATACCGCGATTTCCGACCAGGCCGCCACCGCGGGGTCGCGCGCGCTCGTCATGGACATGCAGAACACCGGGGTCATCAACCCGGTACGCGACGCGAGCAGCCCACAGGAGCTCATGACGATGCTGCGGCGGGGCGAGATCAGCGTCGGCGTGGTGGTGCCGCCGGATTTCGAACGCCGCCGCGTCGACGGGCGTGAAGCCGTGCAGGTGCTGGTCGATGGTAGCGACACCGCGGTGCAGGCCGCGGCCGTGCAGCTGGCGCAGACGCCGCTAGACAGCGCGGCGTACGTGAAGCCGAAGCCTTCGCAGATCAGCGTCGTCGGCTTCTACAACCCGGAGCGGCGCTCGGCGATCAACATCGTTCCCGGACTGATCGGCATCATACTGACGATGACGATGGTGCTCTTCACCGCGGTCGCCATCGTCCGTGAACGCGAACGCGGCAACATGGAGTTGCTGATCGCGACGCCTGTCAGCAGCAGTGAACTGATGATCGGCAAGGTGCTGCCGTTCGCGGGGATCGGCCTGATCCAGACGACGCTGGTGCTGCTGCTCGGTGCCTGGCTGTTCGACGTCCCGGTGCGGGGCAGTGTGCTGGACGTCTACGCCGCCACGATCCTGCTGATCTTGGCCAATCTCTCGCTGGGCCTGATGATCTCGACGAAGGCGCAGTCCCAGTTCCAGGCGATGCAGATGACGTTCTTCGTCTTCCTGCCGTCGATCCTGCTGTCGGGTTTCATGTTTCCATTTTCGGGCATGCCGAAGATCATCCAGTACCTGGCCGAAGTGTTGCCGTTGACGCACTTCCTGCGGCTGATCCGCGGCGTGATGCTGCGCGGGGCGAGCATCTTCGAACTCTGGCCGGAGGTGCTGGCGCTGGTTGCGTTCATCACCTTGATGATGACCACGGCCATCCTGCGCTTCACCAAGCGCCTCGACTGAGGAAGCCACGATGCTGGCAACTCCGCCCAGGCCGGTGGCGGCAAGCCAGCGGCCCGGGGGCACTCAGTCTGCGATCGCGAGGCGCCCGCGCAGCGAATTGCTCATCGCCCCGGTGATGACCACATCGACGAACTTCCCGACCAGGCGCGGATTGCCCGGGAAGTTCACCGAACGCATGTTCTCGGTCTTGCCGGTGAGTTCGTTCGGGTCCTTTTTCGACGGTCCCTCGACCAGCACGCTCTGCACGCTGCCGACCATGGCGTCGCTGATCTCACGCGCCTTGGCGTTGATCGTGGCCTGCAGGCGCGAGAGGCGGGCGTGCTTCTCCTCGCTGCCGACGGTGTCTTCGAGATCGGCGGCGGGCGTGCCGGGGCGGCGCGAATAGATGAACGAGAACGACTGATCGAAACCGACATCCTCGATCAGCTTCATGGTCTTTTCGAAGTCGGCGTCGCTCTCGCCCGGGAAGCCGACGATGAAGTCGGACGAGACCGAGATGTCCGGCCGCACCGCGCGCAGCTTGCGGATCTTCTGTTTGAACTCCAGCGCGGTGTAGCCGCGCTTCATCGCCGCGAGGACGCGGTCGCTGCCGGCCTGCACCGGCAGGTGCAGGTAATTCGCGAGCTTGGGCACATCGCGATAAGCCTCGACCAGCGAATCCGAGAATTCCAGCGGGTGCGAGGTAGTGAAGCGGATGCGGCCGATGCCGTCGATCTCGGCAATGGCGCGGATCAGCAGGGCGAGGTCCGCGATCTCGCCGTCCCCGTAGGGACCGCGGTAGGCGTTGACGTTCTGGCCGAGCAGGTTGACCTCGCGCACGCCCTGCGCGGCAAGGTCGGCGACTTCGACCAGCACGTCCTCGAACGGACGGCTGATCTCCTCGCCGCGGGTATAGGGAACCACGCAGAACGAGCAGTACTTGCTGCAGCCTTCCATGATCGAGACGAAGGCGCTCGCGCCCTCGGCACGCGGCTCGGGCAGGCGATCGAACTTCTCGATCTCGGGGAAGCTGATGTCGACCTGCGGCAGGCCTGTGTCGCGCTTGGCCTGGATGAGCTCGGGCAGGCGGTGCAGGGTCTGCGGGCCGAAGACCAGGTCGACGTAGGGGGCACGCTTGATGATGGCTTCGCCTTCCTGCGAGGCCACACAGCCACCGACTCCGATCACCACCGGCTTGCCACCCTGCTTGAGCCCGCTCTCCTTGAGCGACTTCCAGCGGCCAAGCTGACTGAACACCTTTTCCTGTGCCTTCTCGCGGATCGAGCAGGTGTTGATCAGGATGACGTCGGCTTCCTCGACGTTGGTAGTCAGTTCGAGGCCGTCGCTGGCGGCAAGGACGTCGGCCATCTTGGCCGAGTCGTACTCGTTCATCTGGCAGCCGTGGGTCTCGATGAAGAGCTTCCCCTTCGGCGGCAGGGGCGAGGAGGCCGGGGCGGCCTCGGCGGTGGCGGTGCGATCGGTCATTGAGTTGAATCCGGGAGGGCGGCGGTTACTCCGCGCCGGGGCGCGCATTGTAGGACAGGGGCCGGTGTGCAGGTCCACGCCCTCGCTGGCCGAAACGCGATAGGCGTCGCGTTCATATAAATCAACGGCTTGTAAAGACTTTTCAATGAGGGGATAGTCCGCCGAATGAGGGGGCTCCGGGGAATTCTGGTGGCAGTGGCTGCGCTGGCGTCGACGCCGGCGTGGGCGGGCAACCTTTATCGCTGCGACAGCCCGGACGGCACCCGTGCCTACGCCAGCAAGCGCGTTGCCGGTGCCAGATGCACCGTCATCAGCTACCAGCCGGAAAAGCACATTCGCGCGGCGGCCGCCGCGCCGGCAGTTGCGACCGGCGCAGGGACCGGAGTGGGGACGGCGACTCCCGCCATGACCGTGACCGGCTCGCCGGCGACCGTCACCCCCAAGCCTGTCGGTGACGCGAGCATGAAGGCGCGTTTCGTGCGCATGGGCTCGTCCCTGACCTACTCGTACATCGACGCCAACGGCGTGCGCAACTACAGCAACCGCCGGCCGAAAGGCGTGGCCAACGTCAAGGTGAGCCGGGTCGAGTTCCCGATCTTCCAGATCGAGAACTGCTATGCCTGCGGTGCGCTGCCAGGCGTCAATTTCGGCAATATCCGGCTCAACACCACGGCGTACAACGCCGAAATCGCCAGCTCGGCGGCGCAGTTCGGGGTGGAGGAGGCCATCGTGCGGGCCATCATCCATGCCGAGTCGTCCTATAACCCCGGAGCGCTTTCCCGGGTGGGGGCGCAGGGACTGATGCAGCTCATGCCGGCGACGGCGCGCCGCTTCGGCGTCTCCAATGCCTTCGACCCGGCGCAGAACATCCGCGGTGGCGTCCAGTACCTCGGTTGGCTGCTCAAGCGCTTCAACGGCGACGTGAAGCTCGCCGCGGCCGGTTACAACGCCGGTGAGGGGGCGGTAGACAAGTACAAGGGCGTTCCGCCCTATGCCGAGACCCAGCGCTATGTGCAGCGCGTGGCGGTGCTTGCGGATCGCTACCGCAGCGCCGGCGGCAAGACCACGATGGCAGCCACGGGCGCGGGCGCCGGTTCGCGCTGAAGCAGCCGCAGGGCGGAAAACCTGCCCGGCATTCCAGATCCCGCGATGGCTCCGGTTTCGCCGGATTGTCGGGTCATTCACCGTTCCGTTACACTTCGCCGTCTTTTTACGCCGTAAGCCGTCGCCGTTGGCGAGGGCCTGCGGTGACTCGTTCACAAGCTTTGCGGAGTGCCGGATGGCCAACCAAGGGGACCACCCCGTCAACCAGGGCCGCCGCCGTTTCCTGACCACGACTACTGCGGTGGTCGGCGCGGTCGGGGCCGGATTTGCGGCGGTACCGTTCATCAAGTCATGGAGTCCCAGCGAGCGTGCCAAACAGGCCGGCGCTCCTGTGACCCAGGACATCACTGCGTTGCAGGAAGGCCAGCAGCTGACGCTCGCCTGGCGCGGCCAGCCCGTCTACGTGGCGCGCCGCTCCAAGAAGATGCTCGATGTGCTGCCGTCGCTCGATGGCCTGCTGCTCGATCCGAAGTCGGACAATAGCGACCAGCAGCCCGCCTATGCGAAGAACGCGACGCGTTCGATCCGTCCGGACCTGATGGTATTGATCGGTGTGTGCACCCACCTGGGCTGCGCTCCCGAGTTCAAGCCGGAGATCAAGCCGGAGCCGTTCGATCCCGAATGGAAGGGTGGTTACTTCTGCCCTTGCCACAAGTCGCGCTACGACTCCGCGGGCCGCGTCTTCAAGGGCATGCCGGCGCCGGCGAACCTTCCGGTTCCGCCGTACCACTTCGAAAACGACAACACGATCGTGATCGGCGTGGATCCGGTTGGTAAAAGCACTGCAGGAGCTGCGTAAGCCATGAGCATGATTACGCGCACCGTCAACAACGTCGCGAACTGGGTCAACGACCGGGCGCCGGCTCTCATGCCGATGTACCGCAAGCACATGACCGAGTACTACGCGCCGAAGAACTTCAACATCTGGTACTACTTCGGTTCGCTCGCACTGCTGGTGCTGGTCAACCAGATCGTCACCGGCATCTTCCTCACGATGCACTTCAAGCCCAGCGCCGCGGAAGCGTTCGCTTCGGTCGAGTACATCATGCGCGACGTGTCGTGGGGCTGGCTGATCCGCTACATGCACAGTACCGGCGCCTCGTTGTTCTTCATCGTCGTCTACCTGCACATGTTCCGCGGCCTGATGTACGGCTCGTACAGGAAGCCGCGCGAAATGGTCTGGATCCTCGGCATGGTGATCTACCTCGTGCTGATGGCCGAGGCATTCATGGGCTACGTGCTGCCATGGGGCCAGATGTCGTTCTGGGGCGCCAAGGTGATCATTTCGCTGTTCGGCGCGATCCCGAAGATCGGCACGGGCCTGACCGAATGGATCATGGGTGACTACATCCCGTCCGACGCGACGCTCAACCGCTTCTTCGCGCTGCACGTCATCGCGTTGCCGCTGGTGCTGCTGCTGCTCGTCGTGCTGCACCTGGGCGCGCTGCACGAAGTCGGTTCCAACAACCCGGACGGCGTCGACATCAAGAAGGGCCCGAAGGGCAACCGCTGGGACGCCAACAAGCCGGCCGACGGCATTCCCTTCCACCCGTACTACACGGTGAAGGACACGTTCGGCGTCGCCTTCTTCCTGATCCTGGCGGCCTTCATCATCTTCTTCGCCCCGACCTTCGGCGGCTGGTTCCTCGAGCACGACAACTTCACCGCGGCCAATCCGCTGGTGACGCCGGAGCACATCAAGCCGGTCTGGTACTTCACCCCGTACTACGCGATGTTGCGCGTGGTCCCGTCGTTCTTCGGCATCAAGCTGTGGGGCGTGCTGGTGATGTTCGGTGCCATCGTGCTGCTGTTCCTGGTGCCTTGGCTGGATCGCAGCCGGGTCACCTCGTTCCGCTATCGCGGCAAGCTGTCGTGGGCGATGTTGCTCGGCTTTGCATTCTGCTTCCTGTGGCTGATGAAGATCGGCGCCGGTCCGGGTACCGACCCGGTCGAAACCATCATCGGCCGCGTGCTGACCTTCCTGTACTACGCCTTCTTCATCACCATGCCGGTGTGGACCAAACTCGACAAGACCAAGCCGGTGCCGGAACGGGTGACGACGCATGACTAAGATGAATCTCGTCCGCACCCTGGCCGGCCTCGCGGCAGGCCTGCTGGTTTCGGTCTCGGCCTTCGCCAACGAGGGCGGCAACCTGCTGCACTCGGGTACCGACCTCGGCGACCGCGCGTCGCTGCAGCGTGGCGCCCAGCTGTACATGAACTACTGCTCGGGCTGCCATTCGCTCAAGTACCTGCGTTACTCGCGCCTCGGCGAGGACCTCGGGCTGAGCGAAGAACAAGTGATGCAGAACCTCAATCTCAGCGGCGGCAAGATCGGCGACCAGGTCCAGGTCACCCTCACCGAGGCCGACGCCCAGCAGTGGTTCGGCAAGATGCCGCCGGACCTCAGCCTGATCGCGCGCGTCCGCGGCAGTGACTGGATCTATACCTACCTGAAGTCCTTCTACCTGGACGAGACCCGCCCGCTGGGTTGGAACAACAAGCTGTTCCCCAACGCGTCGATGCCGAATCCGCTGTGGCAGATGCAGGGCCTGCAGCACGCCGAGTACGGCGAACCGGACAAGGCCACGGGCGAGCGCCCGGTCCACGGCCTCAAGGTCGCCACGGCGGGTACGCAGACCCCGGAGCAGTTCGACCAGTCGGTCCGCGATATCACGACCTTCCTCGAGTACGCCGGTGAGCCGGCCGTCCTCAAGCGAGAGAAGCTCGGCGTGTGGGTGGTCCTGTTCCTGGCCGCCTTTACCCTCCTGGCCTACCTGCTGAAGCACGAATACTGGAAGGACGTGCACTGACCGCTTCCCAAGACGCCCGGCTTCAAGCCGGGCGTTTTGCATCTGGGGTCCCGGGGGGCGACTTTTTCAGGCAGTAACGCTAGTCTCGGGAGCCTAGGCGACCGCACGCAGGGGGTGGGCGGCGACCTGAGACCGGCGGATGGCCGGGCCAGACCGAACGCAGGAGCAATCGATGATGGCGGCAAGTCCACGTATGCGTAATGCCTTGACTCTGTTTTCTTCCACCGACTGCGTGCTGTGCCATCGCGTGCGATTGGTACTGGCAGCCAAGGGCGTCACCTACGATCTGATTCCGGTCGATCCGCAGAATCCGCCGGAAGACCTGGTCGACCTCAACCCGTACCACTCGGTGCCGACCCTGGTCGAACGCGACCTGGTCCTGTACGCCGCCAGCGTGGTGAGCGAATACCTCGACGAGCGCTACCCGCATCCGCCGTTGATGCCCGTGGACCCGTTGTCCCGTGCGCGCCTGCGCCTGGCCATGCTGCGCCTGGAACACGACTGGGTGCCGCAGGTGCAGGCGATCCAGCTCGGCAACAAGGTCCAGGCCGAAGCCGGTCGCAAGCGCCTCAAGGAACTCCTCACGGCCTCGGTGCCGCTGTTCAAGGCCAGCAAGTTCTTCCTCAATCCCGAGATGAGCCTGGCCGACTGTGCGATGGCACCGATCATCTGGCGCCTGCCGGCGCTGGGCGTGCCGCTGCCGAAGGACGGCAAGGTGATCGAGGACTACGGCAACCGGATCTTCCGCAATCCCGGTTTTACCCGGAGTCTCACCGACGCCGAGCGCAAGCTGCGCGAGATGCCGGCCTAGGCCGGTCCGCCGAATGCACTGTGACAAGGCCCGGAACTCCGGGCCTTTTCGCATTTCTGGAAGGCTGGCGCGGCGCTACACTTCCCGCATGACCGAAGACAGCACCATCATGACCAGCCACCGCCCGTACCTGCTGCGGGCGCTGTACGAGTGGATCGCCGACAACGGCATGACGCCCCACCTCCTGGTCGATGCCACCCGTCCGCACGTGCAGGTGCCCGTGCACGCGGTCAAGGACGGTCGCATTGTCCTGAATGTCGCCGAGCGCGCCGTCGCCGGGCTGCAGATGAGCAATGACGTGATCCGTTTCAGCGCCCGATTCGGCGGCGTGAGCCACTCGGTATCCGTGCCGGTGTCGGCCGTGCTGGCCATCTATGCGCGTGAAACGGGGCAGGGCATGGCACTGCCGGAGGACTCGCTGGCCGATGCGGCGGACGAGACCGATGTCGTAATGGAAACCGACGCGGACGAAGTCTCCCACGCGCCACTTAGCATCGTGCCTGACGAGGGTGCCCCGGACGATGGCGACGACCCGCCGACGCCCACGCCGCGCCGCAGTGGGCATCTGCGCATCGTCAAGTAAACGGTCGATCCGCGTTCCGCGCAATCTCAGTGGAACTGCGCCACCGACGGCATTACCGGCCCACTGAATGACACGAGCCGGTCGCCGCGCAGCACCAGGCGACCGATATGCCGATCCTCGCCAGTGTGCGAGTAGTCGAACCGGAACGTGCGCTCGAAGCCGAGCCAGCCGCTCTCCTGCCGGCACACGCGCAGGCCGATGGCATGGACGCTGTGGTCCAGCCATTGCACGCCAGCGATGCGACACGCGTCACGCCCCAGCGCTTCGGCGCGTTCAGCAGCAGCGCGGCTCGCGTTCCAGAACGCGAACACGGTCGCAGACACGATCATCAGGAGGATTAGAGTCGGCATGAACCAAAGGTAGTGGCGCAGAATGCTCGCCACAAGTCTACGTTCGCCGGGAGGGCGGCGCACCGATGAAGCTTGTTTTTCCGGGTGGTGAACACCCGCAGGTTCTGCTCGGTCCCGGGGTCAACCGCATCGGTTCCGATCCTGGGTCGAACATCGTGCTGGACACGCCTGGCGTGTTGCCTCAGCACTGCCAGCTGCACGTCAGTGCGACCGGCGTGATGCTGGAGGTGCCTTCGGGCACCACCGTCAGCGTGAACGGGCGGCATGTTGATGGCCTGATCGCCCTGCGTCCCGGCGACAGCGTCACCTTCGACCATGTGCTGGCGCGCCTGGCCGCGATCGACGCCGTCGCACCTCGTGGCGGCGACGGCGGCTATCCGCACGCGGCCAACGACGACCCGGGCGTCACCGCGGTGCGGCACGTGGTGCCCATGTATGTGCTGCGCGGCGTCACCGGTGGTGCATTCGGTCGCAGCTATCCATTGCAGGGGCCCGTGACGATCGGCCGTTCGCCGGAGTGCGACATCCACATCAATGATCTGGGGCTCTCGCGCGTGCATGCGCGGCTGATCCCGGGCGAGGACGGCGTGACGATCGAGGATCTGAACTCCACCAACGGCACGTCCCTCAACGATCGCCGCGTGATCAGGGAGCGGGCGCGCATGGGCGACGAGATCGGCTTCGACAAGCTGCGCTTCCGCCTGGTCGGTGCGGCTGGCCACGAACCGGTGCACGTCGAGGCGACGAAGGTGCACGGCGCGCCGCGCGGAAGCAGCTGGCTCTGGATTGGCCTGGTGATCGCGGTTGCGGCGGCGGTGATCACCATCGTGGTGAGCAACGGCTAGGGCACCGCACATACGAAAGAAAAAAGGGCAGGTCCGCGCGGGCCTGCCCTTTTTCGTATGCGTGCCGGCATGTCCCTCTCCAGCGGCGAGTCAACCCGCCGGGGGCGGTCCCAGCTTCAGCGACAGGTCGATCGCATGGACATGCTTGGTGAGTCCGCCGATGGAGATGCAATCCACGCCATCTTCCGCGATGGCGCGCAGCGTCTCCAGGTCCACGCCGCCGGAGACTTCGAGCGGGATGGTGCCGTTGAACGGCGCGGAGCGGGCCATGCGCACGGCTTCGCGGCGCATCGCAGCGTCGAAGTCATCCACCAGGATGCGCGTGCAGCCTTCCCGCAGCGCTTCCTCGAGTTGCGCCAGCGATTCGACTTCGACAATCAACGGCAAGGACGGATGCATGGCACGCGCGGCATGGATCGCACCGGTGATCGAGCCTGCCGCGCGCACGTGGTTCTCCTTCAGCATCACCGCGTCGTACAGGCCCATGCGGTGGTTGGCGCCGCCGCCCACACGCACCGCGTACTTCTGGGCCAGCCGCAAGCCAGGAATGGTCTTGCGGGTGTCGAGGATGAGAGCGCCGGTACCGCGCACGGCCTCGACGTGGCGGGCGGTGACGGTGGCCGTCCCGGAAAGCGTCTGCAGGAAATTGAGCGATGCTCGTTCGGCGCTGACCAGGGAGCGTGCACGGCCCTGCAATGTCGCCAGCACCATGCCCTTGGCGGCGCGGTCCCCCTCGCTTACGTGCCAGTCGATGCGCACGTCCGGATCGAGCGCGCGATGGCAGGCATCGAACCAGGGACGACCGCAGACGATGCTGTCTTCCTTGCACAGCAGGTAGGCGCTGTCGGCAACGTCCGGCAGCAGGGTCGCGGTGACGTCCCCGTTGCCCAGGTCTTCGGCCAGGGCCCGCGCGACATCGGCCTCGATGACTTCGGCCGGCGGCGGCAGGAAATCACCCTTCACGGCGGCGCCGCTCATGCCTGCGGAAAGCCTACGATCTGCGCAGTGGCGATGGCCTCTTCGGCCAGCAGTACCGGGATGCCGTCATCCAGGCGGTACACCGTCTTGCGATCGCGGGTCACCAGGGCTTCGTGCAGCGTCTCGGCCTGGGCGCTGCCATCGCCGCGGATCACGTCGCCCGCGGCGATAGCCGCATTCACGGCCTGAAGGCCGCGACCGTCGAGCAGGGCCAGCGGCTGGCGGGTGGTAGGGCAGACGAGCAGGTCCAGCAGTTTGCGATCCATGGCGATGAAGGCGCGGCGGAAGGCCGGTAGAATACCTTTTTGAGGCTTGGATCCGTCATGGCAGCAACAGGGGAAGCCCCGCTCGTCGGCATCGTCATGGGCTCGCGCTCCGATTGGGAGACGATGCAGCACGCAGCCGCCCGGCTCGAAGCACTCGGAGTTCCGCACGAGATCCGCGTGGTCTCCGCGCACCGGACCCCGGACGTGCTTTTCTCGTACGCCGAAACCGCCGCGCAGCGCGGCCTGCGCGCGATCATCGCCGGCGCGGGTGGCGCCGCGCACTTGCCGGGCATGCTCGCCTCCAAGACCGCGGTGCCGGTGCTGGGCGTGCCGGTCCAGAGCAAGGCGCTGAACGGCATGGACTCGCTGCTGTCGATCGTGCAGATGCCCGCCGGCATCCCGGTGGCGACGTTCGCCATCGGCAACGCGGGCGCCGCGAATGCGGGCTTGTTCGCGGCGGCGATGTTGGCGAAGGAATTCCCCAAGATCGGTTCCGCGCTCGAAGCTTTTCGCGCGAAGCAGACCGACGACGTGATCGCCAACGACGATCCGCGCAAGTGACCGGCACACGATGACCACGGTAGGAATCCTGGGCGGCGGCCAGCTTGCCCGCATGATGGCGTTGTCCGGTGCGCCACTGGGCCTGCGCTTCCTGGTGATGGACACGGTTGCCGACGCCTGCGCCGGTCAATTCGCGCCTTTGATCGTCGGCGACTGGCGCGACGAGAAGGCGCTGGGCGAGTTCGCGTCCCGGGTGGACGTCACCACGTTCGACTTCGAAAACGTACCGGCCGAATCCGCGCAGTGGCTGGCCGAGCGCGTGCCGGTATTCCCGCAACCGCGTGCGCTCGCCGTGGCGCAGGACCGCCTTGCAGAGAAGACGTTGTTCCGCGAACTCGGCATCCCGGTTCCGGAGTTCGCCGCGATTGCCTCACGCGAGGATCTCGACAGCGCGATCGCGCAGCTGGGCACGCCCTGCATCCTGAAGACGCGCCGCCTCGGCTACGACGGCAAGGGGCAGTTCCGCATCAAGACACCCGCCGATGCCGTGGCCGCGTGGGACGCGCTTGGCGCGCAGGCGACGACAGTCGGCCTGATCCTCGAAGGCTTCATCGCCTTCGAGCGCGAGCTGAGCGTAGTCGCCGTGCGCGGCCGCGATGGCGAGTTCCGCACGTGGCCGTTGACCGAGAACTGGCACGTCGACGGCGTGCTGTCGGCCAGCCTGGCGCCGGCAAAAGTCGACGCGGCGATGGCGCAAACCGCTTTCGACCATGCGAAGAAGCTTGCCGAAGCCCTCGATTACGTCGGTGTCTTCGCATTGGAACTGTTCTGCCGCGATGGCGAACTGCTCGCCAACGAACTCGCGCCGCGCGTGCATAACTCCGGACACTGGACGATCGAGGGTAGCGAGACCTCGCAGTTCCAGAACCACCTGCGCGCCGTGCTCGGCCTGCCACTGGGCGACACACGCATGGTGGGCCTGGCCTGCATGCTCAACTGGATCGGGTCCATGCCCGACGCCGGTGTCGTGCTGCGCGAAGCCGGCGGCCACTGGCATGACTACGGCAAGGAGCCGCGCGCTGGCCGCAAGGTCGGCCACGCGACATTGCGCGCGGATTCCGCAAGCGACCTGGCGGTGACGCTGCAGCGTACCGGGGCGGCATTGGGACGCGAAGCGCAGGTGGCGCCGGTGGTCGCGGCGCTGCGCGGCGGTTGATCCCTCGGGATCGGCTCATCGATCAGCCGGCCGGCGCCGCCAGTCGCTGCATCCGCAAGGTCAGTGCGATCGAGTAGGTGAGGTAGTAGCCGATCAGCGCCGCGGCGAAAGCGAGAGTGAGCGGGCTGGCTCCCGTGCCTGCCTGCTGCATGAAGCCGCCATGCAGGACGCGCCATGCGAGCCGGCCGAGCAGCAGCGCCGACAATGCGCCGCCGATCCATGGATTGGGCACGTAGCTGCGCATGCCCTCCGCCGCTTCGATCCGCGTCAGCGCCACCCCGTAGAAACCCAGCGCCAGCCCCGATGCGAGCCCCGTTGCAACCGCCCAGCCCGCGTGCGGAACGAAGATGCCTGCAAGGACCAGCGACACCAGCACCAGCGCAAGCAGGGCGATCCGCGCCAGCGTGCGGCGGGGTTGCCACGGTTGCCTGCCGAACTGGCGGCGAATGCGCCCGTAGTACATCCAGCCGATGCCGGCGGTAAGGGCGTAGGGAAGCAGGGCAGGAAGCGCGGGTGCGGCCATGACGGGTCCTTGTTCAGTTCACGGCAGCTTATTGGTCCGCGCCGGTCCGGCTAGGTGCCAAAGGTCAGATTCTGCGGCGACATAGGCCAGAAACAGGAACGGCCGGATTGCCCGGCCGTTCGGTGCCCGATGCGTGGCGCTCGGATCAACGCAGGTTCGAAGCCACGAAATCCCAGTTGACCAGGTTCCAGAACGACTCGACGTACTTCGGGCGCGCATTGCGGTAGTCGATGTAGTACGCGTGTTCCCACACGTCGCAGGTCAACAGCGGCGTGTCCTCGCCGGTCAGCGGCGTGGCGGCGTTGGACGTGCTGACCAGTGCCAGCGAACCGTCCGGACGCTGCACCAGCCAGCCCCAGCCCGAACCGAAGGTGCCGACCGATACCTTGGTGAACTCTTCCTTGAACTTGGCGAAGTCACCGAAGGCCTTGCTGATGGCGTCGGCCAGCTTGCCGGTGGGCTCGCCCCCACCATTGGGCTTGAGGCAGTTCCAGTAGAACGTGTGGTTCCACACCTGCGCGGCGTTGTTGAACATGCCGCCCTGCGACTTGCGGATGATGTCCTCCAACGGCATGTCGGCGAATTCGGTGCCCGCGATCATGTTGTTGAGGTTGGTCACGTAGGCCTGGTGGTGCTTGCCGTAGTGGTAGTCGATCGTCTCGGCCGAGATGTGCGGTTCGAGCGCGGTGCGGTCGTAGGGAAGGGCGGGCAGTTCGATGGCCATGGCTGGCTCCTTGCTGGCTGGAAGGGGCGCCGGCCGCGCCGGATGGGCGGCGGCGGGGCGAAAGCTTTTACAATACGCATTGTATCCCCACGTTCAGCTGCCCGGTCCTCACGAGCCGGAGACGCGCCTTCCGCTTCTGCGCAGCGCCTTATCCCAGGAGTAGTCCATGTCTGTCATCGAACGGATCCAGGCCGAAGTCGAAGGCCATCCGATCGTCCTCTTCATGAAGGGCACCGCGCAGTTCCCGATGTGCGGGTTCTCCAGCCGCACCGTGCAGGCGCTGAAGGCCGCCGGCGCCGGCCAGCTGCACACCATCAACGTGCTCGAAGATCCGGAAGTGCGCGCCAACCTGCCGCGCTATTCCAACTGGCCGACCTTCCCGCAGCTTTTCATCAACGGCGAGCTGATCGGCGGCTGCGACATCACCCTCGAGCTGTTCGAGTCGGGCGAGCTGGCCCGCATGATCAGCGAAGCCCAGCAACAGTGAGTGCCGCCGCCGCGCCGGGTTCGGAACCGGCATTGAAGGACCGCGTCGTGCTGGTCGCCGGCGCGCATGGCGGATTGGGCAGCGTCGCCAGCGTCGCTTGCGCGCGCGCGGGTGCGACGGTCGTGCTGCTGGGGCGCAAGGTGCCGAAGTTGAATCGCGTGTATGACGCCGTCGCGGCCGTCGGGCCCGAGCCTTTGCTGTATCCGCTGGACCTGGAAGGCGCTTCGGCCGATGACTACGCGCACATGGCGCAACAGATCGAAAGCGAACTCGGCCGCCTCGATGGTGTCCTGCATTGCGCGGCAAATTTTGCCGGGCTCACTCCGCTCCAGCAGACGGACCCGGCTGCATTCGCACGCGCCATCCACGTCAACCTGACCGCGCGCTGGTGGCTGACGCAGGCCTGCATGCCATTGCTGGCCAAGGCCGCCGACGCGGCGGTGGTGTTCGTGCTGGATGACCTCGCGCGGGTCGGCAGTGCGTACTGGGGTGGTTATGGGCTGGCCCAGCATGCGATGGCCGGGCTGATCGGCATGCTGCAGTCGGAAGTGGAGAGTTCGAGGATCCGGGTTTCCGGCTTGCAGCCGGGCCCCATGCGCACGCCGCTTCGGGCCAAGGCATACCTCGAGGAGACCGATCGCGTCGGTCGCGATCCGGAAGCCTACGCGCAGGCCTGCGTTACCCTGCTGTCGCCGGAAGGCGCCGGCCACCGCGGCCGGATCTGGACGCCCGACTCGTGACCGTACTCTGATGACGATCGCCTCAGCCGCCCTGTTGCTGTTCCTGATCCTGGATCCGCTGGGCAACATCCCCGTCTTCCTCAGCCTGCTGCGCGGGCTGCCGGCGCGACGCCAGCGGATCGTACTGGCGCGGGAACTGCTGATCGCACTGGGCGTGCTGATGGTGTTCCTATGGGGTGGCAAGTACGCCCTGGAATTGATGCACCTGCGCCAGGAATCAGTGTCGATCGCCGGTGGCATCGTGCTGTTCCTGATCGGCATCCGCATGATCTTCCCGCCGCCGGAAGGGTTGATGGGCGAACTGCCCGGGGGCGAACCCTTCATCGTGCCCATGGCCATCCCCCTGGTTGCCGGTCCCTCCGGCATGGCCGCGGTGATGCTGATGGGCAGCAACGATCCGGGCCGCCTGGCCGACTGGAGCCTTGCGCTGCTGCTGGCGTGGACTGCGACCGCAGCAATCCTCTTCAGCGCCACCTATCTCTACAAGTGGTTGGGCACCCGCGTGCTGATGGCCGTGGAGCGGCTCATGGGCATGCTGCTGGTGGCCATCTCGGTCCAGATGTTCCTGGACGGCCTGGGCACCTACCTGAAGATCGCGCCGGGCACCTGAGCCCGGCTCACCGGAGCGCGAGATTCCGTGACCGCGTCACGGACTTGACATGAATCCGCCGCAGTATGGGTTAAACTGGCGTTAACCCAACCGGTTCCGGTGGGGTCAGGGGCTCCAATAAATCAGTTTGCAGCGTGCCGGCTGGATGCGGGCGCGTCGCTGCACGTCACCTTTTCTTCACATCCGAATTTCCGAGGCATCCCAAACAATGACTCATTCGAATCGCGTCCGCATGTCGAAGCTCACGCTCGGCCTGCTTGCCGTTCTTGCAACTGCTCCTGCATTCGCACAGAGCACCTCCGCTGGTGTGGGTGGCCGCGTCACCGGCGCCGATGGCAGGCCCGTAGCCGGCGCCGAAGTCACCATCACGCACACCGAGTCCGGCACCGTCAGCCACGCCATCACCGATGCGGACGGCCGCTACAACGCGCGCGGCCTGCGCGTGGGCGGTCCGTACACCATCACGATCAACAAGTCTGGCGAAGGTTCCACCAGCCAGGACGGTGTGTACCTCAACCTCGACAAGGTCAACCAGGTCGATGCGGCGTTGAATGCCGAAGTCACCACGCTGGAAGCGGTCAAGGCAGTCGCGGTCGTGGGCTCGGAGTTGTTCAGTGCGACCAAGATGGGCGCAGGTTCGAACATCACGCGCGAGCAGTTGACCACGATGCCGAGCATCAACCGCAACCTGCAGGACTTCGTCCGCCTGGATCCGCGCGTTGCGCAGACCGACAAGGCGCGCAACGAGATCTCGGTGGGCGGTCAGAACCCGCGCTTCAACGTGATCCGCGTCGACGGCATCAGCGGTGCCGACTCCTTCGGCCTGGAGTCCAACAGCCTGCCGACCCCGCGCCAGCCGTTCTCGATGGACACCATCGATGAAATCGCGGTCGACGTGGCGAACTACGACGTCACCATCTCCGGTGGTACCGGCGGCGTCATCAACGCCGTGACCAAGTCGGGCACGAACGACTTCCACGGTTCGGTCTACGGTATCTACCGTGACAACGACTGGTCGGGCAAGAACCAGAACGACATCCGTCCGCAGCTCTTCCAGGACGAAACCACCTACGGCATGACCTTCGGTGGCCCGCTCGTCAAGGACAAGCTGTTCTTCTTCGCCAACTACGAGAACTACAAGGGCAAGGGCCTGTTCACCGGCAACTCGGGCTTTGGTCCCGTGGGTTCGGGCGAGAGCAACATCGTCGGCATCACGCAGGCCCAGATCGACGAGGTCATCAGGCTGGCGCAGCTGAAGGGCTTCGACCCGGGCACGATGGACAAGCCGGCGCTGGACACGGAAAGCGAAGAGTACGGCCTGAAGATCGACTGGAACATCAACGACGCCCACCGCGCCAGCTTCCGCTATGGCAAGACCGAGCAGAACACTCCGTTCCTGCAGGGTTTCAACGCCTCGCAGCTTGCGCTGAATACCTATCATTACGTCCGCGACTTCAGCCTGGAAACCTACACGGCCCAGCTCTTCAGTGACTGGAACGACGTATTCTCGACCGAAGCCAAGATCTCGTACCGCGACTACTCTGCCGTGCGCAACCCGCTGGCCGACCTGCCGGCGATCGCGATTCGCATCGGCAGCAACACCCTGAACCTCGGCACCGAAGAGAACACCCACGCCAACGTCCTGGAAACCCAGACCTGGAATGGCTTCTTCGCCGGCAATCTGTTCCTTGGCGACCACACCGTCAAGTTCGGCGCCGACTACGAGTCCAACGACGTCTACAACCTGTTCGGCCGTCGCGTGAACGGCGTCTATACCTTCAACTGCATCAACACGGTCACCAACCCGACCACGGGTGCCGGTTGCGCGCAGTCGTTCGAAAGCGGCCGCTCCAGCCGCTACCAGCTGTTCTATCCGCGCGGTGGCGACCTCGACAACATGGCGGCGGTCTTCACCCAGGAGAACCTCGGCCTGTTCGTGCAGGACAGCTGGGCGGTCAACTACAACCTGACGCTGACCTACGGCCTGCGCTACGACCGTTCGATCGTCGACGACAAGCCGACCTTCAACGCCGCGGCTTCGAGCGTGTTCGGCGTGCGCAACGACAACACCATCGACGGCACCGAGCTGTGGTCGCCGCGCCTCGGCTTCAACTACACCTTCGACGCCGAGCGTCCGACCCAGGTGCGCGGCGGTCTGGGCCTGTTCAAGGGCTCGGCGGCAACGGTGTGGCTGGCCAATCCGTATGCCAACAACGGCCTGTCCTACACGGACTACGTCTTCACCAATGGCATCGCGAACTTCTCGCCGGATCCGGACAACCAGATCAACCAGTTCACGCCGGGTACGGGCGCCACGCAGTCGGTCGACTTCCTCGATGACGACCTGGCCCAGCCCTCGGTGTGGAAGGCCAACTTCGCGTTCGATACCGAACTGCCGTTGTGGGGCGTGGTCGCTTCGACCGAGCTGGTCCTGACCTCGGTCAAGGACGGTATCTTCTACCAGCAGCTGAACCTCGGCGCGCCGACCGCCGTGGGCCAGGATGGTCGCCTGATCTATTGGAACAACACCGGCGCCAACAACGGCCTGCGCCCGAACAGCTGGAACGTCAACGGCGTGGTCACCGGCGGTGATGCGCGTTTCAACCGCAATCGCGCCTACAACGACGCGATCATTGCCAAGCAGACCGGCAAGGGCGAGAGCCAGCAGCTGAGCTTCTCGCTCAGCAAGCCGTTCAACAACAGCGACTGGTCGTGGAATGCGTCGTACACCTACACCAACGCCAACGAAGTCAGCCCGCTGACCAGCTCGACCTCGAGCTCGCAGCTGGGCAACACTTCGATCTTCCAGGCCAATGAGGAAGTCAACTCGACCTCGAGCTACGAGATCAAGAACCGCTTCCTGGGCACGGCGAGCTGGAAGCACGCGTTCTTCGGTGACAACGACACCATCGTGTCGATGGTCTACGAAGGCCGCTCGGGCCGTCCGTACAGCTACAACTTCGACAACGACGCCAACGGTGACGGCCGCCTCAATGACCTGCTGTACATTCCGTCTGCCCCGGGCGACGTCGTGTTCGGTTCGGCTGCCGAAGAAGCTGCGTTCTGGAACTTCGTCAGCCACAACGACTACCTGATGCAGCACCAGGGCCAGGTCGCCGAGCGCAATGCCGCGCAAGGTCCCTGGGTCAACCAGTTCGACCTGCACCTCTCCCAGGAATTCCCTGGCTTCATGAAGGGGCACAAGGCGGAGCTGTCGTTCGACATCCTCAACTTCGGCAACCTCCTCAACAAGGACTGGGGCCAGATCGAGGAAGTCGCGTTCCCGTCCATGCGCGGCATCGTGGAATACGGCGGCATCTGCGGCGCCGGCGGTGCTCCGCTGACCGGCACCTGCGTGGGGAATGCAGGCAAGTACGTGTACCGCTGGAATGGTGCCGACAACCTGACCATCTACGACGACAAGGGCATCTCGCGCTGGAGCGCCCAGGTGAGCTTCCGCTACAAGTTCTGATCGTCGATGCAGGCAATACGAAACGGCCGGGGAAACCCGGCCGTTTTTTTGTGGGCGCCGCTGCGCTAGAGTCCCCGCAATACGACACGAAGAAGCCAGAAATGAAGACCACCCTCGAAGCCATCGACACCAGCCTGCCGACGGTGAACACCCACATCTATCCGCGCGGGGGGCTGGACGTGCTCTCGCGCTCCGAAGTCGCCCGCCTCAGGGATGCCTCCGCCGGTGGCATGCACGACCTGCTGCGCCGGTGCGCGTTGGCCGTGCTGACCAGCGGCAGCGCCTCCGACGATCCGCGCGCCGCGCGCGAGCTCTACCCCGATTTCGACATCGAGGTGCAACAGCAGGACCGGGGCGTCCGCATCGACCTGCGCCATGCGCCCGCCATGGCCTTTGTCGATGGCGAGATCATCCACGGCGTCGCCGAACTGCTGTTCGCGGCCGTCCGCGACCTGGCCTACATCTCCATTGAACTGGGGGAGGAGGGCGGTCGCGACCTGCACAGCAGCGACGGGATCACCGACTCCGTTTTTGGCCTGCTGCGCAACGCGCGTCTGCTGCGTCCGGCGGATCCGAATCTCGTGGTCTGCTGGGGCGGCCATTCCATTTCGCGCGAGGAATACGTCTACACCAAGCAGGTGGGATACGAGCTGGGCCTGCGCGGGCTAGACATCTGCACGGGCTGCGGCCCCGGTGCAATGAAGGGCCCGATGAAGGGCGCAACCATCGCGCACGCCAAGCAGCGCAAGCGCAACACCCGTTACATCGGCATCACCGAGCCCGGCATCATCGCCGCCGAGTCGCCAAACCCGATCGTCAACCACCTGGTGATCATGCCGGACATCGAGAAGCGCCTCGAGGCATTCGTGCGCCTGGGGCACGGCATCATCGTTTTCCCGGGCGGAGTGGGGACGGCGGAGGAAATCCTGTACCTGCTCGGCATCCTGCTACGCGAAGAAAACGCCAGCCTGCCATTGCCGCTGATCTTCACCGGACCGACGGCCTCAGCGCCTTACTTCGAGCAGATCGATCGCTTCATCCGCCTGACCCTGGGCGAGGAAGCCACGCGCCGCTACCAGATCATCACCGGCGACAGTGCCGAAGTTGCCAAGCGCATGGCTGCGGGCGTCCGCAAGGTCCGGGAACACCGCATCGCCCAGAAGGATTCGTTCTTCTTCAACTGGTCGATCGCCATTCCGGAGGAGTTCCAGCGCCCCTTCGTTCCGACGCACGAGGCGATGGCCGCCCTCGACCTGCACCACGGGCGCAAACCCCATGAGCTGGCCGCCGACCTGCGCCGCGCTTTCTCCGGAATCGTTGCCGGCAACGTCAAGGAGGACGGCATGCGCCGCATCGAGGAGCGTGGACCCTTCGAGATCCACGGCGATACCGAGATCATGCAGTCGTTGGATGCGCTGCTGCGCGCGTTCGTCGAGCAGCGCCGGATGAAGATTGCCGGTGAATATCGGCCTTGCTACCGCGTGGTGGCGTAGCTCAGTTGCAAGATGCCGTGGACCACGCCGGCTTGGTCGCCCGGGTGACGACCAAGTTGCCGCAACGATCTCCGATCTGTGCGCCTGCTGGTGTGGCGGTGAGGGTGTAGCTGATTGCGTCCTCCCCCGACAGACCGATCGTGTAGGACGTCGTGGCGGTAGTGGCGGACGGGCAGGTTGTGCAGCCTGCGTACGACGGGTTTTCGGCACGCCAGCGCTCCAGGGCCAAGCGCACTTCCCCTACCGCTTGCATAGCTTCTGCACGCCGCCCCTTGCGGACGTACTCCTGATACGACGGCAGTGCAATTGCGGCCAGGATCGCGACGGCTGCGACCACGATCATGAGTTCAATAAGTGTGAAACCCTTCGCGTTACGCATGCGTGCCCCCTTACGTTCGGCAAAATAGTAGCACTCGGCTTCCGTGGTGAGCCTCTGCTGGATGGCGCTTGTCCCTCCAAACCGGCCGCTCGTCCGTCGCAGCTTGCAGGGGCTGACGCTGGCTTCCTAAAGTCCAGCTTGGTCAATCTAGGGGGCGCCCGTGGCTGGGAACAAACACAACAAGGCGTCCGGCGTCACGTTGATTGAATTGATGGTAACCCTCGCAGTGCTGGCGATTTTGGCCGTCCTTGCGGGCCCATCGTTTGCGGACTTCATCGACAGATACCGCTTGCGGGGCGCCGTCGATGATGCCGTTAGCCTGATTTCGAATGCGCGGGCCGAGGCCGTGAAGAACGACCGCGACGTAAGCATTGCGTTCGGAGGCGCCACGGCAGACTGGTGCGTCGGGGCAAACGCCGCCGTGGAGCCGACGGGTGGAAGACCTGCCGCCGGAGCGGAGCCATGCGATTGCAGAACGGTGGCCACGTGCCAGGTTGGTGGGCAGACGCTGGCCGTTGCGCAGGGCAGTCATAGTGGTGTCACTGTGAATAGCGTCGCCACAGCTTTTGTCTTCAGCAGCAAGCTGGGGGTCATTTCTCCGCTGGGGACCGCAAGCGCGACATTCACCTCGCCAACTGCGAAGTACGACCTGCGGCTCAACGTAAACGCTTTGGGTCAATCCGCCGTATGCGTTCCTTCCGGCAAGCCGGCGATTGCAGGAGTTTCCTCATGTTGATTCGGCCTGAGGGTCGCCGCGCCCGCATGCGCGGTTTCACGCTTATCGAGTTGATGGTGGCGATAGCGCTTGGCCTGATTGTAATGGCCGCCGTGCTCACTCTGGTCCTGTCGATCATTCGCTCCAATAACCAGACGGTCCAGTCAACGCGATTGAACCAGGAGTTGCGCGCTACCGCGGCCGTGATCGCGTCTGACCTCAAGCGCGCCAGGGGCGTGCAAGACCCGTTGGCTGCTGCCAAGCAGGGAAACATCTATGCCGATATCTATCTGGATGGCGTAAAAAACCCTCCTGATGGCACCACTGGCCAATGCATCAGCTATGGATATGCCAATGCCCCCGGTGGCGGCTTCCATGTGATCCGCCTCGACAACGGCAAGGTGTCACTGGGGCAAGCAGGTACCGCGGCCGCCGCGTCATGCGGGCTTGCAGGGGAGCGGCTGAATTCCGCACAGGTTGGAATCAGCAACCTGCGTTTCACCATCAGCGGACGCCAGGTAACCATCACGCTGACGGGGTCGTTGCTGCAAGGGGATTCGCAGTTGACCTCCATCAACAGAACCCTTTCCCAAACCGTGTTCATTCGTTCCGTTGGAAGCTGACGGCGTAGGAGTCCTGATATGAGCTCTGCTAATCAAGTTCGCGCGCCCGGCAACCAGCGTGGCACTGTCCTGCTAGTTGCCATCGTCATACTGCTGTTGGCCAGTATCGCAACCGTCTTTGCCTTGAATGTCGGCATATTCGAGACGAGAAGTACCGCCAACGACGCGCGCGCCAAGATGGTCAATGAGGTTGCAGAGGCGGGGCTGTCGGAAGGGTTCGAATTCCTGATGCGCCAGCATAGCGACTGGCTGGACGATCCGGCGCGCTGGGAACAGTGCGTGGACACGGATACGACATTCCCCTGTGGCGCGGTGCCGCAGTTCGAACCGGATGGAACGACGCCGAGGCGCGCGACGATGTACCGGTTCATCGGTGGCAACGACATCCAGGGCATCGACGATAATCTCGATGTCCACATGCTCACCATGCCCAACAAGCTGGCCACCGTTGGCGGGTTCAATGTTTCCTACGGGGTCGCGCCCGTGCTGTGCCGGGTTGCGCGCCCGCTTCCCACGGAGCCCGCCAATACTCCCGTGCGGTGCGCAACGGATCCGACGAATGCCAACAAACTGCGAATCGCAACGTTTGTTGCCGTGGGCGCTATTCCGGGCGAATCGGCCAAGGCGACTCTGACCCAGACTGTCGGTCTCTACTCCATTCTGCAGAATGGTCCTGAAGTTCCTCCGATTCTCGCATCGGGCTCCGTGGACCTTACCGGTACCCTGCAAGTCGTCACGAACCCGAACAGCGGCGGCCCTGGGGTCCCGGTGTCGATCTGGACGCGTCGTGACGTGGTCAAGCACGGCACACCAAACACCTGCTATGCAGACGAGTTTTTCCGATACGGGGACAAGCACGGTGATGCCCAGTGGGTCGGCACCAACGTGCGTACGACGGTTTGCGACACCTGCGAGTGTTCCGGCGATAAGTCACTGTCTTTCGACAAGTCCGGCAACCAGATCGACGAGGGTATCGATATTCTGGACATCGACGGCAATACGGCTGGCGGTAATGCGCAGCAGGCGAATCGTGACGTTCGGCTGAACATGAACGAGTTCCCCTGCGACCTGTTCGATTACGTGTTTGGCGTCAAGACGTGGCAGGACAACAACAGCGACTATTTCTGCGAGACGCGCAGACCCAGGATTTCATATACCCCGGATTGGAATCCTTCACTCCAGGAATCCGTCTACCCCGACGAGGCGTATCTCTACGCGAATGCAGCGCACATCGTCGTCGACACAAACAACGCGCAGGCGGTGAGGGTTACTGCTGGATCCGACAAGATTGTCACTGCTGGCTATCTTGATCAGAACGCCGCCGGAATGATCTGGTGCCAACCCGGTTGCGACATTGGCTCGGGGGCCGTCGTCGGATCTCCTGATCACCCCGTCCTCCTCGTGATCGATGGTTCTGCCCGTATCCAAGGCAGGGTGTTCGGCATGGTGTTCCTGCGCACTAGTACGGCTGGCCCCCTGGATGCCAGTACCGGTGGCACTGCCGTTCTGGACATGAATGCTGGTGCGACTGTGTACGGGGCAGTGGTAGTGCAAGGTTCCGTGGACAAGGCCAACGGCAATGCGGCGGTCGTCTACAACGGCGACATCCTCAACCGTCTTGCGACCGACCCGGCAGGAAACCGCTACGCCACGCTGCCGGGCGCGTGGACAGACCTGCGTTCTTACTAAGGAGACGGAGCCAATGTCCCGCTCTTACCTGACAAAAAAAGTTCGTGGCTTCTCGCTGATCGAGGTCATGATCGCAGTGGTCGTGCTGGCGACGGGTCTCATGGCGCTGGCTGCCCTGCAAGGCAGTCTCACTAGGAACTCGGCGGAGGCAAAGGTCCGCGGGCGCGTGACGGCAATGCTTTCAGCGCGCATGGACCAGTTGCGGAGCATGGGTTATGACGCCGTCGCGGCGGATGCCGCCACTACCACGGCGGCTGAGAACTGCGCTGCCTCGACACGCCCGTGGCTCTGTGCGGCCGGCAAGGAAGCCGCACTGAACCAGCTTACGGTGGCCCAGGGCGTGCAGGTCTGGTCGGGTGCGATAGGCGCTGTCGGTTTTGCACCCGGGGCCCCGACCGACCCGGCTACCCAACCCCAGTTCAAACGCGTGGAGCTCACTGCGACATGGAGGGATGCGTCTGATGTCGTGCACAACGTGTCCATGTCATCCGACATCAGCGCGCTGGCGTTGCGAAGCAGCCTGGTTCCTCCGCCCGACCCGACAAGTGCAAGCAACGTGCGTCCGGTGGTTCGTGAAGACGATCCGGCCGAGACGGGCATGATTCCGATCGCCATTGGCGATGGAAGCCAGACGGCAGCCACCAACCCCAAGCCTATCGTGGTTGGTCGCAACAACACCCTGATCGAAACCAAGTTCAACGTGCTGACCTACCAGATCGCCGGTGGTGCGGCACAGGTGCAGCAGCGTGTCGAAACCACGGTGGTCGGATGCCGTTGCAAATATGGCAACCAGAGCCAGCTGACGGGCATCTTCTCCCAGAATTTCCGACCGACCTATTGGGATGGGACGCGGTATAAGGTCCCGCAGATGGTCAGCCGCACCAACTCCGCCCTGCGTCCGATCTCCGGCCCCGTTGGTAGTGGCTCGACCGATCGGGACAGCCCGCAGAGCGACCTGTGCACTGACTGCTGTCGCGATCACCACGATGCGAGCGGAGACACGATCAAATTCGATCCCTTCCGCACGGATCCGCATGATCACTATCGCAACAACAATCTGAGCGCGGCCGTCCAGCCCACCAGTGGCGGCGAGTACAACGAGGCTTGCCGTGTAATCCGCGTCGACGGTTTCTGGCGCGTGGCTACGGATGCGCGGGTAGAGCATTTCGACTATATCGGCACGGGTCCGGCGATCACGGATCAAGGGCCTGATCCTGTCTACTCCGACGCCTACAGGACCTTCGTCGTCGACTATCTGCGCAACCGCTTCGTTGGCCCGGACACGGGCGTCTCAGCGGACCAGCGTTACGCGCAGGCTCCGATCAAGAAGCCGGCCTCCATCGCCATTGTCATTGGCGACAAGCGCTACCAGCACACGCACGGCTTGCTGGTGGACCATATCGAGCCCGAGGCGCTGGCGAAGATCAACGCGAAGGTGGCCAGCTGTCCCGCTTCCACGACGGACAAGGCCGATTGCGTCCTGCCCTTTATTCCGTTCACCACCATCAACCTCACGGAGCTCAGCAAGTACTTGCCGAGCAACGACCAGGTCATCGGTGTGCTGGACGGTGGCGTGAACTTCAATGACCCGGCGATCATCCAGGGACGGGTCACTGCCTTGAGTTCGGCACCTCTCGGTTCGACCACGGTAACGGCGGATGCCACCATCAAGCTTTCCAATACGGGTCTTGCAGGCGTACTGCCGATCGATCCGCAGGATGCAACCGTGTTGCCGACTCCGCCCCCGCCGGCTGCCACGTGGACACCGGGCAAGCAGACTTATGTAGTGACCAACGGTACGCCCACCACGGGGGATGATTTCCTGGTCAGCCTGTCGCCGGCGTTCGCCACCATGAACAACGGTACCCTGCTTGACGACCCGGGTATCCGCTGGTCCACGGGTTCGGGGCTGACTCCCTGCAGTGCCAATTCGACGAGTTCGACCAACCCGTACAAGTGCCGCAACTCGGCTGGTTTCGGTGCGGGCACACCAACCACGATTACCGTCTCCGGCTATAACGGATATCAGGCTAGTGACGGCACGGCTATTCCCAGCGGGCAACGCACGATCACATGCACTGAAAACAAGAGCAACAATCCGGGCACGCAGCTCTATACCTTGACCAGTTCGGACCCCATCAATATTTGCAAGAACTATCGGGTACTTCCGGATGCCGCGTACACAGTCGGAACGGTGACCTCGCCAGGTCTCCAGGCGGAACAGACCCCGGTCAATTTCGCATCGGTTAGTGGAGGCGCCAGCGCGACCATCCTCTTCGGCACGGAGGCGGATACCTATTCGTTTACCTGTACATATAAATCCACTGGCCAAGGCGACACGTTCACTGTCGTGGCTGCCGCCTGCCCATAAAGTCAGCTCAAATGGAAGGCCTGCAGCAATGCAGGCCTTTCTTTTGGCAGTCCCAAAGCGCAATAGAAAAAGGCCTGCATCTCTGCAGGCCTTTTCTTTTGAATCTGGCGCCCGAAGTTGGACTCGAACCAACGACCCCCTGATTAACAGTCAAGTGCTCTAACCGGCTGAGCTATTCGGGCGGGACGCGTATGTTAGGTGTGGGGTGGGCGAGGGTCAAGCCCGGAACCGCCATTTTACCCACCATATGCGCAGTCCCAGGCCGCACTGGCGCTGGGTTGGCCCGTCCGGAGATTGCCGGAATTCGACAGGACCAGCGTTGTCGCGAATTTGGGGCCGCGCGAGTCGCACAACGTGAACGTGACGTTGGAGCCGGCGTTGCCTCCGTTCGGTTGAAAAACCAGGCGGGTACGACCTGTCGTCGAGCGAAGGTGCACCGCGTCCGGCAGTGGCCGGCCCTCGGCGAGGCGCGTTTCATTCGGGTCGGGAATCCGGTTGCCATTGATGTCGGCAAAGACCAGCCAGCCGTGGTCCCAATTGGTCGATTTACTGCATTGGCCTGCCGCCAGGGTGGGGCAGATCACGACTTCGCTTCCGGAGATTGCGGAATGGCGAACGGCATCCAGCAGGCTGGCCGCGAGTCCCGCGCGCACGGCGCCGGAATCGGCCGCCGCCTTCGCATGCGACCACGCGGGAACCGCCACCGCCACCACGATCGCGATAACGGCCATGGCGACCAGGGCCTCGATCAGGGTGAATCCTTTCACGCTCGGCATCTACCGGACTCCCGTCACAGATGCCGGCAATGCTGACTGAGCCGTTCATGCCGCGCTGTCGGCGCGGGCCCGGTTGCGGGGTAGGAAAAGTCCGCGTCCGCCCTCATAACGGGGACTGGCTACACTCAGCGATTGCCTACTCCCCGCAGGCCCATGAACGAACTGATCCATCCCGCAGGCTTCCAGCTCGTTACGCCCTACCAGCCCGCCGGCGACCAGCCGCAGGCGATCACCAAACTGGTGGCTGGGTTCGAGAATGGACTGGCCCACCAGACACTGCTGGGCGTCACCGGCTCGGGCAAGACCTTCACCATCGCCAACGTCGTGCAGCAGATACAGAAGCCGACGATCGTGATGGCTCCGAACAAGACGCTCGCCGCGCAGTTGTACGGCGAATTCAAGTCGTTTTTCCCGCACAACGCGGTCGAGTACTTCGTCAGCTACTACGACTATTACCAGCCGGAAGCCTACGTCCCGTCCTCCGATACCTACATCGAGAAGGACAGTTCGGTGAACGAGCACATCGAACAGATGCGCCTGTCCGCCACCAAGGCGCTGCTGGAACGCAAGGACGCCCTGATCGTCTGCACGGTGTCCGCGATCTACGGCCTGGGCGACCCCAACGAATACTTCAAGATGGTGCTGCACATGGTGCGCGGCGAGCGCATCGAGCAGCGCGAGCTCATCCGCCGCTTAACCGAAATGCAGTACACCCGCAACGACACCGAACTGCGGCGCGCGACCTACCGCGTGCGCGGCGAAGTGATCGACGTGCACCCGGCGGAAAGCGACTCGGAAGCCTTGCGCATCGAGTTGTTCGACGGGGAGATCGAAAACCTCACCATGTTCGATCCGCTGACCGGCGAGACCCTGCGCAAGTTGCCGCGCTACACGATCTATCCGGGTTCGCACTACGTGACCTCGCGCCGGACCGTGCTGGATGCGATCACGGCCATCAAGGACGAGTTGCGCGAACGTCTCGAGCAGCTCTACGCACAGAACAAGCTGGTGGAAGCGCAGCGTCTTGCGCAGCGCACCCAGTTCGACCTGGAAATGTTGGCCGAGGTCGGCTACTGCAACGGCATCGAGAACTACAGCCGCCATCTCACCGGGCACATGCCGGGCGAGCCGCCGCCGTGCCTGTTCGACTACCTGCCACCGGATGCGTTGCTGGTCGTCGATGAATCGCACGTCACCGTCCCGCAGCTCGGGGCGATGTACAAGGGTGACCGTTCGCGCAAGGAAACGCTGGTCGAATTCGGCTTCCGCATGCCCTCGGCGCTCGACAACAGGCCGCTGAAGTTCGAGGAGTGGGAGGGGCGTTCGCCGCGCGCGATTTTCGTGTCCGCAACGCCCGGACCTTACGAATTGAAGCACTCCGAAGGCCAGATCACCGAACTGGTGGTCCGCCCGACCGGCCTGATCGATCCACAGGTCGAGATCCGGCCGGTCGCTACCCAGGTCGACGATGTGCTCGGCGAGATCACTGAGCGCGTGGCGATGGGCGACCGCGTGCTGATCACCACACTCACCAAGCGCATGGCCGAGAACCTGACCGAATACCTCGGCGAGCACGGCGTGCGCGTGCGCTACCTGCACTCCGACATCGATACCGTGGAGCGGGTGGAGATCATCCGCGACCTGCGCCTGGGCAAGTTCGATGTGCTGGTTGGCATCAACCTCCTGCGTGAGGGCCTCGACATGCCCGAGGTTTCGCTGGTGGCGATCCTGGACGCGGACAAGGAGGGCTTCCTGCGTTCGGCCGGCTCGCTCATCCAGACCATCGGCCGCGCTGCGCGCAACCTGCGTGGCAAGGCGATCCTGTATGCGGATCGCGTCACCAATTCGATGCTGAAGGCGATCGAGGAGACCGATCGACGCCGCCAGAAGCAGGTGGAGTACAACGCCGCGCATGGGATCACGCCACAAAGCATCGTGCGCGCGGTGATGGATGTGATGGAAGGCGCGCGCGTCGATCCGGACTCGCTCAAAGCCCGGGGCAGGGCGCGCAGGGTGGCCGAGGAGGCCGCTGAATACGCCGCGCTCAGCCCGGCCCAGTTCGCAGCGCGGATCAAGACGCTGGAACAGCAGATGTACAAGCACGCCCGCGACCTCGAGTTCGAGGAAGCCGCGGGCATTCGCGACCAGCTGCGGCGCCTGCGCGAAGCCGGTTTTGCCGCGTGATTTCCCGGTGGGCTGCGGGTCGCGGCGCGCGACCGTGGAAACCATCGCAGCTGCAGGCGGGTGGCAACGGAAACCCTTGCCGCGAAGGCCATCGCCGGGATACACTGCGCGCCCCTCGCAGCGGGGTTTCAGCTGCAAAGGGCGGTTAGCTCAGCGGTAGAGCACTACCTTGACATGGTAGGGGTCACAGGTTCGAACCCTGTACCGCCCACCATCCTGATCCGGCATGAATGCTGGACGGATGGATCGAAGACTTCCAAGGCCACCTCCTGCAGGTGGCCTTTTTCGTTGCCTGGAAGACGGCTTCGGCCCGCCAGGCGGGAACGACTGCTATTTCCTGCCGGCGTTGGTCGCCTTTTCCGGCTTGCCAGTCTCGCCATGAATCGTGAGCAGCGACTCCATCAGGTGTTCGTCCGCACTCGAGCAGACCCCGAGCAGCACGACCTCTTCGCAGCCCTCGGCGGCGATGTACGCATGCCCCATGTTGGAGTCGATGTATACCGACTCGCCGGCCTCGAGCACGATCGGATCGTAGAACTCGGTGTGCACTTCGGCACGGCCCTCCAGCACGTGGATGTATTCCTCACCCGGATGGCGCACGAGTTCGCCGAATTCCTCGATGCTCTTGGCGCGCACCCGCGTCACCACCGGGATCATCCGCTTCCGGCGCAATTCCGGGCACAGGTAGAAGTAGTCGTAGTTGGGCGTGGTGACCCGGATCGAATCCGCCACGCGGCCAATGCTGCGGCGCGCCGTCACCGCCGGCTCGAGTGAACTGTCCTCCTCGGCGAAGAGTTCCGACATGCGGATGTTCAGTCGCTGGCTGATCTGCAGCAGCTTGTCGTAGGTGAGGCTGAGGCGGTCGTGCTCGACCTTGGACAGCGTCGACAGCGGAATGCCGCAACGCGTGCTCATTTCCTTGAGGGTCCAGTCGTTGCGGGCGCGCAGCGCGCGCAACAGGCTGCCGATGGTGGGGTGCTGCTGGGTCATGCGGATTCGTTGCTCCTGCAGGGGAGGGGCGGGTTCCCGGTGGTTCCCCCCCCCAACTTGGGGGTGTCTCAAGGTACAGCCTGGTCGCAATTTTAGATCATCATGACCAAAGTGGGTTGACAATTTTCCGATCAGGATCTTTATTCTCTATTACGGTCATGGCGCGCCAAGCGCCGGATGACCATCGCCATCGCCGAGGGGAGAGGGAAAAGATGCAACTGTTCAAACGAGGTCAGCTGTTCACCGCGCTGCTTGCGCTGGGACTCGTGGCTGCCACCGCCGCCGCGCAGGAGCCGGCCACCAACGTGCCGCCGGTCATGCAGGCGCCCGCGACATCCGCCGCGCCGCCGCCCGCAGACGCCATGCCCGGCCCGACCGACCGCCTGACCGCCCCGGACCTCGAAGCCTGGCTGGACGGCTTCATGCCGTACGCGCTGGAGCAGACCGACGTCGCCGGTTCGGTCGTCGTCGTGGTGAAGGACGGCAAGGTCCTGCTGGAGAAGGGTTACGGCTTCTCCGATCTGGCCAAGCGCACGCCGGTCGATCCGGCTCGCACGCTGTTCCGCCCGGGCTCGACGTCCAAGCTGTTCACCTGGACCGCCGTGATGCAGCTGGTCGAACAGGGCAAGTTGAACCTCGACGAGGACGTCAACAAGTACATCGACTTCAAGATCCCGCCCTACCAGGGCAAGCCGGTCACCCTGCGCAACATCATGACCCACACCACGGGCATGGAAGAGGTGATCCGCGGCCTCATCGCCAACGACGAGAAGGAGATCTTGCCGCTCGACGCGACCCTCAAGCACTGGATCCCCGAACGCGTGTACGCGCCGGGCACCACGCCCGCGTACTCCAACTACGCCACGGCGCTCGCGGGCTACATCGTCCAGCGCGTGTCGGGCCAGCCGTTCGACCAGTACATTGCGCAGCACATCTTCGCGCCGCTGGGCATGCAGCACTCCACCTTCAGCCAGCCGATCCAGAAGAACCTGCTGGCGATGACGTCGAAGGGCTACAAGACGGCCTCCGACGGCAAGGAGCAGCCGTACGAGTACATCAACCTCGCGCCCGCGGGCAGCCTGGCGTCGACCGGCGCCGACATGGCCAACTTCATGATCGCGCACCTGCAGAACGGCGCGTTCGGCGACCAGCGCATCCTGCGCGAAGAGACAGCGCGCGAGATGCACGGCACCGCGCAGGCCTCGGTTGGCCCGCTCAACAAGATGATGCTCGGTTTCTACGAAACCACGGCCAACGGCCATCGCGCGATCGCGCACGGCGGCGACACGCAGTGGTTCCATAGCGACCTGCAGTTGTTCCTCGACGACGGCATCGGCATCTACGTCTCGACCAACAGCGCCGGTAAGGACGGCAGCGCACGCCTGATCCGCGACGGCCTGGTCACCGGCTTCGTCAACCGCTACCTGCCCGGTCCGGAACGCAAGGACGGCGGCGTCGATGCCGCCACCGCGAAGCAGCACGCCCAGCTGATCGCAGGCAGCTACAACAGCAGCCGCCGCGCGGATTCCAACTTCATGAACCTCGTGTACATGCTCGGCCAGACCAAGGTCACCGCAAACGAGGACGGCACGATCAGCGTCCCCATGCTGGCCGGTTACAGCGGCGCGCCGAAGAAGTGGCGCGAAATCAGCCCGTTCGTGTGGCAGGACACCAACAGCGGCGACCGCCTTGCCGCCGACGTCATCGATGGCCACGTGACGCGCTTCAGCGCCGAACCGTTCTCGGCGATCATGGTGTTCCAGCGCGCCGCGTGGTGGCAGACCCCGGGCGTGTTCCTGCCGATGCTGTTCGGCAGCCTCGCCGTGCTGCTGCTGACCGTGCTCGCCTGGCCGGTGTCGGCGCTGGTGCGCCGCCACTACGGCGTGCGTTATCCGCTGGCGGGCCAGGATGCGCGCGCGCACCGCTGGAGCCGCATCGCCTCGCTTGCCGTACTCGTGTCGATGGGCGGGATGATCGCGATGATCTTCGCGATGATGTCGGACCTCGCGATGATGTCGCCGAAGGCCGACGCCATGGTCATCGCGGTGCGCAGCCTGACGACGATCCTCCTGCCGATCGGCGCCGCCATCGCGCTGTGGAACGCGTGGACGGTGCTGGGCAGCAAGCGCTCGCTGTGGGCGAAGCTGTGGGGCATCGTGCTCGCCGTGTCCTGCCTCGCGCTGCTGTGGATCGGCGTTGCCTGCCACGTGCTCGGCTTCAGCGCGAACTACTGACCTGTCCAATGCGCGGCGGCCCTCGTGCCGCCGCGCACATCTCCGGGAAACAACATCGTGATCCAGACCGACCGCGTTGCGCTCATGGTGCGCAACGAACTGCTGCGCCTGTCCGCCCCGTTCCGCATTTCCGGCCACGTCTTCGAGGCCTCGCCCGTCACCGTCGTCACCCTGCGCCAGGGCCACTACATCGGCCGCGGCGAAGCGGCTGGCGTGTACTACATGCACGACGAGCCGTCGGACATGTCGCGCACACTGGAAAAGCAGCGCGATCGCCTCGAGGCCGGCATGACGCGGGAGGAATTGCGCTGCCTGCTGCCGTCCGGCGGCGCGCGCAATGCCGTCGACTGCGCGCTGTGGGAGCTCGAAGCGCGCCTGGCCGGCGTGCCTGCCTGGCAACTCGCGGGCATCGCGGAACCGAGGCCACTGCTGACGACGTTCACTGTCGGTGCCGACGATCCGGACAAGATGGCGACACGCGCGCTGGCGTACACGCATGCGCGCGCGATCAAGCTCAAGCTTACCGGCGAAGTCGACCTCGACATTGCCCGGCTCCGTGCGGTCCGCAAGGCGCGTCCGGAGGCATGGATCGGGGTGGACGCCAACCAGGGCTACGTGCCGAGGACCTTGTCGCAGCTGTTGCCTGTGCTGGTCGACGAGGGCGTGTCGCTGCTCGAACAACCCTGCCGTCGCGACCACGAAGCGGACCTCGACGGCATCGACCACGTAGTGCCGATCGCCGCGGACGAAAGCATCCTCGACCTCGCCGAACTCGAGGAACGCGCGCACCGGTTCGACGTCATCAACATCAAGCTCGACAAGTGCGGTGGCCTCACCGAAGGCTTGATGATGGCCAGGCGCGCGCGCGAAATGGGCAAGCGCGTGATGGTGGGCAACATGGTCGGCACGAGCCTGGCGATGGCACCGGCCTTCATCCTCGGCCAGCACTGCGACATCGTCGACCTCGACGGCCCGCTGTTCCTGGAGCGCGATCGCACGCCCGGCGTGGTCTACGCCGACGGTCACGTCGATTGTCCGGACAATGTGTGGGGTGCCCCGGACGCGGTGCTGTGAGCGTGCTCTCGCCACCGCGCGCCATCGCCCGTTCGCACTGGTTCAACCAGCCGCCGGGGCTGGCGATACTGTTCCTCACGCAGATGTGGGAGATCTTCTCCTATTACGGGATGCGCACGCTGCTCGTCTATTACATGACGAAGCAGTTGTTGTTCGGCCAGCAGCATGCGTCGCTGGTCTACGGCGTGTACGTGGCGACGTTCTACTTCACGCCGATCGTCGGTGGCGTCATCTCCGATCGCTGGCTCGGACGCAGGCGCTCGGTCATCATCGGCGCCGCGATCATGTCCATCGGGCATTTCCTGATGGCGTCCGAAGCGCTGCTCTATTTCGCGCTCGCGGCGATCGCGTTGGGCAACGGTTTGTTCCTGCCCAGCCTGCCGAGCCAGATCGACGACCTGTACGCCAAGGACGATCCGCGTCGCGGTTCGGCGTACAACTTCTATTACGTGGGCATCAACGTCGGCGGCCTGCTCGCGCCGCTGGTGTGCGGCACGCTTGGCGAACTGTATGGCTGGCACTGGGGCTTCGGTGCGGCGGGCATCGGCATGTTGCTGGGCCTTTTGATCTACATGTGCGGTGCGCGCTGGTTGCCGCCGGAACGACCGAAGCCGAAGGACGTCGCGCCATCCGAGCGCATGCCGCGCGATGCCATGCGCAGGCGCGTCCTCGCGCTGCTCGGGATCGGTCTGTGCGTCATGGTGTTCCGCGGCGCGTACGAACAGTCGGGCAACACGATCGCGCTGTGGGCGGACGTCGGGCTGGATCGCGCTGCGGGTGCCTTCACGATTCCGATGACGTGGTTCCAGGCGCTCAATCCGCTGCTGGTGATCTTCCTCACGCCACTGCTCGTCATGCGGTGGACGAAGCAGGCAAGCAGCGGCCGCGAACCGTCGCCGGCGAAGAAGATGGCGATGGGAGCGTTCGTCGTCGCGTCCGCCTTCGCGATGCTCGCCTGCGTCGATGCGAGCGCGGCCGGGCATGCCCACTGGAGTTGGCTCGCGGGTTTCTTCCTGCTGTTCACGGTCGGCGAGCTTTTCATCCTGCCGATCGGCCTTGGCTTGTTCGCCCGGCTGGCACCGGCAGGGCATGCCGCGACCACGGTCGCCGCCTGGTACTTCGCGTCATTCGGCGGAAACCTGCTGGCCGGTGCGCTCGGCACCTTGTGGAGCGCGATGGGGCATGCGGCGTTCTTCGGCGTGATGGCGGGTGTCGCCGTGCTCGCCGGTTGCCTGCTGCGCCTGCTCGATCCGGCCCCCGTGCCGAAGCGGCCAACGGTCGCGGCGCCGACCAACGGCAGGCTGAACTGGCCACACACTGATTGACAATTTTCCAAACAGGATGTTTATATCCTGATAAGGATTTACTAAGCCTGATAAGGCGGCGTTCTAGGGCTTCATAGAGATTCATGCACTGGCCGCGGCGCTGATCCGCCGCGGTTATTCCGATACCGCATCTGGCTCGCCATGGGAGGCAACTCCCGCACCTGCCCGGTGATGTTCTTGGCTGACACACGCCGATCCAACGGCGAACCTTTGGGGAGAGGGGAATGCACAAGCACCACACGCGCGAACGCGCACCGATGCGCCGTTCGTTGACCACCGCGATCTCGTTGACCTTGGCGCTGGGCATGGCCGGGCCGACGCTTGCGCAGCAGGCCCCGGCCGAGGCGGGGGATGCGGCTGCGCCGAATGCCGTGACGCTGGATGAGGTCGTGGTCACCGCCAACAAGCGCGTCGAGAACATCCGTGAAGTGGCTTCGTCGATCAGCGTGATCAACGAAGAGAAGATCGAGAATTCCCACGCCACCCAGCTCAGCGACTTCCAGGCCTCGGTGCCCGGCCTGGCCATCAACAGCAACGGCAGCCCGGGCCGGACCACGGTGTCGCTGCGCGGTGTGTCGCCCTTGTCGTCCAGCGCCACCGTCGGCACCTACCTCGACGAAACCCCGCTGGGCTCGAGCGGTGTGTACCAGGCCGCCAACTTCTTCGCACTCGACCTGCTGCCCTACGACATCCAGCGCATCGAAGTGCTGCGCGGACCGCAGGGCACGCTGTATGGCGCCAGCACGATGGGCGGCCTGATCAAATACGTCACCGTCGCACCGGATCTGTCCAGCACCGAGTTCCGCGTGGGCGGCGGCCTGTCCAGCGTCGAGGGGGCGGGCGACCTGGGCTGGGATGCGCGCTTCGGCGCCAACATTCCGCTGGTCACCGACCGCGTCGGCCTGCGGATGAGCTATGCCGTCAACGAACTGCCGGGCTACATCGACAACAGCGTCGACGGCCGCGACGACATCAACGATGCCAAGCAGACCAGCGCGCGCGCCGCGCTGCGCTGGCAGGAAGACAGCTTCAGCCTGGACCTGGTCGCGATGCGCCAGACCATCGACAGCGACAACAACGCACAGGTCGCGCTGGATCCGGTGAGCCAGGAACCGCAGTTCGGCGACCTCACCAACAGCGTGTGGGTCGACGAGCCGTTCACCAAGGACGTCGACTACTACTCGGCGACTTTGAACTGGAACCTGGGCTGGGCCGATTTCGTTTCGGCCACGGGCTACTCCGAATCGAGCAGCCTCTTCCGCCAGGACGCGACCGTGCAGTTCGGCCAGGTCGCCAACCTGCTCCTCAGACAGCCCGCGCCGGGCGCGGCCAAGTTCGACATCAACCTGGACATGGACAAGTTCACCCAGGAATTCCGCCTGGTGTCCAAGGCCGACGGTCCGTTCGAGTGGATGGCCGGCGTGTTCTACACCAAGGAAGACGCCACCCAGGCCCAGTTCGCCCAGCTGTTCCAGCGCGACGGCTCGCCGCTGCCGCCGCCGTTCGGCAACCTCACCCTGGCATCGATCCTGATTCCGAGCGACTACAAGGAAACGGCGGTCTTCGCCAACGGTTCCTACCGGTTCAATGATGTCTTCAAGATCGATGCCGGCATCCGCTATGCGGAGAACGACCAGGAGTTCTCGCAGACCGTCACCGAGGGCATCCTGGCGCCGATCGGCAGCGCGTCCAACAGCTCGTCCGAAGACGTGTTCACCTGGAGCGTGAGCCCGCAGCTCAAGCTCAGCGAAGACGCGATGCTCTATGCGCGCGTGGCGACCGGCTACCAGCCGGGCGGTCCGAACGTGCTGGTCCCGGGCCTGCCCTCGCAGGTGGATTCGTCGACGCTGACCAGCTATGAGCTCGGCCTGAAGTCGCAGCTGTTCGACAACGTGGTGTTTGACCTGACCGGCTTCTACATCGACTGGTCGGACATCCAGGTGGCGTCGGTCGTCAACAACATCTCCGGCCTGGTCAACGCCGGCAAGGCCAGCACCGCGGGCGTCGAATGGTCCTTGCTGCTGCATGCCAGCGACCGTCTCGACCTGGGCTTCAACGGTGCCTACACCAATGCCCAGCTCGACGAGAACTTCCCGGTGATCTCGGTGCCGTCGGGCGCGCTCCTGGTGGAGCAGACCAGCGGCCTGAAGGGCGACTCGCTGCCGTATGTGCCGGAATGGAGCTGGGCCGGTACCGCCGACTACACCCTGCCGCTCTCCGGCGGCTGGAACGCGCACTTCGGTGGCGCCGTGCGCTTCGTCGACGAGCGTGAGAACGGCACGACCGAAGTCCAGAACATCTTCAACGCCGCGAGGACGACCCTGCTGCTGTCGACGCGGACCGAGCCGCTGCGGGTCGAGGACTACTGGTCGCTGGATCTGAATGCCGATTTCAGCAATGAGAACTGGTCCCTGCGCGGTTACGTCAAGAACGTCACCGACGAGCGCGGCTACCAGAGCATCGGCGATATCACCGATGCGCTGACCAAGCAGGTCAACAAGCTCGTCGCCGCGCCGATCCAGCCGCGCACGTTCGGCATCGAAGTCGACTACCGCTTCTGAGTGTGTTCCCGCGGGCGGCCGCCGGCCGCCCGCGGGCCAAGCTGCTGTTCTTCTCCGGTGAAATTGCTTGAAACCCGACGTCCTGCTGCCCCAGCCTTACCTCCTGTTCCTCGGTGACACCACCGAGCCCGGCTATGCAAAGACCGCGTTCGGCCTGCGCGACTGGGCCGGCGAACGCTGCGTGGGCGAGTACGCCTGCGGCGCCACGGTCAGCACCGGCCTGCCATTCATGACCCCGGCCGAGGCGCGCGCCGCTGGCGCCAGCGCCCTGGTGATCGGCGTGGCCAACGCAGGCGGCTTCATTCCGCCGTCGTGGCTGGCGGCCCTGGTCGAGGCGATGGAAGCCGGCCTGGACATCATCAGCGGCATGCACGCGCGGCTGCGTGACTTCGATGTGTTGCGCGAGGCCGCCGATCGTCTCGGGCGCCGCCTGATCGATGTGCGGCAACCGCCCACGGGGATCCCGGTCGCATCGGGTCGGCCGCGCCAGGGGAAGCGCCTGCTGACGCTCGGCACCGACTGCGCGCTAGGCAAGAAGTACACGGCGCTCGCCTTGACCCGGGCGTTCACCGCGCGCGGCAAGGATGCGACGTTCCGCGCGACCGGTCAGACCGGCATCCTCATTGCTGGCGGCGGTATTCCGATGGATGCGGTGGTCGCCGATTTCGCCGCCGGTGCCGCGGAAATGCTCACGCCCGATGCGGACGCCGAGCACTGGGACGTCATCGAAGGGCAGGGGTCGTTGTTCCATCCGGCCTATGCCGGCGTCTCGCTGGCGCTGCTGCACGGCAGCCAGCCCGACGTGATCGTGGTGTGCCATGAGCCCGGACGCGAACGCGTGCTCGGCCATCCCGGCTACGCCGTGCCCGGAATCGAGGAAACCATCGAGCTGGCATTGCGCCTGGGTTCGCGCACGCGGCCCAACATCCGCTGCGCCGGTGTCAGCCTCAACACCGCCAAGCTGGACGGAGCCGCGGCGCACCGTCTGATCGTCGCGGAAAGCGAGCGCCTCGGGCTTCCGGTCGCCGACCCGATGCGCGGCGGCGCTGCGTTCGACCGACTGGTCGACGCATGCCTCGCATGAGCTGGCGGGGAATGTCATGAGCACGACGTCGACCCGGTTCCAGCGCCTGATCTTGCCGGGCCTGGCGTTCAAGGCCGCGGTGATCGGCGGCGGCTATGCCACCGGTCGCGAACTGGCGGAGTACTTCATCCCCAGCGGCCCGCAGGGCGGCATCCTCGCGATCCTCGTGGCGATGGTGTCCTGGAGCGTGATCTGCGCGCTGACCTTCGCGCTGGCCCAGGCGACGCGGTGCTTCGACTACCGCAGCTTCTTCGGCACGCTGCTGGGGCCGTTCGCGGTGGTCTTCGAACTCGCGTACCTGGTGTTCATGGTGCTGATCCTCGCCGTGTTCGGCGCGGCCGCGGGCGCGATCTGCCAGGCGATGTTCGGTTGGCCCACGCTCGTCGGCACGCTGCTGCTGATGCTGGGCATCGGCGCGTTCACCGCCTACGGCAACCATGCGGTGGAACAGTTGTTCAAGTGGGTGTCGTTCTTCCTTTACGGCGTGTACGTGCTGTTCGTGGTGTTCGTGCTCCTCGGCTTCGGCGACCGCGCCGCCGAGATCTTCCGGACGCCGGTGCCGACCGATGGCTGGCTGTCGGGTGGCCTCACCTATGCCGGCTACAACATCGTCGGTGCGGTGATCATCCTGCCGCTGGCCCGGCACTTCACCTCGCGCCGCGACGCGGTGGTGGCCGGCGTGCTCGCCGGACCGCTGGCGATGGTGCCAGGCCTGCTGTTCTTCATCTGCATGGTCGCGTGGTATCCGCAGATCGGTAACGAGGCGCTGCCGTCGGACTACATCCTGCGCAAGCTGGACATGCCGGTCTTCCACCTGCTGTTCCAGGCGATGATCTTCAGTGCGCTGCTGGAGAGCGGCGCCGCCGCCGTGCATGCCGCCAACGAGCGCATCGCCGCCGCGTGGCGCACGCACCGTTCGCGCGAACTGTCGAGCGCCGGGCGGTTCGCGATCGCCGCGACGCTGCTGGTCGGCTCGATCTTCATCGCCGACCACTTCGGCCTGGTCGCGCTGATCGCCAAGGGCTACCGCGGCCTGGCCTACCTCTTCCTGGTGGTCTACGTGCTGCCGTTGCTGACGGTCGGCGTGTGGTGGCTGTGGCGGCGTTCGCCGCAAGCGACCCTGGCCGCGCAATCCCATTCCTTGCAAGGAGAATGAACATGACCGGACGCCGCTTTGCGCCGCGCTTCGTACTTCTGGCCTCGACGCTGTTGGCTGGTGCCGCGTTTGCGGCGCCGCCCGCGAACCTGGATGCACGCGTGGATGCCGCAATGCGCGCGCACGGCGTTCCGGGCCTGGCAATCGCCATCGTCGAGGACGACAAAGTCGCGATGACGAAAGGCTATGGCGTGCGCAAGCTCGGATCGCCCGAGCGCGTGGACGCGGACACGATCTTCCCGACCGGATCGACCGGCAAGGCGATCACCGCCGCCGCGCTCGCCGTGCTCGTCGACGACGGCAAGATCAAGTGGGACGACAAGGTCATCGACCACATCCCGTGGTTCCGCATGTACGACCCGTGGGTAACCAGCGAGATGACGGTGCGCGACCTGCTCGTGCACCGCAGCGGCCTCGGCCTAGGCGCGGGCGACCTGATGTTCGTGCCGTCCTCCTCGCGCAGCCGCGCCGACACCGTGCGCGCACTGCGCTACATCAAGCCGGCCACCAGCTTCCGCAGCGGCTATGCATACGACAATGTGCTGTATTCGGTCGCCGGCCAGCTGATCGAGGAAGTGACCGGCCAGACCTGGGAGAAGTTCGTGCGCGAGCGCGTGCTCAAGCCCGCGGGCATGACGAGCTCGGTGACCGAGCAGTCGGCGCGCTTCGCCAACCCCAACCGCGCGTGGCCGCACGCCCGCACCGGTGGCCGCGTGCGCGGCATGGGCGAGCAGAAGGTGCTCGACGAACGCAAGACGCTCGGCGACAACGGCGCGCCCGCGGGCGGCCTGTCGTCCAGCGCGAACGACCTTGCCCACTGGATGCAGGTGCAGCTCGGCCACGGCACGTGGACAGACGCATCGACTGGCAAGCAGGTAAAGGTGTTCAGCGAAGAATCCTCGGCGCAGATGTGGACGCCCGTGGTGCCCACGCCGACGCCCAAGTGGCCGGGCAAGCTCGCCGAGGCCGCGCCGAAGTTCTCGTCTTACGCGCTGGGCTGGAGCGTGCGCGACTACCGCGGCGAGAAGATGATCGAGCATGGCGGCGCGATCTTCGGTGTGTACACGTACATCGCGCTGTTCCCGGACCGCAACTTCGGCGTTGCCTTCCAGATGAACTCCGAGGACGTGCAGGTGATGCGCGGGATCGCGCTCGAGGTGATCGACCATTACCTGGGCGCGCCGGATACCGACTGGGTCGCCGCGTTCGACACGTTCCTGGAACAGCGCATGCAGGGCGGCATCACCGCGCTCGGCGCCAGCGCGAAGTCCGCGCCAGCCGCGCAGGGCAAGCCCACGTTGCCGCTGGCGAATTACGCCGGCCGCTACGCCGATCCGTGGTACGGCCCGATCGCGATCACCAACGAGAAGGGCGTGCTGCGGGTGAACTTCCTGCAGTCCCCGGGCTTGACCGGTCGCCTCGAGCACGAACGCTTCGACACCTTCCGCACGGTGTGGGACAACCCGGAATACGAACAGGCCTACGTCAACTTCGGCCTCGATCCGGAGGGCAAGGTCGAGCGCATCACGATGAAGGCGATCTCGCCTATCGCCGACTTCAGCTGGGACTTCCAGGACCTGCTGTTCACGCCGCTGCCCAAGGGGTGAACGCGGCACACATTGACGGGCAATGAGCAACGGTCGCGATCGCGGGATCGCGCCGTTCTGCTCTCTGAGCATGTGCCGATGCACGGCATTCGCGTTGATCGCTTCCGTGCGGACCAATCCGTGGCTACGTCTACTGCGGAATCCGACGCAACAAGGTCTCCGACGGAAGCTCACCGAAGAGGGAGCGATAGTCGTGGGCGAGGCGGCTGCCGTTCCAGTAACCATGCCGGGCGCCGATACCCGCCACCGAGTGTTTGATGGGGTTGGCTGCAATCAGGGCCCTGCGAATCCTGTGCAATCGGTGGATCTGCAGATATTGATGCGGCCCTATGCCGACCAGGTCGTTGAAGGCGGCGCGCAGGGTGCGCTCGCAGACGCCTGCGGCCCTGCACAGATCGTCGATTCGCACCTCGCGGCTCGCGCGCCGATTCATCAGCGATACCGCCTTGCTGAAGACCACCTCGCGGGAAACCGCAGGCCGCCCCTTGCCGGAGACACAGAGCGCCCCGCGGCCCAGCGCGTACCGCCAGATAGCCAGCAACTGCTCCTCCAGGATCCCGGAGAGCGGTTGCGTTGGAAGCGTGCCTGCAGCCTCTAGTGCGGCAAGCCGATCCAGCAGTTCAATGAGGGACGCAATCGTCGCGGGCTCGAGATCGAGGCTCCTGTTGACTCGAACACTGTCGATCCCGGACTGCAACAACTCGGCCGGAGCGGAGAGCGACAGCCATTGATTGGCGCTGTTCACCGCCGCCCGGAACTCTTGTCCGGGGGCGAAATGAATCACGCTCCGGTCATCCATCGGACGACCCAGCATCCGGTACCACTGCGGCGGCGAGCGGGGCACGAACAAGGTCGCCCATCCGTGCAGTACCGCGCCCGCATAGGCGCACGCGGCGCCTTCGGATACGAGCTGCACGAGGATGCGTTCGACACGGAACACCTGCGAGCGCCATTCGCCGCGTTCGGGTCCGGTCAGGTGATAGCGACCATCGAAACCGATGAGCTGGGCTTCGAATTCGTCGAAAGTCGCGCAGACAAGTTCGGGCACCGTCCCTATCCCTTCCAAAGCGACTTTATGCCGTTTTTTTGTACCGCCGCGCGTGAACGGGATGTAATGAATACGTGACGACAAGAAGAATCCAGGCCTGTGCGCATCGCGCACAAACGCACTGGAGGACGGGGGCGCACAAGGCGCTCTATTGACGGTAGCAGCGTCGGCACTGCCGGCCATCGCCATCAAGTACAAGGACGAAGCTTCGCCATGAGCAGGCACATGGTCGATTTTGAGAAGGCGGATTCCCAGCCGCATTCCCCTGGCGCCTCGCTTTGGAATGTGACGCTGCTCCTGCTATTGGGAGCGGGTTGTTACTTCGCACAATATGCGTCGCTCGCCTTGTGGCACGGGCCCGATGTGGCGCTGTTGTGGCTGCCCGGTGGCCTGGTGTTCGGCGCACTGGTCGTGCTTCCCAAATCCATGCAAGGGCAATGCCTGGTTTTGGCATCGATTGCTACCGCCTGCGTTGGACTGCCGGAAGGTTGGAATGTGCCCGCCGCTGCCTTGGTAATGCTGGCCGCCTGCCTGCTCACCGCGCATTTTGCAAACCAGTGGAGGACACACACCAGGGAATCATCGGGCTGGGACTTCGTTGACCTCCGGAGATTCGCCTGGCATGCATGGATCATCGCGACGGTCGTCGCCACGCCGGCGGCGCTGGTTCGCTGGAACGGGCGCTACCAGGATTTTGCGGAGGCATGGATAGTCGCGGCTTTCGCCATTGCACTGGGATATCTGGTGATGGCGCCGCCGATCATGGTCCTGGCCGGGAATGCATCGCCAAGGCGGCTTGGAAGAAGTGGAGTGCTGGCGGGGCTATTGGCCTTGCTGGGAGTCGCACTGCTGTCGTCGTTTCTCTGGTCGATGCTCTCCCGCTGGTACGAATTACGCCTGCCTGTTTCCGTCGTGCCCATGGCCATCCTGTTCTGGATGGCGGCCCGTTTCGGCATGCGCGGAGCCTGTGCGTCCATCCTGGCCATCTCGCTCGCACTCGTAACTTTCAGTCTCTTCGCACCCATCGCCGTCGCGCCTTCGCTGGCAGGCAGTTTCAGCCTTCAGGTCTGGCTGCTGCTGGTGGTATCGGCTACATACGTCATCGGCGCCTTCGCAGATGAGCGCAATCGTCTGTCGAGGGAAGGCGAGGCGGGGCACGAACAGGCACTCGACCTGGCGGGGCGACTGATCGACGTGCAGGAAGCAGAGCGTGCCCGGATATCACGCGAGCTCCATGACGACATCAGCCAGAAGCTGGCGTCACTCTGCATCGCCACCAGCGCTCTCAGGCGCATGAGCGAAGGAGAGATGCGCGTCGGCGTCGGCAAGCTCAAGGATCAGCTCGCATGCCTGTCCGGCGATGTGCGGCGCCTCTCCCACGACCTGCACCCGGATGTGATCCGGCATGCCGGAGTGGTCTGCGCGCTCAGGTCCCTGTGCCTGGAGCAGCATTCAACGAACGGCAGGAGTCTTGAGCTGGACATGGATGAAACATTGCAGATCCCCGGACAGGCCAGCTTGTGCCTGTACCGGGTGGCGCAGGAGGCACTGCACAACGCATCGAAGTACGCGAACCACCGGACGATGCGACTCACCTTGCATCGCTGCGGTGATTCGGCCGAATTGACGATTGCCGACGATGGGCGCGGCTTTGATCCCGATTCGCCTACCGCCAAGCGTCACCTCGGCCTGATCAGCATGGAGGAACGGGTCCGGCTGGTCGGCGGTACCTTCCGCCTTGTTTCCAGTCCCGGTGAGGGGACAACTGTTTTCGCAAAGGTGCCGCTGCCATGCCAAACGAATACAGCAGGCTGAAGATATTGCTCGCCGAGGACCACCGCGTCGTGGCCGAGGGGCTGGAGCGCCTGCTGCTCGAATGTTTCGGATCGGTGGAAGTCGTCGGCGAAGGCCAACAGCTGCTCGATGCCGTGCAGGCATCGTCCCCGGACGTCATCGTTGCAGACATCAGCATGCCGGGGGTAAGCGGGTTGGAGGCTCTCAGGAGCCTGCGCTCGGTTGGCAACATGACGCCATTCCTGATCCTGACCATGCACGATGCCATCGGTTTCGTGGAAGAGGCACTGCATTGCGGTGCCAACGGCTACGTGCCCAAGCACGCGGCGGGTGAGGAGCTGGTGCGGGCGATACGCGAGGTTGCCTCGGGTGCCACCTATGTCTCGACATCGCTTTCGCATGGACTGCTCAGCAACCGCCTTATCAAGAGCACGCGCCTGACGCGCCGGCAGCTCGACGTGCTCAACGGCCTGGCCAAGGGCTACCGGTCCAAGCAGATCGCGGCAGAACTCGGGATCGCCACGCGGACGGTCGAAACGCACAAGTACGCCATGATGCAGGCCTTCGGCGTCCACAACGGAGTCGAGCTGGTCCGGGCCGCGGAGCGCAATGGTCTCATCGAGCCTGCGTAGATTTCCTTACCCCGCGCTGCGCAACTTTTCGGTGTCGCCGCGGCCCTGCGAGCCATAAGGTCTAGCTGTCCAGGAATCGGCGGCAGGCTGGCCAATGGGTCGTTGGAGCGTGGTAGTGGCTGAAGACCATCCCGCGGTGGCTGATCAACTGCGCCAGCTGCTCGCGCACGATTTCGAGGTAAGGGCGGTCGTCGCGGATGGGCAGGCCCTGGTGGATGCCGTGCGGAAGTTCTCGCCCGACGTAGTGGTGACCGACATCTCGATGCCGAAAATGGACGGCATCGACGCAGCAAGGATGATCCTGCGGACCAATCCGCGGAGCCGCGTGATCCTGCTGACGGTCCACAACAACCTCAACCTGGTGAGGGAAGCGATGCTGGCGGGATGCAGCGGCTATGTGCTCAAGAGTTCCGCCGGCGAAGAACTGTTGCCTGCGATCAGCACGGCGCTGCAGGGCGGCACTTTCCTGTCGGCCGAACTGGGGCCGGCGGAGGTACTCGACGAACTGAAGCGCAGCTGCGCTCGGATGGCCGAATATCAAGCGCTCGGCGACTAGGTCTGAGTGGGTATGCCGATTCCGGGCGGGCGGAGCCGCAATGCCGGTTGGCACGCAGCGAGGGGCCCTGAGCTTCACCGGAGAGCCAAAAAACCTCCACCGAGAGGCTCCGAGCCTCACCGGAGAGGCAAAAGGCCTCGACCGAGAGGCTCCGAGCCTCACCGGAGAGGCAAAAAGCCTCAACCGAGAGGCTCGGGACCTCACCGGAGAGGCAAAAAGTCTCGACTGAATGGCCCGGGAGGTCATCGGTGAGTAAAGGAGCCTCAGTCGAAAGGCTCCGAGCTCCATCGCAAGGGCAAAAAGTCTCATCGCTGAGACTGCGAGCCTCAAAGCCGAGGAAGGGGAATGCGGTTGCGCCTGACCAGCGCCCTGACGCCTAAGTAGCTTTACCGAAGCGAGCTACGCGCTTTTGTCGATGGCAGCCGATGGTGCACGCCGTAGCCTAGGTACACGCCTTCCGTCTCTCCCTTCTTCACGCAAGGGGGGCGAACGCTGCAACACCAGATTCCGCGAATCCGCACCTCCCGCTTCCCCCCGCACAGGAGTCCGAGATGAGCCCGCAAGCCGCAACAAAGAAGGCCCCAGCCAAGCAGGGGGGCGCGAATTCCAAACAGCCCAATATCCTGGTGATCTGGGGCGACGACATCGGCATCAGCAACCTGAGTTGCTACAGCGACGGCCTGATGGGCTATCGCACGCCCAACATCGACCGCCTCGCCAACGAGGGCATGCGCTTCACCGACTCCTACAGCGAGCAGTCCTGTACCGCGGGCCGCGCCTCATTCATCACCGGCCAGAGCGGCTATCGCACCGGGCTGACGAAGGTCGGCATCCCGGGATCGCCGATCGGCCTGGCGGCGGAGGATCCGACGATCGCCGAGCTGTTGAAACCGTTGGGCTACGCCACCGGCCAGTTCGGCAAGAACCACCTGGGCGACCTCAACAAGTTCCTGCCGACAGCGCACGGCTTCGACGAATTCTTCGGCAACCTCTACCACCTCAATGCCGAGGAAGACCCGGAGGATCCGGACTATCCGTCGGTGAAGGACTTCCCCGAGTTCAAGAAGAGCTTCGGGCCGCGCGGGGTCATGCGCAGTTTCGCCACCGACAAGGACGACCCGACCGAAGAGCCGCGCTGGGGTCGGGTCGGCAGGCAGAAGATCGAGGACACCGGACCGCTGACGCGCAAGCGCATGGAAACCTGCGACGACGATTTCGCCGCCGCGGCGGTGGACTTCATCAAGCGCCAGCACAAGGCGGGCAAGCCGTTCTTCTGCTGGGTCAACTTCACCCATATGCACCTGCGCACGCACACCAAGCCGGAAAGCCTGGGGCAGGCGGGCCGCTGGCAGTCGCCGTACCACGACACCATGATCGACCATGACAAGAACGTCGGCACGATCATCGACGCGCTCGACGAACTCGGCCTCGCCGAAGACACCATCGTCATCTACAGCACCGACAACGGGCCGCACATGAACACTTGGCCCGACGGCGGCATGACCCCGTTCCGCAGCGAGAAGAACACCAACTGGGAAGGCGCGTTCCGCATCCCGGAGATCATCCGCTGGACGGGCAGGATCGAGGCCGGCGTGGTGTCGAACGAGATCGTGCACCACCACGACTGGCTGCCGACTTTCCTCGCCGCCGCCGGCGAACCCGACATCGTCGAGAAGCTCAAGAAAGGCCACAAAGCCGGCGACAAGACCTTCAAGGTGCACATCGACGGCTACAGCCTGCTGCCCTACCTGACGGGCGAGGTCGACAAGAGCCCACGCAAAGGCTTCATGTACTTCAGCGACGACGGCGACATGGTCGCGTTGCGCTTCGATAACTGGAAGATCGTGTTCCTGGAGCAGCGCTGCCCGGGCACCCTGCAGGTGTGGGCCGAACCCTTCGTGCGGCTGCGCACGCCGAAGTTCTTCAACCTCCGCACGGATCCGTACGAACGCGCGGACATCACCTCGAACACCTACTGGGACTGGTACATGAACAAGGCCTACTTGTTGATGGCCGCGCAGAAGGTCGCGGCCGACTTCATGTCCTCGTTCAAGGCCTTCCCGCCCCGGCAGAAGTCGGCGAGCTTCACCGTCGACGTCGCAGTTGACGAAATGCACAAGGCCGCCGCGGGAGGGTGATGGGAAAGCGCCGTGGCGATGCGAGTTGCGCTTCGCCACGGTGCAAAGCGGTAACGCATGACGGCGCACGCGGCGGCGGCTTCCGTCGTCGCCAACCGAGGATCGCCACCATGATGAAACGTGCACTCGTGACCCTGGCGCTCTGTGCGCTGTCCGTGACCCCGGCCCTGGCCTCGGAAGGTGCCTTGGGCCGCCCCATCACCGGCCTACAGGGAACCTCGTTCGCCGGCGTGGTGCCTCCGACTCCAGGCTGGAGCCTGGGACTGTCCTACGCCTACTACGCGGGAACGGTCAGCGGCCAACGCGAGTCGCCGCTCCCTGGTGGCGGCAGTGCGCTCGGCCTCGAAGTAACCGCCCAGCTCTTTTCCATCACCGGGATCTACGTCTGGGATACGGGAGAGGGCCGCTGGAACTTCGCGTCGGTCGCCGTCGTGCCATTCGCGAAAATGGACGCCGAGGTCGATTTGCGGATCGGCTCGGTCAGCGGCAGCGGCAGCGTCAGCGACAGCGACACCGGCTTGTTCGACATGGCGTTCGTGCCGGTAATCGCCAGCCGCCATTTCAGCGCAACCCAGCACTTGTCGCTCGCGCTCTACATCTTTGCGCCGACTGGCTCCTACGAGGAAGGCCGACTGGCCGAGCTCAGCCTCAACAATTGGACCTATTCGCCGACAGTGGGTTACACGCAACTGTTCCAGAAAGGCTCGCTCGAATTCAGTGCGTTGGCAGCCGTCGATTTCTACACCGAGAACCATGCGACCGATTACCAGAACGGCGCGGTGTTCCGCCTCGATTCCCTGCTGGTCAAGCGCTTTTCGAACGGGTGGGGTGTTGGCGCGGCCGGGGGCTGGATCGAGCAGCTCCAAGACGACGATGCCGAGATCGCCGACCGTCTCGACGGCTTCAAGGGCCATTCGCTCGCGCTCGGGCCCGTCGTGACCTTTGCCAAGAAATGGGAAGGCGGGCAGGTCGAGTTCTCGGCGCGGTGGCTGCACGAGTTCGATGTCAAGAACCGCTTCTCAGGCGATCCCTTCCTGCTGTCGGCCAGCATCCAGTTCTGAGCCGCGAGGTGACCGCATGGCCGCAAGCCATCAGGACTGCACAGGAGCCGGACGATGAAGCGCATCTTTGTGATCGCGCTACTCGTGCTGGCCGCGCCCGTGGCCCGGTCGCAGGATGCCGACGAGCTGGCCAAGCAGCTGTCCAACCCGGTCGCTTCGCTCATCAGCGTGCCGTTGCAGTACAACGTCGACTTCAACATCGGCTCCGAAGACGGCACCAGGCATTTCCTGAACATCCAGCCGGTCATTCCGACTTCGATCTCGGAGGATTGGAACCTGATCACGCGCGTGATCGCGCCGGTGATCTACCAGGACGATGTGCTCGCAAATTCCGGCAGCCAGTTTGGTCTCGGCGACATCACCCCGACCTTCTTTTTCTCACCGAAGAAACCAACCGCTGCCGGCTGGATCTGGGCCGTGGGCCCGGTGTTCCTGTTGCCGACCGCTACCGATGATCTGCTCGGCGCCGAAAAATGGGGCATTGGCCCCAGCGCGCTCGTGCTGAAGCAGACCAAGGCCGGCTGGACGTATGGCGTGCTGGTCAACCACATCTGGTCGGTGGCCGGTGAGGGCGATCGCGCGGATGTCAGCAGCACGTTCCTGCAGCCGTTCCTGGCCAAGGGTTTCCCGGGTGGACGCACGCTCTCGTTCAACTTCGAATCGAGCTACGACTGGAAGGGCGATACCTGGAACGTGCCGATGAATATCGGCTACTCCAAGGTAACCAAGGTCGGCAGCCAGCTCCTGAGCCTGCAGGGTGGCCTGCGCTACTACTTCGAAACCCCGGGCGACGGTCCGGATTGGGGCGTGCGCTTCACGCTCACGCTGCTCTATCCCCATTGAGCATGCCTGTCGATGGAACTGCCCCCCATGCACTTGCCGTCCATACGCCATTTCACGCACCGCTACGTCCTGTTGCTGATGCTGATGTTGGGCGCGGTGGCCGCCTGCACGTCCCGGCAAGGTGCCACGGACGTGGCGGGAGAGGGCACACGGGCCACGAAACCAGCCACGGAGAACCCCATGACCGCGGTACTTCCGAGTTGGAATGACGGCCCGAGCAAACAGGCCATCTTCGACTTCGTCACCAGGGTGACTCGGGAAGGTGGACCGGATTACGTGGCGCCGCCCGAGCGGATCGCCGTGTTCGACAACGACGGCACGCTGTGGACCGAGCAGCCGATGTACGTCCAGCTCCAGTTCGCGCTCGACCGGGTCAAGGCACTCGCCCCGCAACATCCGGAGTGGAAGCAGCAGGAACCGTTCAACCACCTGCTCGCGGGCGACATGGAGGCATTCATGGCCGGTGGTGAAAAGTCGCTCATGACCCTCATCGCCACCACGCACACCGGCATGACCACCGAGGAGTTCAGCAACACCGCGGGCGACTGGATCGCCAGCGCAAGGCATCCCAAGACCGGCCGGCCCTACACCGAAATGGTCTATCAACCCATGCTCGAACTGCTGGCCTACCTGCGTGCGAACGGCTTCAAGACCTTCATCGTCTCCGGCGGCGGTATCGAGTTCATGCGTCCGTGGGCGGAGCGTGTCTACGGGGTTCCGCCCGAGCAGGTCGTCGGCAGCAGCGGCAAGCTGAAGTTCGAACTGCGCGATGGCAAGCCGGTGCTGGTGAAGCTGCCGGAGATCAACCTGGTCGACGACGGGGCGGGCAAGCCGGTCGGCATCCAGACCCACATCGGCCGCCGCCCGATCGCCGCGTTCGGCAACTCCGACGGCGACCTGCAGATGCTCGAGTGGACGATGGCCGGTGACGGCCCGCGCTTCGCGCTCCTGGTCCACCACACCGATGCCGACCGCGAGTGGGCTTACGACCGCGACTCCCACGTCGGCCGCCTCGACAAGGCACTGGTCGAGGCGCAGGCGAAACATTGGGTCGTCGTGGACATGAAGCGCGACTGGAAGATCATCCATCCGGCCGAGGTCTCGCCATGAATGTCAGCGTCGAAGTCACGGTAGCGCCGGCGGAAGCCCCGTATCCGGAGATGGTCTGGATTCCGGGCGGTACCTACCGCATGGGCTCGGACCACCACTATCCGGAGGAAGCGCCGGCACACCGGGTCCGCGTCGATGCTTTCTGGATGGATGTCGCACCGGTCACCAACGCGCAGTTCCGGCGCTTCGTCGAAGCCACTGGCCACGTGACGTTCTGTGAGATCCCGCCGGATCCGGCGCAGTACCCCGGCGCGTTGCCGGAGATGCTGCGCGCCGCATCGGTGGTGTTCGTGCCGCCGCCGCACCGCGTCGACCTGCGCGACCATTACCAGTGGTGGCAGTTCGTTCCCGGCGCCGACTGGCGGCATCCGCAGGGCCCGGGTAGCTCGCTGGAAGGCCGCGACGACCACCCGGTCGTGCACGTCGCCTACGCCGACGTCGAGGCCTACGCGCGCTGGGCCGGCAAGTCCTTGCCGACGGAGGCGGAGTGGGAGTTCGCCGCGCGCGGCGATTGCGGCGACAGCGAATACGCCTGGGGCACGGAACTGGCGCCGGAAGGCGTGCATCGGGCCAACACCTGGCAAGGCGAATTCCCGTGGCGGAACCTCACCGAAGACGGCCATGTCGGCACCTCGCCCGTCGGTGCATACCCGCCCAACTGCTATGGGCTGGTCGACATGATCGGCAACGTCTGGGAATGGACCGGCGACTTCTACAGCCCCCGGCATCCCGAGGAAAAAGCCAAGGCCTGCTGCATTCCCAGTAACCCGCGCGGTGCGACGGAGGAAGGTAGCCATGACCCGCAGCAACCACTGCGCATCGCACGCAAGGTGATGAAGGGCGGCTCGCACCTGTGCGCGCCGAACTACTGTCGCCGCTACCGCCCGGCGGCACGGATGGCGCAGCCGGTAGACACGTCGACCTCGCACCTGGGCTTCCGCTGCATCGTTCGCAGTGGAGCGTCGGAGTGAATCCATGGAAACGTACTTCCGCGAACTGGCCGGCTATGTCGCGCTCGCGCTGGAAGCACTGTCGGTGCTGATGATTGCACTCGGCGGTGTCGAGTCGCTGTTCCAGATACTCATGCCGATGGCCAGGCACACGGCCACCCAGGGAGCGCGCCGCACCGCGTGGCTGACCCTGGCGCGCTGGCTGGTGCTCGGGCTCGAGTTCATGCTCGCCGCGGACATCGTCCGCACCGCAATCGCGCCCAGCTGGGACGACATCGGCCAGCTCGCCGCGATCGCGGTGATCCGTACCTTCCTCAACTATTTCCTGGAACGTGACCTCGAGGCGGCGATGGAAACAAGCGCCGTGGTCGAGCATCCGGCGGAGGCGCCATGAGTACTGACAAGAAAACCGGCAGGGGCCGGGTCGAACCATTGCCGGACGACGTGGCCAAATCCATCGAAGGCAAGGACAGCGGCACCGCGTCGACCTTGTTGTCGACCCACAGGACGCAGTTGTCGGAACACCGCACTGACCTGTCGGAACATCGGACCGGCTTGTCGGACCTGCGCTCGCACCTTTCCAACGAACGAACGCACCTGTCGTACCTGCGCACGGCCATATCGATGATCGGCTTCGGCATCACCTTGAACCGCTTCAGCATCTACCTGCGGCAGAACCATGCGCTGGCCTCCGACCAGACCGGTCCGATGTTGCGCGATGCGCAGAATGCGGGCTCGGGCATGGTCGTGCTTGGCCTGGTGTTGATCCTGTGGTCGCTTTACCGTTACTGGCGCGTCAACCAGGACATCAAGCGCGCGCAGTTCGTGCCGCGCGACAAGGCCGTCATGGCGTTCACGTTCCTGTTGATCCTGCTGGGAACCACCACGGCCTTGTGGCTGTTCGCGGCCAAGACCTGACACCTCCCGTCGACGTCGGAGTAGTCCATGCAAACGTCATTGCTGCTCCTCATGCAGGCGGCCATCGCCGTGGAAAGTCCCGCCACGCGGCCGCATTACGTATTTGGCGCACCGGAGATATTCACGTTCCTGTTCGTCATGCTCGGCCCGCTCAAGCTGCTGGGCGCGTTTGCCCAGGCGACGGCCACGCTGCCCGCCGCGCAGGTGCGCGCGCTTGCCGTGAAGGCGACCGTGATCGCCACCGTGTCGGTTGTCCTTGGCGGCTTCATCGGCGCTGCAGTCATGGGCAATTGGAAGATCGATTCGTTCATTCTCGAAATTACCATCGGACTGGTCCTCTTCCTGGTCGCGTTGCGGCTGGTCATGCAGCAATACGAAGCCCCGGCGCCGTCGTCCGCGACCGCGACCGCGCCGAGCGCGCCCCCGGCGGTGATGCATATCGTGTTCCCGATGCTGCTGACGCCCTACGGCATTGCCGCGGTGATCGTGCTGTTGGCGCTGAGCAAGGATTCCGCGCGCATTTTGCTGGTCCTGGGGATCGTGCTGGCGATGATGTTGCTCAACCTGCTTGGGATGCTGTCTGCCCACTGGATCATGCGAAGGGTGGCGCTTCCCTTGGGCATTCTCGGGGCCATGCTGGCGGTACTGCAGGTGGCATTGGCGCTGCAACTGATTTTCGAAGGGTTGCGGGGTCTGCACGTCATATAGCGCCAGCATTGGTCCTGCCGCGCGAGCTGCTGCGGGCCACCTCAGGCAATGATCGAAAACAGCTTGCCCAGGAAGTCATCGACTGACATCGTGATCAGTACCACCGGCAACATGGGCGCCGCCGCGGCAATCGCGAAAGCAACTAAGGCTGCCATTGTCCGCTTTCGGCCAGAAGCGGACAGAAGGCCGAGCAGGCTGCCGGACCAAAGCAGACATTTTCGACTTCGCCGCTACGGCTTCTGCGGCGCGCTCAGCGGAATCGCCAGCGCGACCCAGACGTTCCAACCCTCTGGACGATTCCTGGCGCTGAACTCGTAAAAGCCCTTCAAGTTCAGGTACCACAACTGCTGGCCGACCGGGTAAAAGTGGCCCAGCTGCGGGCCAATGCCCGCGACCCGGGATTTAAAGTCGCCAAGCGACGCACCGTCACCGCTATCGCCAGTCAGGCGGCCCAATCGATATGCGCATCGATGCCGTTCTGGTAGTCGGTGTCCGGGTTCTCGAAGTTGTAAGTGAAGCCGAGCGCGGCGGAGAACTCGTTCTTCTTGTCGAAGTAGGTGTAGCCGCCACCCACGTCGATCGCTGCGTGTCCGCTGCCGACATTGGCAAGCCGATCCGGCTGGTAGGCGCCTACAGGCGCGCCCACCATGGCGTAGGCCATGGTGTTGTGGACACCCTGCGTCCACTTGATCGATCCGAGTCCGTAGAGGTCGCCGCCCGCGGTCAAGGAGTCGACCTCCGAACCGGACAACGTGCCGCCGTTGGGACCGGTCAGCGTGGCATCGATGTCGACCTTCACGCGCCCGAAGACACCGGTCACCGCGAGCGCGGCCTGTCCGCCTAGCACGGGTTCGGCAAAGATGTAGTTGGGGGCAAGGAAGAGAAGATCGGCCTTCGCATCCAGGCCAGCGGTGATGCGGCCGCCGCGCGGAAAGCTCCTGTCGCCACCTGCATCTGCAGAACTGTGGAAATAAACCGCGCCCAGCGACCAGCCCGGCGATCCGGGAACCGAGGCGAGGCTGCCGAACTGCCCCGGCAGCCAGAAGCTCACGCCGCCCTCGTCGGCGGAAGCGGTCGGTGTTGCGCTGAGACCCGCGCAGGCAAAGACCAGTGCGAGAGCGATCCGGCGATTCATCGCGAGCTCCTATGGTCGTCCGGTCGTCAGCAGTAGGCGATCCATGGCGCCGTATACAGGAACACCATCCTAGCAATTCGACGTCGGCATACGCGCCGATCAGCGCAGAAAGTCCGCTGCTTGATACGCCGGATTCGGATACTTGTAGAAGCCTTCTCCGGTTTTTACGCCCAGCTTGTTCTTGTCGACAAAGTGCGCCTTGAGGTACTCCGCATTCTTCTTGAGTTGCGCATCGTTTCTCTCTTCTCCCCAATAGTGTGCGACGTGATACATGGTCTCCAGGCCGACGATGTCCATCAGCGCGCAAGGACCGAGCGACTTCAGGCAGATCATCCAGGTCTTGTCGATGTCCTCCACCATCGATACGTCATTGGCGAGCAGCGACAGCCCGGCCATCATCCCGGGAATCGACAGCGAGTTCATCACATAGCCGTTCTGCTCCTTGGACAGGAGGATGGGCACCATCCCGATGGCTCTGGCGAACTCGACCACGCGCTTGTAGATTTCGGGATCTGTACCAGGATGCCCCATCACCTCTGCGGCGTTGCGTTCCCAAATCTCATTGGCAAAGTGCAGCGCCAGAAATTGCGCAGGACGTCCCGTCGCTTCGGCGAACTGGCTCGGCAGCAGGGTGGACGTGTTGGTCGTGAAAATCGTATGCGCAGGGCAATATTTGTTGAGCAACCCGTACACGTCCGCCTTGATTTTCGGGACCTCGGGCACCGACTCGCTCACCAGATCGGCGTCCCGACTCGCTGCTTCGAGATCAGTCGTGTAGGAAATGCGCGCGAGTGCCGCATCCATCTCCGCTTTGCTCTTGCCGCGTTGGGCGACGAACATATCCGCGAGCGTGCGGTGGGTGGCGCGACAAGCGTCCAGCGACTCCTGGCGCAGGTCGTACATGGTGGTGTCGAGGCCATGCGTCGCACATTGAAATCCGATCTGCCCGCCCAGCGTTCCCGATCCGACGATCAGAACCTTTCTGATATCCATCGTTCTCTCCAGAGTCGTCGATAGCCTTTCTAATTACTCTGACACTGCCGAACCGACATCTATTGATGATGTCCCAGTGGCATGGGCAGGGCCGAGACATTCATCGCCCACGGATGCGCGTACTGCTCAAAGCCGGAACCCATCGGCGGCCGAAACGTGTTGTCGGCAAAGGCGCCGACTCTCACGCCCGTCCGCGCGGGGTCGGACTTCCGGAAGTAGTAAACGGTCGACCCGCACTCAGGGCAAAAATGAGACGTGACCACGTCAGCTGGACTATTGGCGATCCCGTTGCTGCCGGCGCAGGTGCGATACGGAACCGGTGTTGCGCCATCGAAGATCCACGCCTTAGATTTACCTTCGATCCTCACCTGCTCGTTCGGGAATCTCGCCTGGACCGAGAACACACGCTGCCCGTCGATCGGGTCGCTCATCCAGACGCAGGGCATCGGCGATCTTTACCGCATCTACTCCGTTACACAGCGGGACGAGGTGGACTACAACCTTGCCTACATTCCGGAAGCCTTCAACGCACCGCACAAGGAGGAGTTCGACACGGAGTACATGCGCGCGCTGTTCAAGCTTGGCTACGAGCAAGCATCGAAGGGTTATCCGTGGGCGAAACAGCCGCCCGGAATGTGATCCCGAACGCCCGCCTAGTAGTGCCGATCAACGGCGATGGTCCGATGCCCGGGGCAAGCCGGCATCTGGGGCCGCTCTTCACGGTCCTGCCAGTTAGCCGCCATGCGCATCGGTATGGTGGTTGCGCTGTGGAAGACCAACGAGCTTCTGCCCCATTGTCGTGTTGCTGCTGTTGATCACCTGCGCCGCGGTTCCCACGATGCTGGAAGTTGAGGTCCTATGAATGGATATGCTCAACGGCGGGAAGTTCCTGCGCTGCTAAGAAGCGTTGCCATCCACAAATTCGCAACGACCGCTTTGGGTCGTAAGCAGTCGTTCGCACGAGGTCAGCTCTCGGCAAGAAGCAGCCGTCAAGGATCGGCGCGCACGGTCGGTCGCGGTACTCTCTACCCCTAGCCGGTCAGCCGATGGCCGTGCTCTCCTTTGGCGGCGGTGTCGGGGACATCAACGTGACGGATGATCGCCCAACGACGACGGAGAAGGGCTCCACGAGCTCGGGCGGTGCGCCGGCCGAGCCAGTATCCGGCGACAGCTTCGCCGCGGCTCTACGCGGCTTCGGACCGGCTGGTATGGCCGCGGTTCTTCTTATCGTCCTTTCCGGCAATGTCTTCGTCGGCCCTGTCGTGGTGCCATTGGGCGCCGTCTTGGTGCTGTTGTGGGCCCGGTGGTCGCGGACACCGTGGCATGAGATCGGCTACGTTCGGCCCAGGAGCTGGATCGGCGGTCTGGCCATCGGGATCGTGCTCGGCGTTGTGCTCAAACTCCTGATGAAAGCCGTTGTCATGCCGCTACTCGGTGCGGACCCGATCAATCATGCGTATCACCACCTGGCTGGGAACCAGGCGATGCTTCCCGCTGCCGTGTGGGCCATGTTCGTGGCGGGTTTCGCGGAAGAGACCGTGTTTCGCGGGTACCTCTTCGAACGGCTGGGAAAGCTCCTGGGATCCCGCCTCGGCGCAAGGATCGCAATCGTGATGATCACGTCAGCATGGTTCGGCCTAAGCCACTATGCCGACCAGGGGCTGTCGGGGGCCGAACAAGGATTCATCGTCGGCCTGATATTCGGAACGGTCTTCGCGGTCACGGGCCGGATCTGGATGCTGATGTGCGCACACACCGCGTTCGACCTCACTGCACTGGCGATCATCTTCTGGGATATCGAAACCGAGGTTGCTCGATTCTTTCTCGAATGACGACTCAGGGGCCGTATTCGGCCACAAGCAACCGTTCGTGCATAACCTCAGATGGCTTCAGGAACCGCCCTCCGTCCATTCATCCGAGATCCGAATGACGGCCCTGCAGTTGCAAAGCCAACTCACCTGCCCACATTGCGGGCACCAGAGCGTGGAGACCATGCCGACCGAGGCTTGTCGTTTCTTCCACACCTGGGCGCTGGGTGTGGAAGAGACCGGCCAGGGGCTGCAGGAACTGATGCTGCGATTGCAGTTGGCCCGGAACGCACGGACCGAAGCGGGAGTGTTGGCGCGGCGCCACCCCAACGCGGGTGACCGGGTACAGGGTTCCCTGGCGCTCACCGCGGTTCAGGCAGCACTTCGCAATGGCGATGCCGGCACGGCGCGTTACTGGTTGTCGCGATCGCCGATGCAGGGCGCCACGACATCGTGGGATGTGGCCCGTGCGCTGGTAGCCCAGAGCGAAGGGCGCGCCGAGCACGCCTTGCAGATGGCACGCCAGGCGCGGGCCGGCGCCGAACGCATGGGCAGTCCGGACGATCGGGTCCGGACGGGGCTGCTGCAGGCGAGACTGCTGCTGGATCGGGGCCAGCCCGATGCTGCCGCGGCCGTGCTCGGCGACCTGGATGCTTTCGCCGCTTCGGACTACCGCGTGGCATGGACGACACTGGCGCTCTTTACCGGGCGCTGGGTGATCCGGGCATGGCCGCCAATGCCCTCGGGCGTGCAGACACTGCGCGGCGAACGGGACATCGCCGTAGAACCGGTGTTGTAGCGCGCCAGTGGTCTGCGCGATCCCATGTCGCGGCTCGCGCATCGCCCGGGTGCAACGGCGCGACCCTAGGGGTCGCGCCGTTTGCTGTTGGCAATCGCCGCGGCGATCAGACCAGGGCGAGATCCTCTTCCGAGCCTTCCTCGCTGCTTGCCGGGACTGCCGCGGGGGCGCGCTTCTTCTTGCTCGCGCTGCCCTCGGCGGTGGCCCGCGCCTGTTCCTGCTGGCGCTGGAAGATGGGGCAGAGCTCTTCCATGTAGTTCGCGTCGAAGTTCAGGCGTTCGACCAGGAAGTCGACGAACGCGCGCACCTTCGGTGACTGCACCATGCCGCGCGGGAACACCGCGTTGAACTCGTATTCCGGGCCGGTCCAGCCGGCGAGCACGCGCTGCACGAAGCCGTGTTCGGCCAGCGGCTTCATCATCACGTCGGCGGCCAGCATCAGGCCTTCGCCGCAGAGCAGGGCGCCCTTGAGTGCGCCGTAGTCGTTGGCGACGAAGATGGGGTCGATGCGGTAATCGCCGGCGCGCTCACCATCGTCCAGTGTCCACACGAAGCCGTTGCCGTTGCGCCGCGCCTTGTTCATGGCCAGGGTCGCATGGTGTTGCAGGTCATCGGGGTGCAGGGGCTCGCCGTGGCGCTTGATGTATTCCGCGCTGGCGAACACCTGCGTGCGGAATACGGCGAGCCGGCGTGCGACGAGGTTCGAATCGGGCAGGTTGCCCACGCGCAGGGCGACGTCGATTTCCTTGTCGATCAGATCGAGGGGCTCGTTGCTCAGCAGCATCTCCACGCGCACCTCGGGATGGCGCGCGTGGAATTCGCCCAGTAGTGGCGCGATCTTGTCGATGCCGAGCGAGTAGGGTGCAGTGAAGCGCAGCCAGCCGCGCGGACCACTTTGCAACTGGCCGACGGCGCTCTCGGCTTCGTCCAGCTCGCGTGCAATGCGCTGGCAATGTTCGAAGTAGATATTGCCGGCCTCGGTGAGCCCGAGCTTGCGCGTGGTCCGGTGCAGCAGCTGCGCGCCCAGGCGCGTTTCCAGCTCCTGCACCTTGCGGCTGACGGTGGTCTTGGGAAGCCGCAGCGAACGCGCCGCGGAGATGAAGCTGCCGTGTTCGACGACCTTGACGAAGATCAGGGTGTCGTTGAGATCGCGGGTCATGGGGGGGCGACTCCGGTAAGGCTCGGGCCAATTGGACCGATTCCGGGACAATTATTCCCTTAATCGACGGCTAATCAAGTGCCATTTACGGGACTAATCTGCGCACCAGTTCCCCCGGTACCGCCGTCATGTTGACCACCCCCCGTGCCCGATTCGCCTATGTCCTGACCATGCTGGCCGCCTTCACGGGCGTGCTGGGCTTGGCGGTTATCGCGATGAAACAGGCTATTTTCGCGGGTGCGGCGGAGGCCTGGATGATGGGGGGCGTGCTGGCCGTGGTCGTCGGACTGCCCCTGGCCATGGTCCTGCTGCCGGTCGCGAGCTGGTTGCAACAACGCGCCCGCGCACATGCCATCGTCCCGAATGTGGGAGAAAATGTCCCGGGAGCGGGACAGTGAAGCCCGCCGTTCTGATCCTGGGCGCGACCGGCACGATTGGTCGCGGCGCGGTCAAGGCCGCCGTCGATGCGGGCTGGCCCGTAGTCGCCGTGGCCCGCGACGCGCAGGCACTGGAAGAACTGCGCCGCCGTCATCCGAAAGCCGCGCTGCAGGTGCTGCCCGGCTCCGTTTCCGACGATGCCGGGGCCGCCGAGCTCGTGGCGGAACTGCAGCGCCTCGACCGTCCCTTCGCCGGCGTGATCGCCGCCCTTGGAGCGGGCGGTGAGCGCGGCCGCCTGTTGGATCAATCCTCGGACCAGCTTCGTCACGCCTTCGACGACGTCGTGCTGCCGCACCTGGTCGCGGCTCGCCACCTGCTGCCCTGGCTCGGTGCGTCCGGCCGCAACTGCGGCTACGTCGTGATCGGCGGTCCGGGCGGTCGCTATCCATGGGCCGGCTACGGCCACCGTTCGATCGCTGCCGCTGCCGTGCGCATGCTCGCGCGGGTGCTGCATGGCGAGGCCCGGCAGTTCTCGGTGCGCCTGCAACTGCTCGAAGTCGAATCGCCGGTGCGCACCGACGACAACGAAAAGCATGCCTGCGAGCAGTGGCCGTGCGTGGAGCACATCGGGCGCAAGGCCCTGGAGCTCCTGCGCCATCGCAACGATCCGCGTTGCATGGAAGCCGTCGTCGATTACCGCAGCGATACCTGCACCAGCGGCGAAACGCTGCCTGTCGAAAGCGAAGTCCCCCGATCGTCGAGCTCAGCAAGGGAAGAGTCCGGCGACGGCGCGACCCGCGGGTTGGACGAATCGTCGCACAGGGATTCGAACCCGAAGGCAACACCGCAAGAAATGGATAGCGACGCATCCCTGCTGCCAGCACGCTGTCTGCAGGACGTGCGCAATCTGCTCGACACGATCACCTCCCCCAAAGTCACCGTGAAAAAAAATCAGGAGCGTATGAAATGAGCCGAAGGACACTTTCCCGGTCAGGACTATTGCGTCCCAAGGCCGGTTGGGCATGGCTGGCACTGGCGGCCAGCGTCACTATTGCACTGACCATCGTCGGTTGCAGCAGCGAGGCCGCGCCGAATGCCGGCATGCCGCCGCCGCCCGAAGTCAGCGTCGCCAACGTGCTGTCGAAGTCCGTGCACCAGTGGGACGAATTCACCGGCCGCGTCGCCGCGGTGGAATCCGTCGAGCTGCGTCCGCGCGTCAGCGGTTACGTGCAGCGGGTCGCGTACGAGGAAGGGCAGGAGGTCCACAAGGGCGATCTGCTGTTCGTGATCGACCCGCGTCCGTACCGCGCCGCGCTCGATCGCGCCCAGGCGAATCTCGAACGCGCCCGCAGCGAGGCGCGCCTGGCGCAGGCGCAGGACGCGCGCGCGCAGACCCTGATCGAAGCCCAGGCGATCTCCCGCGAGGAATTCGAGACGCGCAAGGCCACCACGTCCGGCAGCAACGCCGCCGTGCGCGCCGCCGAAGCCGCCGTCGCCGCCGCGCAGCTCGACCTGCAGTTCACCCAGGTGCGTTCGCCGATCGAAGGCCGCGCCGGCCGCGCGCTGGTGACCGAGGGCAACCTCGCCCAGGCCGACGGCACGCTGCTGACCACGGTGGTGTCGCAGGATCCGGTGTACGTCTACTTCGAAAGCGACGAGCAGAGCTTCCTGCGTTACGGCGAACTGGCGCGCAAGGGTGAGCGCAGCGACACGCAGAACCCGGTCCGCGTGGGCCTGGCCAGTGAAACCGGCTATCCGCATGCCGGCACCGTCGACTTCGTCGACAACCAGGTCGATCCGCATACCGGCACGATCCGCGCGCGCGCGGTGCTGAAGAATCCGGATCGCCTGTTCACGCCGGGCCTGTTTGCCCGCGTGCAGCTCCAGGGCACTGGTGAGTTCAAGGCGCTGCTGATCGACGACAAGGCCGTGCTCACCGACCAGGACCGCAAGTACGTCTACGTGCTCGGGCCGAAGAACGCGGCAACGCGCAAGGACATCACGCTCGGTCGCAGCATCGATGGGCTGCGTGTGGTCGAGTCCGGACTGACCCCGGCGGACAAGGTGATCGTGCACGGCGTGCAGAAGGTGTTCTTCCCCGGAATGCCGGTGTCGCCAAAGCAGATCGCGATGGGTGCGCCGCCGCCGTCGCTGGTCGCGAGCGCAGCCGCCGGTTCGAAGTAGCCCATGTAGTTGTCGCCAAACCGCCGGATAAAACCCCGGCAAACGTTGCAGGCCGCCGATCCTCCCCCGGATCTTGCCAAAGATCTCCCCTCCCCCCTGCGCGGGGAGGGTCGGCAGGCCTTTTTCGATGACTCTCTCCCGCGTGCGCGGGTAAGGGCCCCCATCCCAACCTTCCCCCGCAGGCGGGGGAAGGGGCCAGGAAGAAACCATGGACTTCTCCAAATTCTTCATCGACCGGCCGATCTTCGCCGCGGTGCTGTCGATCATCATCTTCGCCGCGGGGCTGATCGCCATCCCGCTGCTGCCCATCAGCGAATACCCGGAAGTCGTGCCACCGTCGGTCGTGGTGCGCACCGTGTATCCGGGCGCCAACCCGAAGGTGATCGCCGAAACCGTCGCCACGCCGCTTGAAGAAGCGATCAACGGCGTCGAGCACCTGATGTACATGAAGTCGGTTGCCGGTTCCGACGGCGTGCTGCAGCTGACCGTCACGTTCAAGCCGGGTACCGATGCCGACGATGCTGCGGTGCGCGTGCAGAACCGCGTGGCGCAGGCGCTTGCCCGCCTACCCGAGGACGTGCGGCGCCAGGGCGTGACGACGCAGAAGCAGTCGCCCGTGTTCCTGATGGTCGTGCACCTGGTGTCCACGAACGGCAAGTACGACACGCTATACCTGCGCAACTACATGCGTCTGCACGTCAAGGACGAAATCGCGAAAATCCCGGGCGTCGGCGAAGCGCACCAGTTCGGTGGCGGCGACTACGCCATGCGCATCTGGCTCGATCCCGACCGCATCGCGTCGCAGGGTATGACCGCCAGCGACGTCCTGCGCGCCGTGCGCGAGCAGAACATCCAGGTCTCCGCCGGCCAGCTCGGCGCCGAGCCGATGCCCAACGGCAGCGACTTCCTCACCCCGATCAACGCGCAGGGCCGCCTTCGCTCGGTCGAGGAATTCCGCGACGTGGTGCTGAAGAGCGGCGCGAATGGCGAAGTTGTGCGCCTGGGCGACGTGGCGCGCGTCGAACTCGCCGCGGGCGATTACACCCTGCGTGCACGCCTCGACGGCCAGAACGCCGCGGCGATGGGCGTCTTCCAGTCGCCGGGCGCGAACGCGTTGCAGATCCGCGACTCGGTCGTCGCGAAGATGGACGAACTGCAGAAGAGCTTCCCGCCGGGCGTGGAGTACCGCACGGTCTACGACACCACGATCTTCGTGCGCGACTCGATCAAGGCCGTGGTGAGCACGCTGCTCGAAGCCACGCTGCTGGTCGTGCTGGTGGTGATCCTGTTCCTGCAGACCTGGCGCGCTTCGATCATTCCGCTGATCGCGGTGCCGGTTTCCGTGGTCGGTACGTTTGCCGCCCTTTACCTGCTTGGCTTCTCGATCAATACGCTGTCCCTGTTCGGACTCGTGCTCGCGATCGGCATCGTGGTCGACGACGCGATCGTGGTGGTGGAAAACGTCGAGCGCCACATCGAACACGGCGCCACGCCACTCGAGGCCGCGCACCTGGCAATGAAGGAAGTGTCCGGTCCGATCATCGCGATCGCGCTGGTGCTGTGCGCGGTGTTCGTGCCGATGGCGTTCCTCTCGGGCGTCACCGGCCAGTTCTACAAGCAGTTCGCGGTGACCATCGCGATCTCCACGGTGATCTCGGCGGTCAACTCGCTGACGCTCTCGCCCGCGCTCGCGGCCATGCTGCTGCGCGGCCACGATGCGCCGAAGGATGCGCTCTCGCGCCTCATTGAACGCCTGTTCGGTTGGGTGTTCCGTCCGTTCAACCGCTTCTTCAACCGCAAGTCGTCGCAGTACGGCACCGGCGTGGGCCGGATCCTCGGCCACCGTGGGCGCGTGTTTGGCGTGTACGCCGTTCTCCTGCTCGCCGCTGCCGCGGTCTTCCAGTGGGTGCCGGCCGGGTTCATCCCGACCCAGGACAAGCTGTACCTGATCGCCGGCGTACGCCTGCCGGAAGGCGCGTCCATCGAACGCACCGACGCCGCGCTGAAGAAGGTTGCCGCGGCGGCGATGAGCATCGACGGCGTCGCCCATGAAGTCGCGTTCCCGGGCCTGAATCCGCTGCAGTTCACCAACACACCGAACAGCGGCGTCGCGTTCTTCCCGCTCAAGCCCTTCGGCGAGCGCCACAAGTCCGCCAAGCAGATCAACGACGAGCTCAATGCGAAGCTCGCCGGCATCCAGGAAGGCTTCGCCTTCTCGCTGATGCCGCCGCCGATCCTCGGCCTCGGCAACGGCCAGGGTTACTCGTTGTTCGTCGAGGATCGCGCGAACCTCGGCTACGGCGCGCTGCAGAGCGCGGTGCAGGCGGTCCAGGGCACCGCCGCGCAGACGCCGGGCATGGGCTTTCCGATTTCGAGCTACCAGGCCAACGTGCCGCAGCTCGACGCGGAAGTCGATCGCGTGAAGGCAAAGGCGCAGGGCGTGCCGCTGACGGAGCTGTTCGACACCCTGCAGACCTACCTGGGTTCGGCCTACGTCAACGACTTCAACATGTTCGGCCGTACCTGGCAGGTCATCGCGCAGGCCGACGGTCAGTACCGCGGTCGTGTCGAGGACATCACCAAACTGCGCACGCGCAACGTCAACGGCGAGATGGTGCCGATCGGTTCGATGGTCACCATCAAGCAGACCTACGGCCCCGACCCGGTGCTGCGCTTCAACGGCTATCCGGCGGCCGACCTGCTCGGCGGCTACGACCCGCGCCTGATGTCCTCCGGCGAAGCCATGGAGAAGGTCACCGAGATCGCCGGCAAGGTGCTGCCGAACGGCATGGGCTTCGACTGGAGCGATCTGAGCTACCAGCAGGCCACGCAGGGCAACGCTTCGCTGGTCGTGTTCCCGCTCGCGATCCTGCTGGCGTTCCTGGTGCTGGCCGCGTTGTACGAGAGCTGGACGCTGCCGCTGGCAGTCATCCTGATCGTGCCGATGACGCTGCTGTCCGCGCTGTTGGGCGTGAAGCTCACGGGTGGCGACAACAACGTGTTCGTGCAGGTTGGCCTGGTGGTACTGATGGGCCTGGCGTGCAAGAACGCGATCCTGATCGTCGAGTTCGCCCGCGAACTGGAGCTGCAGGGCAAGGGCATTGTCGAAGCCGCGCTGGAAGCCTGCCGCCTGCGCCTGCGCCCGATCGTGATGACCTCCATCGCGTTCATCGCCGGCACGATCCCGCTGGTGTTCTCGCATGGCGCCGGTGCGGAAGTCCGCTCGGTCACCGGCATCACCGTGTTCGCCGGCATGTTGGGCGTGACGCTGTTCGGTCTGTTCCTCACCCCGGTGTTCTATGTCGCGCTGCGCAAGCTCGCCGGCCGGCCGCTGGTGCGCCACGACCATTCGCCGTCGCTTCCTGCCCACTCATTGACCGCTTCGTCGGTGCTGTAGGGCGGGCTCGACCCACCCTTCCGGAATACCCCCACGGCGGGCCAAGGCCCGCCCTACCAAGCAAGGAATCCCAATGTCTGCCCAGAATCTTTCCAAGGTTGCCCTCGTCACCGGCGCCACCCGCGGCATCGGCTTTGAAACCGCCCGCCAGCTCGCCAGCAAGGGCGTGCACGTGCTTCTTGCCGGTCGTAATCGCAACAAGGCGGTCGAGGCCTCGTTGAAGCTCCAGGCCGAAGGCCTGTCGGTCGAAGCGATCACCCTCGATGTCACGCTTGCCAGCAGCATCGCCGTCGCCGTCGAGGAAGTGGCGAGCAAGCACGGCAAGCTCGACATCCTCGTCAACAATGCCGGCGTGTTCCGCGACGACATGCAGCGCAAGCCGTCGGAGCAGACGCTCGACACCTGGCGCGAGACCTTCGACACCAATGTGTTCGGCGTCGTCGCCACCACGCAGGCGTTCCTGCCCCTGCTCAGGCTCGCGCCGTCCGCGCGCATCGTCAACGTGTCGAGCATCCTGGGCTCGGTCGCGGCCAATGCCGATCCCGCCTCGCCGATCTACGACTTCAAGGTGCCGGCCTACAACGTCTCCAAGAGCGCGGTGAATGCGTGGACGGTGCAGCTGGCGCACGAACTGAAGGACACCGCGATCAAGGTCAACGCCGTGCACCCCGGCTCGGTGAAGACCGACATGAATGCCGGCGGCGAGCTGGAAGTCGCCGATGGCGCCAGGACCAGCGTGCGCATGGCGCTGCTCGACGATGCCGGCCAGAGCGGCGGCTTCGTTTACTTCGAGGACACGCTGCCATGGTGAACCCCCTCCCCAACGTCCGCGCATTGACGATCGGCATCGCTGCGGCGCTGCTGGCGGCGTGCGCGGTCGGGCCCGACTACGTGCGCCCGGACGTGCCGACGCCCGAGCACTTCGTGCAGGCCGAGGCGGGCGCATCCGTGGCCGAGCCTGCCAACGGCAGTGCGGCCACGGCAGCTGCACCGGCCGACACTGCCAGTTTCCCGCTGGTGGCCGATGCGGAATTCTGGCGCGACTTCAACGACCCGCTGCTGACGCGGTTGGTCGAGGACTCGCTGGCTGCCAACCACGACCTGCGCATCGCGCTGGCCAACTACGACCGTGCGAACGCGTTGCTGCGCGGGGCCAAGTTCGATTTCTTCCCGACCGTCACCGCGCATGCGGAAGCCGCGGATGGCCGTGCCAGTGCCGACCAGGCGCCGGGCGTGGCACGCGCGGATCGTGACGTGGAGAGTTACAGCGTCAACGCCCAGGCGTCGTGGGAGCTGGATCTGTTCGGTCGCGTGCGCCGCGGCGTGGAGGCGCAGCGCGCCGGGGCCGAGGCCTCGGCCGCCGACCTGCAGGCGATGCAGGTCGCGATCGTGGGTGAGGTCGCGCGCAGCTACGTCGAACTGCGGGGCCTGCAGGAACGCCTGCGCGTCGCACGCGAGAACGCCGACAACCAGCAGGAAACCCTGCGCCTGGTCGAGGCACGCTTCAATGCGGGGCGGGGCACCGAGTTCGACACCTCGCGCGCGCGGGCCCAGCTGGAATCGACACTGGCCCGCGTACCGGCGCTGGAAGCCCAGGTCGCGGTCAACATGCATCGCCTGGCGGTGCTGACCGGGCGCACGCCCGACGCGCTGATCGCCGAGCTGGAAGCGCAGCAGCCATTGCCGGCGTTGCCCGGCGCGCTCGATCCGGGTACTCCGGGCGAGCTGTTGCGCCACCGTCCCGATGTCGCGGCCGCCGAACAACGCCTGCACGCCGCGACGGCACGGATCGGCGTGGCGACCGCCGACCTGTTTCCGCGCTTCACGCTCGGCGGGTTGATCGGTTCGCAGGCCATCGACAGCAGCGCGCTGTTCGAACGCGGCAGCGAGACGCGCCTGGTGGCGCTCGGCATCGACTGGTCCTTCCTCGACATCGGCCGCGTGCGCGCGCGCATCAAGGCCGCAGACGCGGATGCCGAAGGCGATCTCGCGCGCTACGAACAGGCCGTGCTGCTGGCGCTGGAAGACACCGAGAACGCACTGGTACGCCATGCGCGGGCCCGGATCGAGGACCAGCACCTGGAGCAGGCGGCGCTGGACAGCGCCAAGGCGGCCCGGCTGGCCCGCGTGCGGTACGAAGCCGGCGCCACGGACCTGTTCGAGGCACTGGATGCCGAGCGCACGCAGCTGCAGGCACAGGATGCGTTCGCCGACGGCCGCACCCGCAGCGTCACCAGCGCAGTGGCGTTGTACAAGGCGTTGGCCGGTGGCTGGCCGGAACGGATGCCGGAGCGCAAGAAGCTCGCTTCACGCGCAGAGTGAACCTTGCCTTATTCCCGCGCCGCGGGGAGAAGGTCGAAGCAGCCGACAGCCGCTGGGGGCAGGGCGGATGAGGGGGGCGCGGGGAGAAAAAAGCCCGGAGTCGAGGCTCCGGGGTTCCATCGGTGCGCAAGCCTGGGGCCTGCGCGGGTTGACTTGCCAACCCCCGTCCCCAACCATTGCCACCTGCGCGGCGCCTGCCGCGCCCGACCCGAGCAGGATCAGGTGGCCCGCGGCAATCCGCCGGTCTAGCGTGTGACATGAGCACTACCACCGCCCATCGCTGAAACGCCCCGAGGTCCCGTCGCACGGCGCCCTCGCGGCGCCGTTTTCGTTTCCGCGCCCTGCGCGAGTGCCTCCACCCAGCCTTCCCCCGTAGGGAAGGCAGCAAAGGTCCAACGCAATTCCATGATCGCCATTACCCTCCCCGACGGCAGCCGCCGTGAATTCGACAATCCCGTGACGGTCGGCGACATCGCCGCTTCGATCGGTGCCGGCCTGGCCAAGGCCGCGCTGGCCGGCAAGGTCGACGGCAAGCTGGTCGACACCAGCTTCCGCATCGACAACGACGCCTCGCTCGAGCTCGTCACCGACAAGCATCCCGACGCGCTCGAGGTGCTGCGCCATTCCACCGCGCACCTGCTGGCGCAGGCCGTGCAGCGCCTGTTCCCCGGCGCGCAGGTCACCATCGGCCCGGTGATCGACAACGGCTTCTATTACGACTTCGCCTACGAGCGCCCGTTCACGCCGGAAGACCTGCCGGCGATCGAGGCGGAAATGCAGAAGATCGTCAAGGAATCCCTGCCGGTATCGCGCAGCGTGAAGTCGCGCGACGATGCCGTCGCCTTCTTCAAGGGCATGGGCGAGGCCTACAAGGCCGAGATCATCGAGTCGATTCCGGCCAATGAAGACCTGTCGCTGTATTCGCAGGGCGAATTCACCGACCTGTGCCGCGGCCCGCACGTGCCGGGCACGGACAAGCTGCGCGCCTTCAAGCTGATGAAGGTCGCCGGCGCCTACTGGCGCGGCGATTCCAACAACCAGATGCTCAGCCGCATCTACGGCACGGCCTGGTTGAACGACAAGGACCTCAAGGCGTACCTGCACCAGCTGGAGGAAGCCGAGAAGCGCGACCACCGCAAGATCGCCAAGCAGCAGGACCTGTTCCACCTGCAGGAAGAAGCGCCGGGCCTGATCTTCTGGCACCCGAAGGGCTGGTCGGTGTGGCAGGTCGTGGAGCAGCACATGCGCCGCGTCTATCGCGAGACCGGTTACGGCGAGGTGCGCTGCCCGCAGATCCTCGACGTGTCGCTGTGGAAGTCCTCGGGCCACTGGGACAACTACAAGGACAACATGTTCTTCACCGAGTCGGAGAAGCGCACCTACGCGCTCAAGCCGATGAACTGCCCCGGCCACGTGCAGGTGTTCAAGCAGGGGCTGCACAGCTACCGCGACCTGCCGATCCGCTACGGCGAGTTCGGTGCCTGCCATCGCAATGAGCCTTCGGGCGCGCTGCACGGGATCCTGCGCGTGCGCGGCTTCACCCAGGACGATGGCCACATCTTCTGCACCGAAGACCAGATCGAGGCCGAGGTGACCGCCTTCCACCAGCAGGCGATGCAGGTCTACGCGGACTTCGGTTTCAGCGACGTCCAGCTCAAGATCGCCCTGCGCCCGGATCCGCGCCTCGGCGACGACGCCACCTGGGACAAGGCCGAGAATGCCCTGCGCTCGGCCTTGAGGGCCGCCGGCGTGGAATGGCAGGAATTGCCGGGCGAGGGCGCCTTCTACGGCCCGAAGATCGAATACCACCTCAAGGACGCCATCGGCCGGACCTGGCAGCTGGGCACCATGCAGGTCGATTTCATGATGCCGGGCCGCCTGGGCGCCGAATACGTGGACGAACACAGCCAGAAACGGCATCCGGTGATGCTGCACCGGGCCATCGTCGGCTCCATGGAGCGGTTCATCGGTATCCTGATCGAGCACCACGCCGGCCACTTCCCGGCCTGGCTGGCGCCGATCCAGGCGGTGGCCATGAATATCACCGACGCCCAGGCTGACTGGGTCGAAGAGGTCCGGAAAACCCTTGCAAATCAAGGGTTCCGGGTCCAGTCCGATTTGCGGAACGAGAAGATCGGCTATAAGATCCGCGAGCACACGCTGCAGCGCGTGCCGTACCTGCTGGTGGTCGGAGACCGCGAAAAGGAAAACGGCATGGTCGCGGTGCGTACGCGGGGAGGGGAAGATCTCGGCACGATGTCCGTAGCCGATTTCGCTTCGCGTTTGCGCAGTGAGAACGCCCAGTAGTGTTTTGAACCCCGGCCGCTCGGACGGCCGGCATCCGCCCCTCTAGCGACGGGCGACTTCTTGGAGATTGCAACATCAGTACCCCCGAAAAGCCGAATCGAAAGAACAGCGAAATCCGCGTGCCTCGCGTGCGCGTGATCGGTAGCGATGGCGAAATGATCGGCGTGCTCACGCGCGACGAAGCCCTGCGCATGGCCGAGGATGAAGGCCTCGACCTGGTGGAGATCCAGCCGAACGCTGATCCGCCGGTCTGCAAGATCATGGATTTCGGCAAGTTCAAGTTCGAGATGCAGAAGAAGGCGAACGAGGCCAAGAAGAAGACCAAGCAGGTCGAGATCAAGGAACTCAAGTTCCGGCCGGTCACCGACGAGGGTGACTACCAGATCAAGATGCGCAACATCCGCCGCTTCCTCGAGGAAGGCGACAAGGTCAAGATCAACATCCGCTTCCGTGGCCGCGAAATGAGCCACCAGGAACTGGGTCGCGAGATGGCCGCGCGCATCGAGTCGGACCTGGGCGACGAGATCGTGATCGAATCGCGCCCGCGCCTGGAAGGCCGGCAGATGGTCATGATGATCGCCCCCAAGAAGAAATGAGATCAGCCGCGCAGCGGCTGATTCCAACGTTCCCCCCTCCCCGCCTGCGGGGAGAGGGCAAAGGGTGAGGGGAGGGCGCCGAAAGGCGCCCTTCGCTTTTCATGCAGCAGCAAAAGCGCCCCACATCCGCCCTGTCGGGCACCTTCTCCCCGCCAGCGCGGGGAGAAGGGAGGCAGCCCGCCTGAGTCCTAACCCCCGGAATTGCAAGGGAAACCATCTCCCGGCATAATGCGCGGCCCGGTTCGCCGGGTTTGCAGTCAGTTGTATTACGGAACCTGTCGTGATCCCTTTGTGGATCAACGACTTACAAGCCGGCACGGGCAGGAAGGAAAGACCGGATTTGGTCTTCGCGACGAAAGAGCAAAGACTGAAAAGTCTTCGCGACGTAGTCGCAAAGACCCAAAACACGGCGCCCAGGCCAGTCACAGACATCCGAAAGGACATCGCAATGCCCAAGATCAAGACCAATCGGGCGGCGGCCAAGCGTTTCCGGAAGACCGCTTCCGGCAAGTACAAGGCTGGCCACGCCAACAAGAGCCACATCCTCACCAAGAAGGCGACCAAGCGGAAGCGCAACCTGCGGCAGACGAACCATGTTCGTGCCGAGGACGCGGGCCGTCTGGACCGCATGCTTCCGTATTTGTGAGGAGATGAGAAATGGCACGAGTTAAGCGTGGTGTAACGGCACGAGCCCGTCACAAGAAAATCCTGAAGCAGGCCAAGGGCTACTACAACGCCCGCCGCAAGGTCTTCCGCGTCGCCAAGCAGGCGGTGACGAAGGCCCTGCAGTACGCCTACATCGGTCGTAAGCAGAAGAAGCGCAATTTCCGTTCGCTGTGGATCACCCGCATCAATGCGGCTGCCCGCATCAACGGCATGAGCTACAGCCGTTTCATCAACGGCCTGCTGAAGGCCGGCATCACCCTGGACCGCAAGGTGCTGGCGGATATCGCCGTGCACGACGCGAAGGGTTTTGCGGCGCTGGCAGAGAAGGCGAAGAGCGCACTCGCAGCGTAAGTTGATCGATCCCGCAGCCCGTCGTGGCAGCGGGAATCGCACAACGCAATACACGCATGGGGAAGGGCGCAAGTCCTTCCCCATGTTTCGTTTTGGAACTGTTGTTTTTGCCGTCATCCCGGCGAACGCCGGGATCCAGCTTTCGCTTTTGCTTTGAGCTGCGCGCGAAGGGCCGGATCGCGGTGAGGTAGAGCAACAGCTGGATCCCGGCGTTCGCCGGGATGACGACTTCAAGTTCGAGGTTCGAATGAGTGGAATCGAATCGCTGACGCAGCAAGCACTGAGCGACATCGCCACGGCGGAAACGCCCGATGCGATCGAGGCCCTGCGTGTCGCCCTGCTGGGCAAGAGCGGTAGCGTCACCGCCCAGCTCAAGCAACTCGGCACCCTGCCGCCGGAACAACGCAAGACCGCCGGCGAGGCGATCAACCAGGCGCGCGACGTGCTCACCGCGGCATTGGCCGAGCGCAAGGTCAAGCTGGAAGATGCCGTGCTCGATGCACGCCTCGCCTCGGAGACCATCGACGTCACGCTGCCCGGCCTCGACGCCGGCCGTGGCGGCCTGCATCCGGTCAGCCGCACGATCGAGCGCATCGCCGACATCTTCGGCCGCCTCGGTTTCGAGCTCAGCGATGGCCCGGAAATCGAGGATGACTGGCACAACTTCGAGGCGCTGAACTTCCCGCCGCACCATCCGGCGCGTGCAATGCACGACACCTTCTACTTTGGCGACGGCCGCCTGCTGCGCACGCACACCTCGGGCGTGCAGGTGCGCTACATGCTCGGCAACAAGCCGCCGCTGCGCATGATCGCGCTCGGCAAGGTCTACCGCAGCGACAGCGACCAGACCCACACGCCGATGTTCCACCAGTGCGAAGGCCTGCTCGTCGACGAGCACGCGAGCTTCGCCGACCTCAAGGGCACGCTGGCCGAATTCGTGCGTGCGTTCTTCGAGCGCGATTTCGAAATGCGCTTCCGCCCCAGCTATTTCCCCTTCACCGAGCCCTCGGCCGAAGTCGACATCGCCTGGCAGCAGCCGGACGGTTCCACGCGCTGGCTCGAGGTGCTGGGCTGCGGCATGGTCCATCCGAACGTGCTTCGCAACGTCGGCATCGATCCGGAGAAATACACCGGCTATGCCTTCGGCATGGGCGTGGAGCGCTTCGCGATGCTGCGTTACGGCGTCGACGACCTGCGCAGCTTCTTCGAGAACGACGTGCGCTTCCTCAAGCAATTCGCCTGAACCAGCATTCGTAAGGTGGGCCGCAGCCCGCCATTCCACGAGCGATGACGATGGGCCGAGGCCCATCCAACGGGTAACGAACACATGAAGTTTTCCGAGAACTGGCTGCGCCAACACGTACCGATCACCGCGACGCGCGACGAGCTGGCCGCGACACTGACCGCGATCGGTCTGGAAGTCGAAGGCATGACGGTGCTGGGCGAGTCGCTCGATGGCGTCGTGGTCGCGCAGATCGTCAGTGCCGAGAAGCACCCGGAAGCCGACCGCCTGCAGGTCTGCCAGGTCGATACCGGCAACGGCATCGTGCAGATCGTCTGCGGCGCGCCGAACGCACGCGCCGGCCTGAAGGCACCGTTGGCCACCGTCGGCGCGAACCTGCCGGGCGGCATGGCGATAAAGGCCGCGAAGCTGCGTGGCGTCGAGTCGTTCGGCATGCTGTGCTCGGCCAAGGAACTCGGCGTCGATCCGGATGCCTCCGGCCTACTCGAACTGCCAGCCGATGCAACGGTCGGCGCGAAGCTTGCCGACTACCTGGGCCTGCCCGATGCCACGATCGAGCTCAAGCTGACCCCGAACCGTGCCGATTGCTTCAGCGTGCGCGGCATCGCCTTCGACGTGGCCGCGGCGAAGGGCAGCGAAGTGGCGCCGTTCGAAGCCGCGCCGGTGGCCGCGCAGGGCGAAGCGACCATGGCAGTGGAACTCAACGCCGGCGCCGACGCGCCGCGCTACGTTGGCCGTGTGATCGAAAGCCTCGACGCGGCGGCACCGACGCCCGCGTGGATGGCCGAACGCCTGCGCCGCAGCGGGATCCGCCCGATCTCGCTGCTGGTCGACGTGACTCAGTACGTGATGCTGGAGCTCGGTCAGCCGATGCACGCGTTCGACCGCGACCTGCTCAAGGGCCCGATAGGCGTCCGGCGGGCGCGCGCGGGCGAGAGCGTGAAGCTGCTCGACGGCCGCGATGCCGTGCTCGATCCGGAATTCCTGGCCATCACCGACGCCGGCCGCGTGGTCGCACTGGCCGGTGTAATGGGCGGCTTCGACACGCGCGTCACCGACATCACCCGGAACGTCTTCCTCGAAGCCGCGCACTTCGCACCCGACGCCATCATCGGTCGCGGCCGCAAACTGGGCCTGCATACCGATGCCGGCCACCGCTTCGAACGCGGCGTCGATCCGGAATTGCCGCGCATTGCCATCGAATACGCGACGAAGCTCATCCTCGACGTGGCCGGCGGCATGCCGGGCCCGGTGGTCGAGGCGGCATTGCCGGAGCACCTGCCGCAGCCGCAGACGATCACTCTGCGCCGTGCCCGCCTCGCGCGCGTGCTGGGCCTGGAAGTCGCGGATGCGGAAGTCGAGCGCATCCTGCGCGCCCTCGGTCTCTCGGTTACGGCGACGGCCCATGGCTGGAGCATTACCACCCCGACCCGCCGTTTCGACCTCGCGATCGAAGAAGACCTGATCGAAGAGATCGCACGCATCCACGGCTACGACGCGATCCCGACGACGCTGCCTGCCGGGGCTTCGCGCCTCGTCGCGCCGTCCGAGAGCCGCGTGGATGAAGGCACCGCACGCCGGCAGTTGGCCGCACGCGATTACCTGGAAGCGGTGAACTACGCCTTCGTCGACGCCGATCTGCTGGCGAAGTGGAATGCCACCGACGGCGCGGTGCCGTTGGCGAATCCGCTCAGTGCCGAACTCGGTGTCATGCGCACCGCATTGTTGCCGGGGCTGGTCGCCGCCGTGGCGCGCAATGCCGCCCGCCAGCAATCACGCGTGCGCCTGTTCGAGCTCGGCAACGTCTTCGCCGCCAACGGCGCGAATGCACCGATCGAGACCCAGCGCATCGCCGCGGCGGTCTGTGGCGCCGTGGACGGCGAGCAGTGGGCCGCGAAATCGCACCCGATCGGGTTCCATGACCTCAAGGGCGATCTCGACAGCCTTGCCGCGATGGCGGGGGCGCAGCTCGAGTACCGTCCCTCGCAGCCGGGTTGGGCCCACCCCGGCCGGTCCGCCGACGTCTATCGGGATGACACCCGGCTGGGCTGGATCGGCCAGTTGCATCCCCGCCTGCAACGGACGCTGGACCTGGACACCGACGTGGTCGCCTTTGAGCTGGATCTGGCGGCAATGCTGGATCGGGCAATTCCCAAGGCCCGCGCCCTGTCGCGTTATCCGTCCGTCCGCCGCGACCTGGCGTTTGTCGTCGCCGAAGCCACGCCATGGGCGGCCGTCTCGGCGACCGTGAGACAGGCCGCGGGGCCGTCCCTACGGGATCTGGTGCTGTTCGACCGCTATGCCGGCAAGGGCGTGGAAACCGGATTCAAGAGTCTGGCTATGGGCTTGATTCTGCAGGAAGAATCGCGCACGCTCACTGAGCACGACGTGGACGCGGTAGTGGCGGCAGTGATCGCCGCGCTGCAGCAGACGCATGGAGCCGCGATACGCAGTTGAACGCAGTTGTTCAAGCAGTAGTTGAGGGTTGTGACCGATGGCATTGACCAAGGCTGAGATGGCCGAACGTCTGTTCGACGAAGTCGGGCTGAACAAGCGCGAGGCCAAGGAATTCGTCGACGCGTTCTTTGACGCGCTGCGCGAGGCCCTGGAACAGGGTCGCCAGGTCAAGCTGTCCGGCTTCGGCAATTTCGACCTGCGCCGCAAGAACCAGCGCCCGGGCCGGAATCCGAAGACCGGTGAGGAAATCCCGATTTCCGCCCGCACGGTGGTCACTTTCCGTACCGGCCAGAAGTTGAAGGAACGCGTCGAGGCCTACACCGGAGCCGAGCATGCTTGACCCCGGCAGCAACCGCGAACTCCCGCCGATCCCGGCCAAGCGCTACTTCACCATCGGTGAGGTCAGCGAGCTGTGCGAAGTGAAGCCGCACGTGCTGCGTTACTGGGAAACCGAATTCCCGATGCTCAGCCCGGTCAAGCGCCGCGGTAACCGCCGTTACTACCAGCGCCATGAAGTGCTGATGGTGCGCCAGATCCGCGGCCTGCTGTACGAACAGGGCTATACCATCGGCGGCGCACGCCTGCGCCTCGAGGGCGAGGGTGCGAAGGAAGAATCGGCACTGAGCTCGCAGATCATCCGGCAGGTGCGGATGGAACTGGAAGAAGTTCTGCAGCTGCTGCGTCGATAAGGCCTTTTGTTTATACTTGCCGCCCGCTCAAACGCGGCAACAGCAAGACTTTTCGGGGTATAGCGCAGCCTGGTAGCGCATCTGCCTGGGGGGCAGAGGGTCGTCGGTTCGAATCCGGCTACCCCGACCAATTCGTTTACCGTAACGCCCGGCCCGCGCCGGGCGTTGTCGTTTGGCCACCATGGACAGGGTGGGGCGAACTCGCACCGCGTTCGGGTGTCTTTAAGTTCACCGCCTCGATCCCGAAGGCCATCACGGAGTGCAATGGATGCGTTCGACTGCCCTGGCTTGCCTGTTGTTGACGTCGTTGTGGGTCACTCCGGCCTTGGCGACACAAGAAGGTGCGTCGCAAGCCGCGCCGCCGATCCGCGATGAAGCACCGGTCATGGTCTCGGGCAAGTTGCCCGGTCCGGGCATGTGGAAGGTGTCGCGCAACGGGCACGTGATGTATGTGCTGGGCACGGTATCGCCACTGCCCAAGGGCATGGAATGGATTTCCCGCGACGTCGAGCAGGTGCTGTCGCAAGCGCGCGAGGTTGTAACCGGTCCGAGCTATCAGGTCGACACCGATGTCGGTTTCTTCGGCAAGCTGGCGCTGCTGCCTTCGCTGGTCGGTGTGCGCAAAAACCCCGGCGACAAGAAGCTGCAGGAAGTGGTTTCGGCCGAATCGTATGCGCGCTGGCTGGTGCTCAAGCAGCGCTACCTCGGTCGCGATGGAAGCGTCGAGAAGATGCGGCCGATCTTCGCGGCGAGCGAGCTGTACCAGGCGGCCATCAAGGATGCGGGGTTGGCCGGTGGCATCGTCTGGCCCGTGGTGGAGCATTCGATCAAGGCGAACCACATCAAGCTCACCGAACCGAAGGTGAAGGTGACGATCTCCGATCCAAAGGCGGCGTTGAAGGAATTCCGCTCCGAGTCCATCAGCGACCAGGCCTGCTTCGACAAGATGCTGGCGAACCTGGAAACCGACGTCGCGCGAATGGCGCAGCGGGCGAACGCCTGGGCCGTGGGCGATATCGACGCGCTACGCACCCTGCCGCTCGGCGATCAGTACCAGACTTGCCAGAACGCGCTCATGCAGGCGCCCGCGGCGCAGAAGCGCGGGATCGTCGATGCCGAAGGCCAGGCCCGCCGGGCCTGGCTGTCGGCCGCGGAGTCGGCGATCGCCGACAACCCGGTAAGTTTCGCCGTGTTGCCGATGGCGGAGTTGCTTAAGAGCGACGGGTCTGTGCCGGCGCTGCAAGCCAAGGGCTATGTCGTCGAGGCCCCGGATGCCGCAGAGCCGTCTACCGATTGAGAGGCTTCGTCAAAGCGCCTGGATCTGCAGTTGGATGCCCAGCCCGGCCATGTCCTCCGGCTCGCCGTCCAGGTCGGCCTTCACCAGCGGCCGTGCGTCCAGCCACCGCTTCGATACGGTAAGCATCAGCTGGGCGCCGTCGGCCTTGAGGTCGAGGCGCGGGATCTCGCCGTTCTCGTGCGAACGATGCAGCAGCACGGCAAGCCGCAACAGCGCGGCGCTGCGCCGGGCAGTGGTCAGCAGGCGGTCCGGCACGGCGTCGAATGCGGACTTCGGGATGTTGCGGCGATGCGTGCGGATCAGCGCGGCGAGGAAGCGCTGCTGCTGCTGCGAGAAGCCCGCGATGTCCGAGTTTTCGACGACATAGGCACCATGCACGTGGTACTGGCTGTGCGCGATCACCAGGCCGAGCTCGTGCAGGCGCGCGGCGCGCCCGAGCATGAGCCGGTCATCGGCATCCAGCGACCAGGCCTTCGCCACCTGGTCGAACAAAAGCATCAGCGAATCCTCGACGCGCTTGGCCTGCTTCTTGTCGATCGCGTAACGCACCATCAAGGCATCGACCGAGGAGTCGCGCGGATCGTGTTCGCCGCCACGACCGATCATGTCGTACAGGATGCCTTCGCGCATCGCCGCCTTGCTGACCTGCATGCGCTGCAGGTCCAGCGCCGCGAATGCGGCTTCCAGCACCAGCACGCCGCCGGCGATCACCGGGCGACGTTCGGATGAGAGGCCGGGCAAGTCGATCTTATCGATGTGGTCGGCCTGCAGCAGGCGGTCACGCACCTGCGGCAGCGCCTCGGCGGTGACGGCGCCCTTGGTGAGCTTCATCGCCGCGCAGATCTCGCCGATGGCCTTGTTGGTGCCCGAGGAGCCGGTGACCTCATGCCAGCCGAGGGCGCGATACGTCCCGGTGAACTGCTGGAACTGCGCTGTCGCTTCGGTCAGCGCCTCGCGCCATTTCTTCTTGGAGAGCTTGCCGCCGGGGAAGAAGCGGCGCGTGCTGGCGACGCAGCCCAGTTGCAGGCTTTCGCGTTCGATAGCCTCGAAGCCGGCGCCGATGATGCATTCGGTCGAGCCACCGCCGATGTCGATGACCAGTCGCAGCTCGCCCGGCTTCGACGGCTGCGCATGGGCGACACCCAGGTACACCAGTCGTGCCTCTTCGCGGCCGGACACGACTTCGATCGCGTGGCCCAGGGCGGCTTCCGCCGGCACGAGGAAGGTTTGCGGTTGCGCGAGGCTGCGCACCGTGTTGGTGGCGATGGCGCGGATCCGCTGCGGCGGGATGTCCTGCACGCGCTGTCCGAAACGTGCGAGGCAGTCGATTGCCCGCTGCCGCACCGTGGTGCTGAGGCCGCCCTTGCCATCGAGGCCCTCCGCAAGGCGCACGGTTTCCCGGAGGCGATCGACGGTGCGCAGCTGTCCGAGCAGATAGCGCGCGACCACCATGTGGAAGCTGTTGGAACCAAGGTCGACGGCCGCAAGCAAGTCGCCGTCTTCGAGGGGAAGCCGCGCACTCGGATAGAGGTCATTCATGCGCACATGATCCCATGTTCATGTAAGACCCCGGAACGAGAGCGGCCGCCAGAGTGACCGGCGGGGGAGCAGGACTGGTGCGCAGGCTGCCGTCAGCCGCTGATTTTGTCCAGCAAGACCGCCTGCGCCGAATGCGGTGGCTTGCCGTCCGGTTGCAGGCGCTCGTAGCTGCCGTCGGCATGCAGCTGCCATGCGTTGACGTTGTCGGCGAGGTAGTTGGCCAGCGCCTCATCGAAAACACGCTGGCGCAGGTCGGTATCGAGCAGCGGGAAAGCGGTTTCGACGCGGCGCAGCAGGTTGCGTTCGAGCCAGTCGGCACTGGAGCAGAACAGGTCCGGGGTGCCGTCGTTGGCGAACCAGTAGACGCGGTGGTGCTCCAGGAAGCGTCCAACGATGGAACGCACCCGGATGTTGTCGGACACGCCCGGCACGCTGGGCCGCAAGGTGCACGCGCCGCGTACGATGAGGTCGATCTGCACACCGGCCTGCGAGGCCTGGTAGAGCGCGCGTACGACCTGGGGTTCGTTCAAGGCATTCATCTTGGCGACGATGCGGGCAGGGCTGCCTGCTTTCGCGTGCCGGGTCTCGCGATCGATGCGCTTGAGCACGCCCGCGTGCAGGGTGAACGGGGATTGCAGCAGGCGCTTGAGCTTGACCGCCGGCGCGAGGCCAGAGATCTGCTGGAAGATCTGGTGCACGTCGCTGCCGATGTCCGGGTCGGCGGTGAGCAGGCCGAAGTCCGTGTACACACGCGCGGTGCCGCTATGGTAATTGCCGGTGCCCATGTGCACGTAGCGGCGCAGCTTGCGGCCCTCGCGGCGCACGATCAGCAGCATCTTCGCGTGTGTCTTGTAGCCCACCACGCCGTAAACGACCTGCACGCCGGCATCCTGCAGGCGGTCGGCGAGGCCGAGGTTGGCTTCCTCGTCGAAGCGCGCGCGCAGCTCGACGACAACGGTGACGTCCTTGCCGTTGCGCGCAGCCTGCACGAGATGGTCGACGATCGGCGAATCCTTGCCGGTGCGGTACAGCGTCTGCTTGATCGCTAGCACGTTCGGGTCTTCGGCCGCCTGCTTGATCAGCTCGAGGACCGGTGCGAACGAATCGAAGGGATGGTGCAGCAATACGTCGCGCTCGCCGACGATGTCGAACATCGAGTCGAGCCCACCCAGTACCCGGGGCTGGAACGGCGGGAACTTGAGTTCCGGTCGCTGCACCAGGTCGTACACCTGGATCACGCGGTTGAGGTTGACCGGGCCGTTGATGCGGTACACGGCATTCTCGGGCAGGTCGAAATTCTCCAGCAGCGTGCGCACGATCGGCTTGGGGCACTGCTCGGCGATCTCCAGGCGGACTGCGCGCAGGTAGCCACGGCCGGCGAGTTCGTCGCGCAGCGCCAGCGCGATGTTGTCGACTTCTTCCTCGTCGACCACCAGTTCGGAATTGCGGGTAACGCGGAACTGGTAGGCGCCTTCGACCTTCATGCCGGGGAAAAGCTCATCGACGAAGGCCGACAGCACCGCGGACAGGAAGACGAAATCATGCGGTCCGCCCGAAACCTCCTCGGGCAACTGGATGATGCGCGGCAGCGACCGCGGCGCACGCACGATCGCGAGATGCCCGGCGCGGCCGAACGCATCCCGGCCCTTGAGCACGACGACGATGTTCAGCGACTTGTTGAGGATCTTCGGAAACGGGTGCGCGGGATCGAGGCCGAGTGGCGACAGCACTGGCATGATCTCTTCGCGGAAATGGGTACGCAGCCATTGGGTCTGCGTTTCGGTCCAGGCGTCGCGGTGCAGCACGCGCACGCCGGCTTCCGACAGCGCCGGGCGCAGCACCTGGTTCCAGCATTCGTATTGCGCGGCGACGAGGTCGGCGGCGCGATCGTGGATGCGCGCGAGCACGGCCGCCGGTGCGAGGCCGTCGGCGCCCGGCGCCAGGCCGAGATCATGTGCATGGCGCAGGGTGCCTGCACGGATCTCGAAGAATTCATCGAGGTTGGTGCATGAGATGCACAGGTAGCGCAGGCGTTCGAGCAGCGGGAAGTTCGCGTCCTGCGCCTGTGCGAGCACCCGGAAGTTGAAGTCGAGCTGCGACAGTTCGCGGTTGAAGTACAGCGCGGGGTCACGCAGGCGATCGGTTTCGTGGCCGGCTTCATAGGCGCTGGCGTTGGCCGCGTTGTTCAAAAGCTCGGTGGCGTGTTTCATGGCAGGGCAGCTTTCATGTCGGAGGCATCCAGGGGTTCGCGCGGGCGCACGCGCTCGGCGCCGAAGTGACATGAGAAGGTACTGCCAAGACCGACTTCGCTGGTGATCTCCAGTCGCGCCTGGTGCAGGTTGAGCACGTGTTTGACGATCGACAGGCCCAGGCCGGTTCCGCCGCTCTCGCGCGAGCGGCTGGTCGAAACCCGATAGAAGCGTTCGGTGATGCGCGGCAGGTGCGGCGCGGGAATGCCGTAGCCGGTGTCCACCACCTCCAGCACGACACCCGTGTCCCTGGCCATTGCACCACTGTTGAGCCGCTCGGGCCGGTCCTTGCGGAAGCGGATGGTGATGTGCCCGCCGGCGGGGGTGTACCGGATCGCGTTGCCGACGAGATTGGAGAATGCGCTGTGCAGTTCCTTGCCGGAGCCAAACAGGTCGACGCCGGCGCTGTCTTCCACGCTGACCTCGTGCCGGCCCTGGCTCAGGGCCATCGCTTCACGCCGCAGCGTACTGAGCATGGTGGACATCGCGACCGGTTCCTCGGCCGGAAGGTGGTCGGCGGACTCCAGGCGTGACAGCGTGAGCAGGTCTTCCACCAGTTGGGTCATCCGCTGCGACTGGCGCTGCATTTCGGCGAGCATCGGCGCCCAGTCGGGGTGCTCGGCGGGATCGAGCATGTCCAGGTAGCCATGCACCACCGTAAGCGGCGTGCGCAGCTCATGCGAGACATTGGCGACGAAGTCGCGACGCATCTGCTCCAGCTGCAGCAGCCGGGTGACATCGCGCGCCACCAGCAGCCACAGGTTTTCGGAATACGGGATCAGGCGCAGGCTGAGCGTGATCGTGGGATTCCATGGCGAAGCGACTTCCAGCGGCTCGGCATTGCGCCCCGAGGCGAGCCAGCGCGATATCTGCAATGGCTGCAGGCGATGGGCCACGGGGGTATTGATGTCCTGCGGATGCTGCAGGTGGAGCAGGCCGTGGGCGGCTTCGTTGAACCACTGGATGCGCTGGCTGTTGCGTTCGACGACGACGATGGCGTCAGGCAACGCGGCGGCCGCGGCCCGGTATGCGCGAAGCATTTCGATCAGGCGCCGCTTGCGGCCGCGCATTTCCTGCTGGCCGCGGTGGAGCAGGCGGTCGAGCTCGTTCCATGTGCCCCCGCCCAGCGGTGGCGTGTAGCGCTGGCGGGCGGTGAGCCGCATGAGGAGCTTGCGCAGTCGCCAGTAGTGCCACGCCACCACGCCGAGCGCGGCTACGGTGAGCACCTGCCACGGGTGCCGGATCAGCACTCCCACCAGCGCTGCCGCCGCCAGGATCAGGGCGAGCTGACCCAGGGTGCGGAACCAGGCGGAGCGGATGCGGGGTGGCATGTTCTGGCGGATTCCGGGCGGAGTAGGGCGATTGTCGGGGAAAGGCATGCACGCATGTGGCGCGCCTATCGCATTTTGCGCCTGATCCCGTGGGCGGCACGCGATCCGCGGCGGACCTGGCAGGGCGGGCTTGCGGCGATGGGTTCCCCGGCTACGCCTCCACCGCAGCGGAAAAGCGATAGCCCGCTCCGCGCACGGTCTGCACCATGCCGTCGAGCAGGTGCGGCTCTAGCGTCTTGCGCAGGCGCCGGATGTGTACGTCGACGGTGCGCTCTTCCACGTACACGCTGCCGCCCCATACATGGTCGAGCAACTGGGTGCGCGAGTAGACCCGCTCGGGATGGGTCATGAAGAAATGCAGCAGGCGGTATTCGGTGGGACCGATCTGCACCGGTTGCTCGCTGCCATCGGCATGGGCGAATACACGGTGCGCGGCGCCGTCGATGCGCAGGGGGCCGACTCCCACGCTGCCGTCTTCGTCGTCCTCGCGTGAGCGGCGCAGCACGGCGCGGATGCGTGCGAGCAGTTCGCGGGCGGAGAAGGGCTTGACCACGTAGTCGTCGACGCCGGCCTCCAGGCCGCCGACGCGGTCGTTCTCCTCGCCGCGCGCGGTGAGCATGATGATCGGTATCTCTCGGGTCAGCTGTTCCTTGCGCCAGCGGCGGGCTAGCTCGAGGCCGCTGGTGCCGGGCAGCATCCAATCCAGCAGGATCAGGTCGGGGACGCGGTCGGCGATGGCCGCCTGCGCCTCGCGGGCGTCGCCGGCGTGGACCGGGTCGTATTCGCCCTTGCGCAAGGCGAAGGACACCATGTCGCGAATGGCGGGTTCGTCTTCAACGATAAGAATGCGCTTCTGCACGGGGCACCGGTCGGGGGAAGGGCGGGGAAGCTGAAGCCGCGCCAGTACACTACCGTTTTGTGACGACTCCGTGACACCGCCAAGCCTTGCGCCGCCGGCACAAGCTAGTGGCGTTGCAGATCCTCGTCGCGGATGCCCTGGCGCTTCAATTCCAGCACCGTCGGTGTGATCGCGGCGATGCGGGCGTCGATGCGGGCACGGGCGTAATAGTCCAGGTCCTGGCGACGCCGGAGCGTGTTGAGCTGGACGAGGGCCTGTTCGGCGCGGCCATTCAGATAGGCCGATTCCGCGTAGGCCTCACCGGCCCGGACCGGGTCGCCGGCGATTTCGCTGGCCCGGGCGAACACCTGCTGGAATTCAGGATCCTCGCCAGACTGCCCCAGCAGCGGGCGCAGGATCGCTTGCGCGCGCTTGCCCGCCGCCGGCGAGTTGCGTTCAGCCAGCGTGCGCGCATAGGTGAGCGCCGCGGGCCGGTTCTGCGGCATCGACTTCAGGATGGCCTCGAAGCGAGCGTCGGCCGCGTCCGCCTTGCCCGAACGGGCTTCGGCTTCGCCCAGCGCCAGCGACAGCCAGAGATCGCCGGGATGCTTTTCCAGCAGTTCGGCCAGCATGGAGGCCGCGCCGGCACCCTGGTTGGCGCGCAGCTTCGCCACGGCCAGGCCATAGCGCTGGGCATCGTTCAGTGGCTTGCCCTTGGCGAGGCGGTCGTATTCGCGGATCGCATCGCTGGGGCTGTCGGCGCTCAGCACACGCAGGCGTTCGCGCGCGTAGTCGAACTGGCCAGTGCCGCCGCCGGCCGCCGAGGAGCCGATCTTCAGCCCGCTTGGCAGCAGCGGGTTGTCGCTGGCGATATCGGCTTCGAAATGCGCCGGTGCACGGGCGATCTGTTCGGCCAGCGCCTTGGCCTCGCTGATGCGCGTCGTGGTGACCGGGTGGCTCATCAGATAGCTCGGGGTCTCGCCGTAGTAGCCGGCGCGGTTGGCGCGCGATCGCGAGTTGAGTGTTCCGAAAAAGCCCGCCATTGCAGCGGTGTCGTAATGGCTGCGGGCGAGGGTCTGGATGCCGATGCGGTCGGCTTCCGATTCGTTGGAGCGCGTGTAGTCGATCTGTCGTTGCTGCATCAGGCCCAGGCCGGAGACGACCGCGGCCTGCACGGCATTATCTGCGGACGTCCCTCCCGAGGCCTGCGCCGCGACCACAGCACCGAGCATTGCCAGCAGGATCGGCAGCTGGTCGCGCTGGGCGCGCTCGACCGCGCGGAGCACGTGCTGCTGGGTGACATGCGCGATTTCATGCGACAGCACGGCGGCGACTTCATCCTCGCGTTCCGCCGCCAGTACCAGTCCGGAATTCACCCCGACATAGCCGCCCAGCGTCGCGAAGGCGTTGATCTGGCGCTCGCGCAGCATGAAAAACGTGAAGGGTTGTTGCGGCCTGTCGCTGTTGGCCGCGAGCCGCGAGCCCAGGGTGTCCAGCCAGCTGGCGATCAACGGATCTTCCAGCGTGTAGTCGTAGTGACGGAGCTGGGCCAGCATCATGCTCCCGTACTCGCGCTGCCTGTGCGGCGTCAGCAACTCGCCGGCGGAAGATCCAATGTCGGGCAGGCGCGATTCCTGCGCGCTGGCGAACGCGCTGGCGAGCGCGAAAACCACGGCAGCGGAGAGCAGGGTAGTACGTCGCAAGCGGGAATCCTCGGGGCGACCAGTCGGGGCAGGATGCGGGCAGGTCGGGGTGGCGGTGTGAATCGTCAGTTAATAGGCTCGTCCGGGAAAGTCCGCACCCTTTGGTACGCACGTCACTCTGTTCCGTGCACAGGGTGGAAAACGTGGGGCTCCAGGCCCATATTTCGACCATCTATCCATACGTAAGTTTCCAGGAGACGGTCTTGAGTGACGCCCCCAGTATTCTGATCTACACCACGGCGGTATGCCCCTATTGCGTAGCTGCGAAGAATTTCCTCAAGAGCAAGGGTCGCGCGTGGACTGAAATCCGTGTCGATACCGATCCCGCGGAGCGCGAAAAGATGATCGCGTCGACGCGGCGCACCAGCGTGCCACAGATATTCGTCGGCGAGACCCACGTGGGCGGGTACGACGACATGATCGCGCTGCACCGTGCCGGCGGTCTGGAACCCCTGCTGGCAGGTGCGGCATGACCGGCGCAGGCAGCGGGACCGGTGGTTCCGGAGAGGAGGGACGCGTCGCCGAATTCACCGCGTTCCGCAAGCGGATGAACGAACGCATCCTCGCGGAGCCCAACCAGGTCGTCCGGCGTTTTTTCGCCCTGGACACCCAGACGTACCAGGCTGGTGCGCTGGATGTGAAAACGAAGGAGCTCCTGGGGCTGGTGGCGTCGCTGGTCCTGCGCTGCGATGACTGCATCAGTTATCACGTCGCGCAGTGCAAGGAGGCCGGAGTCTCCCGCGACGAGATGTTCGAAACGTTCTCGGTCGGGCTGGTGGTCGGCGGTTCGATCGTCATTCCCCACCTGCGTCGTGCGGTCGATTTCCTCGACCAGCTCGAAGGCGGAAGCGCCGGCGCACCCGCTGCGCACGATCACGGCTGAGGCCCGGCTGAGGCCGGCGGGCCGGGTTCGCCAGATGGCGCAAAATCCCGGCCCGATAGCCGCTTTTCCCAGCGCACTGCGGCGCGTTGGGCCCCGTGGGACTGTCAAAGGTCCCTACAGCGCGGCATAATTTCCAGTTCTAAGCCCTTCCTTGCGCCACGCCTGCGCGCGTGGCGTCGGCCTGTCTGGAATATTGAAAAATGACGACGATCACTGTCATCCGCGGCGACGGCATCGGCCCGGAAATCATGGATGCCACCCTGGGCGTGCTCGACGCGATGAACGTCGGCCTGCAGTACGAATTCGCAGACGCCGGCCTGGTTGCGCTGGAGAAGCACGGCGAGCTGCTGCCGGCCGCCACCATGGATTCGATCCGCAAGAACCGCATTGCGCTGAAGTCGCCGCTGACCACGCCGGTGGGCGAGGGCTTTTCCTCGATCAACGTCGAGCTCCGCAAGCGTTTCGACCTCTACGCCAACGTGCGCCCGGCCAAGTCGTTCCCGAACACGAAGTCGCGCTTTCCCTCTGGCGTGGACCTGGTCACCGTGCGCGAGAACACCGAAGGCGCCTATATCGGTGAAGGGCAGGCATTGTCCGAAGACGGCGAAACCGCCGTGCTGACGCAGAAAGTCACCCGTCGCGGCTCCGAGCGCATCGTGCGCTACGCCTTCGAGCTCGCGCGCAAGACCGGCCGCAAGAAGGTCACCGTGGTGCACAAGGCCAATATCCTGAAGTCGACGTCAGGGCTGTTCCTCCGCACCGCGCGCGTGGTGGCGGCGGAATATCCCGACATCCAGTGCAACGAGATGATCGTCGACAACACCTGCATGCAGCTGGTGATGAAGCCCGAGCAGTTCGACATCATCGTCACCACCAACCTGTTCGGCGACATCATTTCCGACCTGTGTGCGGGCCTCGTCGGCGGCCTGGGGCTCGCGCCTGGGGCGAACATCGGCACCGACGCGGCGATCTTCGAGGCCGTGCACGGCTCCGCGCCGGACATCGCCGGCAAAGGCATCGCGAATCCCTGCGCGCTTTTGCTGGGTGCGGCGCAGATGCTCGACCACCTGGGCATGACCGACAAAGCCGAACGGTTGCGTGCCGCGATCATTGCCACGCTGGAGGCCAAGGATTCGCTCACCCCTGACCTGGGTGGCGACGGTTCCACCACGAGCTTCGCCAAGGCGATCGCCAGTCGTATCTGACTTCCGCCGGCCCAGCAGCTCGATGTGTCATTGACACTCAGGGCGCCTGCCACCAGAATGTTGGGCCTTTCGCGGCGTTGGTGCGCAACGAAAGTACCGGCTTCGGGGTATAGCTCAGCCTGGTAGAGCGCCAGCTTTGGGAGCTGGATGTCGTGGGTTCGAATCCCTCTGCCCCGACCATCCGTCTCCATGAGGTTCGAATCCATAAGGTTCGAAATCGCGGGTCAGCTAAGATGCGAATCTGGCGCCCGTAGCTCAACCGGATAGAGCACCGGCCTTCTAAGCCGGTGGTTGTGGGTTCGAGTCCCGCCGGGCGCGCCAAAAATGCCGTGAAAACAAGCTTTATGGTGGCTGTAGCTCAGTTGGTTAGAGTACTGGATTGTGATTCCAGTTGTCGGGGGTTCGAGTCCCCTCAGCCACCCCAGTTTGCGAAGTTGGGTTTGCCAAACAGAAACGGTTTGCTTACAATTTCGCTCCCGTTGTTCGGGGCCGTTAGCTCAGTTGGTAGAGCAGTTGACTCTTAATCAATAGGTCCAAGGTTCGAATCCTTGACGGCCCACCAAACACGAAACGCCCGGCCAAAAGCCGGGCGTTTTGCTTTGCCGGCAGTCGGTCGGCCAGAATGCGATCCACGCGAAAGTGGCGGAATTGGTAGACGCCCTGGATTTAGGTTCCAGTGCCGCAAGGCGTGCGGGTTCGAGTCCCGCCTTTCGCACCACGCCGCCTCAGCCAGGGGCGGCCGGGCAGGGTGATCGAGCCGTCGCGAGTGATGAAAGTGAATTGCCGGCGTTTGGAGCCGGTGGCTGAAAGCCCTCGCGGGCGAGGGCCAATAAATTCGCCGGCGCCTTGTTTTCCCCACGCGCTGCGGCGCGCTCCAGTCTTTGGGCCCTGCGGCACGTCTGTCGCGGCGCCCGCGCAACTGGCACCCGGCCCGATAATCGGCGAAACTAGCAAGTTCCGCTGGCTGGCCGATTTCGCGTCGTGCCGACAGCCAAACCGCCAATCCAGCCTTCAAAACGCCGCCCGCGGAAGCGACCGCGTGGCAGCAGGAGTGTCAGCAATGCAAGCTTCGGTCGAAACCCTGGGCAACCTCGAACGCCGTGTCACCTTCAGTCTTCCGGCAGACCGCCTGGAGACCGTGGTCGACGGCCGCCTGCGCGAGATCGCGCGGGGCGCCAAGATCAAGGGCTTCCGCCCGGGCAAGGTGCCGGCGAAGGTGATCCAACAGCGCTTCGGCCAGCAGGTCCGTGCCGAGGCCCTGGATGCGCTGCTGCGTGAAGGGTTTGGCAATGCCGTGCGCGAGCATGCGCTGCAGATCGCCGGCAACCCCCGCATCGAGCCGAAGGAAGGCGACGAGCTCGCCTACGTCGCCACGTTTGAGGTGGTGCCGGATTTCGGCGACATCGATGTCGCCAAGCTCAATGTGACCCGCCATACCGCCGAAGTCGCCGATACCGACCTCGAGGCGATGATCGAAAACCTGCGCCTGCAGCGTCGCATCTGGAATCCGGTCGAGCGCGCCGCACAGGAAGGCGACGCGGTCGAGATCGAAACCTGGTCGCAGGCGGGCGACGAGCGCGTTCCGGCGGAAGGCACTGAGCGCGGCGCAGCCGTACTCGGGTCGGGCAACATGTTTGCTGCGATCGAATCCGCGCTGGCCGGCATGAAGGTGGGCGACGAGAAGACCATCGACGTCGACTTCCCGGCCGACTGGCGGGTTCCGCAGTTCGCCGGCCGCAACGTCAAGGTGCACCTGACGGCGACCAAGGTTTCCGAGCCCGTGCAGCCGGAGGTCGACGCCGGCTTCATCAAGAGCTTCGGCATCAAGAGCGGCGATTCGGACCAGTTCCGCGCCGACATCCGCAGCAACCTCGAGCGCGAACTGAAAGGCGCATTGATGAACCGCCTGCGTCGCGAGGTCGGCGAACAGCTGATCGCCGCCTATGCGCACGTCGAAATGCCGCCGCGCCTGGTGGAAGCCGAGGCCCGCAACATGGCCTTCCAGGCCGTCGAGCAGGCCCGCCGCCAGGGCCAGTACATCCCGGAAGTGCCGGCGGACGCCTACCTTGGCTTCATGGATCCGGCCCGCAAGCGCGTCCTCGTTGGCCTGCTCGTGGGCGAAATCGCGCGTCGCAATGACCTGCGTCTCGACCCGCGCCGCGTCACCGAGACCCTCAAGCTGATCGCTTCGACCTATGAGGAGCCGCAGCAGGTGATCGAGTTGTACCGCAACGACGCCCAGCTGATGTCCGGCCTGCAGGCCCGCGTGATGGAGGAGCAGGTGATCGACTGGATCGCCGAGCGCGCCCAGCACACCGAGCAGGCGCTGTCCTTCAGCGACGCCATCCGCCAATAAATCGCAAGGAAGACCGCCCCAGCGGCGGTCCGGTGTCGGGCGCGGCTCCGGTCGCGCCCGCGTCGTTTTCGGGGTCCGGAATGCGACCCTGCTTCCGCCGCGGTCATGAATCATGCCGGTCGGACCCACTTGCGCTGGAGCCGCGCAGGCCCCAACTTGCTGACATCGCAGACCACCAGGTACCGCCACAGATGGACAACAGAACCCGAGCCCTGAACCTCGTTCCGATGGTGGTCGAACAGACCAGCCGGGGCGAGCGCGCGTACGACATCTATTCGCGCCTGTTGAAGGAGCGGGTGATCTTCCTCGTAGGCGGAATCGACGACCACGTCGCCAACGTGATCGTGGCCCAGATGCTGTTCCTCGAGGCTGAAAACCCCGAAAAGGACATCAGCCTCTACATCAACTCGCCGGGTGGCATCGTCACGGCCGGCATGGCGATCTACGACACAATGCAGTACATCAAGCCGGACGTGAGCACGATCTGCGTTGGCCAGGCCGCCTCGATGGGCGCGCTGCTGCTGGCCTCGGGCGCCAAGGGCAAGCGCTATGCGCTGCCGAATTCACGCGTGATGATCCACCAGCCGCTGGGTGGCTTCCAGGGACAGGCGTCGGACATCGACATCCATGCCCGCGAGATCCTGACCCTGCGCCAGAGGCTGAACGAAGTGCTCTCCAAGCACACCGGCCAGGCGCTGGAAACGATCGCCCGCGACACCGAGCGCGACAACTTCAAGAGTGCCGAAGCCGCCCGCGAGTACGGTCTGGTTGACCAGGTGCTCGAGCGTCGTCCTGAAGACTCGATCCAGGCGGGTTGAGCCGGCGGGACCTTCCGCTGGCGCCTCAATCGGCAAATTATTGATTTCACTTACAAATCAGCATGAAATCCGGGCTGCAGGCGGCCCGGATCGCTGTGGTATTCTCGGGTGGCCGGTCGACCGGCAGCCAGCAACACGCAAGGCAGGGGCATGAGCGACGAAAGACAAGGCCGTGGAGACAGCAACAAGATCCTTTATTGCTCCTTCTGCGGTAAGAGCCAGCACGAAGTACGCAAGCTGATCGCAGGCCCCAGCGTCTTCATCTGCGACGAGTGCGTAGAGCTGTGCAATGACATCATCCGCGAGGAGCTCGAGGAAAAGGCGCAGTCGGCCCGCAGCCACCTGCCCAAGCCCCGCGAGATCCTCGAGGTCCTCGACCAGTACGTGATCGGACAGTCGCGCGCGAAGAAGACGCTCGCGGTCGCTGTCTACAACCACTACAAGCGGATCGAGAGCCGGCAGAAGAACGACGACGTCGAGTTGGCGAAGTCGAACATCCTGCTGGTCGGCCCGACCGGTTCGGGCAAGACGCTGCTGGCCGAGACGCTGGCGCGCCTGCTCAACGTCCCGTTCACGATGGCCGATGCCACCACGTTGACCGAAGCCGGCTATGTCGGCGAGGACGTGGAGAACATCATCCAGAAGCTGCTGCAGAAGTGCGACTACGACGTCGAGAAGGCGCAGCAGGGCATCGTCTACATCGACGAGATCGACAAGATCTCGCGCAAGAGCGACAACCCGTCGATCACCCGCGACGTGTCGGGTGAAGGCGTGCAGCAGGCACTGCTGAAGCTGATCGAAGGCACTGTCGCGAGCGTGCCGCCGCAGGGCGGACGCAAGCATCCGCAGCAGGAATTCCTGCAGGTCGACACCCGCAACATCCTGTTCGTCGTCGGCGGCGCGTTCGCCGGCCTGGACAAGATCATCCAGCAGCGTTCGACCGAAGCAGGCGGCATCGGCTTCGGCGCCAAGGTCAAGAGCACTACGCGCAAGACCGATGCCAGCAAGGTGCTGGCGGATGTCGAGCCGGAAGACCTGATCAAGTTCGGCCTGATCCCCGAATTCGTCGGCCGCCTGCCGGTTGTGGCGACTCTGGAGGAACTGGACGAAGCCGCGCTGGTGACGATCCTGACGGAGCCGAAGAACGCCATCACCAAGCAGTTCAAGAAGCTGTTCGACATGGAAGGCGTGGAACTTGAGTTCCGCCCGGATGCGCTCATTGCGATTGCCAAGAAGGCGCTCAAGCGCAAGACCGGTGCCCGCGGCCTGCGCACGATCGTCGAGAGCGTCCTGCTCGACACGATGTACGACCTGCCGTCGCTGGAGAATGTCAGCAAGGTGGTCGTCGATGAGTCGGTGGTCGAACACAAGTCCGACCCTTACCTGATCTATCAGACACCGCCGGCAGCGCCCAAGCTCGCATCGGCAGAGTAGTGATCACAAGGGCGGCCGAGGCCGCCCTTGTTCTTTTTCGCCTTCCAGATGTGCACGCGGTGGCGCCGTCTGTGGGTGTCCCCCGACGTGGCGGGATTGGCACAACCCCGGCTGGATCCTGGCCCAGGCCACCGCAGCCATCACACAAGTGAAGAACCGGCCGTCGGCCTGCGGGCGAGGGCCCTGCGCAAGGCACGCAATCGCGGGCCGTTTTGCATGAATGCGGGCCGAGGCCGCCCCTGCGGAAGGTGCCGGTTAGACGCGCCAAGCTGCTGATTTTTCGTGGGTTGTCAGGCAAAAAGACAATCAGTGAACACGGTCGCTTGCATCCTTTGGCCGTCAGCCCCATAACCGTGCGAAGCGCTGCGACCTGGCCTCCCGGGCCGCACCCAATGCGTCCGCCTGATCTCCTGGAGTTGCCATGACTGTCTCTTCCGACCGCGAAACCATGAACCTGCCGGTGCTGCCGCTGCGGGACGTCGTGGTCTTTCCGCACATGGTGATTCCGCTCTTCGTCGGCCGCGACAAGTCGATCCGCGCGCTCGACCTGGCGATGGAGTCCGACAAGCGGATCCTGCTGGTAGCCCAGCGCTCCGCCGAGACCGACGACCCGTCGGGCAAGGACCTGTACGAAACCGGCACGCTGGCCCAGGTACTGCAACTGCTCAAGCTCCCGGACGGCACGATCAAGGTGCTGGTGGAAGGCGTGTCACGCGTAATCGTCGACCAGGTCGGCGAGAGCAATGGCGCGCTCGCCGGCAATGCGCAGGTCGTTGATCCCGTGATGGACCGGGACGAGCGCGAACTCGATGCGATTACCCGTTCGTTGATGGGGCTGTTCGAGCAGTACGTGAAGACCAACCGCAAGCTGCCGCCGGAACTCATGCAGACGCTGGCGGGCATCGACGAGCCCGGTCGCCTTGCCGACACGATCGCCGCGCACCTGGGCGTGCGGCTCAGCGACAAGCAGAAGCTCCTGGAAAGCCACTCCGTCGGTGCGCGCCTAGAGCAACTCGTCGGCCTCGTCGACGGTGAAATCGACGTGCAGCAGCTGGAGAAGCGCATCCGCGGCCGCGTGAAGTCGCAGATGGAAAAGAGCCAGCGCGAGTACTACCTCAACGAGCAGATGAAGGCGATCCAGAAGGAGCTCGGCGAGATCGACGACGCGCCCAATGACATCGACGAACTGACCCGCAAGATCGCCGAAGCCGGAATGCCCAAGCCGGTCGAAGCCAAGGCGCGCAACGAACTCAACAAGCTCAAGCAGATGTCGCCGATGTCCGCGGAGGCGGCCGTCGTGCGCAACTACCTGGAATGGCTGCTCGGCGTGCCGTGGAAAAAGCGCACCAAGATCCGCAAGGACCTCAAGGCCGCGCAGGATGTGCTCGATGCCGACCACTTCGGCCTGGAAAAGGTCAAGGAACGCATCCTCGAATACCTTGCCGTGCAATCGCGCGTGGCGAAGATGAAGGGCGCGATCCTGTGCCTCGTCGGCCCGCCGGGCGTGGGCAAGACCTCGCTGGGCCAGTCGATCGCAAAGGCGACCAACCGCAAGTTCGTGCGCATGTCGCTGGGCGGCGTGCGTGATGAAGCTGAAATCCGCGGCCACCGCCGCACCTACGTCGGCTCGATGCCGGGCCGCATCGTGCAGAACCTCAACAAGATCGGCAGCAAGAATCCGCTGTTCGTGCTCGACGAGATCGACAAGATGTCGATGGACTTCCGCGGCGATCCGTCCTCGGCATTGCTGGAAGTGCTCGATCCCGAGCAGAACACCGCCTTCAACGACCATTACCTCGAAGTCGACCTCGACCTATCCGAAGTGATGTTCGTGGCGACGTCCAATTCCTTGAACATTCCAGGTCCGTTGCTCGACCGCATGGAAGTGATCCGCATCCCGGGTTACACCGAGGAGGAGAAGCTCAACATCGCCATGCGCTACCTGCTGCCCAAGCAGATCAAGGCGAATGGCCTGAAGCCGGAAGAAATCAAGATCGCGGAAGACGCCGTGCAGGACATCGTGCGTTATTACACGCGCGAATCCGGCGTGCGTAATCTGGAACGCGAGATCTCCAAGATCTGCCGCAAGGTGGTGAAGGAGATCGCGCTTGCCGGCCCTGCCAAGGCAAAGAAGGCGGGCGCCAAGGCCAAGCCCGTCACCGTGACCTCGAAGAACCTCGACAAGTACCTGGGCGTGCGCCGCTTCGACTTCGGCCGCATCGAGGAACAGAGCGAAATCGGCCTGGTAACAGGCCTGGCGTGGACCGAAGTGGGCGGCGATCTGCTGCAGGTCGAGTCGACCCTGGTGCCCGGCAAGGGGCAACTGCTGCTCACCGGCCAGCTCGGCGAAGTGATGAAGGAGTCCGCCTCGGCCGCCTTGTCGGTCGTGCGCGCGCGGACCGATCGCCTGGGCATCGACCTGGACTTCCTGCAGAAGCATGACATCCACGTCCATGTCCCCGAAGGCGCGACGCCGAAGGACGGACCGAGTGCGGGCATCGCGATGGCCACGGCCCTCGTGTCCATGCTGACGAAGAACCCGGTCAAGGCCGATGTTGCGATGACCGGCGAAATCACCCTGCGTGGCAAGGTGCTCGCGATCGGTGGCTTGAAGGAAAAGCTGCTGGCGGCCCTGCGCGGAGGCATACGCACGGTGATCATTCCGGACGAGAACAAGAAGGATCTGGCCGACCTGCCCAAGGCCGTCACGCAGGGCATGAAGATCGTCACCGCAAAGTGGATTGACGAAGTGCTCGATGTCGCGCTGGAGCGGCCGGTGACCCCGACGCCCGCGATTCCGCCGGGCGAACTGCCGGTGCCGGATGGCGTGCAGTCGGCGGCGCAGGTGGACGTCAAGCATTGATGTCGACGCCTGGCCCCGCATCCCAATCGCCCTGAAGCCCGCACTACTGCTTGCTTTCAGCTTGCGGCCCCCGCAACCCCGCTGGTATAACGACGCCAGCCGCGTTGCTGCTGAGCCAGCGCAATCATGCGGCCCACTCGATCGGTAGCCGATTTACACAATCGGCTGTCCGGTTATCAGTACATCGCGGCGATCTGCCGCACAGGGAGTCCATACGAATGAATAAGGGCGAATTTGTTAGCGCCGTCGCTGACGCTGCCGAACTTTCCAAGGCCGATGCCGCCAAGGCTGTCGACGCCGCCATCAGTGTCATCACCAAGGCACTGAAGAAGGGCGACGCGGTCACCCTCGTCGGCTTCGGCACCTTCCAGGTGCGCGAGCGCGCTGCACGCGAAGGCCGCAATCCGAAGACCGGCGAAACGATCAAGATCCAGAAGTCGAAGAACCCGTCGTTCAAGGCCGGCAAGGCACTGAAGGACGCGGTCAACTGATCAACGCCTCGGCGTTGCCTGCACGAAGCCCGGCACTCGCCGGGCTTTTTGTTGGCGGCAATCCCGCTTCCCTTGCTCGCCTCGTCGGCTGGTGATCGTCGCATCGCCCGCGCTGCGCTATGATTCGCCGCCCGGGTGCTTAGCTCAGCGGTAGAGCGTCTCCTTTACACGGAGAGGGTCGGGGGTTCGAAACCCTCAGCACCCACCAGGTTCGAGAATTTCAGATCGGGTGTTGCGCAGTACGGTTCTGATCTGTATTATTTTCGGCTCAGCGCGGAGTGGTAGTTCAGTCGGTTAGAATGCTGGCCTGTCACGCCGGAGGTCGCGGGTTCGAGTCCCGTCCACTCCGCCATTTATCCCGGAACGCCCGCAGAAATGCGGGCGTTCTGCTTTTGGCGTCCCGCAAATGCGGACAGCGCCTGGCGGGGCGGATCCGCATGCATTCGCCGCCGCAGGGACGGATTGCCTGGGCGAAATCCATGGCGCTCGACGGCGGGTCAAGACCGGCTCTACACTGCGCGGCTACGTTATCGCCCTTGTTGGTTATCCCATGTTGCAAGCCATTCGCGAAAAAACCTCGGGCTGGATCGCCACCGTGATCCTCGGGTTCATTGCCCTGTTGCTGGTTCCCTTCGGCATCAGCCAGTACCAGGTCCAGCGCAACGAAGACTTTGCCGCGCGCGTCGAAGCGCCGCCGTCGTGGTGGGCGTCGGCGCCGTCCTGGTGGCCCGCGTCGGCACTGTGGGACCATGAGGACGTCACCCGCGAAGAATTCCGTAGCCAGTTCGAGCGCGCGCGCCAGCAGCAGCGTGCTCAGCAGGGCGAGGCATTCGATGCCAGGGAGTTCGAGAGCGCTGAGAACAAGCGCCGGATCCTCGACCAGATGGTCAACCTGAGTGTGCAGAAGCTCGCTGCGCGCTCGGCCGGTGTCACCGTCAGCGACGCGATGGTGCAGAAGGAAGTAATGGGCATCCCGGCGTTCCAGGTCGATGGCAAGTTCAACTACGACCGCTACCGCCTGGCACTGTCTTCCCAGATCCCGCCGCAGACCGAAAAGCAGTTCGAGCGCCTGGTGCGCGAGGGCCTTGAGCAGTCGCTCGTGAATGTCGCGATCGACAAGAGCAGCTTCTATACCCCGGCGGAAACGGACAGGCTGCTCCAGTTGATGTACGAAACCCGCGACGCCAGCGTGCTGCTGTTGCCGCCTCCCGCCGCGGATACCGCTCCGGTGAGCGATGCGGAAATCAAGACGTGGTACGACACGCATGCTGCCGCGTACCGCGCGCCGGAAACGGTGTCGCTGGAGTATGTCGAGGTCAATGCAGCAGAGCTGCCGGTGGCTGCGCCCGATGATGCCGCCTTGCGCGCGCGCTTCGAGCAGGAAAAGAAGCAGTTTGTCGAACAGGAGCAGCGACTGGCCTCGCATATCCTGATCCAGGTCGATGAGAAGGCCGACGCCGCGACCCAGAAGGCCGCTGAAGCCAAGGCGAAGCAGATCTATGCGCAGGCCAAGGCTCCAGGTGCGGATTTCGCTGCGCTTGCCCGCGCCAACAGCGACGACCCGGGCTCGAAGGACAGCGGCGGCGACCTGGGTTGGAACGCCAAGGGCGTGATGGTCCCGGAATTCGACAAGGTCATGTTCGCGCTCAAGCCCGGTGAGATCAGCGAGCCGGTAAAAACCAGCTTCGGTTGGCACATCATCCAGCTGCGCGAGGTCAAGAGCGCGCAGCAGCAGGACTTCGAAGTGGTGCGCGAACAGTTGCTGCGCACGGAAAGCGAGGCGGCGCGCGAGCGTGCGTTCAACGACGTCAGCGGCAAGCTCGTCGACCTGGTCCTGAAGAACCCGTCGTCGTTGGGCCCGGCCGCGAGCGAGCTGAAGCTGCCCGTTCGTACGCTGGGACCGGTCGCCCGCAACTCCAATGAGGGAATCCTTGCCACCGCGGCGGTGAAGCGCCAGGCGTTCGACGAAACGCGCATCCAGGACGGCACCGTCAGCGATCCGATCGAGATCGGTCCCAACCACAGCGTGCTGCTGCGTGTCACCGCGCATACGCCCGAACGCGCCCAGCCACTCGCACAGGTTCGCGATGAGGTGATCGCGGCCGTGCATGCCGATCGCACGCGCAAGGCAGCGGAACAGGAAGCCGACGCGCTGTTGGCCCGCCTGCGCGGCGGCGAGGCGCTGGCGCAGGTCGCCGCGTCGAAGAATCTGCCTCCGCCGAACGTGATCCCGGGCGTACAACGTGGCATGCCGGTGCCGGATCCCGCAGTGTCCGAGGCCATGTTCGCCGCGGCCGTCCCGGCAGAAGGCAAGGTCACGCCGGGCAAGACCACCTTGAAGGGCGGGAATGTCGTGTTGTTCACCGTCGACCGCGTCAAGCCTGGCGATATCGGTGCCATGCCACAGGCCCAGCGTGACCGCACGCGGGACCAGTTGGCGCGCGTAGCCGCCGAAGAGGAACTGCAGGCGCTGGTGCTGTCGCTGCGCAAGGGCATGAAAGTGAAGATCGTCGAGCAGAACCTCTGATCGACGTAACCTCAGGCTTCGCGAAACGAAAAGCCCGGCCTTGCCGGGCTTTTCTTTTTTCGCAGCTCCTGCACATCGCAGGGGCGGGCGGCCAATTGGCCCAATGAATTCTCGCGGGAGTGGCCTCTAACCCGCGGCCGCTCGCACTTTATGGTCGCGACGGGAATCGTCCCGAAGGAGAACACCATGAAGACAAAGTCATTCCGTGGTAGCCGCGTGTTGCCGATGCTGGCCGTGATGGTTGCGGCGCCGATCAGCATTTCCCCGGCATTCGCGCAGGACGCGGCTGGTTGTGCCCGCCAATTCGAACTTGCCCAACGCGTGGATATGGAGTCGTTCCGGGATTACGACCTGGAAACGTGGCTGGCCGGCCACGATGAACGTGCCGTCACCGTATTCGCCAGCGGCGCCAAGCGCATCGGAATCGATGCCATCGAGCAGGCCCTGGCTTCGCATTTCGCCAACCGCGAAGCGGTCTGGAGCTGGACCGAGTTGTATCGTGTCGTTGATGGCTGCCACTCGGCCGTCATCCTGTACGACACCGTGTATGCGATCCCCCGCATCGGCTTCCGCCAACATGCGCTTACGAGCGTCACATATACCCATGACGGCAATAAGTGGCTCTCGATCGCGGATCAGGGAACGCTGCTGCCCTAGCGGGATCTCGCGTCGCGTGACGAGCCGGTCCATGGACCGGCTTCCGTGCCGATCGATCGGCTACTTCAGCTCGAACGCAAACTTGCGCGATGGACCATCTTCGATGGATACCGTGATCGCGTAGTGCCCTGGGGGATCGCCCGGTTCGACCTTCCATGCGTTGAAGATGTAGCCGCTGTCGGCGCGGACTTCCCGCTCGGTGACGATGGATCGGTTGTTCGCGGCAAGCACACGGATACCGATCTTCTCCTTGCCCCAGGTCCGCGGGGGCGAGGGAAGCGTGAGTTCCTCACGCCATCGGATGCGGGGCCTGTCCGTCCGGAGCCGAATGAGCCAGCCATATTGCTGGCCGGCGGTGAGCGGCACTATCCGTGTCGGTTCGAACATGGCCTGGCCGGCCTGTTCGGTTCGATACAGGCCAAAGGTGGCCTGCGTCATGACAACGTCTGGCGTGGGGCGGTTGCATGCACCGGCCATGCATGCAATCGCCACGATCATCGATCGGGCGAGGAAACCGGGAGCGTTCATCGAAAGAGCATGCGCCCCATGGCGCATGCTCCGTGTCATTGCGACGTTACTCGACGTCGAGGCCGGTCATGCCGAGGATGTTGTAACCGGAGTCGACATAGGTGACTTCGCCGGTCACGCCTGCGGCCAGGTCCGAACACAGGAATGCGGCGACGTTGCCGACCTGTTCGATGGTGACGGTACGGCGCAGCGGCGCATTTTCCTCGACATGGCCGAGGATCTTGCGGAAACCGGCAATGCCTGCCGCAGCCAGCGTCTTGATCGGGCCGGCCGAAATCGCGTTGACGCGCGTGCCTTCCGGGCCGAGGTTGTAGGCAAGGTAGCGCACGGTCGCTTCCAGGCTGGCCTTCGCCACGCCCATCACGTTGTAACCGGCCAGGGCGCGCTCCGCGCCGAGGTAACTGAGGGTCAGGATCGAGCCATTGCGACCCTGCATCTGCGGGCGCGCGGCCTTGGCGATCGCGGCGAGCGAGTAGGCGGAGATGTCGTGGGCGATCGCGAAGTTTTCGCGGGTCAGGCCATCCAGGAACTGGCCGGCGATCGCTTCGCGCGGCGCATAGGCGATGGCGTGGACGAGGATGTCGAAACCGTCGGTCCAGTGCTTGCCCAGTTCGGCGAAGCAGTCGGCGATCTGCTGGTCGCTGGTGACGTCCAGCGGAATCACGATATTGCTGCCGTATTCCTCGGCCGCCTTCTCGACGCGGGATTTGAGCTTGTCGGTCTGATACGTGAAAGCCAGCTGCGCGCCTTCGCGATGCATGGCTTCGGCAATGCCGCTGGCGATGGAACGTTCGCTGGCGATGCCGGTGATCAGTGCGCGCTTGCCTTGCAGGAAACCCATGACTCGTCCTCGTGTTGGCCGCGTGGGGGCGGCTGAGCAAAGGCTCTAGTGTAGCGGAGGGGTGGAAGCCGGTTGTTGCTGGCGGGCAGGAGGAGCCTTGAGTCAGCCGGGCATGACCCAAACCGGTTTCACGGCAACCGGTTTCAGGGCGTGGCGGCGGCCGTCTTCGGCACATCGCCGGCAGGGGCGCCGGCATCGATCAGCAACACCGTTCCGGGGCGCAGGACGCTGTCGGCGTCGAGCCCGTTGCGCTCGAGCAGGACGCCCGCGCGCAGCCCGTAGCGCGTGGCGATCTTCGAGGCGTTCTCGCCGCGCAGGACGGTGTGGCGGCGCGCGGTGCTCTGCGGCTCGGGAGGGGCGGGGGTATCGGTCGGCATGGCCTGGGATGGCGAGCCATCCGCCGCTGCGATGGGGACGGCGACGTCCGCCAGGACAGTGCCGGGCGCAGGCGGGTCGGAGGCCTTCATTGCTACGGGCGTGGAAGCGGTGACGTCGAGCGCGCCCGAAGCGGAAGACTCCGGCCCGGCAGCGGCCACGGCCAGCAGGCGCGCGGGCTTGCCGTCGGCCCGTGTGATCCGCCCGCCGGCAAAGGCGGGATTGAGCCGTTGCAACTGCGCGGCATCCTGCCCGTTGCGCCGGGCCCAGCCAGCGATGTCGATGACGCCCTCCGGCAGCGTCACGGTCTGCAGGCGCGGCACGGGCCGATCGAGCGCCTGCAGCCATTCCTCGCGATCGTCGGCCTGCTCGAGCAGGCAGGACAGCGCGTGCAGCTTGCGGACGTAGGCGTGGGTGATCGGCGAGAGGCCGGGAAGCGTTTCCGGCGTGGCGTTGCGTGCGACCTGACCGCCGCGCTTGAGGGCGCCCATCACCCGATATTCGCCGGCGTTGTATGCCATCACTGCCAACCGCCAGTCGCCGGCGAACATTCCATACAAGGTTTTCAGGTAGCGCACCGCAGCCGTGGTGGAGTCCACCGGCGACAACCGGCCGTCGTACCCGGCCCGAATCGACACCTTATGGTCGCGCGCTGTCACCGCGATCATCTGCCACAGCCCCGCCGTCCCTTGCGGGCTGCGCGCGCCTGGCTTGTAGCCACTTTCGACAAAGGGAATCAACGCGAATTCGGTCGGCAGGTGCGCCGCCCGGACGGAATCCACCACGTAGCCGAACAGTGGCAGCACGTCATCGTTGCCCGCAGCCAGTTGCCCGGGGGCATGGGCGAAGTGAGCCTGCCAGCGTGCACTGGCGGCGTCCTTGCAGTCCGGGTCGGCCAGGCCCTCCCGGAAGCGCTGGTAGATCTCGCGGCCGTTGCGGGTCCCAGCCTCGGTGAGGACGGCGTCGGCAGCGCTTGCGCATGCCGGCACCGCCAGCAGCAGGGCCAGCGCTAGTCCCGCGGCACGGGCCGTCATGACGTGAACCCGTCCTTCCAGCGCCGCAGTTCGGCAAAGGCTTCGACCCTGTCGGCAGGAACGCCGCCAAGGCGAGCCTCGATGGTGCGGCGGACCTCGGGGGCGTCGATCCGCAGGAACGGATTGGTGGCCAGTTCATTGGCCAGCGTGCTGGGCAGGGTAGGCAGTCCACGGTCCCGCATGGTCCGGGCCTCCTCGGTACGACGCCGCAGCGCCAGGTTGCCGGGTTCTACCACGCTCGCGAAGCGGCCGTTGTTAACCGTGTACTCATGCCCGCAACAGATCAGCACCTCCCCGGGAAGACTTGCCAGTTTTGTGAGCGAGGCCAGCATTTGCGCGGGGGTCCCCTCGAACAGGCGGCCGCAGCCCAGACTGAACAAGGTGTCGCCACAGAACACGAGTCCTTCGCCATGGAAGGCGATATGGCTGAGGGTATGGCCGGGGATTTCCATGACCGCGAACCGCCAGCCCTCGATTTCGACGCCATGGCCTTCGCCGACACGGCGGGTGGCATGGCCGATGCGCGGGTCATCCGGGGCAATGACCGCCAGATCGGGCCACTTTTGCAGGAGATCGCCAACGCCGCCGATGTGGTCCGGATGATGGTGGGTGAGCAGTATGGCGATGGGCTGCAAACCCTCCGCGGCGGCCGCCAGCACCGGGCCGGCCTCGCCAGGGTCGACGATCAGCGCCCGTCCGGCCTCGTCCGCCAGGGTCCAGATGTAGTTGTCGGCAAACGCGGGCAGCGGACGCAGTTGCATGCTTGGCTCCGTTGAACACCCATCCCGAGCGGCGATCCCTCACAATCCGACCATGCCCCCGCTCGCCGCAACCCGTCAATCCGAAGGCCCGCTGGCCTGGTTCGGCAGTGCTGCCGGGCAGGGGCTGCTCGCGGTCGAGGCCGCGGCCATGGCGCGGGTGCTGGCCGGCATTCCCGCGCTGCCCTGGTGCTGGCTTGGCGTCCCGGGCGCCGTGCCGCCGGACGCGCCGGGCGGACGTGGCGTGCTGCTGCGGCGGGATGGCGAACATTTCGATGACTTCCGCTTCACGGGAGCACTCCGCTGCAGCCTGCCGCTGCCGCTGGCCAATGAGAGTTTCGGCGCCGTCCTGCTTCAGCACACGGTGGACGACGGCTTCGACATCGATGAATTACTGGGCGAATGCGAGCGCATCCTCGCGCCCGGCGGCACGTTGTGGCTGGCGACGCTCAATGCCTGGAGCCCGTACCGCGCACGCTGGGGCCGTACCGGGCTGCACGCCCGCGTTACCGGCAGTTGGCAGGCGTCGCTGCGACGGGCTGGTTTCGCACTGGATTCGGTGAACCTGCAGTGGCTGGGCCCTCGTTGGCGCATGGATCGGGGCGAGGTTGGCGTCGGCATGAACGACTGGCTGCGCGCTGGCATCGCCCTGAGCGTGAACAAGCGCGTCCATGCGTTGACGCCGCTGGCGCCCAAGCACAGCTTCCGGCTGCAGGGCGCCGCGCACTCTCGCGTGTCATGGCGTTTTGAAGAGCTGCGATCCGAACAACTGCGACGTCAGGCAGCGATAATCCGTAAATGACACAAGCACAACGAAAGTCGGTCGAGGTCCATACCGATGGCGCCTGCCTCGGCAACCCCGGACCCGGCGGCTGGGCTGCGCTGCTGCGCTATGGCCGCCACGAGCGCGAGGTCGTCGGCGGCGAAGCGGCGACCACCAACAACCGGATGGAATTGATGGCCGCGATTTCGGGGCTCGAAGCGCTGTCCGAAGGTTGCGAAGTCACCCTGTTTACGGATTCGCAGTACGTGCGCCAGGGCATCACGGAATGGATGCCGGGCTGGGTGCGGCGCGGCTGGAAGACCGCGGGCGGGGATCCAGTGAAGAACCGGGAATTGTGGGAGCGCCTGCACGCCGCCACCGGACGCCACCGCATCGAATGGAAGTGGGTGAAGGGGCACTCGGGTGATCCCGACAACGAACGCGTCGATGTCCTGGCGCGCAACCAGGCCCTGCGTTTCAAGCAGGGTGTCGCCGTCTAGGGCGATCGTGAATTTGTAACCCGTCGTTTTGTAACCCGTCGTTCCAGCTGGCCGCCAGGCCTTAAGCTTCCGACCTGTAACTGCCAAGAGTGCCCGATGCGCCAGATCATCCTCGACACAGAAACCACCGGCCTGAGCTGGGCCAGCGGCAACCGGGTCGTGGAAATCGGCTGCGTCGAGATGGTGGAGCGCCGCCCGACTGGCCGCACCTTCCACTGTTACCTCAATCCCGAGCGCGAGTTCGAAGCCGGCGCGCAGGAAGTCACCGGTTTGACGCTGGAGTTCCTTGCCGACAAGCCGTTGTTCGCCGCCGTCGCCGATGAATTCCTCGCCTTTATCGAAGGCGCCGAGCTGGTGATCCACAATGCGGCCTTCGACGTCGGGTTCCTCGACAACGAACTGCGCCTGCTGGGCCCGCAGTACGGCGCGCTCGCCGACCGCTGCACCATCGAGGACACGCTGCTGCTCGCGCGCCAGCGCTTCCCCGGCCAGCGCAACTCGCTGGATGCACTGTGCAAGCGGTTCGACGTCGACAATACCCATCGCCAGCTGCACGGCGCGCTGCTCGATGCGCAGTTGCTGGCGGAGGTCTTCATCGGGCTGACGTCCGGCCAGGGCGAAATCGGTTTCGAAGCCGGGGCGGAGGCCGCGGCCGGCGCTGCGGCCGTCGCGTTCGAAGTCGACCTGCGTGCCCCGCGTCCGCGTGTCGTCGTGGATGCGGCGGACGTCGCGGCGCACGAGTCCCGGCTCGCGCAGTTGCGCAAGAAGGCGGGGAAGGTGTTGTGGGATGCGTGGGCCGACGAGGCTCAATCGGCCGAGGCGGCCCTGGACGAGCTGGCCGCCATTCCCGCCTGAGACCCCGTAGCGGGGGGGCGCGCTCAGTGATTGCGGACCAGCACCACGGTCACGTTGTCCGAGCCACCGCCGTCGAGTGCCGCCGCGACCAGCTCGTCCACGCACTCCTGTGCGCTGCAATCGCTGTGCGACAGCACCTTGGCGATGTTGCGGTCTTCCACTTCCTCGGTCAGGCCATCGCTGCATAGCAGCAGCTGCATGCCTGGGCGCAGTTCGCCGGTCATGGTCTCGACGTTCAGGCTGCGCGGGTCGGTCACGCCCAGCGCCTGCGTCACCACGTTGCGGTGAGGGTGGCTGCGTGCCTGCTCATGGGTTATCGCCCCATTGGCAATCAGCTCCTGTACGTAGCTGTGGTCCTGGGAGAGCTGCACCAGCTGGTTGTCGCGCCACAGGTAGACGCGGCTGTCGCCAACCCAGGCCACTTCGAAGCGGCCGCCGCTGACGCGGGCGGCCACGACGGTGGTGCCCATCGGCAATGCGTCGTGGCGGCGTCGGGAGATGCGGATGATTTCCTCGTCGGCGATGCGGATCGCGGTGGCAAGCGGCGTGCCATCGCGGATCTCACGGACGATGGTCTCGCGGGCCAATGCGCTGGCGACCTCGCCATATTCGTGCCCACCCATCCCGTCAGCGACCAGCCACAGGCCCAGTTCACTGTCCCCGTAATAGGTGTCCTCGTTGAGTTCCCGACGCAGGCCGACATGCGTCAGGTGTCCGAATTCGATCATTGGGAAACCGCGGCGAGGAGGGCTTTCGGAAGGGTGAACGCGATAATCGTGGTGGAGCGGCCGTAAAGGCAAGCGCCGGCACCGCCCGGCCGAAAAGCAAAACGCCCCTCGAAAGGGGCGTTTTGCTCGATCTGGCGGAGAGGGAGGGATTCGAACCCTCGGTACGCTATAAACGTACGCCTGATTTCGAGTCAGGTACATTCAACCACTCTGCCACCTCTCCGGAAGTGGGCCGCGAATGATACGTGCCGGGCCCAGTCCCGGCAAGTTTCCGGGCGGGGAAGCTACACTGTCGCCTTCGACAGGTCGGGTGGTCTGCTCGCCCTTCCTCCTCCCGCCGCGGCAAGCGCCCGGCCCAAAACGGTTCCCCCCATGTCCGAAATCCTGGTTCCGGTGTCCTTCGGTGAGCTGCTCGACAAGCTCGCCATCCTGCAGATCAAGTCCGAGCGCATGAGCGACGAGGCCAAGCTCGCCAACGTGCGCAACGAGCTCTCGGCGCTGGAACAGACCTGGATGGGGCATCCGGCCGCGGGCAAGGACATCGTGGAACTGCGCGCAGCGCTCAAGGCCGTGAACGAGCGCCTGTGGGTGATCGAGGACGACATCCGCATCAAGGAAAAGGCGCAGGAGTTCGATGCCGAATTCATCCGCCTCGCCCGCAGCGTCTACTTCGAGAACGACGAACGCGCGCGCATCAAGAAGGACATCAACCTCGCACTGGGCTCGGCCTATGTCGAGGAGAAGTCCTACCAGGACTACAGGGCGGGCGCCGCGCCGTAAGGCGTTTCAGTTGTCCGTTTCCAGCTGCAGGTTGCCATCGAGCACCCGCAGATTGAAACGGAACAGCGTGATCCGCCATGTGCCGTCCATCCGCGCCAGGCGGAAGTCGTAGCTGCCGATGAACGTGCGCACGTTGCGGCCGCTGGCTGTCGGCCGGTAGTGGGTGGCCGTGCCGTAGCAGTAGGCTTCCGCGGCATCGCCGTCCACCGTGATGCGCAGGTTGCCGATCTGGTGATGCACGGCCTGGATCGGCTGCAGGCCGGTTTCCCACGTCGCCGCCATTTCGGGGCCGGCGACTTCGAACGGCTCGCCGCCGACCAGCGAGGTCATGTCGACATGCAGTCGCGGCGCCAGTGCCGCACGCACCGTCGCCCAATCGCGGTTGTCGGTGCCGATGAACAGCCCGTGGATCACGTCGCCTATGGCGTCCTTGTCGATCAGCGTTTCCAGGTTCATTGAATCTCCTTCAGTCCGTGTAGTCCGTGACATAGCGTTCGAATGCGGCGATCGCATCATTGACGGTGGCCAGGTCCATGACGCCGTCGTGCTCGATCTTGGTGCCCCATTTCAGTTCCGATGCTGGCCGGCCGAGGTACTTGCGGGCCGCGTCGTCGTAGCGGTCCACGCAATAGCGGCGATCGGAATAGGGCCCGCTGCGTGCGGGATTGCTCGCTGCATGCAACCCCAGCACTTTTGCCCCCATCGCGTTGGCGATGTGCATCGGGCCCGAATCCGGCGTCATCACCAGGTCGGCCCGTTCAAGCAGGGCAGGGAGCTGCTTGAGCGTGTCCTTGCCGACCAGGTCCAGGGCGGGGGCCTTCATGGCGGCAAGGATCGCATCCGTGGTTTCGCGCTCCAGCTGGCTGCGGCCACCGCAAAGCACGATGCGCCAGCCGCGCGCGGCGGCGTGATCGGCGACGGCGGCGTAGCGGTCTGCTCGCCAGTTGCGCAGCTTGTGGCTGGAGCAGGGCGATATCAGCAGCGTCTGTGAGCCGTCCTCGATCCACTGGGCATGCGCCCATTCGCGCGCGGCATCCGGTACCGGCAGGTCCCAGCGCACCTGCGTCTGCTTGAGTCCAAGCGGTTCGCAGAAGCTGCCGATGGCATCCAGGACATGGAGACCGGGGCTGTCGGGGATGCGCTCGTTGATGAAGAGGCCGTGGAGGTCCTTGGAACGGGAACGGTCATACCCAACGCGGAGCTCGGCTGGAATGAAGGCCGACAGCAGATTGGCGCGCGCTGCCACCTGCATCTGCAGCAGCACCTCGTAACCGCGGCCGCCCGTGCGTTCGCGCAGCTGGCTGCGCAGGGCGCGCATGCCCGCGAAGCCGGTCTTCTTGTCGTACTCGGCGAAGTCGACACCGGGCAGTCCCTCCAGCAGCCGGTGCTCGCCCTTGCCGATGACCCAGGTCAACGCGATCTGCGGCCACGCAGCCTGCAGGGTGCGCACCAGCGGCACGACGTGGGTGACATCGCCCAGTGCGGACAAGCGCAGCAGGCAGATCGACAGGGGTGCTTGCGGCATGGGTCTTGCTAGACTCGGTGGGATGACAGGTTATGACGCTGCCGAAGGATTGATGCCGTTCCGCGACGAGCGCGGCTACGGCGCGATTCTGTTCGACAACACGCGCGTGCGACAAGCCAAGCCGGAATGGTTCCTGCCGGCGTTCTGGGGCGAGCAGGCCCGACCGGTTGCGAGTGGTGGCCGTGGCGGCGCGTGGTTCGTGGATGCGCCGTTCGGTTCGAGTGTCCTGCGTTGCTACCTGCGCGGCGGGCTGGCTGCCAATTTCAGCCGTGACCGTTACTGGTGGCGGGGTGCCAACCGCACCCGCAGCTTCGCCGAATTCCGCCTCACCCGGGGAATGGCAGCCAAAGGCGTGCCGGTGCCCAGGCCGATCGCCGCGTATTACCGGCGCGAGGGCCATTTCTACAGTGCGGCCATCCTGATCGAGCGCATCGATGACGTGCGCACACTGGCTGACCGTGCCGTCGTCGCCGGCGACGGCGCACCATGGGAAGAGGCCGGCCGGTTGATCGCCCGTATCCATCGCGCCGGCCTGGACCACGCCGACCTCAACGCCCACAACCTGCTGTTCGACCCGACCGGCCGCGGTTGGGTGATCGACCTCGATCGTGGCGAGCAGCGCATTCCCGCCACCGGCTGGCGCGAAGGCAACCTGGCACGCCTGAAGCGTTCGCTGTTGAAACTGCGCGGTGCGCGCCCCATCGAGGAAGTAGAGCGGGATTTCGCCCGTTTGCGCGCGGCCTACGACCGCGTCTGGGCACGAGGCACTTGATGGGCTGGAGTCTGCGACTGCAGGGAGTCGGCAACGCGTCAGCGGTTCAATTGGGATCGGCGATGGCCACGATCGAGCGCGATGGCGCGCCGTGGCTCACGATCGATTGCGGCAACGAAGGCCTGAGCCACTACCTCGCGCAGTACGGCGAAGCGCCGCGCGCGTTGTTCATCACCCACACCCACCTCGATCACGTCGCCGGTTTCGAGCGCCTGTTCGTTTCCAGCTACTTCGATGAAAGCAGGCGCGGCAGGGTGCGCCTCTATGTCCCCGCGGCACTCGTGCCGCTGCTGCACCAGCGCGTGGGCGACTATCCCAACCCGCTGGCCGAAGGCGGAGCGAACTTCTGGGACGCCTTCCAGGTGATCCCGGTCGGGGCTTCGTTCTGGCACGACGGCGTGCGGCTGGAGGTGTTCGCCACGCGCCATCACTGGCCCGAGACTTCCTTCGGCCTGCGCCTCCAGGGCAGCGTCGTGTGGACGGGCGATACGCGGCCGATTCCCGAGCAGCTGGCCAAGTACGCCAATGCCGGCGAACTGGTCGCCCACGACTGCGCGCTGCATGGCAATCCCTCGCACAGCGGCATCGACGATCTCGAACGTGAATACCCTGCCGAGTTGCTTTCGCGCTGCCTGCTCTATCACTACGCCAGCCACGAGGAAGGCGAAGCCCTGGCCGCGCGCGGCCATCGCGTGGCGAAAGCGGACGACGTGATCGGCCTGGCCGATCCGAGCGCGCCCAGGGCGCAGCCGTGAAAGGGGAAGCCGCAATCGTCGTCCCGGCCGGCGTCCACGACGCGCTGGGTCGTCCGCTGCGCGATTTGCGCCTGTCCGTGATCGAAGCCTGCAATTTCCGTTGTCCGTACTGCATGCCGGCGGAGCGGGTGCCGGAGGACTACGGCTTCGATGCGGCGTCGCGCCTGTCGTTCGACGAGATCGAAACGCTGGTGCGGGGCTTCGTCCAGGCCGGGGTGAGCAAGCTGCGCCTCACCGGGGGCGAGCCATTGCTGCGCAAGCGCCTGCCCGAACTGGTTGCACGGCTGGCCGCCATCGATGGACTCACCGACATCGCACTGACCACCAACGGTTCACTGCTGGCGCCGCAGGCACGTGCGCTGCGCGAGGCGGGACTGCACCGCGTGACGGTCAGCCTCGACGCGCTGGACCCGATGTTGTTCCGCAACCTGTCGGGTGGCCGCGGTGAAGTCGCGGACGTCCTCAAGGGCATCGACGCCGCAACGGCGGCCGGCTTCGCGCCCGTAAAGCTCAACTGCGTGGTGCAGCGCGACATCAACGAGGGTGAAGTGCTGCCGCTGGTGGCGTTCGCGCGCGCGCATGGCCACATCATCCGCTTCATCGAATACATGGACGTGGGCACCTGCAACGGCTGGCGGCGCGAGCGCGTGGTGCCGTCGGCCGAGCTGCGCGACCGCATCCACGCGCAATGGCCGCTGCGGCCGCTGGATGCGCAGTACCGTGGCGAAGTCGCCTCCCGATACGGTTTCGCCGATGGCGTGGGCGAGGTGGGTTTCGTCAGTTCCGTCAGCGAGCCGTTCTGTGGGGACTGCCATCGGGCGCGCGTTTCCGCCGACGGACAGCTTTACACCTGCCTGTTCGCGGGAACCGGACACGATCTGCGAGCGGTACTTCCCCAAGGGGCCGATGCGCTGGCCCGCCATCTGGAAGGGCAATGGTCGCGGCGCAGGGACCGGTACAGCGAACTGCGGGGTCAGGCGAAAGCACCGCGCAAGCATGTCGAGATGTACCTGGTCGGCGGCTGACCTCGGCTACCGCCCGCCACGCGATCAGCGCAGAATGCGCGGGTGAAAAAAACCGCCCGCGTCCTTACCCATGTCGATCCCGCCGGTCGCCCCGCAATGGTGGATGTTTCCGCCAAGCCGCTGACGGCGCGCGAGGCTGCGGCCACGTGCCGGGTACGCTTCCCTGCTGATGTCGCGGTGCAGCTGCGGGGCAGCGGCATGAAAAGCGCCAAGGGCAGCATCGTCGAGACCGCGATCATCGCCGGCACCATGGCCGTGAAGCGCACCCACGAATTGATACCGTTCTGTCATCCCCTGCCGATCGATGGCTGCCGCATCAGCGTGGAATGGAGCGGCGAACGCGACTTGAACATCGAATGCGTGGTCCGCACGACCCACCGCACGGGCGTCGAAATGGAAGCGCTGACCGGTGCAAGCATCGCCGCGTTGACGGTTTACGACATGTGCAAGGCGCTGTCGCACCGCATCCTCGTCGGGCCGGCGAAACTGCTGCGCAAGAGCGGCGGCCGCCACGATTTCGGGAAGGTGTGATGGCCAAGGTGACGATCCTGTACTTCGCTGCACTGCGCGACGCGTCGGGTGTCGCATGCGAGGTCGTGGACAGTGCAGCGCCCGACCTGCGTGCGCTCTACAACGAGCTGCAGGCGCGCCATGCCTTGCCGTTTCCCGTGCGCCAGTTGCGCGTGGCGGTCGATGGCGACTTTGCGGCATGGGACGAGGCGCCACGCGATGGCACTGAAGTCGCGTTCATTCCGCCGGTAAGCGGTGGGTGAGGAAGTGCGTGGTCGATGCCTTATTGGCATCGACCGCACTCCCGAACGCCCGGCCATGGATGGCAGAGGAAAAGTTTCCGAATCAGAGCCCGCAAATGAAACGCTTCACCCTCGCCGATACGCCGTTCGATACCACCACCCTGCGCGCCAACCTGCTGGACGAGCGCGTCGGCGGCTACGCCAGCTTCGAGGGCTGGGTGCGCAATCACAATGCGGACCGCATCGTGCACGGCCTTCGCTACGAAGCCTATGCCGCGCTCGCCGAAAGCGAAGGCGAGAAGGTGCTGGACGAGGCCCTGGAGAAGTTCGACATCATCGACGCCCGTTGCGTGCACCGCGTGGGCGACCTGGCGATCGGCGAACTGGCCGTCTGGGTTGGCGTGAGCGCCGCGCATCGCGATGCGGCGTTCGCCGCGTGTCGCTACGTCATCGACGAGGTGAAGGCGCGCGTGCCGATCTGGAAGCACGAACGCTACCGCGAAGGCGACGCCGGCTGGCTACACCCCGAGCCGTAACGACCGGGGCGAAAATCCTGCTGGTGAAGTGGCCCCTTGGTAAGGAACCGGGGATTTGCGAAGCGAATCTTGGATTTCCATGCGCAGCGACCGAGCCGTGACCAGCCCAGAGTGGAAATCGCTCTGGTGGAAAGCCCCCCTGGTAAGGGGGCGCGGCGAAGCCGCGGGGATCGGAAGCACATAGCGGGACCCGGGATTTGCGAAGCAAATCCTGGGCCGTTTTCGGGCGTAGCCCAAAACGGGCGATGACCCCGCCGGCTTGCCTCGGCACCCGCGTCGATCGATACCGTTGCTGCCTTCCGGCCCTGGCGGGGTTTTCGACCTAGCGTCGCGAGGGGCCGACGGGGCCACCATAGAGACTTGCTGGGATTGCTTGATCAAAGCCACGCATTGCACGTGACCTTGTTGTGATGCGGCTGGCGGAGAGAGGGGGATTCGAACCCCCGAAGCGCGGTTTAGACGCTTACACACTTTCCAGGCGTGCTCCTTCAACCACTCGGACACCTCTCCGCACCTGGCACCGCTGCCCTGAATACGGCATCCGGCCGACGTCAGGGTCCGAGATTCTAGCTTTCGGGCGGGTTTCGAACAAGCCACGGGACTACCAGCGGCCAGTCCTCTGTGCGCTGCGGCGCGTTCCAGTGTCCAGGCGGGCAAGGTTTTTCGCGGCGCGGGTCTTTCGCGACGCGGCGCGGGCAAAGTTCTTCGCGGCGCGGCAGAATGACGACATGTCCTATCTCGTCCTCGCCCGGAAGTGGCGCCCCAAGCGTTTTGCCGAACTGGTCGGGCAGGAGCACGTGGTCCGCGCGCTCACCAACGCGCTGGATTCGGGCCGTGTCCACCATGCTTTCCTGTTCACAGGCACGCGCGGCGTGGGCAAGACCACGATTGCGCGCATCTTCGCCAAGTCGTTGAACTGCGAACGTGGCACCTCGGCCGATCCCTGCGGCGAATGCGAGACCTGCCGGGCCATCGATGCCGGCCGCTACATCGACCTGCTGGAAATCGACGCGGCGAGCAATACCGGTGTCGACAACGTCCGTGAGCTGATCGAGAACGCGCAATACCTGCCGTCGCGCGGTCGCTACAAGGTCTACCTGATCGACGAAGTGCACATGCTGTCGAAGGCGGCGTTCAACGCGCTGCTGAAGACACTGGAAGAGCCGCCGGAGCACGTGAAGTTCCTGTTCGCGACGACCGATCCCGAGAAATTGCTGGTCACGGTGTTGTCGCGCTGCCTGCAATTCAACCTGAAGCGCCTGGACGAGCAGCAGATCACCGGGCAGATCACGCGCATCCTGGAGGCCGAAGGCATCCCGGCCGACGCTGCTGCGATCCGCCAGCTCGCCAAGGCGGCGGATGGCAGCCTGCGCGATGGCCTATCGCTGCTGGACCAGGCGATTGCCTACACGGGCGGCAAGCTCGACGACGCGGCGGTGGCGACGATGCTGGGTACCGTCGATCGCATGCGCGTCGGTGCGCTGCTGGCGGCACTCGCGCGCGGCGATGGCCCCGCCCTGTTGGCGGAAGTGGGCGTGCTGGCCGAATTCTCACCCGATTGGAGCGGGGTGCTGGATGCGCTCGCCGATGCACTGCATCGCGTGCAGGTGCGCCAGCTCGTGCCGGAGGCCCCGGTCGACGGCGAGGGCGTCGATATCGATGCGCTGGCTGCCGCGTTGCGTCCCGAGGTCGTGCAGCTCTGGTACCAGATGGCCCTCAACGGCCGCCGTGACCTGCCGTTGGCTCCGAGCCCGCGTGCCGGTTTCGAGATGAGCGTGCTGCGCATGCTCGCGTTCCGTCCCGTTGAAGGCGAGGGCGCACGTGGCCCGTCCGTGACCACCCCGACCCGTGGCGAAACCGCGCCGCCGCGCGCGGCCGCGATGGCGGCACCCGATACGAGCCGGTCGGCGGCGAATGCCGCACGCGAGGCATTGGCTCGCAACGTCGCACCGCAGGCGCCTGCGGTGCGCGAACCCGACGTCGCGCCGGCTGCCGCGCCGGCGGCCATGCCGGAACCGGTGCCCGCGCCGGCGCCGGCACCCGTCGACATGCCAGCGCCACGCATGGCTGAGCCAGCGCCAGAGTCAGCAATATCCGCCTCCGCCTTGGCGGATGCGGACGCCTGGCACGCAATGGTCGCCAACAGCGGTCTGCGCGGTCCCGCCCGCCTGCTCGCCGAACATTCGGTCTTCATCGGCTACAACGGCACGCTGCTGCGCCTGGCCTTGCCGACTTCGGACGAGCATCTCAAGTCCAGCGCATTGACTGCGATGGTGGCCAATGCGTTGGCGCCGGTACTGGGTGCCGCGCCGGAAATCCGCTTCGAGAATGCTCCCGCGCAGGGAGAGTCGTTGCGGGAACGCAACGAGCGCGCGCGCGATGAGCGCCAGACGGCGGCAGAAACCGCTTTCATGAACGATCAGGACGTCCAGCGGTTGATATCCCAGCACGGCGCGAAGCTGGTGCCGGACTCGATCCGTCCTTTCGACGAGAATTAGTTTCGTTCCCCATGCCGACGTCGATCGACGCGGCGCATCAATCAAGAGAGCAAGACTATGCGTGGCAACATCGCCCAAATGATGCAGCAGGCCCAGCGCATGCAGGAAAACCTGCAGCGTGCGCAGGAAGAGATCGCAAAGATCGAGGTCACCGGTTCGGCCGGGGGCGGCATGGTCACGGTGACGCTCACCGGCCGCAAGGAGTGCCGCAAGGTGCGCATCGATCCGAGCGTGCTGTCGGACCAGGAAATGGTCGAGGACCTGATCGCCGCGGCGTTCAACGATGCCTCGAACAAGATCGACGAGGAATCGCAGGCGAAGATGTCGGCTGCCACCGCCGGCATGCAGTTGCCGCCGGGAATGAAGCTTCCGTTCTGACGCGGTGCCTCCTTCCGTGAGCGTGACTTCGTGAGCGTGACTTCGTGAGTGTGTTGCTCGAACAACTGATCGAAGCACTGCGCGTGCTGCCTGGCGTCGGGCCGAAGTCGGCCCAACGCATGGCCTACCACGTGCTCGAGCGTGACCGGGACGGCGGCACGCGGCTGGCGCAGGCGCTGTCCGCGGCCGTCGAGAAGGTCGGCCACTGCGCCCGCTGCCGCGACTTCAGCGAGACCGAAGTGTGCGCCACCTGCACCAGCGCTTCGCGGGACGCCTATCTGTTGTGTGCGGTCGAATCGCCGGCCGACCGGCTTGCCATCGAGCAGGCAACGGGCTATCGCGGCCTGTATTTCGTCCTGCAGGGGCGGTTGTCGCCACTGGACGGGATTGGTCCGCGTGAACTCGGCCTCGACCGCCTTGCCTCGCGCCTGGCCGAGGGTGAGGTGCAGGAATTGATCATCGCCACGAATCCCACCGTGGAAGGCGAGGCCACCGCACATTACCTGGCGCAACTGGCACGCCAGCACAAGGTTCGCCCGAGCCGGCTCGCGCATGGCGTGCCGCTCGGCGGCGAACTGGAATACGTGGACCGTGGCACGCTGTCGCACGCGTTCGGCAGTCGCAGCGAAATGCCCTGATTTCAGGAGAAGAATCGATGGCAGACACTCTCTTCCACAAGATCATCCGGCGCGAGATCCCCGCAGACATCGTCTACGAAGACGAGCATCAGATCGCGTTCCGCGACATCGCGCCGCAAGCGCCGGTACACGTGCTGTTCGTGCCCAAGGTCGATATCGCCACGCTCAATGACGTGCAGGCCTCGCAGGCGGAAGTGATAGGGCGCCTGCACGTGGCGGCGGCGAATTACGCCAAGCAGCAGGGCTTCGCCGATGATGGCTACCGCGTGGTCATGAACTGCAACGGCCATGGCGGGCAGACCGTATTCCAGGTCCATCTGCACCTGCTGGCGGGCGCGCCGCTGGGCCGCTTCGGCACGCCGAGATGACAACGCCCGGCATGGCCGGGCGTTGTCTGCTTCCGAAAACATGACGCCCGGCTCGAGGCCGGGCGCGCATGTCCGAGCGATGTTGCTTCACCAGTAGCCCCACCACGGCCACGGCGGCGGGCGCGTGTTGACCAGGTCGACATACTCACGCGCCGGCCACAAGTAGATCACCTCGGCATCCACGCGCGGGAAGCGGTAGTCATAACCCAAGATGCGGCGGGTGTCGTAGCCGCCGATGCGGCCGGTGAAGGTCACTTCGCGGTTCTTCTCGAACAGCGCAGGGTCGTAGAAGCCGATGCGGCAGGCGATGAAGCGGCCGCCGACGTCATCGGCAGCCCAGTAGGGCCGACCGTTGGCCGCCAGCCGCGTGGACATCATCTCGAAGCAGGTGCGGTTGGGTTGCGGTTCGACACCGACGATGCGGCCGCCCCACCGGACCACCGCGCCCGTCGAATCCGTGGCAGCGGCCTGCTGCGGAGTGATCTCGTTGAAGCTGCCTTGCAGCGGCGCTGGCTGCGAGGCGCAAGCGGCGAGTAATGCCGTACCGAGCATGGTGAGGACGACGCTTGCCTTCATAGCCTTTCTCCGTTGGACGGGTCAGGGATTCGAATGCTTGGGCCGATGGCTGCGCAGCGCTCGGACCAGGTCCTTGGCGGCACGGGGGTCGTGCGTCCCGGGCTGGGGCTCAGCGTAGCGCCAAATGGCGAAACGGTGGCTGATTTCGCGCAGTCCGTTCGCGAGCCCGGGGTGCGCATGGGCGACGCGATCCACCCAGTGGGCGGCGGTTTCGTGCGATTCGCGCGCCAGCCCGAACCGCCCGTAACGTTGGCCCAACCGATGCCAGGCGCGCAGCACCGGGTCGGGCTCGCGCTGGCCCCGGGCGCTGAGCCAGACCATCCACATCAGGGCCAGGGTGGCAACGGCCCCAAACACCATGGCGAGCTGACGCCCGTTGATCCGGTCCAGTCCGAGTGGCGCGAACATCCGCGACTGGCGGTTGGCGTCGAAACCGAGGACCAGGTCGTTCCAGCCGCGTCGCAGCCAGTCGCGGGCGTTCCACAGCGATCCGCCGAAGTCGCCGAGCACACTGTCGGTACCGGGTGCACGATCGGCGAGCGTGTCGTAAACCCGCTCGGGAGCGACCGCGGCTGTCGGATCGATCCGGACCCAGCCACGTTCGGGCATCCATACCTCGGTCCAGGCATGGGCATCCGAACGCCGCACGATCCAGTAGCCGCCGATCGGGTTGCGATAGCCGCCCGCATACCCCGTCACCACGCGCGCCGGAATGCCGGCGCCGCGCATCAGCACCACGAAGGCCGAGCTGAAGTGCTGGCAGTACCCCGCCTTGCCGTCGAACAGGAATTGGTCGATGGCGTCATGACCCCAGGGCGGGGTGTCCAGCGTGTAGGCGAATTCGCGATGGATCCACGCCAAGGCACGCCGCACGATCGCAGCGTCATCGCTGCCGGCGTCCCGGCGCCATTGGCGGGCGAGGGCGAGGGTGCGCGGGTTGAATCCGGAGGGGAGTTCCAGTGCGGCCTGCCGCAGCGCTGGTTTCAGCTGCGACTCGTTCCGCAGGGGGGCGGCCGATTGCATGCGCCAGCGCGTGAGCGAGCTCAGGGGACGTTCCGTGCGCAGCGAATAGTCGCCGATCAGAGCGCTGCCCCCCGGTGCCGCCAGGGGCAGATCGAGCGCTACCAGCTGCCGGCGGTCGGTGGGTTCGACTTCCAGTTCGTAGTCCCATTGCCGGGGCGAGGCCTGTACGCGCGGCGCGTGCAGCCCGCGTGTCCACGCAGGTTGCGTCCATTCCTCCCCGTCGAAACGCCACAACGTGGGTCCGCGCCAATACATCTGGTCCTGGCGGGGTGTCGCACCGAAGAAGCGCGCGCGCAGGACGGGCGTGTCGTCGGACATCAGGTCCAGCCAGTCGTTGGGCCGCATCGAGTCGGACAAACCCGGTTTGGCCATGGCGCGACCCGGCACGCCCCACATCGGTGAAGCCAGGCGCGGGAACAACCAGAACGTGGCCAGCGCCAACGGCAGGCCGATCAACAGCAACTGCAACACGCTGCGCAGCCGGGTTCGTAGCGGCACGTTGAAACGCGCATCGCCGGATTCGACGTCGGCCAGGCGTTGCAGCGCCGCCAGGGCTCCCACGGTGGCAGCGAGGGCCAAGGCGAGCGAAAGCGGCCCCTCGTCGAGCAGGAACGTGGCGAACGGCGCGAACAAGGCAAACCCGATCAGGCTGCGCGCATCACGCAGTTTCGCGGTTTCCGAGGGCTTGATCGCGAGCATCGCGGCAAGCAGGGCGCAGCCGGTATCGCGGCCGAAGCGCAGGCCGGCAACCCCCAGCACGGCGCCAACCACGAGCAGGGTAAGCAACAGGCGCAAGCCAGCCGGCAGCGGCTTCCACCAGGCCAGTGCGGTTGTCGCGACACCGGCTGCGGCTATGGGCCATGCAAGGTTGGCGGGGAGTTGCAGCAACAGCGGGACCACACAGGCGACGGCCGCGAGCAGGGCCCAATGGCGGCTGGTGCGATCGAGCACCAGTGCGTGACCCATCGTCGCGCTCATCGCCCGTACCCTCCGCCCAGGGGGAGGAGCGCCAGCGCGCGCTGGCAGGCATGGCGATGCACGATGCCGTGATCGGGGCCGATGTCGGGCTGGCCGGGCAGGCACAGGCGGTAGCGACGGCCATCGCGTTCGGCCTCATCGACCCACCGTGCCAGGCGGGAGATGCGCGCTTCGAAATCGAGATTGGCCAGCTGGCGCCAGTCGAGCACAACATCCGCGCCCAACGGTTGCTCGTACTCGCGCACCAGCAGGGTGTCGCGGCGCGCGGAAGGCTTCCACGCGATGGTGCGGCGCGAATCGCCGGGCCGGTAATTGCGCAGGTGGTGCACATCGTCCCCGGCGGGATGCAAGCGGGTCTGTGCCTGCTGGCCGGAGCCGCTCGGCAGGGGCGGGCCGTTGGGCTCGGGCGCGGCGTATACGAGCAAGGGTGCGTCGCTCCAGACGTACGTCCACGCCCGCGCCAATCCCAGCGGACGCGTGGTGAACACGCGGAGGCGGGGAACATCGAGCCAGCCGCGCTGCCGGGTAGGCAGCGCGACTTCGGCTTCGCCATGCCCCTGGTCGAGGTTCAGGACGGAGGTATCGAGCAGGTCGTCATCGTCGACGCGCAAGCCACGGCGCATGCGCGACGGATCGGCCTGCACATGCACGCGCAGCAGCAGCGTTTGTCCCGCCGCCACCGGTTCGCCATCGATCGTGGTGATGTTCAGTCCGGTGAGCTGCAGCTGCGCGGCGATCAGGCTGGCCAGCGCGGCGCCGCCAAGCAACAGGCACAGCATCAGGGCGGGATTGTTGTTGTAGTTGAGCGCGCCTGCCGCCATGCCCAGGAGCAGCGTGCTGTAGAACAGCCCGAAGCGCGTGGGAAGCACATAGACACGGCGCCGGTCGATGGTGACGGGCAGCGCTTCCGGTTCGCGCGGCCGGGTCAGGCTCAGGGCGATGGTGCGAACGCGCCGCCAGAGCGTGGCCAGGGCCTCAGGGTTGGCGGCAATCGCAGGCATGGTGTCAGCCGACAGCGGGGAGCATCACGGCACGCGCCCCTCAGTCCACGGGCACCGCATGCAGGATCGCCTTGGCCAGCGACGCATCGCTGCCGGCCTGCGCGTCCGCCACCAGGCGATGCGCTGCAACCGCACCGAACAACGCCTGCACGTCTTCGGGCAGCACATGCGAACGCCCCAGCAACAGCGCGTACGCGCGCGCGGCACGCAGCAGCGCCAGTCCGGCGCGGGGCGAAAGGCCGACACGCACGCCCGGGTGCTTGCGGCTGCGCGCGAGCAGGGCCTGTACGTAGGTGATCAGGGCATCGCTCGCATGCACTCCCAGTACGGCCCGTCGGGCAGCCCGTACGTCCGCGGTGTCCAGCAGGGGCATCGTCTGTGCAATCAGGTCGCGGCGATCCACGCCGGCGAGCAGGTCCCGTTCGGCCGCCTCGCCCGGATATCCCAGGGTCAGCCGGAGCAGGAAGCGATCCAGTTGGGAATCGGGCAGCGGATAGGTGCCGGCCAGGTCGACCGGGTTCTGCGTGGCGATCACGAAGAAGGGGTCGGGCAACGAATACGTGGTGCCATCCACCGTCACCTGGTGCTCCGCCATCGCTTCCAGCAGGGCGCTCTGCGTCCGCGGCGGCGCCCGGTTGATTTCATCGGCCAGCAGTACCTGCGCGAACACCGGTCCCGAGTGGAACTGGAAGCTGCGCGTTTGCGGGTCGAATACCGAAACACCCACGACATCGGCCGGCAACAGGTCCGAGGTGAACTGCACGCGCTGGAAGTCGAGCCCCAGCGTCGTGGCCATCGCACGAGCGAGCGTGGTCTTGCCCAGTCCGGGCAGGTCCTCTATCAGCAGATGGCCGCCGGCCAGGAGCGCCACGAAGGCGAGGCGGACTTCATGTGCCTTGCCCAGCACCAGCGCATTGACCTGGGCCTGCGCGCGTTCAAGGGTCATGCGCAACGCATCGGGTAGCATGGTCGCTGCGGTCGGGGATGCCGCCATTTCGTCCTCCTCACCAGTCTTGGCAGTGTAGCGGGGTTGTTCTCCATCCATGCGCGACGAAGGGATGCATGCCGGGCAGGCCTCCGGCCCGGTACGACTCGGTTTCTGGCTGTTATGGTCGGCCGTCCTGCTGCTCAAGCTGGCCGTGGCCGCACGGTTGCCGTTGTTCGTCGACGAGGCCTTCTACTGGCAGGAAGGGCAGCACCTCGCTGCGGCCTATTCCGACCTGCCCGGATTGACGGCCTGGCTCACGCGGCTCGGGGTGGTGCTGGGCGGCGAGCATGCCTTCGCCTTGCGTGCCCCGTTCCTGTTCCTGGCCGCGCTGGTTCCGCTGTTGGTGGTGCGGCTCACGACACGCGAATTCGGCGAGCGCTACGGTTGGCAGGCGGGCTGCTTTGCGTTGCTGTTGCCACTGGCCGGCACGCTGGGTCTGCTGGCGTTGCCCGACGCGATGATGGCGCTGGCTACCTTGTTGTGCGTCGATGCCGGCGCGAAGTTGCTGCGCGAAGTCGGCGCGACCGCGGCGTTGGAGCTTGCGCTCGGTCTCACCTTGGGTGCATTGAGCCACTACCGCTTCATCGCCGTGATCGGGGTCGGCTTCGTCGCTCTGTTGTTGCTTCCGGAAGGGCGCCGTGCGCTGCGCGACGTGCGGGTGTGGACCGCGGTCGCCCTGGGAGCATCGGCATGGATACCGTTGCTGGCGTGGAATCTCGACAACGCCGATGCAGGCCTGCGCTTCCAACTGGTCGATCGCCATCCCTGGGCCTTTCATGTGGACGGGATCCTGTTCATCGGCATCCAGGCCCTGCTGGTGACACCGTTGCTCTTCGCGGCGCTGCTGCTGGCCGGCTGGCGCGGACGCCTCGGCAGCCTGCCGTCGACACGTTATTTCGCCCATCTGGGCGGACTGGTCGTGCTCGGGTTTTTCATCCTGGGCTTCTTCGCGGACACCGAGCGCGTGAGTTTCCATTGGCCGCTGCCGGGCTACCTGGCATTGCTGCCGCTGCTGCCCGCGCTCCTGTCCCGGTGGCCGCGCTGGCTCCGGATCGCGACATGGCTGCTGGCCGGTCTCGGGCTGGTCGCGATGCTGGCGTTCTATGCGGCACTGTCGATGCCACAGGTGCGTGCACGCAGTGCAGCCGAGAAGTTCTATCAGGCGAATTTCGCGGGTTGGGACGAGCTGGCAGACGTCACGCGCCGCCGCCTCGAGCAGTTGCCTCGCGGCACCCGCGTCGTCGCCGACAGCTTCAAGGTGGGGGCCGAGCTCGGCTTTGCGCTCGGCGAACCGGATATCCCGGTGCTCGATCATCCAAGCAACCACAACCACGGTCGTGCGCCGCAACTGCGCCTGTGGGGTCTCGAGAATGAATCGGCCGTCGACTGGTCGAAGGGGCCGATCCTGCTGGTCGTGGGCATCACCGAGGTGTCCTACAAGGACCTGCTCCATCGCTACCACGCCTTGTGCGGCATGGTCGGTCCCTTGCCGCCGCCGCAGGTTCTCAACATCGATCACGGCCGCCAGCGTTTTGCGTTGTTCGCGCTGGATGCCAAGCGCGGCGGCGACTGCACGACACCCGCCATGGCGTGGATCGATGCGCCGGTAGGAGGCGCCTCCGTGGGGCGCCGTTTCGACATGAGGGGATGGGCTTTCAAGGACGGCGTGGGCCTGGAAAAGATCGAGGTACTGCTGGATGGACGGCCGGTTGCAGTTGCCAAGTACGGAGAGCCGTACGAGGGGCTGTCGACGTCATGGCCGGAAACCAACGATCCGCGGCATCCGGATGTCGGCTTCAGCGCTCAGGTCGACCTGCGCGGTGCGACGGGCGTGAATCCCGGGCGCCATTGGCTGGGACTGCGCCTGCATGGCCGCGACGGCAGCGTCGAGGAGTGGTCCGAGCAACCGCTGGATATCGCACGCTGACGGCGCCACTCAGGCCGCGGCCTAGGGAAGAACAAATCCCGCTTCGCGCAGCAGCCGCGCCGTGATGATGAGAGGTAGTCCGATCAGTGCGGTTGGATCGGACGAATCGATGGCGTCGAACAAGGTGATGCCCAGGCCCTCGGCCTTGAAGCTGCCGGCGCAATCGAACGCTGCTTCCGCATCGACATAGCGTTCGATTTCGGCGAACGAGAGCGGGCGAAAGCGCACCGTGGTCGTGTCTGTCGCCATCCTCGGCGGATCGCCTTCGCGCTGGATGCATACCGCGGTGCGGAACAGGACTTCGCGGCCTGACATCGCGCCGAGTTGCGCGATCGCCCCGGTGCGATCGCCGGCTTTGCCCAGCGGCTGTCCTTCGAGCTCGGCGACCTGGTCCGAACCGATCACGAATGCCCCCGGCTCGCGGCGGGCGATCACGCCGGCCTTGGCCCGCGCCAGGCGTTCGGCGAGGGCCAGCGGCGTCTCGCCGTGGAGCGGAGATTCATCCACTTCGGGACGGACGGTCTCGAAGGGCAGCCGCAACCGCGAAAGCAGTTCCCGACGATAGGGTGACGTGGAGGCCAGGACCAGGCGCGCCACGGTCAGGCCTGCGGCGCGCGGGCTCGGGCGATCTTGGCCAGCTGGGTATCGATGCGGTCGCGGGCCAAGTCTATCGAGGCCCGGACATCGGCGAGCTGGGCAAGGCTGGCATCGCGGCCATGGTCGCGCAGCCACAGACGCTGGCGGAGCATCTCGCGCATGGCGTCGCCGACCGGGTCCGGGCCCTGTTCACCCGCTACGGCCGCGATTTCGGCCCGCGCCATGCGGAGCCGGGATTCCAGTGCATCGGCCGCATCCAGCAATTCCTGGACCGCGCGGGCCCGGCGCTGTGGGGCCCGCTGGCGGAACAGGACCGCCAACAAGGTCGCGATGCCTGCTGCGAGCAGGATCCAGATCAGGGCGGATGGGGTCACGGTGTCGGCGGCTGGAAGAGGGACCCGCAGTCTGAACCGCCGGCCCCCGTTTAGACAACGAAGCCGGCGCCAGGTCGCAAAACCCCGGCGCCACAAGGACTTGCGGTTTGACACGAGGGCGTCGCGATCTCTAAACTCCCGCGTCTTATGTCAGCTGGCACACCATCCGATCGGGTCCCCGAAATTCTGGACGCCTGGAGGATGGTGGCGGCGCGGCGCGGGGTCGAAGGACGCCTGCCGCTGTCGGCGCTGACACGGCTGGAGGACAGCCTGCTCGATACCAAAGGCGAGGTGCGTTTCGCGCTCGAATTCGACCGCGATTCGCTGCAGGTGCCCTACGTCGAGTTGCGAATCGACGCTGAGTTGCCGCTGGTCTGCCAGCGCAGCATGGATCGGTTCCTCCTGCCGGTGAGGATCGTGCAGCGGCTCGGGCTCATCCGCGATGAAGCGGACGAGGCTGCGCTGCCCGAGGGTTACGAACCGCTGCTGGTGCCCGACGACGGCGAGCTGCGGACAGCCGAGCTGGTCGAGGACGAATTGATCCTCGCCGTGCCGGTGGTGCCGGTGAAGCCCGGCAGCGAGGCGGTGGAGCGCGACTGGCCAGCCACGCAGGTTGAACAGGAACGCGCAAACCCGTTTGCAGCACTCTCCGCGCTGAAAAAGCCGGACAAGTGATATTCAAGGCAAGTTTTCACAGCTTTTTTCTGGAGCAAGACCATGGCAGTTCAGAAATCCCGCGTCACCCCGTCCAAGCGTGGCATGCGTCGTGCGCACGATGCGCTTTCGGCCAAGCAGCTGGCCACCGACCCGACCACGGGCGAAACCCACCTGCGCCACCACGTGACCGCCGACGGTTACTACCGTGGCAAGAAGGTCATCGACACCAAGTCGAAGGTTGCGGACGAAGAGTGATTGTTCCGGCGTCTTCGCGCCGGAGTAATTCCCGCCGTTAGAACGGTTTTTTTGGCCGTACAACGCCGCGGGGCGAAGCGGGCGCTTAGGCGCCCGTTCGCGTTTGCGTGATTTGCACGGTGCCCGCGCAGGCGGAGTAGCATTTGCAGTTCACGTTCTGCCGGACGTCGCTGGGTTCCAGCGGTCCGCGCGGCGAGCGCTCGACCCCCGCAGCCCCACGAATTGAGAAAGGCATGACCCAGCAAGTGTTCGCGCGCATCGCCGGTACCGGCAGCTACCTGCCGGAAAAGGTGCTCACCAATGACGACCTGGCGAAGTTCGTCGACACCACCGACGAATGGATCGCGGCGCGTACCGGCATCCGTGAACGCCACATTGCCGCTGAAGGTGAAACCACCAGCGACCTGGGTTACCACGCCGCGATGCGCGCACTGGCGGCCGCCGGCGTCGATGCGAAGGAGCTGGACCTCATTGTCGTCGGCACCACCACGCCGGACCTGATCTTCCCGTCCACCGCCTGCCTGATCCAGCATCGCATCGGCGCGGACGGTTGCCCGGCGTTCGACGTCAATGCCGCCTGCTCGGGGTTCGTCTATGCGCTGACGGTGGCCGACAAGTTCATCCGTTCCGGCGCGGCAAAGACCGCGCTGGTGATCGGTGCGGAAACCCTGACCCGCATGGTCGACTGGAGCGATCGCACCACCTGCGTGTTGTTCGGCGACGGCGCGGGCGCGGTCGTGCTCAAGGCCGACACCGAGACCGGCATCCTCAGCACCCACATGCACGCCGATGGCGGAAAGAAGGAGCTGCTGTGGAACCCGGTCGGCGTTTCGGTCGGCTTCAAGCCCGGAGAAGAAAACGCCGGCGTCCGCATCCACATGAGCGGCAACGACGTGTTCAAGCACGCCGTGAAGGCGCTGGATTCCGTGGTCGAGGAAACGCTGGAAGCCAACGGCCTCGATCGCCACGACATCGACTGGCTGATTCCGCACCAGGCCAACCTGCGCATCATCGAAGCCACGGCCAAGCGCCTGGACATGCCGATGGAGCGCGTGGTCGTCACCGTCGACAAGCATGGCAATACCTCCTCCGGTTCGGTGCCGCTGGCCCTGGACGAAGCGGTACGCTCGGGCAAGGTCCAGCGCGGCCAACTGCTGCTGCTGGAAGCCTTCGGCGGCGGCTTCACCTGGGGCTCTGCGCTGCTGCGCTACTGAGCACTGCGTCGCGGAGTAGACTTCCGCGACCGCTGCCGCATACGCACTGGTACAGACGGATGGACGGGTTCGCCCGTATGATGCCGCCTCTTTTTTGAAGGGAACCGCCGTGACGGAGCCTTCGCAACTCGCATTCGTGTTCCCCGGGCAGGGCTCGCAGTCGCTGGGCATGCTCGGCGAACTCGCTGCCACCCAGGCCGTGGTTCGTGAGGCCTTCGCTGAAGCCAGCGAAGGGGCCGGCGTCGACCTGTGGGCGCTGTCGCAGGATGGTCCCGAAGAGCAGTTGAACCGTACCGAGTTCACCCAGCCCGCGTTGCTCGCCGCCGGCGTGGCCGCCTGGCGCGCATGGCAGAAGCAGGGCGGCGCGCAGCCGTCGGTGCTTGCGGGCCACAGCCTGGGTGAGTACACCGCGCTGGTCGCCGCCGGAACGCTGTCGCTGCGCGAAGGCGCGCGCCTGGTGCGCCTGCGCGGCCAGTTGATGCAGGACGCCGCACCGGCCGGGACCGGCGCGATGGCCGCCGTGCTTGGCGCCGAGGATGAACTCGTGCTCGAGGTGTGCAAGGCCGCGTCCGGCGAAGAAATCGTCGTCCCCGCAAACTTCAATTCGCCGGGCCAGATCGTGATCGGTGGTCACGGCGCCGCGGTCGACAAAGCCCTGGCCATGCTCGGTGAACGCGGTGTGCGCAAGGCTGTGAAGCTCGCCGTGAGCGTGCCGTCGCATACGCCGCTGATGCGTGAAGCCGCCAACCGCCTCGCCGAGGCGATGAACGGTCTCCATTGGCACGCTCCCAAGCTGCCGGTAGTGCAGAACGTCGATGCCGAAGTGCACGACGGGGTCGAGTCGATCCGCGGCGCACTCGTGCGCCAGTTGTACCTGCCGGTGCAGTGGACCGGTTGCGTGCAGGCGCTGTCCGCGCGCGGCATTGTGCGCGTCGCCGAATGCGGCCCCGGCAAGGTGCTTGCCGGCCTCATCAAGCGCATCGACAAATCATTGGACGCACGTGCCATCGGCACGAACGCGGAATTCGAATCCGCATTGACGGAGTGGAAGGCATGAGCAATCTACCGCTGAGTGGCGAAGTCGCACTGGTGACGGGCGCGAGCCGGGGCATTGGCGCCGCGATCGCCGATGAGCTTGCCGCGCAGGGCGCGACCGTCATCGGCACCGCGACCTCGGAGTCCGGCGCCCAGGCCATCGCCGGCCGCCTCGCCGCGAGCGGCGGCCACGGACGCGTGCTCGACGTTGCCGATGCCGGATCCGTCGATGCATTGATCGAGGGCGTGGCCAAGGACATCGGCGCGATCTCGATTCTCGTCAACAACGCCGGCATCACCCGCGACAACCTGCTGATGCGGATGAAGGACGAGGACTGGCAGGCCATCCTCGATACCAACCTCACCAGCGTCTACCGCACCTCGAAGGCGGTGATGCGCTCGATGATGAAGGCGCGCAAGGGCCGGATCATCAACATCGCCTCGGTCGTCGGTGTCACCGGCAACGCCGGGCAGACCAACTACGCCGCGGCCAAGGCCGGCATCATCGCCTTCAGCAAGTCGCTGGCGAAGGAAATCGGTTCGCGCGGCGTCACCGTGAATGTCGTGGCCCCCGGCTACATCGCCACCGACATGACCAAGGACCTGCCCGAAGACGCCAGGCAGGCGCTGATGAACCAGATCGCGCTGGGGCGCCTCGGCGAGCCGGCCGACATCGCCCGCGCGGTCGGCTTCCTGGCTGGTCCCGCGGCCGCCTACATCACTGGCGAGACCCTGCACGTGAACGGCGGCATGTACATGCCATAACGGCTGGCTTCGATCGGTTGCCCATATAACTGTAACCGATTGAAGTAAAAGGGTTTTCGCGTGCTTCGCGAACGCCTGTGATTCATTTAGACTATTCCATCGAATTTCCCGATCCCGGGAGGAGTGAGACCCAATGAGCAGCATCGAAGAGCGCGTCAAGAAGATCGTCGTCGAACAACTCGGCGTGAAGGAAGAAGAAGTCACCAACAACGCTTCGTTCGTCGACGACCTCGGCGCGGACTCGCTCGACACCGTCGAGCTGGTGATGGCCCTCGAAGAAGAGTTCGAGTGCGAGATCCCGGACGAGGAAGCCGAAAAGATCACCTCGGTGCAGCAGGCCATCGACTACATCAAGGCGCACGTCAAGGCCTGATGTGTCGCGGAGCCGGCGAGGCCGGCTCCGATGGTTTGTCGGTACGGCGAACCATGAAAACCAACCGGGGCCGCGTTCTGCGGCCCCGCGTTTTTGCGCAACGGGTTTCGCGATCCATTGCCTGTAATCCGCAATCCTGCCGGCCCGACCCGGCGCAGCGTTCGGAGCGTTCCATGAAGAGGCGTGTAGTAATCACCGGTATGGGCACCGTTTCGCCGCTGGGCAACGACCTGGCGACGACGTGGGACGGCATCATCAACGGCCGTTCCGGCATCGGCCCGATCACCCACTTCGATCCCGCGGCGTTCACCACCCGCATCGGCGGCCTGGTGAAGGACTTCGACGTCACCAAGTGGGTCAATCCGAAGGACGCCAGGAAGATGGATGAATTCATCCATTACGGCGTCGCCGCTTCGCTGATGGCGCTGGACGATGCGGGTTTCAAGATCGACGATTCCAACGCCGAGCGCACCGGTGCGCTGATCGGTTCCGGCATCGGCGGCCTGCTCGGTATCGAGGAGCAGACGATCAAGTACCACGAAGGCGGTGTCCGCAAGATTTCGCCGTTCTACGTTCCCAGCACCATCATCAACATGCTGCCCGGCCAGGTGTCGCTGATCACCGGTGCCAAGGGCCCCAATTTCTCCGCCGTCTCCGCCTGCGCCACGTCGAACCATTCGATCGGCATGGCGATGCGCATGATCCAGTACGGCGATGCCGACGTGATGATCGCCGGCGGTGCCGAGCGCGGCTCCTCGCCGACTTCGGTCGGCGGTTTCTGCTCGATGAAGGCGATGTCCACCCGCAACGATGACCCGACCCGCGCCTCGCGTCCGTGGGACAGGGACCGCGACGGCTTCGTGCTCGGCGACGGCGCCGGCATCCTGATCCTCGAGGAATACGAATATGCCAAGGCCCGCGGCGCGCGCATCTACTGCGAGCTCGCCGGCTTCGGCGCGTCGTCCGACGCCTTCCACATGACCGCGCCCAGCGAGAACGGAGAAGGTCCCGCGCGCTGCATGGTCGCGGCGATGAAGGATGCCGGGGTGACGGCCGAACAGATCGGTTACGTCAATGCGCACGGCACCTCGACGCCGCTCGGCGATCTGGCCGAAACGCTGTCGATCAAGCGTGCGATGGGCGACTACGCATACAAGACGATGGTGTCCTCGACCAAGTCTATGACCGGCCACCTGCTGGGTGCCGCGGGTGGTGTCGAGGCCATCTTTACCGTGATGGCGCTGCACACCGGCATCATCCCGCCGACGATCAACCTCGATACTCCGGGCGAAGGCTGCGACCTGGATTACGTGCCGCATACGGCGCGCCAGGCCGAGGTCGATGTCGCGGTGTCGAATGGTTTCGGCTTCGGCGGCACCAACGGTTCGCTGGTGTTCAAGCGCCTCTGATGCCGGTCTGGCCGCCATGCGCCTCGACGATCCCCGCTTCGGCGGGGATTGTTTTTTCCGGGTCCCGTGGAACGAAACGCGGTCTAATACGCCCATGCTGTTGACCCGATCCCTGCCGTCCTCGCTCGACCTGCTGGCGCTGCATCGCCTCGCGCCTTCGCGTTATCCGTTGCTGCTCGAATCCAGCGCCCACGGTACCGCGCAGGGGCGCTGGGACCTGCTGCTGGCCACCAGTGGCGAGTCCTTGCGCCTGGACCGTGATGGCGTGACCCGCGACGGGGACGATCGCGAGATGACCGGCGACTTCCTTGCGGCGCTGGATGCCGCGTGGCAATCGCAACGCATTCCGCGGGACGAACCACGCTGGCCGTTCCGCGGCGGTTGGGCCCTGCTGCTGGGTTACGAACTGGCCGCGCAGGTGGAGCCGGTCCTGCGCCTCCCCCCAGCGCCCGGGACATTGCCGGTCGCTTTGGCTCTGCGATGCCCTGCCGCGGTGTTGCGTGACCATGCGACTGGCGAATGCGTCGTGGTGGCCGAGCCCGCGCATGCAGCGATGCTCGATGCCATCGCGGCCGACGTCGGCGCCACGCACTCGGTGGCGGCGCTGCCTGCGTGGGAGGTTCCGGGCACGATCGAGGAAGACGAGCCGAGGCGATACGTCGATGGCGTGCAGAGGGTGTTGGAGTACCTTGCGGCTGGCGATGTATTCCAGGCCAATCTCTCGCGTGGCTGGCGAGCGTGCTTCGACCGGCCGCTGGACCCGTCAGCCTTGTTCCAACGCCTCCGCGAAAACAATCCCGCGCCGTTCGCCGGTGTTTTCACGCAGGGGGAGTGGGCGGTGGTGAGTTCATCGCCGGAACGGCTCGTCTCGGTACGTGGCGACCTGGTGGAAACCCGTCCGATCGCGGGGACGCGCGCCCGCTTCGCAGGCGACGACGATGCCGAACGCATCCGCGAGCTGGTCGGTCATCCGAAGGAGCGCGCGGAACACGTGATGCTGATAGACCTGGAGCGCAATGATCTGGGCCGCGTCTGCGTGCCGGGCAGCGTCGAGGTCGACGAGCTGATGACTGTCGAGAGCTACGCGCACGTGCACCATATCGTGAGCAACGTACGTGGGCGTCTTCGCAGCGGGACCTCGCCGGGTGAAGTGATCCGCGCCGTGTTTCCGGGTGGGACGATCACGGGCTGCCCGAAGGTACGCTGCATGCAGGTCATCGCCGAACTGGAAGGCGAGGGCCGGGGTGCCTACACCGGGGCGATGGGCTGGTTGAATCGCGACGGCGACCTGGATCTCAACATCCTCATTCGCAGTGCGGAAGTGGAAGGGGCGACGATGCGGTTCCGTACCGGGGCCGGCATCGTGGCCGACTCCGATCCGCAGCATGAGCTGGAAGAGACACGCGCCAAGGCACGCGGCATGTTGCGCGCGCTGGGAGCCACCGAGTGAGTGCACGCATCTTCGTGGGCGATACGCGCTTCGATGCGATCGCGGCCAATGACCGCGGTGTTGCCTACGGCGATGGTTTGTTCGAGACGATGCGCGCGCACCGGGGGGACGTGCCCTGGTGGGACGCGCACTGGGCGCGACTGCGAAGCGGTGCCGAACGCCTGCAGATCGTGTTGCCGCAGGCGAGCATGGTCCGGAGGGAGGCCGTCGACCTGCTCGCTGGCGAAGACGCGATTCTCAAGCTGATCGTCACCCGCGGCAGTGGAGGGCGCGGCTATGCACCGGACATCGATGCGCCTGCGACCTGGATTGTTTCCATGCATCCCCTGCCGCCGGATTCGCCCGATTCCGGCATCGCCGTCCGCTGGTGCGAAACGCGGCTGTCCGTGCAGCCAAGGCTTGCCGGCATCAAGCATTGCAATCGCCTGGAGCAGGTTCTGGCGCGAGCGGAATGGAATGATCCAGCCGCCATCGAGCCCTACGCCGTCGAAGGCCTGATGCAGAGCGCCGAAGGCGACGTCGTCAGCGCCACGGCGGCCAATCTCTTCGTCCTGCGTGAAGGCCGCTGGCTGACCCCGCCCGTCGACCGGTGCGGCGTCGCCGGCATCTGCCGTGCCTGGGCGATGGGCGCGACCGGCGCCGCGGAGCGCCGCCTCGATGTGACCGAGGTCGAAACCGCGGACGCTGTTTTCCTGTGCAATGCAGTGCGCGGTATCCTGCCGGTGGCGAAGTTGGGCGCGCGCGCGTGGCCCCTGCATCCGCAGGTCGTCGCGCTCCGGGACCGGCTCGCCGCGGCCCATCCGGGCTTTGCTGCGTGAGAAAACTCCTGTGAATGACCCGGAGACGATGTGAGTCGCAAACCCAAGCGCCGTTTCGGCGGATTCCTGTTCCTCATCATGTTGGTCGCCGCCGGTACAGGCTTCTGGGCCTGGCAGCGTTACACCAGCTTCGCGTATCGACCCATGGCGGGCATCGAGACGGGCGCATCCGTGGTCGTCGAAGCCGGGGATTCGCTTCCCATCGTGCTGCGCAAGCTGCGCGCGGCCGGTATCGAAACCGGCGAATCGATTGAATGGCGCGTACTCGCGCGCCAGTTGCAGGCTGCAGGCAAATTGCAGGTCGGTGAGTATCGGCTGGACCCGACGACCACGCCGCGTGAACTACTGATCGCCATGCGCGATGGCAAGGTGAGCCAGCGCCGCTTCACGATCGTCGAGGGCTGGAACATGCGCGAACTGCGCGCAGCGCTGTCCCGTGCCGAGCCCTTGCGACACGAAACAACGCAACTCGACGACGTTGCGTTGATGAAGCTGCTGGGCCATCCGGGCCAGCATCCGGAAGGCCGCTTCCTGCCGGAAACCTATCTCTACACAACCGGCGACAGCGACCTCGAGGTGCTGGGCCGCGCCCACGATGCGATGGACAAGGCCCTGGCGTCCGCGTGGGAACAGCGTGGCGAGGACACCGTCCTGAAAACGCCGGACGAGATGCTCACGCTGGCTTCCATCGTCGAGAAGGAAACCGGCATCGCGTCCGAACGCCCGCAGATCGCCGGGTTGTTCGCGCGCCGCCTCAGGATCGGCATGCGCCTGCAGACCGACCCGACCGTGATCTATGGCATGGGCTCGCGCTACAACGGCAATATCCGCAAGGCCGACCTGCTGACCGATACTCCGTACAACACTTACACGCGCGCCGGGCTGCCGCCCACGCCGATTGCGATGCCGGGCATCGATGCGCTCGAAGCGGTCGCGAATCCCGCAACCGGGGATGCCTTGTTCTTCGTGGCCATTGGCGACGGCAGCGGCCGCCACCTCTTCGCACGCACGCTGGCGGAACACCAAGCGAACGTCGGTCGGTACCTGAAAAACTATCGCGCGCAGCAAGGTTCCCCATCCGCGGCGGAGAAGCAATGACACTGCAGACCCACGTCCGCTTCGTCACGCTCGAAGGCGGCGAAGGTGCCGGCAAGTCGACCGTGCTGGCCGCCTTGCGCGAGTTCCTGCTGGCGCGCGGATACGAAGTGGTTTCCACGCGCGAGCCGGGTGGCACTCCGCTCGCCGAGCAGATCCGTGGCCTGCTGCTGGATACGCATCACGAGCCCCCGGCGGTGGAGACGGAGCTGCTGCTGATGTTCGCTGCGCGCGCGCAGCATGTGCGCGAGGTGATCCTGCCCGCGCTGCAGCGCGGTGCCTGGGTGATCAGCGACCGCTTCACGGATTCGAGTTACGCCTACCAGGGTGCCGGACGGGGGCTGGATGCGGCATTCATCGCCGAACTGGAACGCCGCGTGGTCGGCATCGCACCCGCGATGACGCTGTTGCTGGACATCGGAGTCGCGCATGGACGCGAACGCACTCGCGGACGCGACCTTGCTCCCGGCGGCAGTGGTCCCGACCGCATCGAACGCGAACAGGACCAGTTCTTCGAGCGCGTGCGCGAGGGGTTCCTCGCGCGTGCACAGGCCGAGCCGCGCCGCTTCCGCGTAATCGATGCCACCCGGCCGGTCGACGTCGTGGCCGGCCAGGCCGTCGCGTGCCTGCGCGAGCTGGCGGAAACATGAGCGCGTCTTCGCCAAGTGCGTCTTCGCCAAGTGTGTTTGCGCCCTGGCAGCAGCGCATATACGCACAGGCATCGGCATCGCTCGCTGCCGGGCGTCTTGGTCATGCCCTGCTGTTCGCCGGGCCCGCGCAGCTGGGTAAACGCGACGTGGCGCAGCGGATGGCGCGGCGCCTGCTGTGCAACCAGCCTGGCGGTGATGGCGAGTCCTGCGGCCAGTGCCGCGGCTGTCATCTGCTCGAGGCCGGCACCCATCCGGACTACCAGCTGATTTCCTTCATCCCGAACAAGGAAGGCACGCGGCTTCGCACCGAAATCGTCATCGAACAGATCCGCGAGCTGTCCGAGCGCCTCTCGCTCACGCCGCAGTACGGTGGCGCACAGGTCGTGATCATCGATCCGGCCGAGGCCATCAATCATTCCGCCAGCAATGCCTTGTTGAAGACGTTGGAGGAACCCGTTCCGGGTCGCTATCTGTGGCTGGTCACCGCGCACCCGGCGCGCCTGTCGGCGACGATCCGCAGCCGATGCCAGAAGCTGGAATTCCGCCTGCCTCCGCAGGAGGAGTCGCTCGCGTGGTTGCGCACCCGCGGCCATGCGGAGGCGGCTGCACGCGAAGCGCTTGACGCTGCCCGTGGCCATCCCGGGCTCGCGCACGAATGGCTGCAGGGCAATGGGCTTGCCGTCCGGCGCGAAGTCGCCACCGACCTGGCCAAGCTCGCGCGCGGCGAAGCCGCCGTCGCCGACACGGCGCAGCGCTGGTCGGCCGATGGCGATCTCGAATTGCGCCTGCGCCATGCCGCGGACCTGGTCCTGGCCGACGCCGGCCGCTTGACCGATCCGGCCCGAGCGAGCAGGCTGGCCCTATGGTTTGACCGCGCCAATCGCGTTCGCGACCTGCTGCGAACGACGGTCCGCGCCGATCTGGCCGTGGTGGAATTGTTGCTCGCCTGGCGCGATGGCGGCGCGGCCGGCGAGGGTACGGGAGGAAACCGGAAATGAGTGGAATGACAGCAGGTGGCGCACGCCAGGGCATCCTGTCGCACGCGATCAAGGACAAGGCGGCGCTCTATAGCGCCTACATGCCATTCCTGAAGCATGGCGGCATTTTCGTCACCACGATCAAGCGCTACTTCCTCGGCGATGAAGTCTTTCTTCTGCTGACCCTGCCGGAATCCAACGAGCGCCTGCCCGTCGCGGGCAAGGTGGTCTGGGTCACGCCACCGGGCGCACAGGGCAATCGTCCTGCGGGCATCGGCGTGCAGTTCGCTGAAAGCGCCGAAGGCGAGGCCGTGAAGGGCAAGATAGAGGCCCTGCTGGCCGGCACGCTTACGGCGGAGCGGCCGACGCACACGATGTAGCCCATCGCTCGCAGGATGCGACCATTGAAGACGCGCCACTTTTTCTGGTTGCCGCTATGCATGGTGGCAGGCAGTGCGGTTTCGGGTGGCGCGACATTGCAGGCAATCGTCCTGGATCCTGGCGTACCTGCAGGCGAATTGCTGGAGGTCTGGGTGCCGAAATCCGGGCCCATCCCCAAGCGCATCGGCGCAACGCTGGGACTGGGCGAAGAAACCGGTGGCCGCATCCTGCGCGTGCTTCAGGCCGATGGCGACGCGAGCCGTTACCGCGTCAGCGTTCAATTCGAAACCAGCATGGGAATCAGCGGCGAAGGTCCGCACATCGACCTGCTCGACTGGAAGCACTGCCGGTCGGAATGGCGTCCGGCCCAGCCGGTAGGGACCGACGGCTTCCGAATGCCCGTTCCGCACGATGGCGACGACACCTGCTTCCCGCACGCCACGCGCGAGGAATTGCGCCAGGCCGTGCGGGATGCGCTGGGCCCATACGACTTCGGCCAGGAAAGGAACCAGCAATGGCTGGGTCTGGTGGAGCAAGCCCCGCGGGTGGGCGAGTTCCCGTCTTACGTCGCCATCAGCATGGTGCGCGTGCGGGTCGAACAGCGCGATGGCAACGAGTGGAGCCTGCTGACCACGATCGAATTCAGCGTGCCCATGGGGTGTTGAACCCCACGGGGCGCACGGGCATCAGGCGGGCTCCGCCAGCGCCGGATTCGACCAGCCCTCGCGAGGAGCGAAGCGTTCCCCGTACGTCGCCTGCAGTGCGTTGAGCTTGCGTAACAGCACGGCCGCTCCGGTTTGGCGGATGTACTGGATCGGGCCACCACGGAACGGGGCAAAACCGGTACCGAAGATCACGCCCGCGTCGAGCAGGTCGGCATCGGTGACGACGCCGTCGTGCAGGCAGGCCACGGCTTCATTGAGCAGGGGCAGGATCAGGCGGTCTTCGAGATCTTCCGGCGCCTTGTAGTCCTTCGGCAGATCCGGCTTCTGCGCTTTGCCATCGACCCATTTGTAGAGGCCCTGGCCATCCTTCTTGCCACGCTTGCCGGCTTCCGGCGGCGCGGATAGCGCGACGGGAATCGGCAGGCCGAGGAAGGGTGCGAGTTCCGCGCCCACGCCGGCGGCGACGTCGAGACCCACGGTGTCGATCAGTTCGATCGGTCCCATCGGCATGCCGAACCTGGTTGCGGCCTTGTCGATCGCCGCGCCTGGAATGCCCTCGGCGAATGCCGTCGCCGCTTCGAGCAGGTACGGGAACAGCACGCGATTGACAAGGAACCCCGGGGTGCCTGCAACCGGTACTGGAAGCTTGTCGATCGCCTTGCAGAATGCGGCGAGGCGTTGCCCGGTTTCGGGCGCCATCGCGTCGTGATGGATGATCTCGACCAGCGGCATCAGCGCGACCGGGTTGAAGTAGTGCAGGCCGGCGAACTGCGCCGGTCGCGCGATGTGTCCGCGCAGTTCAGTCAACGGGATCGAAGACGTGTTGGTGGTGAGCAGGGCACCGGCTTTCATCCGCGGTTCCACGGCGGCGTAGAGATCACGCTTGGCTTCGGGCTTTTCGATGATCGCTTCGATGACTAGGTCGGCTTGCGTCACGCCATCGCCGGCGAGGTCGCCCTTGAGGCGTGCGGATACGGCGGCGCGCTTGCCCTCGTCCTTCACCTTTTTGGCGAACAGCTCGGCGGAGCGGGTGAGCGCGCCATCGATGAAGCGCTGCTCGCGATCGCTCAGCGTTACGTCGAAGCCGCGATAGGCCGACCACGCCGCGATATCGCCGCCCATCACGCCGGCGCCCACCACGTGCACATGCTTGATCCCATGATCCTTGCCGCCGCTGGACTTGAGGCGCTCCTGCAGGAAGAAGACGCGGATCAGGTTGCGCGCGGTGGGCGTCGAGGACAGTTTCACCACGGCCTTGCGTTCGGCCGACAACAGCGCTTGCGCGCCGCCGCCAGCGCGTTGCCAGCTGGCGATCAATGCATAGGGGGCCGGGTAGTGCTCCTTGCGCGCCTTGCGCGCGACCTGCTTGGCCAGCATCGGAGCGAGGACCTGGCGCGCCGGCCACGTGTTCGTGGCCCATGCCATGAAGCGCTGCTTGAACGGACGCTGGGTGCCGCGAAGCGCGAGCCTGGCGGCTTCCTCCACCAGCGAGGCCGGATCGACGACCTTGTCGACGAGGCCAATCGCGCGCGCCGCCGACGCGGACAGCGAGCGGCCCGTCAGCATCATGTCGAACGCCGCCGGCGCGCCGACCAGCCGCGGCAGGCGGACACTGCCACCCCAGCCGGGGAAGATGCCGAGCTTCACTTCCGGCAGGCCGATGCGGGTGGAGGCGTCGCTGCTGGCGACACGGTAGCGGCAGGCGAGCGACATTTCAGTGCCGCCGCCCATGCAGAAGCCGTGGATCGCCGCCACGGTGGGGAAGGGGAGTTCGGCGATACGCTGGAAGACCTGCTGGCCGCGGCGGATGGCGTCGTTGACGTTGCCCTTTGCGTCGAACTCGGCGAATTCCCTGATGTCGGCGCCGGCGATGAACCCACTGGCCTTGGCCGAGCGGATCACCATGCCTTTAGGGGGGTCCAGCGCGAGGCGTTCGAGCACGCCGTCGAGCTCGATCAGCACTGCCTGTGCGAAGGTGTTGACCGAGCTGCCGGCGCGGTCGAACGACAGCACCATGACGCCGTCGTCGCGCTGTTCCAGTTTCCAGTGCTGCAAGCGAAGACCGTCGAGGCCAGCGATCATGCGGGACCATCCTTCCAAACAGTGGGGGTGCGTCCGCACCGGGTGTCGGCCATCGCGGCCGGTTCATGCTCCTATGATCCAGAGCTTGTTTCGACGGCGTCAAACCGTATGGTCGGACCATGACAGATGGCGCTTGCGGCGTATGGTCCGCGCCCCAATAAATGAGCGGATGAATGAACTTTTGCCCGGAAGGGCTGTCCCACGGTTCGGCCCCGCCGAGCTGACAGGAGTGCCGGCGCGGTGATGGCCGAACAATTGACCCCGGAATCCGACCTGGACCAGGAGCTGGTGCGGCGCGTGCAGCGTGGTGACAGCACCGCGTTCGATGCCTTGGTGCGCAAGTACCAGCATCGGATCGTGGCCCTGATCGGGCGCTACATCGCCGACTGGAGCGAATGCCAGGACGTGGCGCAGGAAGCCTTCATCCGCGCATATCGCGCGCTGCCCAATTTCCGGGGCGACTCCCAGTTCTATACGTGGCTGCACCGGATCGCCGTGAACACTGCCAAGAACCATCTCGTAGCGCAGAACCGCAGGCCGCCCACGGACGATGTCGACGCGGCGGATGCCGAACAGTACGACAGCGGTACGCGCCTGCGCGAGACGGCCACGCCGGAGCACGAACTCCTGCGCCAGGAAATCGAACTTACGGTGATGCGTGCGGTCGAAGCCTTGCCCGAGGAATTGCGCATGGCCATCAACCTGCGCGAAGTCGATGGACTGAGCTACGAGGAGATTGCGGCCAGGATGGATTGCCCGATCGGCACCGTGCGTTCGCGGATCTTCCGCGCGCGTGAAGCGATCGACAATCAGTTGAGACCCCTGCTGGACCACGACGCCAACCTGCGGGAGCGTGCGCACCGATGACTACCGGTTCCAACTCTCATTCCAACTCCAACCACCATCCCCTGCACCCGCGCGACGACCGCGAGGCGCTCAGCGCGCTGTTCGACGGCGAGCTGCCAGGCGATGCGATCCGGTTTGCACTGCGGCGTCTCGATCATGACGCCGGCTGGCGCGAAGCCTGCGGCCGCTGGCAATTGATTGGCGATGCCCTGCGTGGCGAAGCGACGTCCGTGGCCCCGCCTGATTTTGCTTCGGGCGTGATGCGCATGCTGGCCGCGGAAGGGGCGGTCGGTGTGGTCACGTCCCCCGCGTCGGCGCATGCGATGGAAGCCGCATCTTCCGCCGTTTCGCGTCGCCGCTGGATCGGCGGCGGTGCGGCGTTGGCGGCATCGGTGGCGGTGGCGGCGGTATTGGTGGTCGGGCCGTTCTCGCGGTCCCCATCGCCGGCAGGCGACCGGCAGGTCGCGGCCGGTGTGGTTTCGCCGCCCAATCAGGCGCCGGTGGCGCAGTCAGTCGAGGCGGGGGCAGTCGAGTCGAGGACCGCCACTGCGGCAGTAGCGACATCGCCGGCTTCCGCCACCGCGGTTGCCGTGACGGATGTGCCGCGAACGACTCCGCGCCGTCCGGTCCGTTCGACTGCGCGATCGACGCCAGCGACGGCTGCACCGGTGCAGTCTCCTTCTGGCGCGCGCGCCACGGCCGTGGCGACGACGGCGTCGGAAACGACGCGGCCCTTCCATCCGCCGGTCGATGACATCGTCACGCGACCGTGGCCACGCGCGGTGTTACCTGCTGAAAACACCGCAGGCGCGGTTACGGTTGGCTTCGGTACCAGTGCGGCTGCGCCGTCTTTCTACCCGTTCGAGCCACGCCTGCCTCCGGAGGCTACCGCGCACGAGACCGTGGCCGAGCCGGAACGCTGACCGCCCGATGCCGCCCCGGAACGCGATTTTCACCAGCGATTTCACCAGCGATTTCACCAACCCGGACCAACCTCCGGCCCTATCGCCGATATCCAATAACTTCCCCAAGCACATGCCCATGAACCGACCGCTCCGCTCCCTGGCCGTGCTCGGCGTCATCGCCGCCACCCTGCCGACCGCCTGTACCGCGCAACCCTCCGGCGCCTCCCTGCAGGGGGCTACCACCGCACAGCTCGTGCCCGCGGCCCCGATCGTCACCGGCTTGCCGGACTTCACCAACCTGGTCCAGCAAGTCGGGCCGGCAGTGGTGAATGTCAGCGCGGAAGCCGGATCGCGCCGGGTCGCCCGCACCCAGCAGATGCCGGACGAAGAGCAGATTCCCGAGTTCTTCCGCCGCATGCTGCCGCCGGGCATGTTCGAAGGCCCGGACGGCCCGCAGATGCCGCAGGGGCCCCACGGCGTTTCGATGGGCACCGGGTTTCTCATCTCCAATGACGGTTATGTGCTGACCAACCACCATGTGGTCGATGGCGCGGATACGGTGACGGTGACACTCTCCGACCGCCGCGAATTCAAGGCCAGGGTCGTCGGCAGCGACCAGCAGTCGGATGTGGCGCTGCTGAAGATCGATGCGAAGAGCCTGCCGGCACTGCGGATCGGCGATTCCGCGCATCTCAAGCCGGGGCAGTGGGTGGTGGCGATCGGCTCGCCGTTCGGGCTCGACCAGTCCGTCACCGCGGGCATCGTCAGCGCCGTCGGCCGCGCCAATCCGTACGCCGACCAGCGCTATGTGCCCTTCATCCAGACCGACGTGGCGATCAACCGCGGCAATTCCGGTGGTCCGCTGCTGAATACGTCCGGCGAGGTGGTGGGTATCAACTCGCAGATCTTCAGCAATTCCGGCGGCTACATGGGCGTGAGTTTCGCGATCCCGATCGACGTGGCGATGAGCGCCGCGGACCAGATCAAGAAGACCGGCAAGGTCAGCCGCGGCCAGCTCGGCGTGCAGGTGCAGGCAATCTCGGCCGATGAGGCGCGTGGCCTGGGCCTGCCGGATGCCGGCGGGGCGCTGGTGTCGGTGGTCATGCCGGGCAGCGCCGCCAGCCGCGCCGGCATCGAACGGATGGACGTCATCCGGGCCGTGAACGGTCGGCCGGTGAGCGTATCCAGCGATTTGCCCCCGCTGATCGGCGGTTTGTCGCCCGGCTCGAAGGTACGGCTGAGCATCCTTCGGGATGGCAAGCCTCGCGAGATCAGCGTGACGCTCGATGCGCTGAACGAGGCCCTGGCGGACGGTGCCGTCGACGAGTCGGGTTCAGAGAGCGGCACGCCTGCGCCCGCCACGCCTGGCGGGAAGAATGCCCTGGGGCTGGTGGGCAAGGACCTGAGCAATGCGGAACGGCAACAGTTGGGGCTGCAATCGAACGAAGGCGTGCGTTTGTCCCGCGTGGGCGATGCCGCCGCCGAAGCCGGCCTGCAACCAGGTGATGTGATCCTGTCGGTCGGCCGTACCAGCGTGGGCACGTCGGCATCGCTCGATCGCGCGCTCTCGGGCGTGAGGGACGGCCAGACGGTGATGCTCCTGGTTCGCCGTGGCAACGCGACCCAGTTCATCGCCGTAACCGCGGGCGAGGGCGAAGCGGCGGGCTGAATGCCCCATCGTGAATGCCCCATCGCGATCGCAAGCTGCGCCCGCCCTGGAAGGCGGGCGCAGCCGCGTATGCGATAATCGCCCGTTAATTTTCTCGAGACGGCTTCAAGCCGCCCGCATGCAACTGATCCGCAATTTCTCCATCATCGCCCACGTCGACCACGGCAAGTCGACGCTGGCCGACCGCATCATCCAACTCTGCGGTGGCCTCGAAGCCCGCGAGATGGAAGCACAGGTGCTCGACTCCAATCCGATCGAGCGCGAGCGCGGCATCACCATCAAGGCCCAGTCCGTGTCGCTGCCGTACAAGGCGAAGGACGGCAAGACCTACCAGCTCAACTTCATCGACACGCCCGGCCACGTCGACTTCAGCTACGAGGTCAGCCGATCGCTCGCCGCCTGCGAGGGCGCGCTGCTGGTGGTGGACGCGGCGCAGGGCGTGGAAGCCCAGTCCGTCGCCAACTGCTATACCGCGGTCGAGCAGGGCCTGGAAGTGGTTCCGGTCCTGAACAAGATCGACCTGCCCACCGCCGACGTCGACCGTGCCAAGGCCGAAATCGAAGCCGTCATCGGCATCGACGCCGAGGACGCAGTGGCGATCAGCGCGAAGACCGGCCTCAACGTGCAGGACGTGCTTGAGGCCATCGTCAAGCGCATTCCGCCGCCGAAGCCGCGCGATACCGACAAGCTGCAGGCGCTGATCATCGACTCCTGGTTCGACAACTACCTCGGCGTGGTGTCGCTGGTCCGCGTCATGCAGGGCGAGATCACCCCGGGCAGCAAGATCCTGGTCATGTCGACCGGACGCACGCACCAGGTCGACCAGGTCGGCGTGTTCACCCCCAAGCGCAAGGTGCTGACCAAGCTCGGCGCCGGCGAGGTGGGCTGGATCAATGCCTCGATCAAGGACGTGCATGGCGCGCCGGTCGGAGACACACTGACCCTGGCCAGCGATCCGGCATCGAAGCCGCTGCCGGGTTTCCAGGAAATGCAGCCGCGCGTGTTCGCCGGCCTGTTTCCCGTCGACGCCGAGGATTACCCGGCGCTGCGCGAGGCGCTGGAAAAGCTGCGCCTCAACGACGCCGCGCTGCGCTTCGAGCCGGAAAGCTCCGAGGCCATGGGCTTCGGCTTCCGTTGCGGGTTCCTCGGCATGCTGCACATGGAGATCGTGCAGGAGCGCCTGGAGCGTGAATACGACCTCAATCTCATCAGTACCGCGCCGACGGTGATCTACGAAGTGCTCAAGACCGACGGTGCCGTGATGCCGCTGGACAACCCGGCCAAGCTGCCCCAGGTCAACCTGATCGAAGAGATCCGCGAGCCGATCATCCGCGCCAACATCCTCACGCCGCCGGACTATGTCGGCAATGTGATCACCCTGTGCGAGGAAAAGCGCGGCAGCCAGATCGGCATCACCTACATGGGCAACCAGGTCCAGATCAGCTACGAGCTGCCGATGGCCGAGGTCGTGCTGGACTTCTTCGACCGTCTGAAGTCGGTGTCGCGCGGCTACGCCTCGCTGGACTACCACTTCCTGCGCTTCCAGGCCGGCCCGTTCGTGCGCGTGGACACGCTCATCAACGGCGACAAGGTCGATGCGCTGAGCATCATCACCCACCGCGCCCACGCCGACCGCCGTGGCCGCGAGATCTCCGAGAAGATGCGCGAGTTGATCCCGCGGCAGATGTTCGACGTCGCGATCCAGGCCGCGGTCGGCTCGCAGATCATCGCCCGCAGCACCGTCAAGGCCATGCGCAAGAACGTGCTGGCGAAATGCTACGGTGGCGACATCAGCCGCAAGAAGAAGCTCCTCGAGAAGCAGAAAGAGGGCAAGAAGCGAATGAAGCAGGTAGGCCGCGTGGAGATTCCGCAGGAGGCCTTCCTGGCGGTTTTGCAGGTGGACAATAAGTAAGCGGAAAGGGGGAACCTCAGGTGCCCAAGGCGGTCATTCTGGACGGGCATGCTGTGGCGGCTTGGGTTGCCGCGGCGTTCCCGGATCCGGTGTTCCAAATCGAAGATTTCGGCTCCGAGGAGCAAGCATGAAGTGGTTTGAGATCATTCTGGTCATCCTGACGACGTTCACCGGCGTGGTGTGGCTGGTGGACAAGCTGTTCCTGGCCAGGCGCCGCATCGCAGGCGCCGGACTGCTGGACGAAGGGGAGGAGCCGGTTGTCATCGACTACTCCAAGGCGTTCTTCCCGGTGCTGGCGATCGTGCTGATCCTGCGCAGCTTCGTGGCCGAGCCCTTTCGCATCCCGTCGAATTCGATGATGCCGACGCTGCTGACCGGCGACTTCATCCTGGTCAACAAGTTCGCGTATGGGCTGCGCCTGCCCATCACCAACAAGAAATTCCTCGACGTGGGCGAGCCCCAGCGCGGCGACGTCGTCGTGTTCCACTTCCCGGGGCGCACGCCGGACGATCCCAACAAGGGCGTCGACTTCATCAAGCGCGTGATCGGCCTGCCGGGGGACCGCATCGGATACCACGACAACCAGGTCCTGGTGAATGGCAATCCGATCCCCTACACGGAGATCGGGACCTACACCGGCAGGGGGCGGGGCGCCGAGATGACGGGCTCCCTCGAATTGCGTGAGAATCTTCCCGGGCGGCCGCACTCCGTCCTGGAATCCACGGCTTCGCCGTTCATGGATCCAGGGGAGGGCGATTGGGAAGTGCCGCGGGGGCATTATTTCGTGATGGGGGACAACCGCAAGAACAGCGACGACAGCCGATACTGGGGCGTCCTGCCGGAAGGTCAGCTTCGCGGCAAGGCATTCCTGATCTGGATGAGCTGGGACGGCGGTCTCGAGTACCAGCGGATTGGTACCAGCATCCGTTGAGGTTGCGTTTTCGATAACTGGGGAGAGTTCGATGAAACGTAAGCAGAAAGGCATGACCCTGATCGGGTTCATCATTTCAATGGCGGTTGCCGGGGTATTTGTTTACGTGGGTATGCAGATATTCCCGATGTACAACGAATTTTTCTCGGTCAAGCAGGCGATGGCAAGTTTGGCAGACGAGCCGGGAATCGCGGAAGAAAGCATTGATAAGGTCAAGCAAAAGTTCTTCAATCGTTTGTATATAAGCTATTCCGAAAATGTGAAGCCGGAGCATGTGAAGCTGGTGCGCAAGGGCGCCGGGTGGCTGATGACCGTGGATTACGAGGTACGCCGCCCGGTGATCGCCAATCTCGATGTGGTCGGCAAGTTCCATGCGGAGAAAGAGCTGGCCCGCAAGGCGCAGACCGTCGATTGACCGTCGCGATCGGCCATGCGTTCCTTCGTCCGGACCTGCTCACCCAGGCCCTGACCCACAGAAGTGCAGGCGCTCCCCACAACGAGCGCCTCGAATTCCTCGGCGACGCCCTGGTCAACCTGATCGTCGCCGAATCCCTCTACCAGCACTGGCCGCAGGCCGATGAAGGCGCGTTGACGCGCGCACGCGCCGAGCTGGTCCGCGAATCCGCGCTGGCGCCGATTGCCAGGCAACTGGATCTCGGCGCCAAGCTGATCCTCGGTCCCGGGGAGATGAAGTCGGGCGGCCATCGCCGCGACTCGATCCTCGCGGACGCATTGGAGGCCCTGGTCGCCGCGATCTATCTCGACGCTGGATTTGAAACCTGCCGTGCCGTCGTGCTGCCGTGGTTCCAGTCGGCGATGGAAGCCCTGCCACCCCCGCACAAGGTCGGCAAGGACGCGAAGACGCGCCTGCAGGAATGGCTGCAGGGCAAGCAGAAGCCGCTGCCGGTCTATGCCTTGCTCTCGGAGAGCGGTGACGACCACGCCAAGACCTTCCGCATCACCTGCACGTTGCAGCAGCCGGTCCTGGTCACCGAAGGCGAGGGTGGCTCACGCCGGGCCGCCGAGCAGATGGCCGCAGAAGCCGCATTGCAGGCCTTGGGCGCGCCCTGATTCCCCGCACGCCTACCTGACCTTGGCGCCGCGGTTTGCCCTCCAGCGCACCGGAGCGGACAATCCCCACATGAATTCCCCCACGCATCGCGCCGGCCACGTGGCCGTCATCGGCCGTCCCAACGTTGGCAAATCCACCCTGGTCAACGCTTTGGTCGGCGCCAAGGTCAGCATCGTCTCGCCGCGCCCGCAGACCACCCGCCACCGCCTGCTCGGCATAGCCACCTTCCCCGAGGGGCAGTTGCTGCTCGTCGACACCCCAGGCATCCATCGCGAGCAGAAGCGGGCCATGAACCGCCTGATGAACCGCGCGGCGCGCGGTGCGCTGGAGGGCGTGGATGTCGCGCTCCTGGTGGTCCGGGCCGGGCAGTGGGATGACGAGGACACGCTCGCCTACGATGCCCTGAAAAACGCCGGCCTCCCGGTGATCCTGGTCGTGAACCAGGTCGATCGCATCACCGACAAGACCAAATTGCTGCCTTACCTGGCCAAGGTCAGCGACGGTCGCGACTTCGCCGGCGTGCATCCGGTGTCCGCGCTCAAGCGCAGCGGCCTGGAAGCGTTGACGAAGACCGTGCTTTCACAGCTGCCCGAGCAGCCGCCGCTCTACGCCGAAGACGAAATAACCGACAAGAGCCAGCGCTTCCTCGCCGGAGAACTGGTGCGCGAGCAACTGATGCGCCAGCTCGGCGAGGAATTGCCCTACGCCACCACGGTGGAAATCGAGCGCTTCGTCGAGGAACCCTCGCCCAAAGGCGTGCTGCTGCGCATCGGTGCCGTGATCTGGGTCGAACGCGACGGCCAGAAGCTGATCGTGATCGGCAAGGGCGGCGAACGCCTGCGCGAGATCGGCATGAAGTCGCGCCTGCAGATGGAACGCCTGTTCGGCTCCAAGGTATTCCTCGAAACCTGGGTGCGCGTCCGCGAAGGCTGGTCCGACGATGAGGCGGCTTTGCGGGCGTTCGGCTACCACGACTGACCGGCTCACCCGGATCGATGCGGCTCACCGCCGAACCTGCCTTCGTCCTGCATACGCGCCCATGGCGCGAGAGCAGCGTGCTGGTCGAAGTCCTGAGCGCCGAACATGGGCGGCTCGGACTGGTCGCTCGCGGCGTGCAAGGCGCCAAGCGCCAGGTGTTGCGGGCCGCGCTGCAGCCGCTGCAGCACATCCGCTTCGACGCGGTACAGCGCGGCGAACTGGCGACGCTCTCTGCCGCCGAAGCGCTGGATGCGGCACCGCGGTTGCTCGGCGATGCGATGCTTGCCGGCTTCTACCTCAACGAACTCACCATGCGCCTCGCTCCGCGAGGAGATCCGCAGCCGGACCTGTTCATTGCCTATGCGGCAACGCGTCAGCGCCTGGGTGGATCCGATCCGCTTGCGTGGACACTGCGCCGCTACGAACGCGACCTGCTCGATGCCATCGGCTTCGGCTTCGACTGGGGCCTCGATGGCGAGGGTGCGCCGATCGACCCTGCAGCGCGCTACCGGCTGGATCCGGAGTTCGGCCCGCGCCGCCTGCTGGCCGACCGTGGCCACGGTGATCGACGCAACGCCGCAACCGGACGTGCGCTGCTTGCGCTGTCCGAAGACGTGTTGCCCTCCGATGAAGACCTCGCGAGCCTGCGCCGGCCGATGCGCGAGGTGCTCGCTTTCCACTTGGGGCCACGCGGCCTGAAGTCGTGGGAGATGCTGGGCGAGCTCGCCCGCATGTCGGCGGGAGATTGATCGGAAACGGCGGAACGTGCCGTTTCAATCCCCACCGTCACGGCGAATCCACCAGCGCCTGCGCCGCCGCCGTGAACGCCTGCAGTCCAGCCTGCGAGCGGTCGTCGTTCCCGAGGGTCTGCACTGCTTGCCGGAGCCGCGTCGCTCCGACGAAACCGCAACTGGCGCGGAGCCGATGCAGTTCGTCGTGGAGCCCCCGGATATCCTCGTTGTGGAATGCATTCCGCACACGTTCGGTAACGCCCGGCAATTCCGCGATGAAGAGCATGCGTAGTGTCGCGATATGTTCGCGATTGCCGTTCAGGGCGCGCGCTGCGGTTTCGTCATCCCAAAGCGGCAATGCGTCGATGCCGGGTGTTTCACCCGCTGGCTGAGGTTCCGCCTCGAGTCCGAGCACTTCCCGAAGGCCTTTCTGCACCGACTTCGCAGGTAGCGGTTTGACGAACACGCGCTGGAAGCCGGCTTCCAGCAATCCGGTTGCCACCTCGGCGTCGTGGGCGGCGGTGTGGGCGACCGCCGGCGTCCGTGCCTCGCGGGCACGCAGTCGCGAGAGCAGTTCCGCGCCGTGGCCATCCGGCAGGTTGGCATCGATCAGCCACAGGTCGTAGCGGCCGGCAGCGGCCAGCGCCATCGCGGCCGCCATGCTGTCGGCGGCATCGACCACGGCCGGCAGCGCATGGGCGGCGGCGCCAAGGAAGGCGCGACTGACGGGGTCGTCCTCGACCAGCAGGATGCGGGGCAGGCTGGCTGTCATGCGTTTTGCACTCCTGTCGGTATCCTTTCCGAATGTCCGGTCGGATGGTACGCCTGGTGTGTTGCCTCTGGATCGCCGCACTCGCGGCGGCGCCGACGCATGCACGATCGCTGGGCGCGCGCATATCGAAGGTGACGACGCCCGTGGCGATGCTGCAGGACGTACGGGTCCGCCTCGACTGGCCGGCCTCCGCACCACAGGGCGCGCTTTGGCTTCGGGCCGCGCGCGTGGACGCCCCCGACCTCGGCTATCACTTTCGCGATCTCGACTGGCAATGCCCGTTGCAGCGCGACGGACAAGGGGGCTGGCGTTGCGACGGGACCTTGCACGGCGATGGCGCACCCGTGCACCTGTCTTTGAACCTCGGCGCCGCCAGTACCGATGCGCGGCTGTCGCGCGGCGCCGGCATGTTGTCGCTGCATCGTGACGCGGCGTCGCCCGACCGCACCGATATCGACCTGGTCCGTGTCCCGTTGGCCTGGGCGCAGGCCCTGCTGGCGAGTGCGTGGGCCGAAGGCCGCATCACGGGAGGCACCCTCGACGGCCAGCTTGCCGTCGCGTCGTCGCCCAGTCAGTCGGTCCGGGTTACAGGTCCCCTGAAACTGGCGGGCGCGGCCTTCGACACGCCCGATGGAACCATCGCCGCCGAAAACCTCGGCGCGGAGCTGTCGCTGGACCTGTCCTTCGGCGATCGCGATCGCGCCGTCGTCGCAGGGCGATTGCACGGCGGCGAACTGCTCTTCGGCAACGCCTACGTTTCCCTGGATCAACATGCCGTCGACCTCCACATGGATGCAACGAAGCAGGACGGGCAGGGCTGGCGGTTGCCGGCATTTGCCTGGCGTGATCGCGGCATCCTCGAGGCGCAAGGCAGCGCGGCATTCACGCCCGCGGGCGACCTCGATGCCCTCGACCTGCAACTGCACAGCGCCGACCTCGCCCCCCTGCGCGACGCCTATCTCAGCGGTTGGCTCGGCATTGCCGGCTTGTCGCAACTGCAGTTCAGCGGCGCGACGGATGCGAGCCTGCACCTCGCTGCGGGAGTGGTGCGCGATTTCACCCTCACGCTCCATGACACGACGGTCACCGACCCCGCGCAGCGCTTCGGCTTCACCCGCCTGGAAGGCGATCTTGCGTTCTCGTCAGGCGCGCCCGTGCAATCGGCTTTGCAGTGGCAGGGCGGGCAGCTCTATGGACTCGCCTTTGGTGCGGCACGCCTGCCGTTGGTGAGCGACGACGGCAAACTGCGCTTCCAGGAAGCTGTCGCGGTGCCGATGCTGGGTGGCCAGCTGCGTTTCGATCATTTCACCCTGCGCCCGCCTGCGGACGGGCAGGGACTCGACATCCGTTTTGGCCTGACCCTGCGGGAACTGGACGTCGGGCAGCTGGCGAAGGCACTGGACTGGCCGGCATTCACCGGCGATCTCAGCGGCGAAATCCCGCAGGCGCATTACGCTGCGGAACGGCTCGATTTCGACGGTGGCCTACGCATGCAGGTGTTCGACGGCGACGTCGCCGTGTCGTCGCTGTCGATGGAGCGGCCCTTCGGCGTCGCGCCGACGCTGTCGGCCGACATTGCGCTGGACGACCTCGACCTGGAAGCGCTGACCGGCGTCTTCGGTTTCGGCAGCATCACCGGCCGCCTCGACGGCAGCCTCAATGCGCTGCGCATGGTCGACTGGCAGCCCGTGGCCTTCGATGCGACGCTGCGCACGCAGCGCAAACCGGGCGTGAAGCAGCGCATCAGCCAGCGTGCCGTGCAGGACCTGTCGAGCGTGGGCGATGCGTCCTTCGCCACCAGCCTTCAGTCGCAGCTGATCGGGTTGTTCGACGACTTCGGCTATTCGCGCATCGGTATCTCGTGCCGGCTCGCGGACGACGTCTGCAGCATGGACGGACTGGGTTCAGCCGGGCAGGGATTTATTATCGTCGCAGGCTCCGGCTTGCCGCGGCTGACCGTGGTCGGATTCAATCGCCGGGTCGACTGGCCGACGCTGGTCGAGCGGCTGGGCGCCATCGGCAAGGGCGACGTGAAGCCGGTGGTCGAATAACCTGCTGCTGGCGAACGAACGCAAAACTTTGATTCATCACTGGAGAAACGACATGCGTCGTCTGATGGGAATTCCGGCCGCCGCCGTGCTGCTTACGGCCTGCGTCACGATCAACGTGTACTTCCCGGCCGCCGAGGCGAAGGAAGCGGCGAAGGAGTTCGTCGAGAAAGTGATCGGGGACGAAGCCAAGAACGTGCCGCCCAAGCCGTCGGACGGCGGTGGCATGGCGTTCCAGGCACCGGCGGCGCAGCGCAGCCTGTTCGCGCGCATCGACCCGTGGAGCCTGGTCGGCATTGGCAGCGCCCATGCGCAGTCGCAACCGGACATCACCATCAAGACCCCGGCCATCCAGGCGATCCAGGCACGCATGGCCGAACGCTTCGATTCGCAGTTGCGCGGGGGCTTCGATGCAGGCGCCCTGGGCTTCGCCGAAGACGGCTCCATCGTCGTGCGCGACGCCGCCAAGCTGGCACTCAAGGACCGCGTCGCGGTGAACCAGGCCGTCGCCGACGACAATCGCGATCGCAAGGCGGTGTACCGCGAAGTCGCCGTCGCCAATGGCCATCCCGAGTGGGAAGCGCAGATCCGCGACGTCTTCGCCAAGCAGTGGATTTCCAGTGCGCGCGCGGGCTGGTGGTATCAGAGTGGCGGGGCGTGGAAGCAGAAGTAAGTCCCGTCTGCCCAGTCTGTCATCCATGGAGAAAGGCCCGCTTTGGCGGGCTTTTCTGCGTTTTTGGGTGTCTAAAGCGCAGCGCGGCATTTTCCCAGCCGCCGGCGCGGCATCATTCGAAGGGCGCTTTTGGGCCGTCGCGGGCCGGCTCTGCGACAATATGCGGCCCTGCAATATCGAATTCCCCCGTGGCCCGCATCGACCAGACCCCCTTTGAAGTTGACATCACCGGCATGAGCCACGATGGCCGCGGCGTGGCCCGCCGCGACGGGGAGGGTGGCAAGGTGACCTTCATCGCCGGCGCACTGCCGGGCGAGCGGGTGGTAGCGAAGCAGACTTCGCGTTCGCGCCATTTCGACGAAGCCACGACGCTGGAAGTGCTTCGCGCCTCGCAGGACCGGGTGCCGCCACGCTGCCCGCATTTCGGCACCTGCGGCGGTTGCGCCCTGCAACACCTCGACGAGGACAAACAGATCCTGGCCAAGCAGCGCGTGCTGCTGGAGAACCTGGAACGCATCGGCCACGTCACGCCGGAGCGCGTCCTGCCGCCGCTGACCGACGCGGCGTGGGGCTATCGCCGCAAGGGTCGCTTCTCGGTGCGGCGCGTGGAGAAGAAAGACAAGACCCTGGTCGGCTTCCGCGAACAGGATCCACGTTTCGTCGCCGACCTGTCCGAATGCCATACCGTCATTCCCGAGATCGGCAGCAAGGTGTCGGCTCTTTCGGCGCTGGTCGATGGCCTGCAGGCGCGTCGCGACATCCCGCAGATCGAATTCATCGCCGGCGATCCGACCGATGATTTCAGCGGCATCGCGCTCACGATCCGCCACCTGGCGCCGTTGTCGGAATCAGACCAGGCCGCGCTCGTTGCCTTCGGCCAGGCGCATGGCTTCGCGATCTTCCTGCAGCCCGGCGGTGTCGACAGCGTGCACCCGCTGTGGCCGGCGGAGCCGAAGCTCGCCTTCATGCTGCCGCAATGGAACATCGAGTTCGTGTTCCGCCCGCTCGACTTCATCCAGGTCAACGCGGGCCTCAATGGCAAGATGATCCAGTCCGCGATCGACCTGCTCGATCCGCAACCGGAAGACCGCGTGCTCGACCTGTTCTGTGGCCTCGGCAATTTCACCCTGCCACTGGCGCGGCGTGTGCGCGAGGTCGTGGGCGTGGAAGGCGAAGCCGGACTCGTTTGCCGCGCGCGCGAAAACGCCGCACACAACGCCATCACGAACGCCGATTTCCACGCCGCCGACCTCGGCAAGGACCTCAGCGACCACACCTGGATGCGCGACGGCTTCGACCGGTTGCTGCTGGATCCGCCGCGCTCGGGCGCCGACTTCGTCCTGACCCAGCTGAAGCTCAAGCAGTTCAAGCGCATCGTGTACGTGAGCTGCCATCCGGGTTCTCTGGCACGCGACGCCGGTTACCTCGTCAACGAGAAGGGCTGGAAACTGCGCGCGGCAGGGGTGATGGACATGTTCCCGCATACGGCGCATGTCGAATCGATCGCGATGTTCGAGCGCGCCGCGGGTTGATGGGCGTGTGGTCTTATTCAAACGCGCCGCAGCGCGTGTCAAATTCAGGCAATGGGATTGCCTTTAGGGCGTGACGAAACCATGGCCATCGAAATAGAACGCAAATTCCTCGTCACCGGCGACGCCTGGCGCATGGCCGCGCACAAGGTCGTGCCGATGGCGCAGGGCTACCTCAACGACATCGCGGCCATGGACACCGGCGCGATGAAGGCCTCGGTGCGCGTGCGCATCCAGGGCGACGAGGCCTACCTCAACCTGAAGTCGCGCGAACTGGGCCATACCCGCCAGGAGTTCGACTACGCGATTCCGGTCGAGGATGCGCGCGGCCTGCTCGCGCTGAGCGTTGGCGGGCTGGTCGACAAGCGCCGCCATTACGTCGATGTTGGCGGGCACCTGTGGGAGGTAGACGAGTTCCTCGGCGACAACGCCGGCCTGGTGGTGGCGGAAATCGAACTCGCATCCGCCCAGGAAAGCTTCGAAAAGCCCGCCTGGATCGGACGTGAAGTGACCGACAGCAAGCGCTACTACAATCTGGCCCTGGCCTCGCGGCCGTACTCGCAATGGAGCGAGGCGGAGCGCGCAGGCACTGCGGCTTGATTCCCGCGGGCTGAGCCACCCTCACCCGGCCTCTCCCGCAAGCGGGAGAGGAGGAGTTGGTGCCGTGCAGGAACCCCTTCGCTCGTCACCATCGCATCTTTAGTTTTCACTGGATTTTGACATGTTGATTATTGGCGTTGCCGGCAAGGAACTCACCGCGCAGGAGCGCGACTGGCTGCAGCACGACGCCTGCGCCGGCGTGATCCTGTTCAGCCGCAACTTCGCGTCGAAGGCGCAAGTGGCGGAGCTCTCCCAGGCCATCCGCGAGGCGGCACCACGTCCCCAGCTGGTCTGCGTCGACCAGGAAGGCGGTCGTGTGCAGCGTTTCCGCGAGGGCTACAGCGTGCTGCCGCCGCTGGAAGGCTTCGGCAAGCTTTACGCGCAGGACCCGCAGGCCGCGTTGAAGCTCGCCGGGGAGCACGCCTGGTTGATGGCCAGCGAAGTGCGCGCGACCGGCGTCGACCTCAGCTTCGCCCCGGTCGTCGACCTCGGCCGTGGCAACCGTGCGATCGGCAACCGCGCGTTCTCGGAGGACCCGGCCGTCGTCGCCGAGTTCACCCGCGCCTACGTGCGCGGCATGCACGCCGCCGGCATGGGCGCGACGCTCAAGCACTTCCCCGGCCACGGCTCGGTGCTGGAAGACACGCATTTCGACGCCGCCGTCGATCCGCGTACGTTCGAGGAAATCCGCGCGCTCGACCTCGTTCCCTTCATCGCCGGCATCGAGGCCAAGGCCGATGCGGTCATGATGGCCCACGTCGTGTATCCGGCGGTGGCGCCGGAACCGGCGGGTTACTCGAAGCGCTGGATCGAGGACATCCTGCGCAAGGATCGTGCGTCCGGGGGGCTCGGTTTCCATGGCGTCGTCTTCAGCGACGACATCGGCATGGCCGCGGCGTTCTCGGCCGGCGGCGTCAAGCAACGCGTGGACCTGCACCTGGATGCGGGGTGCGACGTGGTCCTCGTCTGCCACCCCGAACTGGTCGCGGAGTCGCTCGACGCCATCAAGGACCGCAAGCTCAATACCATGGCGCTCATCGGCCTGATCGGGCGCGGCGCGATGGGTTGGGACGGGCTGATCGCAGACGCTCGCTACGGTGAAGCGCGCAGCCGCCAGGAAGGACTGGCGTGATGGCCGATCTCCAGACCGCGCTCGCCAACAGCGACCTGGTCCACGACCGCGCGACGCTGGAGCGGGCGATCGCAGACATGGCCGCACGCATCCACCACGACTACGCCGGCGGCGTGCCGGTGTACATCACCGTGATGCACGGCGGCTTGCCGTTCGCGGGGCAACTCGTATTGGAGCTGGGCGCCTGCGGCCAGGATGTCGAATTCGAATACCTGCACGCCTCGCGCTATCGCGGTACGACTTCGGGCGGCGAGCTCACCTGGAAACATCGCCCGGCAACGCCGTTGCAGGGCCGCCGCGTACTGCTGGTCGATGACATCGTCGACGAAGGCCACACGCTGGCCGCCATCCGCGACTGGTGCAACCAGCAGGGTGCGGCCGAGGTGCGCATCGCCGCACTGGCAGTCAAGAAACACGATCGCTGCGTGCCGGGGTTGTCCGCGGACTATGTGGGCGTGGAAGTGCCGGACCGCTACGTCTACGGCTATGGCATGGATTACCACGAGCAGGGCCGCGGTTTGCCCGCCATCTATGCGTTGAAGGAGTGATCATGGATGCCATCGAGCTGGCCATCATCGGCGGCACCGGCCTGTACAAGCTCGCCGAACTCGAGGACGTGGAAGCGCATCAGCCGGTCACGCACTACGGCGCGCTGTCCGGACCGGTTCGCGTGGGCATGCTGGACGGCCATCGCGTTGCCTTCCTCGCGCGCCATGGCGAAGGCCATTCGCTGCCGCCGCACAAGATCAACTACCGCGCCAACCTCGCGGCACTGAAGGCGCTGGGCGCGCAACGCGTGCTGGCGCTCAACACCGTCGGTGGCATCACCGAGCGCTTCGGTCCGCGCGTGCTGGCCTGTCCGGACCAACTGATTGATTACACGTGGGGGCGGATCTCCACGATCTGCGAGGAACCCGGCACCGAAGTGCTGCATGTCGATTTCGGCGAACCGTACACGCGTTCGCTGCGGCATGCGGTGCTTGCGGCGGCGGCCGGGGCGAAAGTAACCCTCGCCGACGGCGGCTGTTACGGCGCGACGCAGGGGCCGCGCCTGGAGACTCGCGCCGAGATCGCGCGCATGCGTCGCGATGGTTGTGACCTGGTCGGCATGACCGGGATGCCGGAAGCCGGGTTGGCACGCGAGATGGGCCTGGACTACGCCTGCCTCGCCATCGTCGCCAACTGGGCGGCGGGTGCGGGACCGGACCCGGACGAAGTGATCACGCTACAGGACGTGCTCGACAACGTTGCTGCCGCATCGGCGGGCCTACCGGCGCTGCTTCGCGCCATGCTGGCCTCCTGATCGCGCCACCCGCAAGCGGCATCGCCGCATGCCGGACCCGGTTGCCTTCGTTCAGCAAGTTGGCATACTCGCTGTGCGCCGCCAGGGCCGGCGCTCGTCATCGCATCCAGCAGAGGTCAACAAGGACATGCAGTACGGTACCGTGAAGTGGTTCAACGACGCCAAGGGATTTGGCTTCATCTCACCCGAAGACGGCAGCGCCGATGTTTTCGTGCATTTTTCCGCCATCAATGCCAAGGGCTTCCGCAGCCTGCAGGAAGGCCAGCGCGTCAGCTACCAGCTGACCCAGGGCCCGAAGGGCGCGCAGGCGTCCGAAGTCGCACCGGTCTGATCAGGACCGGTGTCCGGGTCCACTCGGGCCGGGAACACGACTTTCCAGGCCCCGCTTCGGCGGGGCCTTTTCTTTGCGTCGAAGGTTGCGGCGCCGCGACCCTGTGCTGCGCTACATTCCAGACCTCCACCGGAGGAGAGGCTTGTGGCCGCATCGCCCTTCGACACCCACGACGTCGACAACCAGCCACCGGAATTCGCGGCCCGCGACCTGTGGGCCGATGACGCTGCCCTGCGCGAAGGCGTCGAACGCGAGGGCGCCGCGGTGTTCGCGGACCGGCTGCGTGCGTACGGCCAGTTGGCCGGTGGCGAACTGCTGCGGCTGAGCTTCGACGCGCACCGCGACCGCCCGCGCCTGCGTACCCACGACCGCTTCGGACATCGCCTCGACCTCGTTGAATTCCACCCCAATTACCACGCTGTCATGGCGGCGGCGATCGAGCACGGTGTCGCCGGCCTGTCGTGGCAGGGCGTGCAATCGGGCAGCCACGTTGCGCGCGCCGCCCTGAGTTACCTGCACGGACAGGTGGAACCCGGTACCAGTTGCCCGCTGACGATGACCCATGCGGCCGTGCCTGTGCTGCGGCGCGAGGCGGCATTGAAGGAGTGGGCCGACAAGGCCTGCGCGCCGCACTACGATCCGCGCGACGTACCCATCGCCAGCAAGCATGGCGTCACGCTCGGCATGGGCATGACCGAGAAACAGGGCGGCAGCGATGTGCGCGCCAACACGACGCGGGCCGTTCCGCTGCCAGGGACGGACGAATACACCCTGGTGGGGCACAAGTGGTTTTTCTCCGCGCCGATGTCGGACGGCTTCCTCGTCTTGGCGCAGGCGCCGGGCGGGCTCACCTGTTTCCTGATGCCGCGCTGGCGGCCGGATGGCGCCAGGAATGCTCTCCGGCTGATGCGATTGAAGGACAAGCTGGGTGACTGGTCCAACGCTTCGTCCGAGGTCGAATTCGACGGCGCATGTGCGCATCGCCTAGGCGGCGAGGGTCGCGGCATCGCGACCATCATCGAGATGGTGATGCTGACCCGGCTGGACTGCATGCTGGGTTCGTCCGCGCTGATGCGCATGGCGCTGGCCCAGGCCCTGCACCACGCGCGGCATCGCCGTGCCTTCGGCAAGCGCCTGGCCGAGCACGCACTGATGCAGAACGTGCTGGCCGACCTGGCGATCGAAGCCGAAGCGGCGCTGGCGCTATCGTTGCGCGTGGCGCGCGCGGTGGACCGTGCGCCCACGGACACGGGCGAAGCCGCCTTCGCCCGCATCGCGACCGCGATCGGCAAGTTCTGGATCTGCAAGCGCACGCCCGCGTTCGTCAACGAAGCCCAGGAATGCCTTGGCGGCGCGGGATATGTCGAGGAATCGCTGCTGCCACGGCTGTATCGGCAGGCTCCGCTCAACTCGATCTGGGAAGGCAGCGGCAACATCCAATGCCTGGACGTGCTGCGGGCATGCTCGCGGGAGCCCGAAACGCGCACGGCCCTCATGGATGAACTCGAAGCCGCCACCGGCATGCACGCGGCGCTCGACGTGCAGATCGCGTCCCTGCGCCACGCCCTGTCCGATCTGGCCGATGCCGAAGCCGGCGCACGCTTCCTCGTCGAGCGCGTGGCGTTGGCATTGCAGGCGTCCGTGTTGCTGCGCGCGGGCAGTCCGGTGGCCGACGCCTTCTGTCGCAGCCGGCTGGCCGGAAATCATGGCCTGGTGTTCGGTACGCTGCCGGGCGATGCCGGATTCAGTGCGCTGATGGCGCGTGCATTGCCCGACTGACGACGGCATCGGAGCACCGGGAGTGCTTCAGCCCGCGATCAGTCGAGGAACTGCAGTTTCGCCAGCTCCGCGTACAGGCCGCCTTGCGCGAGCAACTGTTCGTGGGTGCCTTCGGCGACGACGCGGCCGTGGTCCATCACGACGATGCGATCGGCCTTGAGCACGGTGGCGAGGCGGTGCGCGATCACGATGGTGGTACGGCCCTGCATCAGGGCTTCCAGCGCCTGCTGCACGGCGCGCTCGCTCTGCGCATCGAGTGCGCTGGTGGCTTCGTCCAGCAGCAGGATCGGTGCGTCCTTCAGCAGGGCCCGCGCGATTGCAATGCGCTGTTGCTGGCCACCGGACAAGCGCGCCCCGCGTTCGCCCAGCTCGGTGTCGAGCCCCTCTGGCAATGCATTGATGAAGTCGCTGGCGTGCGCATTGTGGACGGCCGTGTCGATCTGTGCGGCGTCGGCTTCGAGGCGGCCGTAGCGGATGTTGTCGCGCGCGCTGGTGGCGAAGATGGTCGGTTGCTGCGGCACCAGCGCGATGGCTTCGCGCAGGACGGCAGGATCGAGGGTGCGGATGTCGGTGTCGTCGACCCGCACCGTGCCCGAATCCGGATCGTGGAAGCGCAGCAGCAACGAGAACACCGTGCTCTTGCCGGCTCCCGACGGCCCCACCAGGGCGACGGTTTCGCCCGGCCGCACGCGCAGGTTGAAAGCGGTGAGCGCGGCGTGTTCGGGCCGCTGCGGATAGTGGAAGGTGACGTGGTCGAAGGTGAGCTCGCCGTGCACCGGCGATGGCAGGGTGTTCGGCGATTGGGGCGCGGTGATCGCGGGCACTTCCTGCAGCAGTTCGCTGATGCGTCCCATGCCGGCCGCGGCGCGCTGCATCTCGTTCCAGACTTCCGCCAGCGCACCGATCGAGCCGCCACCGATCACGGCATAGAACACGAATTGCAGGAGCACGCCGGCCTTCATGCGGCCGGCCACGACGTCATGCGCACCCAGCCACAGGACGAATGTGATCGCACCGAACACCAGCGTGATGGCTACTGCCGTGACGATGGCCTGGGCACCGATGCGCTTGCGTGCGGTGTTGACCGCGGTCTTGAGGGCCGTGCTGAAGCGGCCGCGTTCGTACGGCTCGCGCGCATGCGCCTGCACAGTGCGCACGGCGCCGAGCGTTTCCGAGGCGAGCGCATTGGCGTCGGCGATGCGGTCCTGGCTCGCACGGGAAATCTTGCGCAGGCGGCGACCGCCGACCACGATCGGCAGGACCGTCAGCGGGATGCCTATCAGGGCCCATGCCGCCAATAGCGGACTGGTCACGAACAGCATCACGATGGAACCGATCACCGTGACGACGCTGCGCAGTGCCACCGACATGGTCGAACCCACGGTGCTGCGCAGCAGTTCGGCGTCGGCGGTCAGGCGTGAGACCAGTTCACCGCTGCGGTTGCGGTCGTGGAATCCGGCATCCAGCGACAGCAGGTGCGAATACAGGCTCGCGCGCAGGTCGGCGACGACACGTTCGCCCAGTAACGAGACAAAGAAAAATCGCGCTGCCGTCGCAAAGGCCAGCACGAGCGCGACCGAGAACAGCAGCAGGAAAGCGCGATCGATAGCCGCACCGCCACCGCTGGCGAAACCCTGGTCGATCATCACCCGGGATGCGGCGGGCAGGGCCAGGGTGGCGGCGCTGGAGCAGGCCAGCGCAACCAGCCATGCCACGAACAGTCCGGAGTGGCGCCGCACGAACGGCCACAGGCCGCGCAGGCTGCCAACAGGGGCTTTGATCACGGGATCGGGCATGGAGGTGTCTGCTCGGGGCGGATGGGCGCTGCGCACAACGTCAGGGCAAGGCCCGAGGCGTCAGTGTGCCGGCAAGGGTGGTCAGGAGCGAAACTTCAGGCGGAACCGAATCGCACCCGGTTCCGGGTGGCGTCCCGCAACTGGATTTTCAAGGCGTCGATGCGATCAGCCGGAAGGCGCAGGCGCAAGCTGGCGCCTTCGGCAAGGAAATTCTCAGCCAGTTTTTCGGCACCGAATTGCCCCAACGCCGCGTGCACCGCGCCCGTCACCTCGAAGGGGTAGGTGATCGCCAGCTCGCAATAGGCAATCAGAGCCTGTCGCGATGCGAGCCGCAGGCATTCGGCCGCCGAGCCACCATAGGCGCGGACCAGTCCGCCCGCGCCCAGCTTGATGCCGCCGTACCAGCGCGTCACGACCGCCATGACCTGGTCGTAACCCTGGCCCTCGATCGCGGCGAGGATCGGCCTCCCCGCGGTTCCCGCCGGTTCGCCGTCATCGCTGAAGCGGTACTGCGGGCCGATCCGGTAGGCCCAGCAGTTGTGCGTCGCGGCCGGATCGGCGACTTCGGCGAGGAAGGCCAGTGCGGCATCCGGGGTGGCCACCGGCGCGGCGTGGACGATGAAGCGGCTGTGCTTCACCTCCAGCGTGTGCATCGCCCGTGCCGCGAGCGTGTCGCTCATCGCCTGGTTTCGGCCAGCAGCGCGCGCAGATCGTCGGGCAGGTGGACACGGGGATATTCGCGCTGGAACAGGCGCAGGCTGGCGCGCGCGTTGTCGGTGTCGCCGTCATCGCGGCGCGCGCGGATGCGTTCGAGCCATTCCGCCGCGGCGAGGCGTGAGTCGTCGCTGACGGGAATCGCTGCCCATTCGACGTCCCCGTTCTGCTTGATGCGCGACCCGGTGACTTCGACGCGGTCCAGTGTCTGGGGTTCTTCATCCGCGGCAGCGGCGACTGGTGCGGGTGGCGCTGCCGCAGCGGCGGGGGCGACGTTTGCTGCCTGTTCGCGCCGCGTATAAGTGGCGCGAGTCTTCCGCTCGACCGCGGGCGCCGGGGCTGCAGGCGGTTCCGCGACGAAACCGGACTCGGCGGCAGCGCGGGCAACGCGGTCGGCTTCGCGATTTTCCTTTGCGGATGCCATGGCCTGGGCGGCAGCGGATGCGGACGCTTCTTCAGCCGCTGCAGCATCAGCTGCTGCAGCGGACGCCGCGACGGCTTTGGCGGTGTCCTCGTGGGGCTGCGGGGCGGATTCCAGTGTTGCCGGTGCCGCGGGCCGTGACCGTCGCGGGGCGGCGCCCGCAAGCGGTTGCTCGGCGGGCGCCGCCTTGGCGCTTGGGGCCGACGCGGTGGCGGCGGGTTCGGCAACCAGGATCACTTCCTCTTCGCCAGCATCGCCCTGTGCGGTGACGCCGCTGTACTGCGGTCGCAGCTGCCATACCAGGCCGAGCGCCAGTACCGCTGCGGCGGCCACGCCCATGCCGGTGACCAGCGCCGGCGGCATGCCGAGCCACGCCAGATGGCGGCGACCGCGCGTACGCGTGGCCGCGGCGGCGTGCGCGGCCGCAAGGATCTTCGCGTCCAGCGCAGGCGGCGGCCCCTCCAGCGGACCGGTGCGCGCGAGCCGCGCGGCGAGGTCTCTTTCCTCGGCGTCCAGCGGTTCGTGGTGGTCGGGGACGGTGGTCATTCGTTCAATCTCTGGCGCAGCTTGTCCATGGCGTAGCGAAGCCGCGACTTCACGGTTTCCCTGCCGACGCCGGTGATGGCGCCGATTTCATCCAGGCTCAATTCCTGTTCGAGCCGCAGGACCAGCACCTCGCGCTGCTCGTCCGGCAGTTCCTCCATCGCCAGTTGCAGGCGGCGGCGCTGTTCGAATTCGGACAGTTCGCGCTCGGGCGTGGTCGGGTCGGGCACCCGCGCGGCGCGCTCGTCGGAGTCTTCCGGCGCCGGGGGGCGGTGCTTGGCCGCCCGCCAATGATCGTTGAGGCGGTTGTGGGCGATCCTGAACAGCCAGGTAGCGAAGGCGGCATCCGGCTTCCAGCCGGCCCGTGCGGCGATCACACGCTGCCACACGTCCTGGAAGAACTCGTCCGCCAGCGCCTGGTTGCGCACCTGGCGCAGCAGGAAGCGGTAGAGCGGGCCGCGATGGCGCGCATACAGGATCTCGAACGCCGCCGTGTCGCCGCCCACCCAGGCCAGCATCAACAGGTCGTCATTGGCGTCCGCGCCGGGATTCATCGCGGTCAGGTTACGGGCTGGCGCGGATGGCGTGAAGCGGGTGGCCAACGTCGCCTGCCGGGGCAAGGGGCCCAGGGCGGGGATATCTGCTGGGGGATTTGGGGTTGAAGGGATCAGCGGCGGTGCGAGGGCAAGCTCCATGTCAGGAATAACGCCCGGGACCGATGGCCGGGGTTGCACTTCCAGTGGTGCCTGCTGGGGTTATGCTGCGTACGTTGTCAGGGGATGGCCGGGGGGCTAGTGCAGCGATTGCGGGCGACGAAGGTCAAGCCGGCGGAACCAGCGGAGTGCGGCGACGCACAGGCGTTGGCGGGCGTGCTCCAGCAGGGGCTCCCCGCGGGTTCGCAGGTGCTGGTGCGCTGGCGCGACGGCGCAGGCGCCCTGAGCCTTTCCGTGTCCGGGGACGTGCCGGCGCGACTGCACGACGCCGCCGACCAGCTGATGGCCACGGGGCATACACATGAGGATGCCCAGACCCTCGCCCAGTTGTGGGAGGGTGAGGGCTCCCTGCGCGCGGCGATCATGGCCCACATTCCCGAGACCACGCCGCAGTCCGTCCGGCGCGGATGGCTGGCGATGGCGACGATGCTGGTCGCCGCGCAGCTATCCGCCACCGAGGCGCAGGCGCGCGCCGAACTGCTGGAGAAATCCGAGCGCCTGCAGCAGGCGCTGTACGAAATTGCCGACCTGGCGGGCTCGGATCTCGAGATGGCGGACATGCTGCGCCGGGTCCACGCGATCGTCGCCGGCCTGATGTATGCGGAAAATTTCTACATCGTGCTGTACGACGATGTCCGCGACTCGATTCGCTTCCTCTATTTCGCCGACCGGCAGGATCCTTACGTCGCCGATCCGTCGCTCGAAATCCCCGCCATCGACATGCCCAACAGCCTGACCCTGGCGCTGTTGCGGCATGGCGAAGCCTTGCGCGGTCCCTCCGACGTGGTGCGCGAGCAGTTCGGTGTTGCCCGCGACGCCGTCCATGGCCCCGATGCGGACGACTGGCTCGGCGTGCCGATGCGTCGCGCCGATCGCGTCAGCGGTGCGATCGTGGTGCAGAGTTACGACCGTCCCGATCTCTACCGGGATGAAGAGCGCGCACTGCTGAGCTACGTCGCGCAACACATCCTGACAGCGCTGGATCGCCGCCAGGCTCGTGACGACCTGGAGCGGCGCGTCGAGGATCGCACGCGCGCATTGCAGCACAGCAATCGCGACCTGCAGGCGGAGATCGTCGAGCGCCAGCGCGGCGAGCGCCTGCAGCGCGCGCTGTTCCGCATCGCGGAGCTTTCGATCACCTCGGAAACACTGGAACGCTTCTATGCGCAGGTCCACGACGTGGTCGGCGAGCTGCTGTATGCGCGCAATTTCTACATCGCGCTGGTTGCCGAAGGCGGCGAGCTGATCGAGTTCCCGTATTCGATCGACGAGCGCGATGCCGTGCGACAGACGCGCCAGTTCGCCACCGGCCTGACTGAATACGTCATTCGCGAAGGCCATGCGCTGCTCGCCGATCGTCCGCTGATCGAGGAGCTGCAGCGCGCGGGCAAGGTGCGCACGCTGGGCACGCTGTCGCATTGCTGGCTGGGCGTGCCCCTGTTCCGCGACGACGTCGTGGTCGGCGTGATCGCGGTGCAGAGCTATTCGCCGGCGATCAGCTTCACCAACCGCGACCAGGAACTGCTGACCTTCGTCGCGCACCACATCGGCATCGGCCTCATGCGCAAGCAGGCGCAGGACCGGCTGATGGTCGCCCACGGCGAGCTCGAACAGCGCGTTACCTCGCGCACCCGCGAGCTGGCCGAGGCCAACACCGAACTCCTTTCGCAGATCGGCGAACGCCTGCGCGCCGAACAGCAGCTCACCTACCAGGCGCGCCACGACGCACTGACCGGGCTGCCCAATCGCAGCCAGTTGCTGGAGCGCCTGGCCGCCGCGATCGCGCGTGCGCAGGCGGAGTCGGCGCAGGGACATTCCCCGGCACGGCACTTCGCGGTGCTGTTCCTCGATCTCGACCGCTTCAAGCTGGTCAATGACAGCGTCGGCCACTCCGCGGGTGACGAGCTGCTGATCGAAGCTGGCCGCCGCATCGTCGCGACGGTACGCGGCGGCGATACCGTCGCGCGCCTGGGTGGCGATGAATTCGCCATCCTCATCAACGACATCGATCACCTGCAGGTGGCGGAGGACCTCGCCCGCCGCGTGCTGGTCGCGCTGGGCGAACCGTGCTGGGTGGCGGGGCGCGAAGTATTCCCTTCGGCCAGCGTCGGCATTGCCGCCTGGCATGCGCGTTACCAGAACGGCGCCGAACTGCTGCGCGACGCCGACGCCGCCATGTACCGGGCCAAGGCCAATGGCCGCAACAGCTGTGCGGTGTTCGACGAGGTCATGCGCGAGGAAGCCATGCGCATCCTCGACCTCGAGGCCGACCTGCGCCGGGCGATCAACAGCGACGACTTCGTCGCCTACTACCAGCCGATCGTGCGCCTGAGCGACCGTCGCGTGATCGGCCACGAGGCCCTGCTGCGCTGGCGCCACGAGCGGCGCGGCCTGCTGGCGCCGGGCGAGTTCATCGGGCTCGGCGAGGACAGCGGCCTGATCGAGGAGGTCGACTGGCTGATGTATGCGCAGGTGGCCAAGCGGCTCGCTCGCGAGGATTTCGGCTACATCTCGGTCAATGTCTCACCGCGGCATTTCCTGTCGCCGGACTTCGCCGATCGCCTGCTGCGCCTGCTCGACGAAGCCGGCGCCAACCCGCACCGCCTGCGCATCGAGATCACCGAGGGCGCGCTGCTGGACGACACGGCGAGGGCGCTGCGCATGCTGCGCACGCTGCGCAGCAATGGCGTGCTGGTGCAGCTGGACGACTTCGGCACCGGCTTCTCGGCGTTGTCGTACCTGCACCGCTTCCCGCTGGAATGCCTGAAGATCGACCGCAGTTTCGTGGCCGGCCTCGTGGGCGACACGCGGCCTGAAAGCATGGCCGTGGTGCGCGCCATCCAGGCGCTCGCCGGTTCGCTCGGCATCCATACGATCGCCGAAGGCGTGGAAAGCGAAGCGCAGCGCATCATCCTGCGTGAACTCGGCTGCCAGCATGGACAGGGATACCTGTTCGGCCATCCGACAGAGCAGTTGTTGCCGATGGCGTCGTTGCGCTGACCGGCACACGTAGCGGCTCCATGCGAAAACGGCTCCGGCGGTGACCGGAGCCGTTTCGTTTTTGGGGAGGACTATTCGCTTACCTGCACGGCGACTCCGTCCGCAGACGTCAGCTTGCCCGCCTGTTCGACCAGTTCGACGAATTCCTTGCGCTGACCCCAGGGGTCGCTTCCGAGCGAGCGCTTCGCCATCGTGGCAATGTCATTCCAGCTCCATTGTCCTATCTGCTTGCCGCCACGCAGCGCATCGGCGAAGGCAGCAACCGCGGTGGCGAAGCGCAGCGACTCGCTCGGCGTGGCCGCCAGCTGTGAACGCAGGATCGGGGTCTGGATCAGGCGGCTGGTGTCCTCGCCTGGGCGCTTGTAGCGGAGCCGCAGGTGGGCGAGTTCCTTCGCGTCGCCTGCGTTGGCAGCCTTGTCCCCCTGGCCGTAGCGCAGCGGCGGCAGGCGGTCCGCGCCGGAGCCTGCCGGCGTGATCTCGTACAGCGCCGTCACTTCATGCCCGGCGCCGATGTCGCCGGCATCGACCTTGTCGTTGGCGAAGTCCTCGCGGTTGAGGATACGGTTCTCGTAGCCGATCAACCGGTACTCGGCCGCCACCGCCGGATTGAACTCGATCTGGATCTTCACGTCCTTGGCGATCGTCAACAGGGTGGAACCCATTTCCTGCACGAGCACCTTGCGTGCTTCCATCGGCGTGTCGATGTAGGCATGGTTGCCATCGCCGACGTCCGCCAGCTTCTCCGCCAGTTCATCGTTGTAGTTGCCCTGGCCGAAGCCGAGCGTGGTCAGGGCAATGCCGCTCTTGCGCTGATCCGCGACCAGGGTCTCCAGCGCGTTGTCGTCGACCGTGCCCACGTTGAAGTCGCCGTCGGTAGCGAGGATGACGCGATTGACGCCGCCCTTGATGTAGGCCTGTTTCGCCATCGAATATGCGAGGCGGATGCCGTCGCCACCGTTGGTGCTGCCGCCGGCTTCGAGCCGATCCAGCGCCCCGAGGATGTCGTCGCGGCGTGCGCCCGAGGTCGGAGGCAGTACGAGGCCGGCCGACCCGGCGTACACGACCATCGACACGCGGTCCTGCGGCCGCAATTGCTTCACCAGCTGGCGCAACGCGTCCTTCACCAGCGGCAGCTTGTCGGGATCCTGCATCGAGCCCGAGGTGTCGATGAGGAACACCAGGTTGGCCGGCGGAATCTCCGCCTTCGGTACGTCATAGCCCTTGATGCCGATCATCAGCAGCTGGCGCTTGCTGTTCCATGGGGCCGGTGCGAGTTCGGTGGTGACCCGGAACGGAATTTCACGCGATGCGGGCGCCGGGTGGTTGTAGTCGAAGTAGTTGACGAATTCCTCCGCGCGCACCGCGTCCGTGGGCGGGCGGACGCCTTCGGTCAGCATGCGTCGCACGTTGCTGTAGCTGCCGGTGTCGACGTCGATGGAGAAGGTGGAAACCGGTTCCTCGGACGTGCGGTGCACCGGGTTGTCGTCGTTGTGCGCGTACTTCTCGGTGTTGGCCGGCTGCATCGGCGACACCATCGGCTGCAGCGCCATGACGGCGGCTGGTGCCACCTGGTTTGCCTGCACCCGCGAACCGGTGACGCTGATGCGATCCAGCGATTTCGCTGCGGGCGGCGGTGGCGCAGGGGGCGGCGCCATGGCGGCCTTGCGTTCGGCTTCGCGGGTGGTGCGCTCGCGGCGGTACTGCGCCGCGCCATCTGCTGCTTCTGCAGCGGCGTCCGCGGCGATTGCCGCCGGTTCCGCCGCTGCCGCGGCGTCGGCCTCTTCGGCATTGCCCAGGCTGGGGCGGGTGGTGCTGCATGCGCCCAGGGCCAGGGCGAAGCCAAGGGCCAGGGTCAAGCGGTGCGGCTGGGGCGAACGTTGCATGGTGCGTCTCCACGGCTGGGTTGCCGATGGAAACGCATGGCTTTCGTGGACGGGGTTAGCCCCCGGAGAAAAAAATCGCCGGGAGGGTTCAGCGGATCACCAGCAGGCGCTGCTCGGTCATGTCCTCGATCGCATAGCGCACGCCTTCGCGGCCGAGGCCCGAATGCTTCACGCCGCCATAGGGCATGTTGTCGACGCGGAAGCTCGGCACGTCGCCGACGATGACGCCGCCGACTTCCAGGCGATCCCAGGCCCGCATCGCATGCGCCAGGTTGCCGGTGAACACGCCGGCCTGCAGGCCGAAGTCGCTGTCGTTGACGCGATCGAGCCCGTCGTCGAAGTCATCGAAGGGCTCGATCATCGCGACCGGACCGAAGGCCTCCTTGCGATACAGCTCGCTGTCGTGCGGGACTTTTTCCAGCAATGCGGCCGGCAGCATGTTGCGCTTGCGCGGGCCACCGGCGAGGACCTTGGCGCCACCGTTGCGCGCGGCGGCGATCCAGCTTTCCACGCGCTGCGCTGCCTCGTCGTTGACCATCGGGCCGATGAACGTTTTCTCGTCGTGGGGGTCGCCCATGGGCAGCCGGGTGACGGCCGCCTTCAGCTTGCGCCGCAGCTTCTCGTAGATGGCCGCATGCGCGTAGATCCGCTGCACGCTGATGCAGCTCTGCCCGGATTGGTAGTAAGCGCCGAAGACCAGGCGTTCGACCACGTGATCGAGTGGCGCGCCCGGATCGGCGTCGATGATGCAGGCCGCATTGCCGCCCAGTTCGAGCGTGACCTTCTTGCGGCCAGCACGCGCCCTGAGGTCCCAGCCGACCAGGCCACCGGTGAAGCTCAGCAGGGCGATGCGTTCGTCCTCGACCAGGGCCGCGGCGTTGTCCGTGGTGCAGACGACGATCGAGAAGGCCCCTTTGGGCAGGTGGGTCTCGGCGAGGATCTCACCGATGATCAGCGCGCCGACCGGGGTCTTGTCCGCGGGCTTGAGCACGAAGGGGCAGCCGGCCGCGATCGCCGGCGCGACCTTGTGCGCGACCAGGTTGAGCGGGAAGTTGAACGGCGTGATGAAGCTGCACACGCCGATCGGCACCCGCTTCACCATGCCGCGATAGCCGCGTGCGCGTGGCGAGATCTGCAGTTCCAGCAGTTCGCCATGGCTGCGCGTGGCTTCGTTGGCGGCGATGCGGAAGGTGTCGATCAGGCGGGTGACCTCGCCGCGCGCGTCCCGTATCGGTTTGCCGGCTTCGATGCACAGTGCCTGCGCCAGCTCCTCGAAGCGTTCGTTGAAGCGGCGGACGCAATGCTCCAGCACGTCGCGACGGGCATCCGGAGGGAACGCCGCCATCGCTTCGCGTGCCTTGTACGCAGCGACTATCGCCTTGCGCACGGTGGCCGCATCCACGAGGGCCACGCGCGTGGCGCGCTTGCCGGTGTATTTGTCGAGGACGTCCAGTTCCTGCTTCGCACTCACCGGCTGGTTGGCGAGGTAGTTGGGATAGTGCTTGGCGAGCATGGGATCCTCCTTGTCCCGCGAAGCCTAAACCATGTCCCCGGGACGGCTCGTTATGCGCGCGTTGGCATGGTCGACGCTACGTCGTCTTCACTACCTGCAGCGGCAGCGTGCCATCGGCCAGGCGTGCATCGAGGCGATCGCCCGGCGCGGCATCGAGCACGCTGCGCACGACGCGGCCGTCGGGATGGCGGAGGATCGTGTAGCCGCGCGCCACGGTGGCGAGCGGACTCACGGCTTCCAGCGAGCGGGCGAGTCCGCGAAGCCGCAGCATCTCGTTGCCAAGGCGGCGCACGATCGCGGCCTGCGGTCGCGACGACACCGCCGCCAGTCGTTCGCGCAAGCGCACGATGCGCCGCTGCGGATGGGCGGCACGCAGCACGGCATCCGCGTGGCGCACGCGGGCGCGCTCGCGTTCGAGCCGTCGCTGCCACGCGGCCGCGAGGCGGCGCAGTGCTTCCTCCTGGCGCCGGCTGAGCGCGTCGAGGCGCGCCCGCGGTCGCAATGCATTGAGGCGCAGGGCGGCGCGGTCCGCACGCTGCATGGCGGCGCGCAATCGCTGCGCCTGCAGGTTGTGGAGGCGGGCGTCGAGCGCGCGCATGCGGCGGGCAAGGTCGTCGCGGCTGGGTACCAGCAGCTCCGCCGCCACCGACGGTGTCGGCGCGCGCAGGTCCGCGGCGAAGTCGGAGAGGCTGAAGTCGGTCTCGTGGCCGACCGCGGAGACGACGGGTATGGGTGCCGCGGCAATGGCGCGTGCGAGGCGTTCGTCGTTGAACGACCACAGGTCCTCGAGCGAGCCACCGCCGCGCGTGAGAAGCAGCACGTCGTAGCGGCCCGAGGCCGCGGCGCGTTGCAACATGGATACGAGTTGCGCGGCAGCGGCGGCGCCCTGCACCTGCACCGGCAGCACTTCGGCTTCCACCAGTGGAAACCGCCGCGCCAGCACGCTGAGCACGTCGCGCACGGCGGCACCGCTCGGCGACGTGATCACGCCGATGCGGCGTGCGAAGTGGGGCAGGGGGCGTTTGCGATCGCTATCGAACAGGCCTTCGGCGGCCAGCTTCGCCTTCATTTCCTCGAACGCGCGGCGCAGCGCGCCTTCGCCGGCTTCCTCCATGTGGTCGAGCACCAGTTGGTACTCGCCGCGGGCCTCGTACAGCGTCAGCCGGCCGCGCGCGAGGACATGCACGCCCTCGCGCGGAACGAACTTCAGCCACGAGCTCTTCGGCTTGAACATCGCGCAGCGGACCTGCGCGCGTTCATCCTTCAGCACGAAATACAGGTGGCCGGAAGAGGGCCGCGAGACGTTACCGAGCTCGCCCTCGACCCAGATCAGCGGGAAGCTGCCTTCCAGCAGGTCGCGCGCCAGGGTGTTGAGCTGGGACGGGGTGAGGACGTTGCTGGCGTCGTCGAGGTTCATGAATCAGGTCAACAAACGGCCGAAAAGCGGGCCGCCCACCGTACCGCAGCCCGGGCGCCGGGTCACGCCGACGCTACAATGGCGGGCATGAATTCCGCCTTCGACCTCACCCCAGCCACGCCGCCCTGCGCGGGCATGAGTTTCGGCCCCCAGCCGCGCCGCAATACGCGCGCCGTCACCGTCGGTGGCGTCCAGGTGGGTGGCAACGCGCCGGTCGTGGTGCAGTCGATGACCAACACCGACACCGCCGACGTCGCCTCGACCACCAGGCAGGTCGCCGAACTGTGGCGCGCGGGCTCCGAGCTCGTGCGCATCACCGTCAACACGCCCGAGGCCGCCGCCGCCGTGCCGCGCATCGTCGACAAGCTGGCGATGATGGGGTTGAGCGTGCCGATCATTGGCGACTTCCACTACAACGGCCACCAGCTGCTGAGCGGCGAGCCGGCCTGCGCCGAGGCGCTGGCCAAGTACCGCATCAATCCGGGCAACGTCGGCTTCGGCAAGAAGAAGGACACGCAGTTCGCCACGCTGATCGAGTTCGCGATCAAATATGGCAAGCCGGTACGCATCGGTGCCAACTGGGGTTCGCTCGACCAGGCCCTGGCCACGCAGCTGATGGACGAGAACCACAAGCTCGCCGAACCCAAGGAGGCCGCCGAAGTGCTGCGCGAGGCGCTGATCCGCTCCGCACTGGATTCGGCAGCCCGAGCGGTCGAAATCGGCTTGCCGGCGGAGCGCATCGTGCTCAGCGCGAAAGTCAGCGGCGTGCAGGAACTGATCGCGGTCTATCGCGAACTCGCGCGCCGCAGCGACTTCGCCCTGCACCTGGGCCTGACCGAGGCCGGCATCGGCAGCAAGGGCATCGTCGCCTCGAGCGCGGCACTGGGCGTCCTGCTGCAGGAAGGCATCGGCGACACCATCCGGATCTCGCTGACGCCCGAACCTGGCCAGTCGCGTACCACCGAAGTGATCGTGGCGCAGGAACTGTTGCAGACGATGGGCCTGCGCGCGTTCACGCCGATGGTTACCGCGTGCCCCGGTTGCGGCCGTACCACCAGCACCTTCTTCCAGGAACTGGCGCAGCGGGTGCAGGAGCATGTGCGCGCGAAGATGCCGGAGTGGAAGATCACCCATCCCGGCGCGGAAAACCTCACTCTTGCGGTAATGGGCTGCGTCGTGAACGGCCCGGGTGAATCGCGCCACGCCAACATCGGCATTTCCCTGCCGGGCACGGGCGAGGCGCCGTCGGCGCCGGTGTTCGAGGATGGCGAGAAGACGGTGACGCTGCGCGGCGAGAACATCGCCCAGGACTTCGTGGGGCTGATCGACCGGTACGTGGAACGGCGTTATGGTTCCGCCGGCCCCGGCTGAGCCCGCGGCACGGACAATCAAGCAGGACGCGCGCTTCGGCGTGGCGTTCCTGCGCCGGTACTGGCTGCGCCTGCTGTTGCTGTTCATCGGCGTACTCCTGCCCTTGTTGGGGTTCGCCGGGCTGGTCGAGGAACTGCACGAAGGCGAGGCCTTCTTCTTCGACGCTCCCATCCTGCATTTCGCCCACGGCATGGCCAACGCCGGCCTGGATCGGGTGTTCCTTCTGTCTTCCGCGCTGGGTTACCAATGGGGCGTGGTGCCCGCGGATGTGGTGCTGGTGCTGGTCCTCGCGATCAGGGGACGGGCACGCGAAGGCCTGTTTGCCGGCCTGGCGCTCGGCGGCTCGGCCCTGCTGAACGTGGCGACGAAGCAGCTGTTCGCGCGGGAACGGCCGTTGCTGTGGGAGTCGATCGCGCCCGAGGGCACCTACAGTTTTCCCAGTGGCCATGCGATGGGCTCGATGACCCTGGCGTGGGTCTGCGTGCTGCTGGCGTGGCGCACTCCGTGGCGCTTGCCGGTCACGGCGCTGGCAATGGGTTTCACGCTGCTGGTGGGGCTGTCGCGCATCTATCTCGGCGTGCATTACCCCTCGGACATCCTCGCCGGCTGGGCAGCGGCTTCGGTATGGGCGGTGTCCTGCTTCCTTGTCGTGTTCCAGCACGCCCGTCATCCGTGGGATGCGCCAGCCGGCCCGGGTTAGGGCCCGGTCGTCGCGGTGCTCAGGTGCTCATTCCGCCGGTTTTGCGGCTTCCACCGGCGCCGTGGTCGCGTGCTGCCGCGACAGTTTCGCCTCGCGGTGGGCGATGTAGGCATTCGCACAGAAGATGATCGCCGCGCCCAGTATCGTCCAGTGATCGATGCCTTCGTCGAAGAACAGGTAGCCCGCGAACGCCACCACCGGTAGCTGCATGAAACTGATCGGCGTCAGCGCGGAGACATCGCCAAGGCGCAATGCCCGCGTCCACAGCAGCTGGCCGCCGGTGCCGAACACCCCGATCAGTGCCAGCCAGGCCCACTCGATGCCATGCGGCCAGGTCCATGCGAAGACGGCAGGGATCAGCGACAGCGGCACCCAGAACACGTAGGTATAGAAGACGATTGTGTCGGCGGGGTCCACGCGCGAAAGCTGCTTGATCTGGATCGCGACGATCGCGCTCAGCACCGCGGCGAGCACCGCGATCAGCGAGCCGTGCGAGAAACCACTGGTGCCCGGACGCACGATCACGAGCACACCAATGAAGCCGATGATCACCGCTGCCCAGCGCCGCTTGCGCACGGTCTCGCCCAACCAGATCACCGCGGCGATGGTGACGAACAGCGGTGTCGAATACGACAGCGCGATCGCCTGCGACAAGGGCAGGTGGCCGATGGCCCAGAAGGCGCACAGCATCGAGCCGATCCCGATCGTGCTGCGCAGCAGGTAACGCGGCAGTTGCCGCGTACGCAGCGAGGCACCGCCGTGCAGCAGTACCGGCAGCAGCGCCAGCAGCCCGAAGGCATTGCGGAAGAAGGCGATCTCGTAGGTCGACAACGTGCGCGAGGCGAAACGTATGGTGATCGCCATCAGGCCGAAGAACAGCGTGCTGACGAGCATCAGGCCCGCGGCGCGGAGGAAACGATGTTGCGGCGTTGCCGTTGCAGTCACCACCGCGCCGTCACCAGGCCGCGCCGATGACGCGCGGTTCCGGCTCCAGGACCACGCCAAAGCGCCTACGCACCGAATCGGCAATGCGTCGCGCAAGCGTCAGCAATTGTGCGCCGGTCGCCTGGCCATGGTTGACCAGCACCAGTGCGTGGGTGGCGGCCACCCCCGCATCGCCGTCGCGATGCCCCTTCCAGCCGCACTGGTCGATCAGCCATGCGGCGGACAGCTTCCGGGTGCTGTCGTCGTTGCCGCGGAACACCGGCAGTGCGTCGTGATCGGCCTTCAGCGCATCGGCCTGCGCCACGGCCACGATCGGATTCTTGAAGAAGCTGCCCGCGTTGCCGATCACGGCGGGGTCGGGCAGCTTGCGGCGGCGGATCGCGATGACCGCGTCCGCGACATGCCGGGGCAGCGGGGAAGCGACGCCCATGCTGTCGAGTTCCTCGCGGATGCCCGCGTAGTCGAGTTTCAGCGCCGGTACCCGCGACAGGGCGAATTCGACGGCGGTGACGATGTAGCGATCGGGCTGCTGCTTGAACAGGCTGTCGCGATAGGAAAAACGGCATCCGGGCGCGTCGAAGCGCTGCACCAGGCCCGTTGCCGGCTCGAAGGCTTCCACCGCGTGGATGAACTCGCGCACTTCCGCGCCGTAGGCGCCGATATTCTGGATCGGAGCGGCGCCGACGGTGCCGGGAATCAGCGCGAGGTTTTCCAGCCCGGCAAAACCGTGGCGCAACGTGCGCATCACGAAGTCGTGCCATTCCACGCCGGCATCGGCGCGCACGATGGTGCGCACGCCGGCTTCGGTGGGGACATCGTCGACATGGCTCACGCGCTTGCCGGTCAGGGCCAGCACCACGCCTTCCGGATTGCCTGCGAACAACAGGTTGCTGCCGCCGCCGAGCACCAGCGACAACCGTTCGCCGAATTCGCGATCGGCGAGCAGGGCGGGCAGGGCAGCCGAATCGGCGACTTCCACCAGCACCGGCGCGGTCGCTGCGACGCCGAAGGTATTGCGGGATTGCAGCGGCGCGTCGCGGGCGATGCGGATGTAATCGGTCATGGAGTGTGCGGTTGCTCTCAGACTTCCGGCGGCAGGTTGCCGCGGCTGGGCGCTTCCTTGCGGCGACGCATCGCTTCGACGCATTCGTACACGAGTTTCGGGCCCTGGTAGACCAGGCCGGTGTACAGCTGCACCAGCGACGCCCCCGCGGCCTGCTTGGTCGCGGCATCGGCACCGCTCATGATGCCGCCCACGCCGATCAGGTCGATCGACTCGGGCAGGCGCGTGCGCATCATGCGCAGCACCGTGGTGGCCGGGCCCATCAGCGGCTGCCCCGAAAGACCGCCGGTTTCATTCGCATGCGGTGCACCCTCGACCAGGAGGCGCTGGACGGTGGTGTTGGTGGCGATCACGCCATCGACCTCGAGGTCGGTGAGCACGCGCGCTGCGGCGTCGACGTCGCTTTCGCTCAGGTCGGGCGCGACCTTCACCAGCATCGGCACGCATTTGCCATGCTTGGCCTGCAGGCGTTCCTGTTCCTCGCGCAGCGTGCCGATCAGGCGCCGCAGCGCCTGTTCTTCCTGCAACTCACGCAGGCCGGCGGTATTGGGCGAGGAGATGTTGATGGTGACGTAGTCGGCAAGCGGAAACACCCGCGACAGGCAGTACATGTAGTCGCCCGCGGCCGCCTCGTTGGGGGTGTCCTTGTTCTTGCCGATGTTGATGCCGAGCAGGCCGCGGCATTCGGCGCGTTCGACGTTGCGCACCAGCGCTTCGATGCCGTCGTTGTTGAAGCCGAGGCGGTTGATCACCGCGCGATGCCCCGGCAGGCGGAACATGCGCGGCTTGGGATTGCCCGCCTGCGGCTTGGGCGTGACCGTACCGATCTCGACGAAGCCGAAGCCCAGCGACATCAGCGCATCGATGTGCGCGCCGTTCTTGTCGAGGCCGGCGGCCAGGCCGACCGGATTCGGGAAGGTCAGTCCGAAGGCCTTGGTCGGCAGCGGTTCGGGCTTGCGCGCCAGCAGCGGGTTGAGCCCGCTGCGGTAGGCAGCTTCCATGGCCGACAGGCCAAGGCCATGTGCGGTCTCGGCATCAAGACCGAACAGGAAGGGGCGCGCGAGTCCGTACATGGGTTACAGATCGAACTTGATGCCCTGCGCCAGCGGCAGCGCATCGGAGTAGTTGATCGTGTTGGTCTGGCGACGCATATAGGCCTTCCACGCATCCGAGCCGGATTCCCGGCCACCGCCGGTTTCCTTCTCGCCGCCGAAGGCGCCGCCGATTTCCGCACCGCTGGTGCCGATGTTGACGTTGGCGATGCCGCAATCCGAGCCCGACGCGGCCAGGAAAGCTTCGGCGGCCTTGAGGTTCTGGGTGAAGATCGACGACGACAGGCCCTGCGGCACGGCGTTCTGCTTGTCGATGGCCTCGTCGATCGTCTTGAACTTCATCACGTAGAGGATCGGCGCAAAGGTCTCGTGCTGGACGATCTGGGCGTCGTTGGTGAGGCCGGTGACGATCGTCGGCAGGACGAAGTTGCCCTTGCCCTCGATCGCGGCGCCGCCGGTTTCGATCTTGCCGCCCGCGGCCTTGGCCTTCTCGATCGCATCGAGGTAGGCGTCGACGCCGTCCTTGCTGTTGAGCGGGCCCATCAGGTTGGCCGGGTCGGTCGGGTCGCCGATCTTCTTCTCGACCTGCTTGTAGGCGGCGACCAGCTTGGCGAGCACGTCGTCATGGATCGACTCGTGCACGAACAGGCGGCGCGTGGTGGTGCAGCGCTGGCCGGCGGTGCCGACCGCGCCGAACGCGATGGCCGGAATCGCCAGCTTCAGGTCGGCGCTCTGGTCGACGATGATCGCGTTGTTGCCGCCGAGTTCCAGCAGCGAACGGCCCATGCGCTGGGCGACGCGCTCGCCGACCATGCGGCCGACCTTGGTCGAACCGGTGAAGCTGATCAGCGGGATGCGGCGGTCGTCGACGAACTGCTGCGCGAGGTCGCTGCCGGCGTCGTTGAACAGGAAGAAGATGTCGGGGAAGCCGCCCTTCTTCAGCGCTTCGTTGCAGATCTTCATCGCCGCGATGGCCGAGAGCGGCGTCTTCGGCGAGGGCTTCCACACGGTGATGTCACCGCAGATGGCGGCGACGAACGAGTTCCATGCCCACACCGCGACCGGGAAGTTGAAGGCGGAGATCACGCCGACGATCCCAATCGGGTGCCACTGCTCGTACATGCGGTGGCCCGGGCGCTCGGAGTGCATGGTCAGGCCGTAGAGCTGGCGCGACAGGCCGACGGCGAATTCGCCGATGTCGATCATTTCCTGCACTTCGCCGTCGCCTTCCGGCTTCGACTTGCCCATCTCCAGCGCGACCAGCGAGCCCAGCGCGTCCTTGTTCGTCCGCAGCGCGTCGGCGCACAGGCGGATGGCTTCGCCGCGGCGCGGGGCCGGGGTGGTGCGCCAGACTTTGAAGACGGCCTGGGCGCGCTCGACGATCGTGTCGTAGTCGGCCCTGGAGGAGGCCTGCACGCGGCCAAGCACCTCGCCCGTGGTCGGGTTGACCGGTTCGATGACGCCCGCGTCCTTCGTGGCCGACCACTGGCCGCTGCCGAGGTAGGTGCCGGATTCGTTGTCGGTCAGGCCGAGGGCGGTCAGGACGGGGTGGGTCATTGATGCAGCTCCAGGAGGGGGAAACCAAAGCATTTGGGAGTCCGCACATGGATGTGCGGGTTGCGCACACGGACGTGCGATCCATGAATGGCGGCCCCGACACGATTCGAACGTGCGACCTGTCCCTTAGGAGGGGACCGCTCTATCCAGCTGAGCTACGGGGCCGTAAGGCGCGGAATTATCGCAGAGAACCGGGCGTGGCCGTACCCCGGCGACTGGTACCGCGCTGTCCGGAAACGCAGAACGCCCGGATTTCTCCGGGCGTCCTGTCGATTTTCCACTGGCAGGGATTACTTCGAACCCTTGCTGCCCTTATTGCCCTTGCCGCCCTTGTCGGCCTTCGTCGCCGGCTGGGTGTCGTCGGCCGCCGGCGTGGCGACCAGGCCACGGCGCACCAGCAGCGGCTCGATGTACGGATCGCGGCCGGTGAAGTCATGGAACAGCGCCAGCGCGTCCTTGCTGCCGCCACGCGAGAGCAGGGTGTCGCGGAAGTGGTCGCCGTTGGCGCGGGTCAGGCCGCCGTTCTGCTTCATCCATTCCACGCTGTCGGCGTCGAGCACTTCCGACCAGATGTAGGCGTAGTAGCCGGCTGCGTAGCCGCCCATGATGTGGCTGAAGTACGGCGTGCGGTAACGCGGCGGCACCGGCGCGAAATCGAGGCCGTCCTTCTTCAGGGCCTCGGCTTCGAAGCCCATCACGCCGTCGGCGGCGGGAACCTCGTTGGCCGTCTTCACCTGGTGCCAGCGCTGGTCGAGCATCGCCGCGCCGAGGTATTCGGTCGTGGTGAAGCCCTGGTTGAACTTGGCGCTCGCCAGCACCTTGTCCAGCAGTTCCTTCGGCATCGGCGCGCCGGTCTGGTAGTGCTTGGCGTAGTTGGCCAGCACTTCCGGCCAGTCGGCCCACATCTCGTTGACCTGCGACGGGTATTCGACGAAGTCGCGCGGAACGCTGGTGCCCGAGAAGTACGGGTACTTCACGTTCGAGAACATGCCGTGCAGCGCATGGCCGAACTCATGGAACATCGTGGTCACTTCATCCCACGTCAGCAGGGTCGGCTGGCCGGCCGGCGGCTTGGGGATGTTGAGGTGGTTGGCGACCACCGGCAGGAAGCCGGTCATTGCGGACTGGTCGATGTACGAGTTCATCCACGCGCCGCCCTGCTTGGACGGACGGGCGTACATGTCGGAGATGAAGATCGCCAGCTGCTTGCCGTCCTTGTCGAAGACGTCGAACACGCGCACGTCGTCGTGGTAGACCGGCAGGTCCTTGCGCTCCTTGAAGGTCAGGCCGTACAGCTTGCCCGCGGCGTAGAAGACGCCGTCCTGCTGCACGCGGTCGAGTTCGAGGTAGGGCTTGAGCTGCGATTCGTCGAAGTTGTACTTGGCCTGGCGCACCTTCTCGGCGTAGTAGGCCCAGTCCCACGACTGCAGCTGGAACTTGCCGCCTTCCTTGTCGATGATGGCCTGCATGTCGGCCGCTTCCTTGCGCGCGTTGGCGACGGCGGCCGGGGCGAGCTTGCCGAGCATGGCGTTGACCGCTTCCGGGTTCTTCGCGGTTTCGTTTTCCAGCGCGTAGGCGGCGTAGGTCGGATAACCCAGCATCTGCGCGCGCTCGGTGCGCAGCTTCACGACCTTCGACACGATCTCGCGGTTGTCGTACTTGTTGCCGCGTTCGTTGCGGATGAGCGAGGCTTCCTGCAGCTTCTGGCGCAGGGCGCGGTTCTGCAGGTAGGTTTCCTGCGGCTGCTGGCTGAAGTTCATCAGCGGCAGCACGTACTTACCTTCGAGCTTGCGGGCCTTGGCGGCTTCGACGGCAGCGGCGATCTGGTCGTCGGGCAGGCCGGCGAGGTCTGCCTTGTTGTCGACCACCACGGCGAGGTCGTTCTTTTCGTTCAGCACGTTCTGGCCGAACTGCGTGCCCAGCAAGGCGAGCTCGCCGTTGATCTGCTTCAGGCGTGCCTGCTGCTCGGCGGTGAGGTTGGCGCCGGCGCGGACGAAGTCGGTGTAGTACTTCTCGACCAGGCGCACGCCTTCGGCGTCGAGGCCGAGCGTCGCGCGGCTGTCGTACAGCGCCTTGACGCGCGCGAACAGCTTCGGGTTGAGGTAGATCGCGTCGCGGTGCGCGGCGAACTTCGGCGAGTAGTCGGCATCGAGCTTGTCGCGCGTGTCATTGGTGTCGGCGCCGACGAGGTTGCCGAACACGGTCGCCGCGCGGGTCAGGATACGGCCCGACTTCTCCATCGCGATGATCGTGTTGTCGAAGGTCGGCTTCGCCTTGCTATTGGCGATCGCATCGATTTCCTTCTTCTGGTCGGCCATGCCGCGATCGAAGGCCGGCGCGAAGTCGCTGTCCTTGATCTTGTCGAACTGCGGGTAGTGCAGCGGCAGCGGGCTTTCGCTGAAGAAGGGATTGGCCTGTTCGTTCACGGCGCTGGGTGCTGGTTTGGAGTTGTGGGCAAGGGCCGGGGCGGCTGCCGAGGCCAGGGCGATGGCGACGGCCAGCGCGAGACGGTGCTTCATCGGGTGGGTCTCAGTGGAAGTGGAGCGGGAGCCGGAGGGTAACCGATGGGGCATCGGCGACGCCCATGACAAAAGGCAGGGGCGGCGGGCTGTTCATGGCCCTGTCACGCCGTGAAAACCGGGCCGCTTCCATGCTGGCGTCCCACGCCCGAGGAGATATGCCATGACCGTCGTGTCCGTGATGACACCCAATCCGGCCTGCTGCACGCCCACCACGCCGTTGCGTGACGTGGCCCGGATGATGCGCGACCACGATTGTGGGCAGATCCCCGTGGTGGACGCGTCACAGCGGCCCATCGGCGTGGTCACCGATCGCGACATCGCGATGCGCGTGGTCGCCGAGGGACGCGACAGCAACGGCGCCACCGCCGCCGATGCGATGACCATGCCGGTGCGTACAGTCAGCACCGATACCAGCCTTGCCGATTGCGTCCACCTGATGGAAGCCGACCAGATCCGCCGCGTGCCGGTGGTCGATGCCAGCGGGAAGCTCGTCGGCATCGTCGCGATCGCCGACCTGGCCCTTGCCGGCAAACCGAAGGCCACGGCGGAAGTGGTGAGGGAAGTATCGGCACCGATGCGGCATTGAAGTGTCGGCAAGGGCGGGCCATGGCCCGCCCGCATTCGCGCGCGACGCGCGCCGTGTAAGCCGTGTAAGTGTGAGTCGCCCGGCGTTCCATCGGGAGCAATGGCGGGTACGATCCGACGCGGGGCGCAGGTTGCAGCCTGGCGTGGCGTGACACGCCAGGCAGGGTGGCCGGGGGATTTCCATGGTTCGCCAGCCGACATGGCGTGAAGCTGTGTCGCGTCCCAACTTATGGCCTGGGCATGCGTGCCGTTTTGCGGCGATGCTGCGGGCTCCACTCGACCCTGACAAGGAATACCGGGAATGAAACGTGCACTGGTCCTGTCCCTGGCGATGATCCTCGCCAGTCCCGCATATGCCGCCGAAACGCTGCGCTACGTCGCCCTCGTCGATAACGGCAAGGAAGCCGGCCACCAGGTCGTGACCACCGGCGACGATGGCGTGACCCACGTCGACTACATTTTCAAGGACAACGGCCGCGGTCCCGAGCTGAAGGAGGAATACCAACTCGCGGCGGATGGTACGTTCACCCGCTACCACGTGACCGGCACCACCACGTTCGGCGCGCCGGTGGATGAATCGTTCGGACGCGACGGCAACAAGACGTGGTGGAAGTCGACCTCCGACAAGGGCGAGCTGGACGTCGCCGGCACCGCGTTGTATTCGCCGCTGGGCGGAACTCCGGCCGGGTTCTCGGTCGCCTTCGCCGCACTGGCCAAGCGTCCCGATGGCAAGCTGCCGCTGATTCCCAGCGGCACGCTGAGCACGCGCAAGGTCGCCGAGGCCGAAGTCACCAACGGCAGCCAGACGCGCAAGGTGGACCTGCTGGCGATCACCGGCGTCGGCTTGCAACCGACCTTTGCCTGGGCGACCCAGGGCGAGCCGTCACAAGGAGAGTCGCCGCGCCTGTTCGCCTTCATCTTCCCCGGTTTCGTGCAGCTGATCGAGGACGGCTGGGCGGGCAACGCCGCCGCGCTCGAGACCCGGCAGAAGCAGGCGGAAGCCGAAACGCTGCTGGCCTTCCAGCAGCGCCTGGCGCATCCGCTCAAGGGCTCGACCCTCATCCGCAACGCGCGCGTCTTCGACAGCGAACACGCCACGCTCGGTGCAGCTTCCGATGTGCTGGTACGCGACGGCCGCATCGTTTCCGTCGGCAAGGCTGGCAAGGGCAAGGCCGACAACGTCATCGATGCCGGCGGGCGCGTGCTGCTGCCAGGCATGTTCGACATGCATGGCCACCTGGGCCGCTGGGACGGCGGCCTGAACATCGCCACCGGCGTCACCACCGTGCGCGACATGGGCAACGACAACGCCACGCTGCAGCAGATCATCGCCGAGGAGAAGGCGGGAACCCTGCTGGCCACGCACATCGTCCCGGCCGGCTTCATCGAAGGCGAGAGCGAGATGTCGGCGCGCAACGGCTTCGTGATCAAGAACCTCGACGAGGCCAAGAAGGCCGTCGACTGGTACGCCGCGCACGGCTACCCGCAGATCAAGATCTACAACTCCTTCCCGAAGGACATCCTGCGCGAGACCGCGGCGTACGCGCACAGCAAGGGCATGCGCGTCAGCGGACACATTCCCGCGTTCCTGCGCGCCCAGGATGCGGTGGACCAGGGCTACGACGAAATCCAGCACATCAACCAGGTGATGCTGAACTTCCTCGTCGACGACAAGACCGATACGCGCACGCTGCAGCGCTTCTACCTGCCGGCCGAGAAGGTCGCCGACCTGGATTTCGACAGCAAGCCGGTGCAGGACTTCATCGCGACGCTCGCGAAGAAGCAGATCGCGATCGACCCGACCCTGTCGACATTCGAGTTCATCCGGCAGCGTGCGGGTGAGGTGGCGGAAAGCTATGCACCGGTCGCCGACCACATGCCGCCGGACATCCAGCGTGGCCTGAAGGTCGCCGAGATGAAGATCCCGGACGAGGCCACCGCGGCGCGCTACAACAAGTCGTACCTGAAGATGGTCGAGTTCGTCGGCCGCATGTACAAGGCGGGCGTGCCGATCGTGGCCGGCACCGACAGCATCCCCGGCTTCACCGTGCAGAGCGAACTGGAGTGGTACGTGCGGGCCGGCATGACGCCGGCGCAGGTGCTGCAGATCGCGACCTGGAACGGGGCCAAGTATTCGCGGACCCTCAACGACCGCGGTTCGATCACGCCTGGCAAGTTGTCGGACCTGGTGCTGGTCGACGGCGACCCCACCCGGAACATTTCCGACATCCGCAAGGTGGCGCTGGTCCTGAAGGGGGATACCGCCTACTACCCCAGCGAGATCTTCGATGCGATGGGTATCAGGCCGTTCGCCCAGCCGGTGAAGGCCGCCGCACCTTGAACCTTGGGGTGACGCCCGGGCTTCCGGGCGTCACAGTGCCATGGCGTACGGAGGGCTTAACCCTGTTGTAACATTTGCCCACCAATCGACGCGTCGTGGCGGGCTTGCCCGCGCCGGTCATCAGGGGATGACCGCTGTCCCAAGCGCCAGATCGTGCAAAAAACCCGACCTGGCTTTTTCCGACCCCGGCGGCCCCGTGCCGTCCTGCCGCGAGATCGACCATGCCTACGAAGCTTCACGCTCGTCCGCTGTCCCGCCACGCCCTGGCTGCCGCCATCGCCCTGCTGCTGCCGGCGCAGGCCGCATTCGCCCAGGACGCCACCACCCCGGCGCAGAAATCCGCCACCACCCTCGATGCCATACAGGTCACCGCCCAGCGCAGGGTCGAGAACATCCAGGACGTCCCGGTCTCGGTCAGCACCGTGAGTGGCGAGAAGCTGGACGCACTGGTCTCGGGCGGCACCGACGTGCGCTTCCTGTCCGGCCGCGTGCCCAGCCTCAACATCGAGTCCTCGTTCGGCCGCGCCTTCCCGCGCTTCTACATCCGCGGTTACGGCAACACCGACTTCCGCCTCAACACTTCGCAGCCTGTTTCGCTGGTCTATGACGACGTCGTCCAGGAGAACCCGATCCTCAAGGGCTTCCCCGTGTTCGACGTGGACCAGGTCGAAGTGCTGCGCGGCCCGCAGGGTTCGCTGTTCGGCCGCAACAGCCCGGCCGGCGTGGTGAAGTTCGATTCGACCCGCCCCTCGCAGGACTTCGGCGGCTACGGCAAGGTCGGTATCGGCAGCGACAACATGTGGAACCTCGAAGGCGCCATCGGCGGCGGCCTGACCGACCAGTGGTCGGGGCGCGCGTCGGTGCTGTTCCAGCGCCGCGATGACTGGGTGGACAACACCTTCCCGGGCCCGAACGACAGTTTCGAGGGCTACGACGAATCCGCCGCCCGCGTGCAAGCCCTGTACGAGGGCGAGAGCTTCGAAGCATTGCTCAACGCGCACGCGCGCCACCTCAACGGCACGGCGCGCCTGTTCCGCGCCAACATCATCAAGCCGGGCACCAACGACCTGGTCGATGGTTTCGACGAAGACAAGGTCTCCTTGGACGGCTTCAACCACTCCGAGCTCGACAGTTCCGGCGCCAATGCCCGCCTGAGCTGGAAGCTGGGTGGCGGCTACACGCTCTACTCGATCACCGGCTACGAGACGCTGGATACCTACAGCCGCGGCGACATCGACGGCGGCTTCGGCGCGGCGTTCCTGGGTCCAGGCAACTCCGGCCCAGGCTTCATCCCGTTCGCCTCGGAAACCGCCGACGGCATCCCCGACCACTCGCAGTGGACGCAGGAGTTCCGCATCGAGTCCGAGACCGGTACCGCCTGGAACTGGCAGGCAGGCCTGTTCTACTTCAACGAAGACTACGACGTCGAAAGCTTCAGCTACGACTCGCTCAACGGCGGCGCGCAGGACGGCTACGAGCGCATCAACCAGACCAACGATTCGTGGGCCGTGTTCGGCGCCGCGACCTGGCAGGCCACCGACAAGCTCGAACTGCGCGCAGGCATGCGCTACACCTGGGACAAGAAGGACCTGAAGGTCGAGGAGTACTTCCAAAACGGCTTCGCCCCGTGCGTGCTGGCCGGCAAGTGCACCATCGATCAGCTCGCCGCGCAGGAGCCGGACGGCGACTTGTCGGCGCATCCCGACGATCAGCGGTTCAGCTGGGATGTGTCGGCCACCTATGAGATCAACGACGACGTCAACGTTTACGGTCGCGTCGCCACCGGCTACCGCGGCAGCAGCATCCAGGCCGCCGGCGCCTTCAACGCCAAGTCGGTCGCCGAGCCGGAAACGTCGACCTCGTTCGAGGCGGGCGTCAAGGCTGATTTCTGGGACAAGCGCGCGCGCCTCAACGCCGACGTCTTCTACTACGAGGTCAAGGACCAGCAGCTCACCGCCGTGGGCGGTTCGTCCAATGCCAACATCCTGCTCAACGCGGACAAGACCGTTGGCCAGGGCTTCGAGATGGACTTCCAGGCCTATCTCACCGATACCCTGCTGTTCACGCTCGGCAGCAGCTACAACGACACCGAGATCAAGGACAACGACCTGGCGGTCTCGGTGTGCGCCGCCTGCACCGTCACCGATCCGCTCGACGCCAACGGCAAGGCCCTGATCGACGGCAATTCGCTGCCGCAGGCACCGGAGTGGTCGCACAACCTCACCCTGCGCTGGGGCCTGCCGATGGACAACGGCGGCGAGTTCTATGTCTTCACCGACTGGACCTACCGCAGCGAAGTGAATTTCTTCCTGTACGACTCTGTCGAATTCACCGGCAAGTCGCTGGTCGAAGGCGGCCTGCGCCTGGGCTACACCTGGGACAGCGGCAGGTATGACGTCGCCGTGTACGGACGCAACATCACCGACGAGGTCCAGGTCGTCGGCGGCATCGACTTCAACAACCTGACCGGCTTCGTCAATGAGCCGCGTGTCGTCGGCGCGGAATTCAAAGCCACTTTCTGACCGACGCACACGATGCAACGAAGAACGCCGGGGCCCAACCCCGGCGTTTTTCGTTGGGGGTCATCGCCTGGCGCCCTGGCGCGCTATGCTCGCGCCAACGCATCCAGGGACGCCGCCATGACCACCGCCTACGACTTCTCAGCCACCGATATCGACGGCCAGCCCAAGGCGCTTGCGGATTACCGCGGCAAGGCGCTGCTGATCGTCAACGTCGCCTCGCAGTGCGGTTTCACGCCGCAGTACACCGGCCTGGAGCAGCTGTGGCGTGACTACGGTCCCAAGGGGCTGGTGATCCTGGGTTTCCCGTGCGACCAGTTCGGCCATCAGGAGCCGGGCGACGAGGCCGAGATCAGGAATTTCTGCTCCCTCAACTACGACGTCACCTTCCCCCTGTTCTCAAAGATCGACGTGAACGGCGATGCTGCGCATCCGCTGTGGAAATGGCTGAAGGACGAGAAGAGCGGCTTTCTCGGCATCGACGCCATCAAGTGGAACTTCAGCAAGTTCCTGATCGGCCGGGATGGCGAAGTGATCAAGCGCTACGCTCCCAACGAGGAGCCCAAGGCGATCTCCAAGGACATCGAAAAAGCCCTGGCGTGATGCCGCGCCGAACGCGCTCCTTTACTTGTCCGCTTCGACCGGAAGTCGTTGCAGAAACCTGACCGCGCCACTTCCAGCGGCGGTGCCGGAACCCTTGCCCGGGCCGCGCTCCGGCCTATTCATCTGCCTGAGCGGGCCGATTGCGGCGCCGGTCGGCCGATCACGCGCAAGACGTGCCCGGATGGCGGGCGTACACTCCGTCGCCTATGTCCACGCGCCCCCAGGATTTCGAACCGGGCGGGGAGATTGGCAGCAGGGGGGCAGGGAGAGCGCCAGCGGCCGATTTCGTGTCCGCCTTGTTCGCGGTGTCCAGCCTCGAGGAAATCGCGGCTGTGGCCGAACGCCAGGTCGAGGCGGCCTTCGGAGCCCGCAATGCCCGCCTGAACTGGGTTCCGCGGGCGGCAACTGAATCGGGTATGGCGGGAGGCTGGGCCGGGAGGCCTGAGCCGCATCACCATGTCGAGAAAGTCGAACCACGGCCGGGCTGGCGTCGGATCGTCGTGGACCTGGGTATCGAGGACGCCAACAAGCACGCGCTGCTGACGGCCGACTGGCCGGCCGCGGACGGTATTCCGGCGCTTGAATCGTCGGACTGGAACCAGTTCCGCAACGTCCTCGCAGCCCGCCTCGGCACGGCCATGGAACTGGCCGAGCAACGCCTCGCCGCGGAGCGGCTCGAGAAGACGGCGAAGTTGCAGACCGCATTGTTCGCCATCGCCGACCTGGCGAGCAGCGAACTGGAAATGCCCGAGATGCTCGCGCGCGTGCACGGCGTCGTCGGTGAGCTGATGTACGCGGAGAACTTCTTCATCACGCTCTACGATGCGGCGCGCGACAGCATGCGCTTCATCTACTTCGCCGATGAACACGATTCCATGGTGGTCGATCCCAGGGAAGAAATCCCTGCGTCCGAAATGCGCAGCAGCCTGACGCTCGCGATCATCCGGCACGCCCGTCCGGCGATGGGGCCGTCGCGCCTGTTGTTGACGGAGTTCGGACTGGACTATCCGGACTCCGACCGCTACGGCCCCGACAGTGCCGACTGGCTCGGCGTCCCGATGATCGCGAACGGCACGGTGCGGGGCGCGATCGTGGTGCAGAGCTACGACGACTCGTCGCGCTATACCGAAGAAGATCGTGCGCTCCTCGCCTTCGTCGCCCAGCACATCCTCACGGCGTTGATGCGCAAGCAGGCCCATGAGGAACTGGAACGGCGGGTGGAGGAACGCACCCGTGAGCTGACCGAGGAAGTGCGCGAACGCCAGCGTGGCGAGAAGTTGCAGGCGGCGCTCTACAGCATCGCCGACCTGGCCAGCAGCGAGCTGGACATGAGCGAGATGCTGCCACGCATCCACGACGTGGTCGGCGAACTGATGTACGCCAAGAATTTCTACATCGCGCTCTACAACGCCGAACGCGACACCCTGCAGTTCATCTATCACGCCGACGAAAAGGATCCCGGCCTGGTCCAGCCGGATGAGGAGATTCCGGCGGAAAAACTGCGCAACAGCCTGACCCTGGGACTGATCCGCCTCGGCCGCACGGCGATGGGGCCGGCGCGTGAAGTCGCCTCCATGCTGCACGTGCCCGGCGGCATCGGCCTGGGCACGCCGGCGGAGGACTTCCTCGGCGTTTCCATGATCGCGGAAGGCGAGGTGCGCGGCGCGGTCGTCGTGCAGACCTATGACCAGGCGTTGCGATACACCGAGGAAGACTGCGCGCTGCTGGGTTACGTGGCGCAGCACATCCTGACGGCGCTGGAGCGCAAGCGCGTGCAGGGGCAGCTCGAACGCCGGGTCGAGGATCGTACGCGCCAACTTGCCGCGGCCGTCAGCGAGTTGCGCGAGCAGATCGCGGTACGGGAGCGCGCCGAAGAACAACTGGTGCACGAGACCCTGCACGATTCGCTGACCGGATTGCCGAACCGGACCTTCCTGTACGGCGCGCTCGAGCGGGCCCTGTCGCGGCAGCAACGCGATCCAGACCATCGGTTCGCCGTGCTGTTCCTCGACCTCGATCGCTTCAAGGTCATCAACGACAGCGTCGGTCATCTCTCCGGCGACCTGATGCTCAAGGAGGCAGGCAAGCGCCTGGCCGACTGCGTGCGCGATTCCGATGTCGTCGCGCGCCTCGGCGGCGACGAATTCGCCCTGCTGATCGAAGACGTGCAACTGCCCGAGGATGCCTGCCATACCGCGCAGCGCGTCATACAGTCGTTGAGCGAACCGATGCATATCGACGGCAAGGAGCTGTTCACTTCGGCCAGCATCGGCATCACCCTGGGCAACGCACGCTATGGCAAGGCCGAGGAACTCCTGCGTGACGCCGACGTGGCCATGTATAGGGCCAAGGCGCACGGGCGGCACCGTTTCGAGATCTTCGACGAGCGCCTGCACCAGGAAGCACTGCAGCTGCTCGACCTGGAGGTCGACCTGCGCCGCGCGATCCTGCGCGACGAATTCGAGCCGCATTTCCAGCCCATCGTGGACCTGCGCGGCGGCCAGGTGCTCGGCTATGAAGCCCTGTTGCGCTGGCGCCGCCACGGACGCGACCTGCTGCTCCCGGGCGATTTCCTGCGCGTCGCAGAGGACAGCGGCAGCGTGGAGCAGATCGACTGGCGGATGTTCGAACGCACCTGCCGCGAGGTGGTGCCACTGGTCGGCAAGGGCGGCTACGTGACCATCAACGTGGCGCCGCGTCACTTCCGCTCGCCCGCCCTGGCGCAGGAACTGCTCGACCTGTTGGCGGCGTACGACGTTCCACCCGAGCGCCTGCGCGTGGAAGTCACCGAGGGCGCGCTGCTGGAAAACCCGGACCAGGTGTCCGCCACACTCGACACGCTTCGCAATGGCGGCGTGCTCGCGGCCCTGGATGATTTCGGCACCGGTTATTCGTCGCTGAGTTACCTGCACCGCTTCCCGCTGCATGCGCTCAAGATCGACCGTTCCTTCGTCACCGCGCTGCGCCCCGGCGATCGCGGTGGCAGTTCCGCGGTCGTGCGCGCGGTGCTGGCGCTGGCCAACACCCTGGGCATGGAAGTGATCGCTGAGGGCATCGAAACCGATTCCCAGCGCGATTGCCTGCTGGAGATCGGCTGCGAGCAGGGCCAGGGCTTCCTGTTCTCGCGTGCGCGGCCGGCACTGGAATGGACCGGGCGCGCCAACCAGGCCAGCTAGCAGGGCAGCTAGGCGTTCCGACCCGTTACCAGCAGGCCAGCGGCGCCACGCTCGGGCTCCTGCCGCACTACCGGCTTCAACCGAAGCAAGGCTCCTGCGCTACGACGAAGCCGCCGCCAAGGAAGCAGCCCATGACGGATGGGACAGGCCGCCGCGCGCCCTCATCCGGCAAGGTGTCGTCCAATCAGGAGAACCCCATGCTGGCGCGCGTACTCGCCTTCGCCTTCCTGCTCGCGTGCCTGCCCGCGGCCGCGGACGAACCCGCGCGCCCGCATACCGCCGGCCCGACCGTGCGCGTATTCGTCCCGCCACTGCGCATGCCGCAACTCGGCTACGCCCGCCGGCTGCGCGTGTACCTGCCGCCGGACTACGCGCAAGGCACGCGGCGCTATCCGGTGCTGTACATGTTCGACGGGCAGAACCTGTTCGACGACGCCACCAGCTACGCGGGCGAGTGGGGCGTCGACGAAACCATGGACAAGCTGGCGCGGGATGATGACTTCCCCGCGATCGTCGTCGGCATCGACCACGGCGGCGAACTGCGTTTCAACGAGCTGATCCCGTACCCGAACGTGCGCTTCCTGCCCAATCTCGGCAGCGCCTTCGTCGCCGATGTCGTCAACGTGGTCAAGCCCTTCATCGACGCCAACTACCGCACCCTGCCGGATCGCGAGCACACCGCGATCCTGGGCAGCTCGCTGGGTGGGCTGTCGGCGGACTACACCCTGCATCGCTACTCGCAGGTGTTCGCCAAGGCGGGCGTGTTCTCGCCGTCGTATTGGGTCTCCGACGAGCCTTTCGCGATCGCATCGCGCACGCCGCTCCCGGCCGGCTCGCGCATCTACCTGTACGCCGGCGGCCGCGAAGGCGAGGAGTCCGTGCCCATGCTGGAGAAAATGGCGACCATCCTGCGTGCGCAACCGGACAAAGTGGCGGTGACCGTGCACGTCGCACCCGAGGCCGAGCACAACGAAACGGCGTGGCGCGCCGAGTTTCCGCGCGCGGTACGGTGGCTGTTCGATCTGCCGGAGCAGGCGAGCGGGGCGCACTGACGAGCGGGGCGCACTGGATAGCGCGAAGGCCTACCCCCTCTGTTCGCATTTTTCGAACGGGTTGTTCGCATCCGGCCAGCTAGGCGTTCCGACCCGGTACCAGCAGGCCAGCTGAGCCACGCTCAGGCTCCGGCCGCACTACCGGTTTCAAACCGAAGCAAGGCCGCAGCCAGCGCACGCGGCGAATCACGAATTCGTGCAGCAGCGCGCAGCCGGCAACCGTACCGGCAAGCACGAGCAGTGGTTCCAGCACCGGGCCGAGGTGCAGGGGCAGTAACCAGTACGCGAGCAGCAGGATCAGGCTCTGGTGCAGCACGTACCAGGGATACACGGCTTCGTTCGCCCAGGGCAGCCAGCGGAACGAGCGATTCAGATACGCCTTCGCCCAACCGAGGATCGCGCACAGGGCCATCCAGATGTAGAGGTTGCGCAGGGTGCGCCCGACCACCAGGACCCATTCCGGCGAGTCGTCGGGCAGGCCGAACACCATGGCCATGTAGGCCGACACCAGCAGCAGCGCGCTGGTCAGTGCGTGCCGGCGCAGGCGCACCAGTTCGTCCCAGACGCCGTTGTCCGCGCCGAGCCACCAGCCGTACAGGAAGACGGTGAAATAGATGGCGTGGCGGTACCAGTCGTGGATCAGGTCGCCGGTTTCATCGAACAGCGGCTGCAGGGTCAGCGTCCACACCACGAGTGGCAGCGCGGGCAGGACCAGCAGCCAGGTGCCGCGCAGGCGCGCGAAGGGATTGGGCAGGCGACGCAGGATCGGGCGCAGGGCGGCGAACACCATCGTGTAGCACCACAGGTAGATCAGGTACCACAAGTGGTTCCAGGTGAAGCCGTGCTCCCAGCCGTCGAAGGCATCCTGCGGCCACTGTCGCCCGCCGAAGTAATCGGCGAGGAAGTGCAGGTAGCCGGGTTCGACTGCCCCGTGGGCGATGCCCTGCACATACGGCTGCACGGGCACCACTACCAGGCACCCGAAGGTCAGGGGAAGCAGCAGTCGCCAGCTGCGCTGGGCGATGAAGCGCCCGGGGCGCGTGTCGCGCAGCAGGAAATGCACGGACAGGCCGGAGATCAGGAAGATCAGGTCCATCCGCCAGCGGTTCACGAAGAGCATCGGGACCTGCAGCCATTCGCCGAGGTAGGTGCTCTTGAGGTGCCAGTCCCAGTCCTCGCCGCCGACGTACAACATGCACCAGTGGTAGAGGATGAGCAGGGCGAAAGCGAGGGCGCGCAGGGCATCGATGTCGTGGCGGCGCTGGTGCATGGCGGCAGTCCGTGGCTGGAATGGCCATCACCATGGGACCGCGCGGGCATCCTGGCCACGCGCAAGTGATTGATTGCACGGCCGCGGGGACGAACCGTGGACCCATGGGACGAACCGGGACCGCTTTCGCGCCGGGCTGGGCGAGAATGCGCGGCATGAATTCCCCCGTGCCGCCGCCTTCTGTTTCCAGCGCCCATTCCGCCGACACCCTGTGGGACCGCTACCAGCCCTGGCGGCGTTCGGTGGAGTGGGGCTTCTGGATCGTCAGTTACCTGGTGGGCGCGCTGGCCAACAGCGTGACCGTGCTGATGGACATCCGTCGCCTGCACCTCGCCTTCGCCAGCTGGGAACCGGCCGTGTGGGAATGGACCAGCCACCTCGTCTCCCTGGCCCTGGTCCCGGCAGTGTTGTGGTTCACCCGCCGCTTTCCGCTGCATTTCGATACCTGGCGCCGCAACCTGCCATGGATGCTGTTGGGCAGCGTGGCGTGGTCGGCGCTGCACGTGGCGGGCATGGTCGGCCTGCGCAAGCTGGTCTATGCGACGCAGGGCGGCCACTACGACTTCGGCCCGTGGTTGACCGAATTCTTCTACGAATACCTCAAGGACGTACGCCACTTCGCCGGCCTGGTCGTGCTGATCGAGCTCTACCGCCTGCTGGTGCGCCGCCTGCAAGGCGAAGCGAGCGTGCTGGCCGCGCCCGACGACACGCCGCTGGTGGAGCAGCCCGAGCGCCCCGAGCGGTTCCTGGTGCGCAAGCTGGGCAAGGAATTCCTGATCGCCGCGGCCGACGTCGAGTGGCTGCAGGCCTCCGGCAATTACGTGAACCTGCACCTGCGCGGACGCGATTACCCGCTGCGCACGACGATGGCCGCGATCGAGGCCCAGCTCGATCCCAGGCGTTTCGTGCGCGTGCACCGCAGCTACATCGTCAACCTCGACTGCGTGGGTGAGATCGAACCACTGGATACCGGCGATGCGCGGGTGGGCATGCGCGATGGCACGGCCGTCCCCTGCAGTCGGACTTATCGCGATGCGCTGCGCATCGGGACTGCGGCCTAAAGTCCCATGCCCCTGCGCATCGGGCGGGAGTAAGCTCAGGCACGCGCCGTGATCCCGGGGATCCACCTCCATGCCAGTGCCGGCACCGCTGCAGATCGAGGTGCTACCGCACCCGCTGGGCCTGCGCGTGCATGTGCGCGGCGAGGAAACCTTCGCCAATACGGTGGCCTGCTGGCGTTCCATCCATTCCCAGCTGGGCGCCGCCAAAGGGGCGGGCCTGCTGGTGGTCGACGAACTGCAAGGCGAACCGTTATCGGAAGCGCATTGGCTGGAGCTGGTCCTGATGATGGCCGACACCGGCCTGAAGCGCTTCCGCATCGCCCACGTCAAACCCAGGGGCATGCACGAAATCGAGTTCTGCGAGCTCTACGCGCGCGACGCGGGCTATGACGCCCGGGTATTCACCAGCGAGCACGCCGCCGAGCGCTGGCTGCGCAGCGGCTGAACGCCTTCACTTTTCGACGAACGCGCGCTCGAACACGTATTGCCCGGCCGTGCCGATGCGCGGCGCGGCGGTGAAACCGCGTCCATCCAGCAGCCCGCGGAAATCCGCGAGCATCTGCGGGCTGCCGCAGATCATGGCGCGGTCGTGTTCCGCGTCGAGCGGCTCGATGCCGAGCTGGTCCATCATCCTGCCGCTGGCCATGAGGTCGGTGAGGCGCCCGCGCTGGTCGTGGCCATTGAAGTCGAAGTCCTCGCGCGACACGGCCGGGTAGTACTTCAGCTTGGCGCCGATCTGCTCGCCGAGGAATTCGTGCCGCGGCAGCTCGTTGACGATGTAATCGCGGTACGCCAGGTCCTGCACGTTGCGCACGCCGTGGCAGAGGATGACCTTGTCGAACCGGTCGTAGGTTTCCGGGTCCTTTATCACCGCCAGCCATGGTGCGAACCCGGTGCCCGTGCCGAGCAGGTACAGGTTGCGCCCCGGATGCAGGTCGGAGATGAGCAGGGTGCCGGTGGGCTTGCGGCCGATCAGCACGTGGTCGCCGGGCTGGATGTCCTTCAGGCGCGAGGTCAGCGGCCCGTTGGGCACCTTGATGCTGAAGAACTCCAGTTGTTCTTCCCAGTTCGCGCTGGCGATCGAGTACGCGCGCAGCAGCGGCTTGCTGGCGCCGTCCTGCCCGTCTCCCGCAGGCACCTGCAGCCCGATCATGACGAACTGGCCGTTGTCGAAACGGAAGCCGTCGTCGCGGGTGGTGGTGAAGCTGAAGTAGGAGTCCGTCCAGTGACGGACATCCAGCACGGTCTCGGTGCCGAAAGCGGAGGACATGGAGGGGAAGTACGACGCGGGGGAGGGCATTTTAGCTGGCCCGCCGCATTACCAGAAATCGGGCGCCGCCCCTTGCGCCGGAGGAGCCCATGACGCACTCCTCAACGCGGCCCCGATTCCTCCCGCGGCCTGGCCCTGCGGTCGCGAAGCAGGGCGCTCACCACGATGCTGATCCCCAGCGCCGCCGCCACCACGAACAGCACCAGGGCCAGCGCCGGGTAGCCGAAGAGCCGGTACGCCGTCTCGATCCGCATGATCATCGCGGCCGCGATGATCAACGCCGCGACGATGAGCCCGGTGGTGATGCGGTTGGCGATCTTCTGCATGTTCTCCATCAACCGCGACTCCTCCAGCCCGGTGACGCGGATCTGGAAGCGGTTGTCGGCGAGCAGCGAGAGCATGTCCGAAAGCTTGCGCGGCGCCTCGCGCGTGAGCGTCTGCAGGTCCATCAGCTCGCTGGCCACGCGATGCGGCGCGAGCGAGCGCCGCAGGCGCTCGCCCATCACGCGGTCGAGATGGCCGTCGACCACGCGTTTCATGTCCATGCGCGGATCCAGCGCACGGCAAACCGTTTCCAGGTGCGCCAGCGTCTTGCCGAGCAGGCTGAGTTCCGACGGCGAGCGCAGTCCGCAGGCGGTGCTGATGCGCACGATGTCGAACAGCAACCGGCTCTCGCTGGCCGATGCGCTGGGGTGCGCGGCGTAACGCGCCACCAGTTGGCCGACTTCGCGCTGGTAACGGTCCTCCTCGAAAGCCTCCAGCCGTATGCCCATCCCGACCGCCTCGCGTGCGACTTCCTCGCCGCGTCCGTCGACGGCCGCGAACAGCAGGCGGAACAATCGGTCGCGCTGTCGCGGCGGCACGTGCACGACCATGCCGAGGTCGAACAGGGCGAGCCGCCCGTCTTCCATCACCAGCAGGTTGCCCGGGTGCGGATCGGCGTGGATGTCGCCGTGCACCAGCACCTGGTCGAGGTAGCCGCGCAAGAGCGCTTCGGCGAGGTCGCCGACGTCGTGTTCGGTGCGGAACAGGCCACTCAGCTCAGTGACCTTGTGTCCGGTCACCAGTTCCATCGTGAGTACGTGCCGGGTGCTGAAATCCCACAACGGCGCGGGCACGAACAGTTCCGGGTAGTCGCGGAAGTGCTGGCGGAAACGGCTGAGGTTCTCGGCCTCGGAGTGGTAATCCAGTTCGGAAACCAGCGCCTTGCGGAACTCGTGTACCCAGTCGGCAAAGTGCACGCGGCGCCCGACGCTGGTCGCCAGGTCGGCGCGGCTCGCAATGGTTGCCAGCGCATCGAGGTCGGTGTGGATCAGCCTCCTGATGCCGGGCCGCTGCACCTTGACCGCGACGTCGCGGCCATCCCGCAGCGTCGCGCGATGCACCTGCGCGAGCGAAGCGCTGCCGAGTGGCACGTCGTCGAATGTCTCGAAGAGATGGCTGGGGCGCACTCCCAGTTCGGCTTCGAGCACCGCACGGATCTGTTCGATCTGTACCGGCGCGACGTTGTCCTGGGTGCGTTCCAGCGCGGCGAGATACGCTGGCGGCACCAGGTCGGGGCGCGTCGACAGGGCCTGTCCGAACTTGATGAAGGTCGGGCCGAGCGCTACGAGGTCGGCGACGAATTCCTCCGGCTTGCCCGTGATTTCCGGCGTGTCGCCGTCATTCACGAAGTCGAGGTCGAGCCCGGTGAAGACTCCGGCGCCGCGGTATTTGAGCAGGAAGCGCAGGATCCGCGCCGTACGCGCGAGTCCGCTCGACGTATCGCTCATGGGTATCGACTCCCTGAACTGCCGACAGCCTAGCGGGCCCGATGTAAAGACAGGTTCACCTGGGCGGGTCGAGGCGCAGCAGCTTCCCGTCGTCTTCGTCGGTCAGGATATATACGGCGCCATCCGGGCCCACGCGCACGTCGCGGATGCGTGCACCCATCTCCTTGAGCAGGCGTTCCTCGCCCACCACGCGGTCGCCATCGAGCGTGAGCCGGATCAGGCTGGCGTCGGCCAATGCGCCGAGGAACAGGCTGTTGTTCCACTTCGACCGGGGTTGATTCACCAGGAATGCCATGCCCGACAGCGCCGGCGATTTCGCCCACATGTGGTAGGGCTGCTCCATGCCCGGCGCTGACGTGCCCACCGCCTCGGAAATGGGAAATCCCGAGTAGTCGATGCCGTTGGTGATGATCGGCCAGCCATAGTTCCTGCCGGCCCGCGGGAGATTGATCTCGTCGCCGCCGCGCGGCCCGTGCTCGCTTTCCCACAGCGTTCCCGTGCGCGGATCGATCGCCAGGCCCTGCATGTTGCGGTGGCCATAGCTCCAGATTTCCGGCCGCGCGTCCTTGCGCCCGACGAAGGGGTTGTCCTTTGGCACGCTGCCATCGAGATTCAGCCGCACCAGCTTGCCCTGCAGCACTCCGAGTTGTTGCGCGAGCATCCGCTGTTGGCGCTCACCCTGGCTGATGAAGACGTGGCCGCCGCTTCCGGTAGGCCTGATGTTGCCAGGCATGATGTCGAAGGCGAGGCGCGACCCGAAATGGTTGGAGCCTTCGACCTTCGGCACCTGCCGATAGATCACCTTGACGCCTTCGAGCGAACGCTCGCCCAACGTGGCAACCGCCGCCGCGGTGCCGGCGGTGTCGCCCTCGCCGGGCTCGGCATAGGTGAAATAAATACGCCGGCTGGAGGCGAAGTCGGGCGCCAGCGCGACATCGAGCAGGCCGCCCTGGCCCTGTGCGAACACGGCCGGCACGCCCGCCAGCGGCGCGGACACCGCTCCATCTGCGCCGATGCGTCGCATGCGGCCCGGACGTTCGGTCACCAGGAATCCGCCCTGCGGCAGCAGCGCCACCGACCACGGATGCACGAGACCGCTGGCAATGGTGGTGACGCGCACTTCCCCCAGCCGGCTCGATACGACCTGCGTGGAGGGCTTCGGGGCCTCGGCGGCGGCCGAAGCGTTGGGCGCCTGGCAGCCAAGCATCGGCAGGAGCAGAACGGGCAGGGCGATGCCGAGCACCCGCAGGCGCAGCTGCTTTCCCGGCAGATGGCTAGCGATAGCCCGCGGCCTGCAATTCAAAGAGCTCTGCATAACGTCCACCTTGCGCGATCAGTTCGGGATGCGTGCCGCTGGCTTCCAGCCGGCCTTCGTTGAGTACCAGGATCCGGTCCGCCATCCGCACGCTGCTGAAGCGATGCGAGATCAGTATCGCGGTGCGGTCGCTCGACAGTTCCTTGAAGCGCTGGAACACCTCGAATTCGCTGCGTGCGTCCAGCGCGGCGGTTGGTTCGTCGAGGATCATCACCTGCGCGTCGCGCATGTACGCGCGTGCGATCGCGATCTTCTGCCACTGTCCCCCGGACAGGTCCACGCCGGTCTTGAAGCGGCGGCCGATGAGCTGGTCGTAGCCGTGGGGCAGGGGTTCGATCACCTGGTCCGCCATCGCGCGCCGGGCGGCTTCGCGGATCCGCTCCCGGTCGTACATCGCATCGATCTGGCCGACGCCGATGTTTTCGCCGGCGGTGAGGTGGTAACGCACGAAGTCCTGGAAGATCACGCCGATGTTCGCGCGCAGGTCGTCGAGGTCGTAGTCGCGCAGGTCGCGGCCGTCGAGCAGGATGCGGCCCTCGTCGGGGTCGTACAGGCGCGCCAGCAGCTTGACCAGCGTGGTCTTGCCGGCGCCGTTCTCGCCAACCAGCGCCAGTACCTCGCCCGCGCGCAGCTCGAAATCCAGCGCACGCAGCGCCCAGCGTTCGGCATCGGGATAGCGGAAGCCGACGTTCTCGAACACGAAGCCCCGGCTGATCGGCTGCGGCACGGGCAGCGGATTTCGCGGCGAATGGATCTCCGCCTTGATCTCGAAGAACGAGAACAGGTCGTCGAGGTAAAGCGCCTGTCCCGCGACTTGTGAAAACCCCACCAGCAGGCCTTCCAGCAACTGCCGCAGGCGGCGGAAGCTGCCCGCCAGGAAAGTGAGGTCGCCGATGCTGAAATCCCCCTTCACCGTGCGCCATGCGATGTAGGCATACGCGGCGTAGTAGCCCAGCGTGCCCAGCGCCGCCAGCAGAGTGCCCCAGAACGCGCGCCGCCGCGCGAGCTTGCGGTTGGCGACGAAGAACTTGTCGGACAGCTCACGGAAGCGGGTGATGAAGAAGCGATTGAGGTTGAAGATCTTCACCTCCTTCGCCGTCTCCACGCTCGCGCCCATCTGGCGGATGTATTCCAGCTGGCGCCGCTCCGGGGTCCACGCGAAGTTCAGCGAGTAACCCAGTGCATTGAAGTGCGCCTCGCCGACGAACGCGGGCACCAGTGCCACCGCCAGCAGCACGATCAGCCATGGCGCGTACACCAGCAGGCCGGCGGCGAAGGTGACCACGGTGATCATGTCCTGCACCTGGCCGAACAGCTGGCTCATCAGGTTCATGCGCCCCATGGTCTGGCGGCGCGCGCGATCGAGCTTGTCCTGCAGGTCGGGATCCTCGAAGTCCTCGAGGTCCAGCGTCGCCGCGTGTTCCATCAGGCGCACGCTGGTGGCGTTGGTGAACAGCTCCGACAGCAGGGCGTCGCCGTAACTGATCATCCGCCCCAGCAGGTCGGAGGCGATCGCAAGGGCGAACTCCACGACCAGCAACCACAGCAGGTGATCCAGTTGCCCGCCGTGCCATGCGGCAGCGAACGATTCGAACGAGGCTCCCGCGGCCACCAGGCGCACCGCTTCATCGATGATCAGCTTGCCGACGTACAGCGTGGCGATGGGCAGGAAAGCGCGGACCACGCGCAGTCCGAGCGTTGCCAGCGTCAGCCCCGGACTGGTCGCCCAGATCAGCCTGAGGAACGGTGGCAGGTTGCGCAGCGCGTTGAAGCGGTCGCGCAGGCTGGGCTGCCCGGGACGGGGAGGGCCCGTGCCCGTTGGAATCGAATCAGGTGAGGCTGCCATTGCCTGATTGTGCCCGCGCGTTGCGGCGAACGGGTGAACGCAAATCGAGCCTCAACGCGGGGCTTGGCGCTCGATCTGCTCGAGCCTCGGCAGCGTGCGGCCCTCAAGCGGGGATAGCGCGACCGACAGGCGCCAGAAGAACAGGCCTACCAGGCAGAGCAGCAACACTGTCCAGGCCAGCCGGCGCCGGCTCCATCGCCTGGGCGGAGGCATGTAGGCGGCGAGAGCGAGCAGCGCGGCGATGACGGTGATCGCATCGAAGCTGCCGCGTTGCCAATAGCTGCCGCCCATGTGCAACCACATGCCGAACTCGTCGAAAGTGAGGGCCAATCCCACGCCGTAGGTCACCGCGAGGACATCGCGCCATTTCCCGTCGGGAGGGGAAAACAGCAGCACCGCACCCACGATGGAGAGCAGGAAGATGCCGAAATTCAGGTGGTGTACGTGGGTGCCGCCGACGTGGATGTAAAGGTCCGGGATGTCGCGGGTCATGATGAGGAACACGACGATCCGCGCGCACACGAACGTCACCACGAAACTGGTGAGGACGATCCGCTGGAGGCGACGGGTACGCATGGCTTCGAGCGGAGCCTCAACCACGCAAGACGGTCGCGTCCTCTTGCGCCGGCAATTACGGCGCGACCGGATACCGACTGGAAATCGCGATCCGATTCCAGGCATTGATCACGACGGCAAGCCACTCGACAGCCGCGATCTCTTCGCTTGAAAGACTGGCGGCGGCGAGTTCGTACGTGGAATCGGGCACCTGTCCGTCCGCTATGAAAGTGATTGCTTCCGTCAGTTCCAGCGCCGCGCATTCCCTGGCGTCGAAATAGGCACTTTCCCGCCATGCGGGAAGGACGCTGATCCGGTCGGTGGATTCGCCGTTGGCCAAGGCATCGCGGGTATGCATCCGGACGCAGTAGGCGCATTGATTGAGCTGCGAAGCGCGGAGACGCAAAAGATGGGCGAATCCATCCGCCAGCCCCGCCGAGGCGATGGATTTCGCAGCCAGCTTTTCGAGTCCGGCGACGGCCTGGTACAACTCGGGGGCCGCCTTCCCGAGATTCACTCTTGTTGACATGGGGAGTCCTCCCGTTCGCAACTGCGGCCGCAGCCGCTGGGAATCACGCCGGATTGGGATGGTGTTCACTGCATGGAATGCAGGCCAATCAGATTGCCTTCGGTATCGGTTACCAGGGCGATGAAGCCGTACTGGCCGATGGAGAATTTGTCCTTGAATATCCTGCCACCACTTGCCGACGCGCGCTTCGCTTCCACCGAGCAGTCCGTGCAGGTGAAGTAGACGATGGTGTTGTTGCCGCCGGATGGATAGCCCTCCATCTTCACCAGCGAACCCGCGGCGCCCGGCTGCCCGGAATGCATCGGGAAGGCCCACATCTCGATGCCCGGGGAATCGAGTCGTTCCAGGCGGGCGGTGAAGACGGCTTCATAGAAGGCCTTCGCCCTAGCCATGTCCTGCACATAGATTTCGAACCAGCCGACGGGATTGCTTGCCATGGCACGCGCCTCGCCTGAGTGGGCGTTCTTTGTAATCGGGACTGCGCTTGTGCGAGGTGATGGTTTCGTCCGGATGCCCGGGGCTCAACGCGGGCAGCACCTGGCGCGGAGCGCCATCAGCGTGCTCGCGCTCGTACGCCGTCGTTGCGACGGAGTACCGGGAAAGCGGCAAGGGCCGCCGTTGCCTGCCAACGGCGGACCGATTGGACGTCAGAAGCGGTAGACGTAGCCCAGGCGCAGGCCGCTGTCCTTGAAGTCGACATTGCCGTCGAAGTCCGACTTGGTGGCATCGACTTTGATCTTGCTGATGGTGTAGTCCAGCAGGAAGCCCGAGCGCTCCCACGGGAACCATTCGATGCCGAGGCGCCCGAACCAGACGCTGCCGTCGACATCGTTCACGTTCATGGAGAAATAGCCGGCATCGGCCGACATGCGCCAGTCGTCGTGGAACGCCCAGCGCCAGCTGCCACCGATCGTGGGCGCCGGCAGGTCGGCGGACACGTCGTTGCTGATGGACCCGCCGACCTGGTTGCCATTGGCGTCGACTTCCAGCGCCAGGCCCAGTTTCATCCGGTACCAGACCAGGCCGAAACGCGGGCCCAGGGCCCAGCGCTCGTTCGAAGCGGCCCACCACACGTAATAGGCCTCGTAGGCGTCGATGTCGGATTCGGCGCGAACCGTGCTCTGGGCCTGGTAGAGGGTGCCGTCGAACTCGATATCCCGCTGGGTCACGCGGGTCTTGTCGGCGCTCTGGGTGTAGTAGCCCAGGCCGAACTCGTGGTGCTCCCACGGGCGCCAGGTCAGGCCGATGTTGGCGATGATGTTGTCCTTGTCCAGACCGAGGTCGCGGTGCAGGTCGACGGGGGTGCCGCGCTCGGTCTCGCCGTCGGCCCGTATCGAAGTGTCGAATGTGCTGACGTAGCCGCTGAGGCGGACGCTGAACGTGTCGAGCGGTTCCACCGCAAACGCCTGCGCGGGGATCGCGAGCGCCAGGGCGGCGGTGGCCATGCAGGCGAGGGGGCGTGCCGGGAAAGACATTGGGCATCTCCAGGAGGACGTGGGGCAAGGGCATTCAGGAATCCCGGACTGGCTCCTTGCCTGCTCGGGAGAACGGTTTCCTAACCCCCGGGCGGCCAACGGGGTCGGGGTGGGTACAATTGCGTCCCCCTGCAGCCAACCCCTCATCCGCCGTGAGCCGTAACTCCGCTTCGTCCGTGTCCGTTTCCACCCCCGTCGCGATCCGGCAGGAGGACCTGATCCAGTCGATCGCCGACGCCCTGCAGTACATCTCGTACTACCACCCGGTCGACTACATCCGGAACCTCGCCGCCGCCTATGAACGCGAGGAATCGCCGGCGGCCAAGGACGCGATCGCCCAGATCCTGATCAACTCGCGCATGTGCGCCGAGGGCCACCGCCCGATCTGCCAGGACACCGGCATCGTCACCGTGTTCCTCGAGATCGGCATGAACGTGCGCTGGGACGACGCCACGATGGGCGTCGAGGACATGGTCCACGAAGGCGTGCGCCGCGCCTACAACCATCCGGACAACAAGCTGCGCGCGTCGGTGCTGGCCGATCCCGCCGGCAAGCGCACCAATACCAAGGACAACACGCCGGGCGTCGTGAACGTGAAGGTCGTGCCGGGCAACACGGTCGAAGTGATCGTCGCGGCCAAGGGCGGCGGCTCGGAAGCGAAGTCGAAGTTCGCCATGCTCAATCCGTCCGACTCGATCGTCGACTGGGTGCTCAAGACCGTGCCGACCATGGGCGCCGGCTGGTGCCCGCCGGGCATGCTCGGCATCGGCATCGGCGGCACCGCCGAGAAGGCGATGCTGCTGGCCAAGGAAGCGCTGATGGAGCCGATCGACATCACCGACCTGCAGCAGCGCGGTGCGTCGAATCGCGCCGAAGAGCTGCGGCTGGAGCTGTACGAAAAGGTCAATGCGCTCGGCATCGGTGCCCAGGGCCTGGGCGGCCTGACCACGGTGCTCGACATCAAGGTCAAGGATTACCCGACGCATGCGGCGAACCTGCCGGTCGCGCTGATCCCGAACTGCGCCGCCACGCGCCACGCGCACTTCACCCTCGACGGCAGCGGCCCGGTGATGCTGGATCCGCCATCGCTCGCCGATTGGCCGGAACTCACCTACGACGCGTCGAAGGGCCGTCGCGTCGACCTCGATACGCTGACCAAAGAAGACGTCGCCTCGTGGAAGCCGGGCGAAGTGCTGCTGCTCAACGGCAAGCTGCTCACCGGCCGCGACGCCGCGCACAAGCGCATGGTCGACATGCTCAACAAGGGCGAGCCGCTGCCGGTCGACCTCAAGGGCCGCTTCATCTACTACGTCGGTCCGGTCGATCCGGTGCGCGACGAAGTCGTCGGCCCCGCCGGTCCCACCACCGCCACGCGCATGGACAAGTTCACCGAACAGGTGCTGGCGCAGACGGGACTGATGGGCATGGTCGGCAAGGCCGAGCGCGGCCCGGCCGCGATCGAGGCGATCAAGAAGCATCAGTCGGCCTACCTGATGGCCGTGGGTGGCGCCGCGTACCTGGTGTCGAAGGCGATCAAGGCGGCCAGGGTCGTCGGCTTCGCAGACCTGGGCATGGAGGCGATCTACGAATTCGAAGTGCAGGACATGCCCGTGACCGTGGCCGTGGATTCGCAGGGTACGTCGGTGCATGAGACCGGCCCGCGCGAATGGCAGGCGAAGATCGGCAAGATTCCGGTGGTCGTCGCCTGAGCTGCCGACAGAGTGCCGGGATGCCCGGCACTACAACTGCGACTTGAGCGGCAGGATGAACTTCTCGAAGAGTTTTTCCTTGAGCGGCCGCTTCTGCCAGGCCTGGTAGGTGTAGCGCCGCGTCGGCTTCAGGTCGCTCTCGAACACTTCGGTCATCCGCGCCGCGAAGGCGCGGTCGTAGACATTGAGGCTGGCTTCGTCGTTCAGCCGGAACGAGCGCAGGTCGAAGTTGGTGGAGCCCACCGACACCAGTTCGCCGTCCACGATCAGCATCTTGTTGTGGAACATCGTCGGCTCGTATTCCCAGATCCCGATGCCGGCCAGCAACAGCGGTCCCCAGCCTTCCTTCGACGCGACGCGGGCAGCATCGGAGTCGGTGTTCTTCCCCGGCACCAGCACGCGGATGCGCACGCCGCGGTGGCGTGCGGCGATCAGCGCCTTGCTGATGAGTTCGTCCGGGATGAAATAGGCGGCTTCAAGGTCGATCGTGTGCTCAGCCGCCGCGATCGCCATCAGGTACATCAGGTGCATGCTCTCGCTGCCGCCCGCCGGCGAACTGATGAACATGTGCGCATCCACTCCGTCGGCCGCTTGCAAGGGCGGGAAGTAGTCGGCGCCGTTGAGCACCTGGCCGGTGGTCTTGATCCAGTTGTCGTTGAAGGCGGACTGGAACTGCGCGACCACCGGTCCTTCGATGCGGAAGTGCACGTCGCGCCAGTGATCTGCATCCTGGGCATTGCCCTGCCAAGGGTCGCCGATGCCGACGCCGCCGGTGAAGCCCACGCGGCCGTCGACCACCAGCAGCTTGCGATGCGTGCGGTTGTTGATGCGCCCCAGGTTGTACCAGTGCAGCGGGCGGTAGCGTTCGACGTGCACGCCCGCGTCCTGCATCTGCTGCAGCTGTTTCTCGTCCATGGTGATGCTGCCGGCCCAGTCGATGGTGACGTTCACCGCCACGCCGGCGCGTGCACGTTCGGACAGCGCATCGGCGAAGTCCTTGCCGATGTGACCCTCCCAGTAGATGTAGGTCTCGAACGTGATCGTCTTCTGCGCGCCGCGGATCGCGGCCAGCATCGCGGGGAAGATCTCGTCGCCGTTTTCCAGGTCGGTGACGCGGTTGCCTGGCAGGATCGCCGGGCCAAGCAACACGCCCATCTCGCGCCGGAACTGCGGGTCGGAGACGGCGTAGCGGTGTTCGATCTTGCGCTCGAGCTTCTTCTCGGGGACCACGAAGTTGAGCGACAACACGACCACCAACAAGGTCGCCAAGGCTGTGATTGCGATCGTCCAGAGCATGCGCTTGCGGGTCCAGGGCATTCGCGCACTCTGGAGAGCCGTTCCGCAATGCGGTGTGAAACCCGGGCGCCGCGGCGCACGGGCCCCGGCTCAGAACCACTCCAGCAGCGAAATGCCCAGGCCGAGAGACCAGGCCCTGTGGTCGTAGTCGATCAGGCTTTCGCCATAGCCATCGAACACCTGCACATGGCCGCGCAGGGTGCGGTTGATCGGGAAGCCCCAGTCGAATTGCGCCGCACCGCGTGCGTTGTCGCCGGTGCGCAGGGAGTGGCGCGCCATCAGCGCGAATTCGTGGTCGTTCCAGCGATGTACCAGGGTGACGTCGCCGCGGCCGATGTAGTCCTCGATGCCGGGGTTCTCGTCGGCGTTGCGACCGTCGGGGATGCGCCACCACGGACGCACCATCACCGCCCAGTTGTCGCGATCCAGGCCGACGTTGGCCACGATTCGGTTCCAACTGCGCGAGATCGGGTCGGCGCGGCCATTCGACTGGTGGTTCACGCCAAAACCGAGCAGGCGCCCGTGCCAGCCGCCGAGCGACCAGCTGTTGCGGAACACCAGCATCACCTCGGGTTCGTAGTCGGTTTCGCGGAACGGGCGCGATTCGTCGGCGTTGTAGACCTGCCAACGCGAGCTCTGGGTGTACGCCGCCCACAGGTCGCCGTTGTCCCCGAACAGGTTCTCCACGACCTTGGTCTTGAAGCTGAGCTGGAACTTGGCTTCGACCGGATCCAGCGATTGCCGTTGCGGCGGCACCCTGGTCGGGTTGGAGGAACTGGGTAACTCGTTGGTGTCGCTGGTCCAGAACGCGGGCAACAGGTAGACCGGCTTGTAGGCGCGGAAGTTGAAGACGCCCAGCTTCGAGTCCTTGGCCAGCTCCCAGCGGGTGTCGAGCAGCGAGCCCTTGCCGGCGTTCGCGATGCGTTCCTCGAAGACGGAGTCGTGCTCCTTGCGGAACAGGTCGCTGACCACGCGGCGCGTGCGTTCCTTCGCCGGCAGGTTTTCGCGTTCGAGGCGTTCGTACTGCTCGATGACCTGCCGGGTCGCCTTGGCATCGACGGCGGCCTGGTCGGCCGCGCTGGTGTCGGACGCGTGGCGTTTCATCGCGGCGTCATAGCAGGCCAGGCGGTCGGGATCGGCCGCGATGGCGACGCAGGCTTCCGGATTGGGTGTCGGCGGTTGTGCCTGCTGGGCCAGTGCGGGAAACGTGGAGCAGAGCAGGAACAGGGCGGTGGCTTTGACGGGGGCACCCGGCTGCCCAAAGCTCATACGAACCACGCGATGGCGAACAGTCCGACCATCACGAAGGCCAGGCCCAGCTTGAGCACCGTGCCAATGACTATTCCCAGCCATGTCCCCAGGCCTACCCTGGTCGCCTGGCCGAGTTCGCGGCCGCCCACGCCGCGCAGCCAGACCAGCTCACCCAGCAGGGCCCCGACGAAGGGGCCAATGAAGACGCCCACGACTCCGAACAGCAAGCCGGCGAAGGTACCCAGGACCGCACCGACCAGGGCCGGCCTGCTGGCGCCGACCCGCTTGGCGCCAAGGGCCGTGGCCATGAAGTCGATGCCCAGCGAGAACAGTGTCAGCACCGCCAGTATCGCCATCGTCCAGCCACCCACCTGCTCGAACCCGCCTGCCCAGGCGGCGAGCAGCATTCCGGCGAAGACCAGGGGCAGGCCGGGCAGGGCAGGAAGCACGGTGCCAGCGATTCCCACCAGCATCATCACTACCGCAAGCACGTAATAAATAGTCTGAAATTCCATCCCGCCTGTCCCCGATATCTGGTCGTTTTCTGGGTGCTTGCCGGTCCGCGCCCGCCGTTGCATTTTCACCGATCCCGGGGTACGGTGCGGGCGCTGTGTTTGCCAGGGTCACCGTGAACCGTGGCCCGATGCGGTTGATCCATCGATCCGCTACATCGTTGCACCTCGCTTCCTCCTTGCGAACCAGCACACGACGCAAGTCGTGTCACAACCAGCAAACGTTCCAGGGAGCAAGTAAAAATGTCGAACCGTGAAACCGGTACCGTCAAGTGGTTCAACGATGCCAAGGGCTTTGGCTTCATCAGCCGTGAAAACGGCGAAGATGTGTTCGTGCACTTCCGCGCGATCCAGTCCCAGGGCTTCAAGAGCCTGAAGGAAGGCCAAAAGGTCACGTTCACCGTCGTCCAGGGCCAGAAGGGCCTGCAGGCTGACGCTGTCGAACCGATGTAATTGTCCCGGCGCGGTCTGACCGCGTAACAGGATTTTTGAAACCCGGCCCCGGCCGGGTTTCTTTTGTGCTCATTGCGAGCAGTAAAAGGCCCGCGATTGCGGGCCTTTTCTTTCCGGTCGAGCTGCGTATCAAAGCAACGTGTCAACGCAGCGTGGCGTGTCCGTTGGAGACACGGACGTACGAGCCCTCATGGACGCCGTTGAGGTCGTTCTGCGTGACCGTCACCGTGCGCCCGTCGTCCATGCGGACATAGACGTTGTAGTGCGCGCCGTGGACGTTGCGTTCGATTGCACTGCCAGCGACTGCACCAACGACCGCGCCGGCCGCTGTAGCCGTATTCTGCTGGCCCTTGCTCTTGTCGTTGGCGATCTCGCGACCCGCGGCAGCCCCGACGACGCCGCCGAGTACCGCGCCGGTCACGCCGCTGCTGGGTTGGCCGATTTGTTCGATATGGGTGACGGTGCCGCAGTCATAGCAGGATGCGCTCGAACCGCCGTAGCCGCTGCTGCTGTACCCGGGTGACGTGCTGCTGTACCCGGGTGACGTGGCGCAGCCGGCCAGTGCCATCGAGGCCGCGGCAACGCAGATCAGAAGGGGATTGCGGATATTCATGCGACGCTCCTTGGTGGGGATACCGTGGCGGCGCATTGCTTCATGTCATGCGATGTCATGCGCCAGGACCACGTGTCCCAACCTAGGTGGGGCCGCGTGAACCGGCCATCAACTTTGGGCCCTGCCCGCTGGTGCGTTCAGCCCCCAGCGGGAGAGGTGGTTTCTGGATCAGCGGAAATCCTGGTGGCACGCCTTGCAGTTGGCGCCGATGTCCTTGGCCAGTTTCGCCACGCCTTCACAGTTCATCGGTGGCGCAGTGAGCGCACCGTCGAGCGTGCCGCGCAACTTGCTCGCCGCGTCGGAGAAGCGCTGGTCGTCGGCCAGTCCGGGGAACGCAAGTTCAATGTCGTCGGCCGTCATGCGCAGTGCCTTGAGATGAGGCAGCGTGTCCGTGGCGGCACAGCGGTTCTGTTCCGTTGCCTTGACCAACCGGTCCATGTGCCAGTCCTGCACATGCATGAGGCTTTCCGGGAAGTGGTCCTTGCGGGCATCCCACGCGCGCAGCGCCATCACCACGCCGATGGCGCCCACGACCAGGCCGAGCAGGAACAGGAAGAGGTACTTGGAGCCATGGCCCTTGCGGACTGCCGTACCGGGGTTGGGATCGCTCATGCGTGACTCCTTCGTTGTGCCGCGTGCCGCGGCGACTTGCCGCGCACCATAACAAGGCAACACCCGGATTCGCCACCGGGCGCCGCTTACACTATGCGCATGACCACGCAAGCACTGGATCCCCGCTGGCAAGAACGTTTCGGCGGCATCGACCGTCTCTACGGTAGGGGCGCCCTGCGGCGTTTCGCCCATGCCCGCATTGCCGTGATCGGCATGGGCGGCGTCGGGTCGTGGGCCGTGGAAGCGCTGGCGCGTAGCGGTATCGGCCACCTGTGCCTGATCGACGCCGACGACCTGTGCGTGTCCAACACCAACCGCCAGTTGCCGGCGCTGCAGGGCCAGTACGGCCGCAACAAGGTCGAAGCGATGGCCGAGCGTTGCCGCGCCATCAACCCGGGCATCGAGGTGGAAGCCATCCCCAACTTCCTCACGGCCAGCAACATCGAGACGCTGCTCGATCGCGGCTTCGACCTGGTCCTGGATGCCTGCGACAGCTTCCGCAGCAAGGTCGAGCTGGTCGCATGGTGCCGCCGGCGCAAGCTGCCCCTGATCGTGTGCGGCTCCGCGGGCGGTCGCACCGACCCCACGCTCGTGCGCGTGCGCGACCTGTCACGCACCGAACACGACGCGATGCTCGCGCTGATCCGCAAGAAGTTGCGCAGCGAGTTCAACTTCCCGAAGAACCGCGACCGCTACTTCGGCGTTTCCGCGATCTATTCGCTGGAGAACGTCCAATACCCGCAACCCGATGGCAGCGTGTGCGGCGTGCGGCCGCAGGTCAGTGGCGAGGCGGCCTTGAAGCTGGACTGCGGTGCGGGGCTGGGCGCGGCGACGCACATCACCGGCACGTTTGCATTCGCCGCCGTGGGCCGGGCGCTGGAGCTCCTGTTGAAGCCGCGCCGCGACACCGCCAGCAGCTGAGGTCCACTCAAACGCGCCCCGGGAAAAAAGCGCGATGCTTGCGCCCTGTAATGGCCCGCGCGCAAGAAAAGCACGCGCGCCAGGTCAGGCGTCCTGCCCGATCCCGAACAGGCGCTCCGCGTTGGCCGTCGTAACCGCGGCGATTTCCGTCTGGCTCTGTTGCCGCAACTGCGCGATCACCGCCAGCACGTTCGCCAACCGCGCAGGTTCGTTGCGCTGCCCACGGATGCCGGCATCTGGCTGGTCTGGCGCATCGGTCTCGAGCAGCAGGAATTCCAGCGGCATGGTGCGCGCCAGCTGGCGCAGGCGATTGGCGCGGTCGTAGGTGACCGGACCCCCAAGCCCGATCAGGAAGCCGAGATCCCACAGCTGCCGCGCCTGTTCGACGCTCCCGGAATAGCTGTGCACGACCCCGCGCAGCTTGCCCGTCTTGCGGATCGCGGCGATGACCGCATCCACTGCGCGGCGCGCATGCACGACGACCGGCAGGTCGAAATCGCGCGCGAGACGCAGCTGGCCATCGAAGTAAAGCGACTGGGTGTCGCGGTCGAGTCCTTCGACGAAGTAATCCAGCCCACATTCGCCGACGGCGACGGGCCGCTCGCGCTCGATCCATTCGCGCAACTGCGTCAGGTGCTCCGGCCGGTGCACGTCCACGTACATCGGATGCAGGCCGTAAGCCGGGAACAGCCCGGTGCCGCGCGAACAGACATCGCGCAGCTTCGGCCAGTGGGCCGCATCGACCGCGGGAACGATCTGCCGCGTCACTCCAGAAGCCTGGGCGCGGGCAATCACCGCATGGCGGTCCGCATCGAATTCCGCGGCATCCAGATGGCAGTGGCTGTCGACCAGCACCATCGGTTCAGCGGCGTGATTCGCCTTCGATCACGCCCTTGGCGCTCTTGCCGGGAGATTCCGGTGCCTTGCGATTCTTGAAATTCGCCAGCAACAGGGTGCCGAGGCCAAGCAGGATCTCGTCCGCAAACGGTATGAAATCGGGAATGACCAGGTCGATCACGAACAGGACGGCCGTGACCACGAACAGCCGCGGATAGCTCAGGCGGCCAAGGAAACCGAGGAGCGGGGCAAGCAGGGGATTGGCCATGGGAAACGACCCGGGAAGGATGTGTGCACGCTATCACGCTGTGAACAACTGGTTCATTTTCGTTAGGTTTTCGTTGCTCCGGCTGGGCGCTCGTTCAGGTTCCCGGTGCTGCAATGCAGCCGTCCAACAACACGCGGGTTCACTCCCGCAGCAGGAGGCTCCAAATGAACAAGAACATGCTCGCCGTAGCACTGGCTTCGCTGCTCGTGGGTGGCGTCGCGGTGGCGGCGTACAACAGTTTCCGTGGCCATGGCGATGCCGCGGCCAGCGATTTCGCCACGGCCAATCCGCAGGCGACTGCCGGCACCGAAAGCGACCTGGCGGCCAACGGCGCGATCGAAGGCAGCAAGCTGGAATACGCCGATGTCGTCAACGTTAAGGAATTGACGGAGAAGAAGCCGCTCTACGCGACCGTGCTCGGCACCGAACCGGTCAAGGAGACCAGCACCACTTCGACCCCGCGCGAAGTCTGCGAGGACGTGGTCGTGCAGGAACGCGCCCCGGAACGTGATGGCAATGTCGGCGGCACCGTGGCCGGCGCGATCATCGGTGGCCTCGTCGGCAACCAGGTGGGCAGTGGTAACGGCCGCAAGGCCGCGACCGTGGCCGGCGCCGCCGCGGGCGGTTACATCGGCAACCGCGTCGACAAGAACCACGTGGGCGGCAAGGTCACCAGCCGCACCGAGCGCCAGTGCCACACGGTTTCCAGCAGCAGCACCTCGAGCAAGACCGTTGCCTACAACGTGACCTACCGCAATCCGGACGGCACCAAGGGCACGATGCGTACCGAAAGCAAGCCGGGTAGCCAGATCCGCCTGGGCAGCGAAAACGAAGTGGTCGGCTACGACGTGACCTACCGCTACAACGGCGCGGAGCAGACCATCCGCATGGATGAGAAGCCCGGCGACAAGCTGCCGGTGGTCAATGGCGAAGTGGTCACCCAGACCGCCGCCGCGGCCGCGGACAAGACCCAGGGCTGAAACACCCGGGGTTGAAACACCCAGGGTAGAAACACCCAGGCTGAAACCAGCCGCATGCAATACCCAGACGGGGCCGGACATCCGGCCCCGTCTGTTTTGGGACGTTGCCGAATCCGTGGCGTTGGGGTGCCGCGCCGCAACATGGGCCGATACAATGGGCGTCTTTCCCCCGCGCCCGAGCACCCGATGGCCCTGCCTTCCAACGATCTGTACGACGTCCGTTCCCTCCTGAGCGAAGAAGAGCAGGCCGTCCAGGACACCGTTGCCCGCTTCACCAACGAGCGCGTGCTGCCGATCATCGGCGACGCCTTCGACCAGGGCCGCTTTCCGCGGGAACTGATTCCAGAAATCGCTGAACTGGGCCTGCTGGGCTCCTCGTTGCCCGAGAAGTACGGCTGCGCCGGCCTGAACGCCGTCAGCTACGGCCTGATCTGCCAGGAACTGGAACGCGGCGACAGCGGCATCCGCAGCTTCGTCAGCGTGCAGTCGTCGCTGTGCATGTACCCGATCTTTGCCTACGGCAGCGAAGAGCAGCGCATGCGCTGGCTGCCATCGATGGCGCGGGGCGAGACCATCGGCTGCTTCGGCCTGACCGAACCGCATGGTGGTTCCGACCCTGCCAACATGAAGACCAATGCCCGCAAGGACGGCGGCGACTGGATCCTCAACGGCTCGAAGATGTGGATCACCAACGGCAACGTCGCCGACATCGCCATCGTCTGGGCGCAGACCGACGAGGGCATCCAGGGCTTCGTGGTCGAGAAGGGCATGGCCGGCTTCGCCGCCCAGGAAATCAAGCACAAGATGAGCCTGCGCGCCTCGGTCACCAGCGCGCTGTACTTCGACAACGTGCGCGTTCCGGAAGCCAATCGCCTGCCGAACGTGAAGGGACTGAAGGGTCCGCTGGGTTGCCTCACGCAGGCGCGCTACGGCATTACCTGGGGCCCGATCGGCGCCGCCATTGCGTGCCTGGACGAAGTGCTGGCCTACACGAAGGAACGCATCCTGTTCGATCGTCCGGTGGCGGCGACGCAGAGCGCGCAGATCAAGATGGCCGAGATGGCCCGCCGCATCACCCTGGCGCAGCTGCTCGTCGTGCAGCTGGGTCGCCTCAAGGATGCGGGCAAGATGCAGCCTGCACAGGTATCGCTGGCGAAGTGGAACAACTGCCGCATGGCCATCGACATCGCGCGCGAATGCCGCGACCTGTTGGGCGGCGCGGGCATCACCACCGAGCACGCGGCGATCCGCCATGCGCTGAACCTGGAATCGGTCATCACCTACGAAGGCACCGAGACCGTGCACCAGCTGGTGATCGGCCGCGAGCTGACCGGCATCAACGCGTTCTGATATCCCGCGAAGCCGTCCCCTGCGAGGGCAGGGACGGTGCAGCAGTTTCCAAGATGCACGGAGGATCCGGTTTGGCTGCTCCCGATGTCCAGCTTGAAACCCCACGCCTGGTCCTGCGCGTGCCGCGGATCGACGACTTCGAGCGTTACGCCGAGATGCTGGGGGACGAAAGCTCGCACCACATAGGCGGCCCGCTGCTGCGCCACGACGCCTGGCGCCGCTTCCTGCAGATGCCGGGGGCGTGGATGCTGCAGGGCTTCGCCATGTTCTCGGTGATCGAGAAGGCGAGCGGCCGCTGGATGGGGCAGGCGGGCCCATGGCAACCGGATGGCTGGCCCGGAACCGAAGTCGGCTATTCCTTCCATCCCGATGCGCGCGGCAAGGGCTATGCGACCGAGGCCTGTATGGCCGCCATGGACTGGGCGTTCGATGTTCTCGGCTGGAGCGAAGTGATCCATTCCATCGCTCCGACCAACACCGCGTCGCAGGCCGTCGCACAACGATTGGGCTCGCGCAATCGCGGTCCGGGCAAGCTGCCGGCGCCGCTGGATGCACATGCCATCGATATCTGGGGCCAGACCCGCGAGGAATGGGCCGCGCGCCGCAAGGAGACCGCCGCATGATCACCGTCTACGGTTTCGCGCCTTCGGGAAATTGTCACAAGGTCCGACTGCTGCTGGAGCAGACGGGTCGCGATTACCGCTGGGTCGAGAAGCGCAGCGACGACGGTTCCACGCGTACGGCTGAAATGCTGGCGAAGAACCCCAATGGCAAGGTGCCCTTCATCGAACTCGACGACGGGCGCGTGCTGACCGAGTCCAATGCCATCCTGCACTGGATCGCCGAGGGCACCTCGTTCCTGCCGGTGGACCCGTGGCAGAAGGCGCAGGCCCTGAGCTGGATGTTCTTCGAACAGTACAGCCACGAGCCCTACATCGCCGTCGCCCGTTTCATCTGTGGCTGGACGCCGATCGATTCGCCGCGCCGCGCCGACCTGCCGCGCCTGCGCGAGCGCAGCCACCAGGCACTCGCGGTCATGGAGCGCCACCTGTCGGCGCATGCGTGGTTCACCGGCGACCAATACGGCATCGCGGACATCGCGCTCTTCGCCTACACCTGCGTTGCCGACCATGGCGGCGTCAGCCTCGAAAACTATCCCGCGATCCGCGACTGGCTGGCGCGCATCGCGCAGACGCCCGGCTTCGTGCCCATGCCCGATCCGGACGCCGCCGCCGCGGCGCTGATCGCGCAGTCCAACTGATTCCCCCTTGAGCCTTCTCGCGCGCGAGAAGCGGAGCCCTTGATGTCCATGTTCACCGCCATTCCCAATCCGATTCCCGCACGCATGAAAGGCCTCAACCGGGCCGAGATCTGCGACGTCAATTTCAGCGAGTTCGTGAACGGCTGGAACGGCACCAGCGACGCCAGGCCGGCGGCGCACGAGGCGATCCTCGATGGCAGCGCCCTGGACGCGCAGGGCTTCCGCGAGCTGTTCGAGTCGCAGCTGATCAGCCGCCACCTCGACCTGATGGCGCGCGTGCTGCGCGTGCAGAACAAGGTCTTCTACACCATCGGCTCCAGCGGCCACGAAGGCAATGCGATGGTCGCGCGGCTGACCCGCCACACCGATCCGGCGTTCCTGCACTACCGTTCTGGTGGCTTCATGGCCGAGCGTTTCCGCAAGCTGCCGGGCCTGGATCCGATCATGGATTCGGCGCTGTCGTTCGCGGCGAGCAAGGACGATCCGGCTTCGGGCGGTCGCCACAAGGTGTGGGGCAGCAAGCCGTTGTGGGTCCTGCCGCAGACTTCGACCATCGCCTCGCACCTGCCCAAGGCGCTGGGCACCGCGGTAGCGATCGAGGCCGGCAGGCGTCTTGGCCACTCGTTGCCGATTCCGGACGACAGCATCGCCATCTGCTCGTTCGGCGACGCTTCGGCCAACCACGCCACCGCGCAGACCGCGTTCAACGCCGCCGCCTGGACCGCCTACCAGAAGCTGCCGGCTCCGGTGCTGTTCGTTTGCGAGGACAACGGCATCGGTATTTCGGTGAAGACGCCGTCGGGCTGGATCGCCAACCGTTTCCAGCAGATGGATGGCCTCGATTACTTCTTCGCCGATGGCCTCGATCTCGCGACGGGCTATGGCGACGTGCAGAAGGCCGCCGAGCATTGCCGCCGCACGCGCCGGCCGACCTTCCTGCACCTCAAGACCAACCGGATCATGGGCCACGCCGGCACCGACTTCGAGATCGAATGGCGTTCGATCGAAGAGCTGTGCGCCGTCGAGGCAGGCGATCCGCTGCTGCGTTCGGCCGAAATCGCGTTGCAATCCGGCCTGATGTCGAAGGACGAAGTGCTGGCCCTGTACGAAGCCACGCGCAGGAAGTGCTTCGCAGCCGCGGAAGAAGCCGACCGCCGCCCCAAGCTCGACAAGCTGGAAGACGTGATCGCACCGCTCGCGCCGTATACCCCGGCGGCGGTGCAGAAGGAGGCCGCGCGCGCCGATTACGCGCAGCGTCGCCTCGAAGTGTTCGGCAGCGAAGCCAAGCTGCCGGAGAACCAGGCGCCGCGCCACCTCGCCATCCAGATCAACAACGCATTGCACGACATCTTCGCCAAGTACCCGGAAACGCTGCTGTTCGGCGAGGACGTGGCGCAGAAGGGCGGCGTGTACACCGTGACCAAGGGGCTGCAGAAGGCGTTCGGCCCGCGCCGCGTATTCAACACGCTGCTCGACGAAACCATGATCCTGGGCATGGCGCAGGGTTTCGCCAACGTCGGCCTGCTGCCGATCCCGGAAATCCAGTACCTCGCGTACTTCCACAACGCCTGCGACCAGATCCGCGGCGAAGCGGCATCGCTGCAGTTCTTCTCGAACAACCAGTACGCCAACCCGATGGTGGTACGCATCGCCGGCCTGGGTTACCAGCGCGGCTTCGGCGGGCACTTCCACAACGACAATTCGATCACGGCGCTGCGCGATATCCCGGGCCTCGTGGTCGGTTGCCCGTCGCGCGGCGACGATGCCGCGACCATGCTGCGCACCCTCACTGCGTTGGCCAAGGTCGACGGCCGCGTCAGCGTGTTCCTCGAACCGATCGCGCTCTACATGGCCAAGGACCTGTACGAAGCCGGCGATGGCCAGTGGCTGACCACCTATCCCAAGCCGGACGAAGCGATGCCGCTGGGCGAGGGCCGTGTCTATGGTGAAGGCAATGACGACCTCGTCATCTTCAGCTACGGCAACGGCGTGCCGATGAGCCTGCGCGCCGCGCGCACGATCGAGGCAAAGCATGGCTGGAAGGTGCGTGTCGTCGACCTGCGCTGGCTGGTGCCGCTCAACGAGTCATACATCGTCGAGCAGGCGAAGAACGCCAAGCGGATCGTCATCGTCGACGAGGGACGCCACAGCGCCAGCGTCGGCGAGGGAGTGGTCACGGCCATCGCCGAAGGCGGTTATGGCGCGCGTCCGTTCCAGCGCGTCGTGGGCAAGGACACCTACACGCCATTGGCCGGCGCAGCCTTCCTGGTGATCCCGGGCGACGACGACATCGTCGCCGCTGCCGACAGACTCTGATCGGGCAGGGTGGGGCTCCCCCCGCTGGGTGATGGGCAAGTGGGGCGGTCGCGGCGCGGTGGTCGAACAGCCGCCCCGTGATCAGCGCGCCAGGCCTTCGCCCAGCGGCGACTCCCATACGTCGGTATCGCCCACCTGCAACGGCGCGGCTGCGCGCTCCAGCGGCACCACCGCCAGGGCGAGATGGCGCTTGCCGTCGTCCGCGCATGCGACCACATGGCCGAGCGGCGCGCCCGCGGCCCGCAGGTCTTCGCCTGCGTGCAGCGCCGAGGCCGCCTCGAGCAATGCCAGGCCGCGCTTCACCTTGCCGAGGAAATGCGTGCGCGCCACGATCTCCTGGCCCGGATAGCATCCCTTCTTCACGCTGAAGGCATTGATGCGGTCCAGTGAGAGTTGTTGCGGTGTCCAATGGTCCGTCTGCGATGCGGGCAGGCGCGGCAGGCCGTGCTTGAGGTCGAAGGCGGCCCAGCGTCCGCCCAGCTCCGGATCGCGCAATGCCGTTGAAACCGACAGGATGCGCAAGGTCCGGGCACCGGAATCGGCGCCGAAATCGAGTTCCACGCCCGCACCGGCGTCGCCTCCGATTTCGTCGCCACGCGCCTGCGCGGGCGGAGCGAACGCCCCTTCCACGTGCAGGTCGTCACGCACCGCGATCCCTACCTTGCTGCGGAACACGAAGCGCTGCAGCGCAGCCGCCAACGTCACCGGATCGGCGTCGGGCAGCAGCAGCCAGAGGGTTTCCTCGTCGAGCTTGAGCAGCGCAAACAGCGCAATCACGCGCCCTTTCGGCGTCAGCCAGCCGCTCCAGTGCCAGCGGCCGGGCGCCAGGGTCTTGAGGTCGTTCATGAATTGCGCCTGCGCAAACACGGCTGCATCGCGCCCGGAAAGCGCGATCACACGGTGGTCGGGAAGGGCAAAGGCCAGGCCTTCGGCAGCCTGCGGGTTGTCATGCATGGGGGCGGGAATTAAGCTTTTACGCTGAGATGATAGGCCAATCCCCCCAGGAAGCCCCGCCCGAGGACCTCACGGACCTACCCGCCGACGCAGGATCCAAGCCCGCAGCGGACGAGTCGACAGTGAAACAGGCCCCAAGGGAATGGGGCGGACGCGAAGGGCCCGAACCGACGCGCTACGGCGATTGGGAAAAGAACGGCCGCTGCATCGATTTCTAGTTCCAAACTCTTTCACATCACTTCCTCCCGCGGCCCTGCCGCCCAGCCGAGAGACACCGCACGCTCATGGCCGAACCCCGACGCGTTCGCGAACGTCCCTTGTCGCCCCACCTCCAGGTTTACAGCTGGCAGGTGCAGATGGTGACTTCCATCCTGCACCGTGCAACCGGTGTGGTCCTCGCCCTTGGCAGCCTGCTGATGGTCTGCGCGTTCCTCTCGCTCGCCGCGGGTCCGGAGCAGTGGGCCCATTTCAGCGCCTTCGCGCGTTCGCCGCTGGGATTCCTGATCCTGTTCGGCTGGAGCTGGTCGCTGGCTTACCACCTGATCAATGGCATCCGCCACCTGGTGCAGGACGCGGGCTACGGCTATGCGATTGCAACGTTCGTGCGCAACAGTTGGATCTCGGTCTTCGGCAGCCTGCTGCTGACCGCGCTGATCTGGGTGCTGGCGATGATGCAGCGGGGTGGCGCATGAGTGCCTCCAACAAGCGCCTGCGCACGCCGCTGAAGAATGCGCGCGGCCTGGGTTCCGCGAAGGACGGCACGCACCACTTCGTGCTCCAGCGCATCACCGCGGTCGCGCTCGTGTTCCTGTCGCTGTACGTGATCGGCCTGATCATCTCGCTGGTGGGCGACGACTACGCCACGGTGCATGCCGCGGTAGCCAGGCCGTCCAACGCCGTACTGCTGATCGCCTTCCTGATTGCGACGTTCTGGCACGCCAAGCTCGGCCTGCAGGTGATCATCGAGGACTACGTGCATACGCCGTGGTCGGCGACCGTCCTGCACCTCGCCAACATCTTCATCTGCGTCCTCGCGGCACTCGCCAGCGTGCTCGCCGTCATCCGCATCGCGCTGGGAGCCTGAGTCGTGGCTGCGTACAACATCCAGGAACACAAATTCGACATGGTCGTGGTCGGCGCCGGTGGCGCTGGCCTGCGCGCCACCTTCGGCCTCGCCCAGAAGGGCCTGAAGACCGCGTGCATCACCAAGGTCTTTCCCACCCGCTCGCACACCGTGGCGGCGCAGGGCGGCGTGGCCGCGGCGCTCGCCAACATGGGCGAGGACGACTGGCGCTACCACTTCTTCGACACCGTGAAGGGTTCGGATTGGCTGGGCGACCAGGACGCGATCGAATACATGTGCAAGGAAGCGATTCCGGCCATCATCGAGCTCGAGCACTACGGCGTGCCGTTCTCGCGTACCGACGACGGCAAGATCTACCAGCGTCCGTTTGGCGGCATGACCACCCGCTTCGGCGAAGGCCCGCCGGCGCAGCGCACCTGCGCCGCGGCCGACCGCACCGGCCACGCGATCCTGCACACCCTGTACCAGCAGTCGCTGGCGCATGACGCGCAGTTCTTCATCGAATACTTCGCCCTCGACCTGATCATGGACCAGCACGGCGCCTGCCGCGGCGTGCTCGCCCTCGACATGGCCGAAGGCACGCTGCACCTCTTCCGCGCGCAGGGCACGGTGCTGGCGACCGGCGGCTACGGCCGTGCGTACTTCAGCGCGACTTCCGCGCACACCTGCACCGGCGACGGCGGCGGCATGGCGCTGCGTGCCGGCCTGGGCATGCAGGACATGGAGTTCGTGCAGTTTCATCCGACCGGCATCTACGGCGCAGGCTGCCTGATCACCGAGGGCGTGCGTGGCGAAGGTGGCATCCTGCGCAACAGCAACGGTGAGCGCTTCATGGAGCGCTACGCACCGAGCGTGAAGGATCTCGCCCCGCGCGACATGGTCAGTCGCGCGATGACCATCGAGATCCGCGAAGGCCGCGGCGTCGGCGAGCACAAGGACCACATCCTGCTCGACCTGACCCACCTCGGCCCGGAAGTCATCCACGAAAAGCTGCCGGGCATCGCCGAATCGGCGCGCATCTTCGCCGGTGTCGACGTGGAGAAGCAGCCGATTCCGGTGCTGCCGACCGTGCACTACAACATGGGCGGCATTCCGACCAACTACCACGGCGAAGTGGTGCAGCTGCGCGACGGCAATCCCGACGCCGTGGTGCCGGGCCTGTACGCGATCGGCGAAGCCGCCTGCGTGTCGGTGCATGGCGCCAACCGCCTGGGTTCGAACTCGCTGCTCGACCTGGTCGTTTTCGGCCGCGCCGTCGCCAACCGTGCCGCCGAGACGATCAAGCCCAACGGTGACCAGGCCAAGCTCGCCGCCGATGCCTGCGATGCCTCGCTCGCGCGCCTGGACAAGCTGCGTAACGCCACCGGCGACACGCCGACGTCGGTCATCCGCGACAAGATGCAGCGCACGATGCAGGCCGATGCGGCCGTGTTCCGCACCGGCGAAACGCTGACCGATGGCGTGCGGAAGATGCGCGAGATCCATGCGTCCTTCGCCGATGTCAAGATCAGCGACCGTTCCATGATCTGGAACTCGGACCTGATCGAGACGTTCGAACTGTCGAACCTGCTCGACCAGGCACTGGTTACGATCGTGTCCGCGGAGAACCGCACGGAATCCCGTGGCGCGCACGCCCGCGAGGACTTCCCGGACCGCGACGATGCCAACTGGCAGAAGCACACCCTGTGCTCGGTCGACGAAGCCGGCAACACCAAGATCGACTACCGCCCGGTGCACATGTACACGCTGACCGACGACGTCGGCGTGGTGCCGCCGAAGAAGCGCGTCTACTGATCCGGAGCGAGCACCGTGGCTGAATTTTCCCTACCCAAGAACTCGCAGATCCAGAACGGTCGCCACTGGGCGTCGCCCGGCGCCAAGCAGCCGCGCACCTTCAAGGTCTACCGCTGGAATCCGGACGACGGCATGAATCCGCGCGCGGACACCTACGAGGTGGACATGGCGACGTGCGGTCCGATGGTTCTCGACGCGCTGATCAAGATCAAGAACGAGATCGATCCGACGCTGACCTTCCGCCGCTCCTGCCGCGAGGGCATCTGCGGTTCGTGCGCGATGAACATCGACGGCACCAACACGTTGGCCTGCACCAAGGCGATCGCCGACTGCAGCAGCAAGGGCGACGTGCCGATCTATCCGCTGCCGCACATGCCGGTGGTGAAGGATCTCGTCCCGGACATGACGCACTTCTACGCGCAATACGCGTCGATCAAGCCGTGGCTGCGCACCCAGAGCCCGACGCCGTCGGACCGCGAGCGCCTGCAGTCTCCGGCCGACCGCAAGAAGCTCGACGGCCTCTACGAATGCATCCTGTGCGCATGCTGCTCCACGTCGTGCCCCAGCTACTGGTGGAACGGCGAACGCTACCTCGGCCCTGCGATCCTCCTCCAGGCATACCGCTGGATCGTCGATTCGCGTGACGAGGACACCGGTGCGCGTCTGGACGATCTCGAAGATCCGTTCAAGCTGTATCGCTGCCACACCATCATGAACTGCGCGCGGACCTGCCCGAAGGGCCTGAATCCGGCACTGGCGATCGCCGAGATCAAGAAGCTGATGCTGGCGCGGCGCGTCTGATCGGACGCGTCTGATCGGATATGGTGACAGCAGGTCAAGAGGCGTGCGATGCACGCCTTTTGATTGAGGAGAGTCGGATGGGTGACAACGCGATCTTCCTGCCGGCAGTGGCGATGGCGATGCTGACCTTTGTCGTCTGGTGGCGCATGTACGCCACCCGCATTGCGCAGATGAAACGCGAACGCATCCACCCGCAGGCAGTGGCCACGTCCGCGCAGGCGGCGGCGAAGCTGACCGACAGCCGCGCCGCCGACAACTTTCGCAACCTGTTCGAATTGCCCGTGCTGTTCTACCTCGCGCTGGTGGTTGCTGCGCAGGCGCAGCTCTCGACCACGGCGGTGCTGGTACTGGCCTGGCTGTTCGTCGCCCTGCGCGTGGTGCACAGCTGGATCCAGTGCACCTACAACAAGGTCATGCACCGCTTCTACGTCTACGTCACGGGCGGCATGGTCATGTGGACGCTGTGGGGCGTGCTGGGCTACGGGTTGCTGCGCGGATGAGCGAAGCCGACGAAGCCGAATTGCGTCGCCTGCGCTGGCGTTGCCGACGCGGCATGCGCGAGCTCGACCAGCTGCTGGGCCGTTACCTCGACCGCGAATGGCGGCAAAGTCCCGCGGCCGAGCGCGGTGTTTTCCTACAGCTGCTGGAAACCGAAGACGATAGGTTGTGGCATTGGTTCATGGGCCACGAGACCGCCGACGATGTCGACATCCAGAAACTGGTCGAACGCATCCGCGCCTTGCCGCCTTGAGTGGCGCTCCTCGCGCGCCTTCGCCGCCGCGTGCCTTGCGCTGGGCATCCTCGCCGCGGTAGCCGCGATCGCCTCTGAGCTGCCCTGGCCGGTTTCCCTTCCGTTGGCCATTGCATCGGTTGTGCATGGCGCCCGGCTGGCGACGAGCGAACTGCTCCGGCCTGCCGCCAGCCTGGTGATTCCCCCGGGCGAGGCCGATGCGACGCTCGATGGCGAGGCGATGATCGGCCTGCAGGTGCAGTGGCGCGGTCCATTGGCCTTCCTGCGCTGGCGCGGTGCCGCTGGCGGGCACCACCGGCTGCAGGGTTGGCCGGACAACCTAGATGCCGCCGCGCGGCGTGAACTGCGGCTGGCCATGGCCGACCGGGCGCCGGCGCGTTCACCGCGTTCGGTGGCACCATAGCCGCTTCGCGCCACGGCCTCGATTCAATCCGGCATGTTCAAACCCGTTCCCGTCGCCATCGGCCTGCGCTACCTGCGCGCCAAACGCCGCAATGGTTTCATCTCCTTCATATCCTTCGCATCGATCGTCGGCATCGCGCTGGGTGTTGCCATCCTCATCACCACGATGGCGGTGATGGGTGGATTCCAGCGCGAGATCCGCGACCGGATGCTGCAGATGACCGCGCACGCGACGGTCAGCGGCTATGGCGAACCCGTGCAGGATTGGCCACGCGCGGTGAAGGTCGCCCTGGTCGACAAGCGCGTGGCGGGCGCCGCGCCCTATGTCGAGAAGGAAGCGCTGATCTCCGGCGCGCGCAACCAGCCGGCGCTGATCCGCGGCGTCCTGCCGGCGGAAGAGGGCAAGGTATCGGTGCTGGCCGACAAGATGGTCGAAGGCAAGCTTGACCAGCTGGTGCCTGGCTCATTCAACATCGTGCTGGGCCGTGAGCTTGCGTTGTGGCTGGGCGTGGGCGTGGGCGACAACGTGATCGTCACCACGTCGGATTTCCGCAGCACGCCGATGGGGGCGATCGCCACCCAGAAGCGCTTCATCGTCAGTGGCATCTTCGAGGCGGGCTACAACGAGTTCGACAAAGGGCTTGCCGTCGTCAGCATGAAGGACCTGCAGCGCGTGCTGCGGATGGGCGAAGGCGTCACCGGCGTGCGCCTCAAGTTGCACGACATGGACAAGGCCTTCGACGTCGCGCGCGACCTCGCGCTGGAACTCGGTGGTCCGTACAGCGTGAGCGACTGGAGCAGCGAGAACGCCAACCTGTTCCGTGCCCTGAAGATGGAAAAGACCATCATGGCCATCCTCCTGGCCTTCATCATCGGCATGGGCGCGTTCAACCTGGTCAATTCGCAGGTGATGCTGGTGACCGACAAGCAGGCCGACATCGCCATCCTGCGCACCCTCGGCCTGACGCCGCGCGGGGTCATGAAGGTATTCATGGTGCAGGGCACGCTGATCGGCGTGATCGGAACGACCATCGGCGTGATCGGCGGCATCCTGCTGACGCTAAACCTCGAACATATCCTGCGCGGCATCGAACAGCTGTTCGGCGTGCAACTGATGCCCGAAGACGTCTACTACATCACCGGGCTTCCCACCGACCTGCAGGTCAGCGATGTCGTGCTGACGGCGGTTGCGGCGCTGACCATGGCCTTCCTGGCAACGGTGTATCCGGCCTGGCGGGCGGCACGTACGGCCCCGGCGGAGGCGCTGCGCTATGAATGACGCGGTGATCCACGCCGAGCAACTCGGCAAGACCTATGCGGAAGGCAAGCTGCGCACGCCGGTGTTCGATGGCCTGTCGCTGTCGGTGGCGAAGGGCGAGACCGTTGCGATCCTGGGAGCCTCCGGCGCAGGCAAGAGCACGCTGTTGCACCTGCTGGGCGGGCTCGACACGCCCACCGCCGGCGAAGTCTATGTCGGTGGCCAGAAGATGAGCGCATTGTCCGATGCGGCACGCGGTGCACTCCGCAACAGGGCGCTTGGCTTCGTCTATCAGTTCCACCACCTGCTGCCTGAATTCACCGCGCTGGAAAACGTGATGTTGCCGGTGCTGCTCAACGGGGCCGGTGTACAGGATGCCTCGCAGCGCGCCAGGGCGTTGCTGGAGTCCGTCGGCCTGGGCCACCGCCTGGAGCACAAGCCCGGCGAGCTCTCCGGCGGTGAACGCCAGCGCGCCGCCGTGGCGCGTGCCCTGGTCAATCGTCCGGCCTGCGTGCTCGGTGACGAACCCACCGGCAACCTCGATGAAAAGACGGCTGCCACCGTGTTCGAATTGATGCTGGCACTCAACCGCGAGCACCACACCAGCCTCGTGCTGGTGACGCACGCACGAGCACTGGCGCGGCGCATGGACCGCGTGCTGGAACTGCACGAAGGCAAGCTCCGCGAACTTCGACGCGAAGAAATCTAGCCGCATGGACATCGTGGCAAGGACGCCACCCACCACCCCGATCCTTGGAATCCCCGTCGCCCTGGCCCTGCTGGTCGGGGTGATGACCTGCCTGTGGCTGCCCTGGTTGGCGCCCTGGCGACTGTCGCTGGTCCTGTTGATTGCCGGATCGTTGGGCTGGATCGGCTGGCCGCGATTCCGGTTTCCCTGGCATCACATGGAGCGTTGTGCGAACGCCAGCCGGCGTCGCGCTCTGGGTGCGTTCCTCTGCGGCTTCGCGTTGACGGGCCTGCATGCCGTCCATGCGCTGGATGTTCAGCTGCCAGCGGCACTGGAAAAGCATGAAACGATCGTGCATGGCCGCATTCTCGACCTGCCGCAGCATGAGCCGAGGCGCACGCGTTTTCTCTTCGAAGTCGATGCGGATGAGACCGTCTTGCCCGAACTGCGTGGCCGCACCCTGCGCCTGGCGTGGTACGACGACGAGCATCGGCATGACGCGCCGCACCCGCGCTTCCAGCTGAAGGCGGGTCAGCGGTGGTCGCTGCCCGTGCGGGTGCGCGCACCGCGCGGCCTGCGCAATCCGGGCGGCGCCGATGCCGAAAAGTACGCGATGGCGCAACGCCTCACCGCGACGGGCTATGTGTACGCACCGGAAATGGCACGGCGGCTGTCGGCGGCGCGCGGGCTGGACGCATGGCGCGAATCGATGTCGGCGCGCATCGCACTGCAGGTGCGCACGCCAAGCTTGCGTTTCGTGCAGGCGCTGGCCCTCGGCGACACGCGGGCATTGGACGATGGGGATTGGGAAGCATTGCGCGCCAATGGCCTGACCCACCTGATCGCGATTTCCGGTTTCCATGTCGGGCTGGTGGCGGGCTTCTTCGCGTTGATCGCCCGGGGTGCGTGGTGGCTCTGGCCCGCACTGGCACGGCGCTGGCCCGCCCCGGTCATGGCGGCACTGGCTGCGGTTGCAGGAGCGACGATCTACGCCGCCATAGCCGGATTTGCGCTGCCAACGCTGCGCACCGTGCTGATGATCGTTGTCGTTGCGGCAGCGCGGGGATGGCGACGGCCGTCGCGCGCGCCGCAAGCGCTGGCACTCGCGGCGATCGCGATGGTGCTGGTCGATCCGCTCGCGGTTCTCGGTGCGGGCTTCTGGCTCAGCTTCCTGGGCGTGGCATGGCTGTTGTGGTGCCTGCCGCACGGTGGCGACAACCTGGTCCGGGAATTTCTCTCCGCCCAGGGCGTGGCGACGCTGGGACTGCTGCCGCCGAGTGCGGTGTTGTTTGGGCAGGCATCGCTGGCCGCGCCATTCGCCAACCTGATCGCGGTGCCGTGGTGGAGCCTGGTGGTCGTGCCGTTGTCGTTGATCGGTCTGTTGCTGGAAACCCTGCATCCGGGAGCGGGTGGGTGGGCGTGGCGTGCTGCTGCGTGGTGCTTCGACCTCAGCTGGCCGCTGTTCGAATGGCTGGCGCATTGCAGCCTGTCGTTGTGGTGGTTGCCCGAAGCGCGCTGGTTCGCTCTGCCCCTGGCCCTTGTCGGGGCGTTCTGGCTGCTGCTGCCCCGCGGTACACCCGGCAAGTGGCTGGCGTTGTTGCTGTGGTTGCCGCTGCTGTGGCCGGAGCGCGACATTCCCGCGCCCGGCGAAGCCGAGCTGGTCGTGATCGACGTGGGGCAGGGGCTCTCCGTATTGGTGCGCACCCACCGGCATGCCTTGCTGTATGACATGGGTCCCGCAGTGCGCGACGGCTTCGATGCGGGCGATCGCGCGGTTGTTCCGGCGTTGCATGCACTGGGAGTGCGGCACCTCGATCGCGCTGTCATCAGCCACGGCGACAACGATCACGCCGGTGGCTTCCAGGCCGTGCGCGCCGAATTCCCCGTAACAGACGTATCCGCGCCTGAAGGCGTCCCCTTGCCATTCGCCACCGCGGCCTGCATTGCCGGAACGCACTGGAAATGGGATGGCGTCGAATTCCGCTTCCTGCATCCACCGCCGAACTTTCCTTACCTGGCCAACGAATCCAGTTGCGTGCTGCGCATCGAAAGCGCCCAAGGCAGCGCATTGCTCACCGGCGACATCGGCGAGGTGATCGAGCGCGATCTCGTCCGCCTGGATGCAGGCGACTTGCAGTCGGATGTGGTGCTGGTCGCCCACCATGGCAGCGCCGGATCCTCCGATCCGGCCTTTGTCGCGGCCACGCACCCGCGCTTCGCCCTGGTCTCGTCGGGTCACGGCAATCGCTTCGGCCATCCCAGGCCCGAAGTGCTGCGGCGCTGGCAGCAAGGGGGCGCGCAGACCTTCGATACCGCCGCAGGCGGGGCCCTGCGCGTGCGGTTGCGCGCCCGGGACCTTCACGTGGAAACGCGACGTGGCGCACAGCCGCGATGGTGGGATGCCGCCAGACGGCCTTGACGAATGCGGCCGATGCCTTGATTGCCCGGGTTTCGCCCCGAAATATCGCCACCGCCCGATCCGCTCCGTATGCTATCGGCCGGACTGACATGAAACGGCCATGGGCCGGGGGTTTGCGAGTGCTGGAACTGGTCAAGGCCGGCGGTTGGCCGATGATTCCGCTGATTCTGTTGTCGGTGCTGGCGCTGACGATCGTCGTCGAGCGCGCGTGGACGCTGCGGCGTCGCGCGGTGCTGCCGCCGGGACTGGGCAAGGAAGTGCGGACCTGGGCGGCAGGCGGCAAGCTCGATCCGGCCCATATCGAATCGCTGCGGGCGACCTCGCCGCTGGGTGCGTTGCTGGCCGCCGCGCTGGACGTCCGCAACCGGCCCCGCGACCAGATCCGCGAACGGATCGAAGACGTCGGCCGCCACCTCGTGCATCGCATGGAGCGTTACCTCAACACGCTAGGCACGATTTCCGCCGCCGGTCCGCTGCTGGGTCTGTTCGGTACGGTGATCGGCATGATCCAGATGTTCCTGGGCATCCTCGACCACGGCATCGGCGACGTGAACCAACTCGCCGGCGGCATCGGCAAGGCGCTGGTATGCACCGCGACCGGCATGATCGTGGCGATTCCCGCGTTGATCGCGCACCGCTGGTTCCGTGGTCGCATCGCCGAATACATCGTCGACATGGAACACGAGGCGATCCAGCTGCTCGACACCATCGATCTGCGTCCGGCCTCGGCGCGCGTGGCGCCTGGCGCGCACGGGATCACGCCGCCGGTGAGCACGCCCTGAGCTCTCGCCGACGACCCGCATCCCAATGAGAATCCGCGACCATCGCAAGGACGACGAACCCGAGATCAACCTGATCCCGCTGATCGACGTCATCCTGACCCTGATCATCTTCTTCGTCGTCACTACTACCTTCGACGCACGCTCGGTGCTCAAGCTTCAGCTGCCCAAGGCGACCGGCGAAGCCGCGACCGACACCACGCGCGCGTTGAGCGTGCTGGTGAACGCCGACGGCCGCTACTTCGTGGACGACCGCGAAGTCCTGCGCGACGACGTCGAATCACTGAAGGCCACCCTGGCCGAAGTCGCTGGAACCGACCGCGAACGCAAGGTGTTGTTGCGCGCCGACGCACGCACGCCGCACCAGGCCGTCGTTACCGCCTATGACGCGCTGGGCCAGCTCGGCTTCCGCCAGGTCATGATCGCCACCGCACCCGAAACGCGCGCACCAGGGAAGAAGCAGTGACCAGCTCCACCTCGCCGTGGGCGATCTATCGGCGATTGCTGGGACTGGCCCGTCCGTACCGGGCGGTTCTGCTCATCGCGTTCGTCGGCCTGATGCTCGAGGGCGCGGCGGCGGGCGCCTTCGGCCTGCTGACCAAGCCGATGGTGGACGAGACGTTCGTCGCCAAGAACCAGGAATTCAGCCTGCTTCTGCCACTGGCGATCGTCGGCATCTTCGTCGTCCGAGGCATCGCCGGCTACGTCACCGACCTGTACATGGCGAAGGCGGGCCGCGGCATTTCGCGCGACATGCGCATCAACGCGCTTGGCAAATACCTGCGCCTTCCGGGCCTGCGCTTCGACACCGAGCCGGTGCCCTCGATGCTGATGCGCCTGGGTTCTGACAGCGACCAGGTCGCGCAGGCCGCCATCGACTCCGCCAAGGTGATGCTGCAGCAGTCGCTGCAGGTCATCTACATGCTCGCCGTGATGCTGTATGCCAGCTGGCGGGTGACCCTGGCCGTGCTGGTACTGGCGCCGGTGATCGCCTGGATGATGGACAAGGTGGGGCGGCGTTATCGCCGCTTCGGCCACCGGGTCCAGGAAAGCGGCGCGCAACTGCTGCTGTCCGCGGACCAGGCGCTTTCCAACCAGCAGGAAGTGAAGGTCTACGGCGCACAGCAGGCCGAGCTGAAGCGCTATTCGGACCAGGCCAACCATCACCTCAAGCTCAGCCTGAAGATCGAAGCCACGCGCAGCATTTCCTCCGCGGTCGTGCAGCTGACGGGCGCGGTCGGGCTCGCACTGCTGTTGTTCTTCGCCGGGCGCGAGGCCGCGGCCGGACGCCTGAGCGCGGGCGGCTTCGTCCAGCTGATGATCTCGATGCTGGCGATCATTCCTGCGCTGAAACAGCTCACCAACGTCCAGGGATTACTCCAGCGTGGCATCGCCTCGGCGGAACGGTTGTTCTCCGTCCTGGATGCACCAGACGAACCCGACGCCGGTTCGCGGCCCATCGAGCGCGCCAACGGCCTGCTCGAATTCCGCGATGTCCAGGCGCGCTATCCCGGCCAGTCGCGCCCGGCGCTGGCGGGCGTCAGCTTCACCGCGGCGCCGGGTACGGTCACGGCGATCGTGGGGCGTTCGGGCAGCGGCAAGTCGTCGCTGATCAAGTTGATTCCGCGGTTCTACGAACCCGAGTCGGGCAGCATCCTGCTCGACGGCCAGCCGTTGCACGATTACCGCCTGGCCGACCTGCGCCGGCAGATCGCGATGGTGGGGCAGCAGGTCATGCTGTTCGGCGGCACGGTCGCGGAGAACGTCGCTTACGGCGAACTGCAGGACGCCGGTGGTGACGACCTCGACCGCGCGGTGCGCGGCGCCAATGCGATGGAATTCGTCGAGCAGTTGCCGGAGGGGCTGGCGACCCACATCGGCGCCAAGGGCAACAAGCTCTCCGGCGGCCAGCGCCAGCGCGTGGCGATCGCGCGCGCGATGCTGAAGGACGCGCCGATCCTGATCCTCGACGAAGCCACGGCCGCGCTCGACACCGAATCCGAACGCCTGGTGCAGGACGCGCTCAACCATCTGATGCCCAACCGCACCACGCTGGTGATCGCGCACCGCCTGTCGACCATCGAGCACGCCGATCAGGTGCTGGTGATGGACCAGGGCCATATCGTCGAACGCGGTACGCACGCCGAGTTGCTGGCGCAGGGTGGCCTGTACGCGCACCTGCATCGCATGCAGTTCCGCGAGAACGAATAGCATGCGCAACGGCCAGCGCCCCGGCTACTGGTATGGCGAAGCGCGCGTCCCGTGGGGCTCGCGCATGCTGTCTGCCGTGTATGCCGGCGTCACCGGCCTGCGCCGCCGGCTCTACGAGAAGGGCTTCCTGCGCAGTCGCCGCAGCGACGTGCCGGTGATCGTCGTGGGCAACATCAGCGTTGGCGGAACCGGCAAGACACCGCTGACCATCGCCCTCGTACAGCGCCTGCAGGCGGAAGGCTTCAAGCCGGGCGTGGCCAGCCGCGGTTACGGCCGCGAGGAGCCATCGCAGCCGCGCTGGGTCGACCGTGAAAGCAGCCCCGCCAAGGTCGGCGACGAGCCCGCGCTCATCGCCCATCACACCGGTGCGAAGCTCCGCGTCGATCGCGATCGCGTGGCCGCAGCCACGACGCTGGCGAAAGCCGGATGTGACGTAGTGGTCTGCGACGACGGCCTGCAGCATTACCGCCTGGCGCGCGACATCGAGATCGAGGTCATCGATGGCCGCCTCCGCTATGGCAATGCACAGCGGCTGCCCGCGGGCCCGCTGCGCGAACCGGTGGAGCGGGCGGAACGGTGCGATTTCCGCGTGGTGAACCTGGGCGGCAACGCCGGGCAGGTCAACGGCAAGGTCGGCGCCGGATTCGGCGAATGGCCGATGCGGTTGCTGGCCGAGCAGGCCGTGCCACTGACCGGTGGTCGTTCGCGTCCGCTGACGTCGTTTGCAGGCCAGCGCGTGCACGCGGTGGCGGGCATCGGCGACCCGGAGCGTTTCTTCACCATGTTGCGCGGCTTCGGCATCGCGGTCGTCCCGCACGCATTCGCCGACCACCACCGTTACAGCACGACGGATTTTGAATTCGGCAGCCGCCTGCCGGTGCTGATGACCGAGAAGGACGCGGTGAAATGCGCGGACCTGGCCCGCGACGACTATTTCAGCGTACCCGTGCGCGCCGAGTTGCCCGAGGCGTTCTGGGTCGCGTTGCTCGACAAGGTCCGGGCGACGAAAGGCTAATGTTTGCCATCGCACCGCCTTGCGGGGCGACCACGACAGGGGCGAGTAACCCAGATGAATCCAGCATCCGACTTCGTAGTCGCCATTCCGGCCCGCCACGCCGCCACGCGCCTGCCGGGCAAGCCCTTGCGCCTGCTCGCCGGCGAGCCGCTGGTCCTGCATGTCGCGCGCCGTGCGCTGGCGGCAGGCGCGCGCGAAGTCTGGGTTGCGGCCGATGACCAGCGCATCGCCGATGCCTTGAATGGGAGCGGCGTACGCGTCGCGATGACGTCGACCGCGCATCCGTCGGGGACGGACCGTCTTGCCGAGTGCGCGCGCATAGCCGGCTGGAGCGACGACACCATCGTCGTGAACCTGCAGGGCGACGAACCCTTCGCTCCCGCGGAGGGCATTCGCGCCGTTGCCGACCTGCTGCGCGACAGCGGCGCCGAGATGGCCACGCTGGCCGCGCCGGTGACCGATGCGGAGACGCTGTTCGATCCCAATGCCGTGAAACTCGTGCAGGCCGCCAACGGCGACGCGCTGTATTTCAGTCGCGCACCGTTGCCATGGCCCCGCGATGCCTTCGCGCGTGATCGCACCCGGTTGCCGGAAGGTGGCCATTGGCTGCGCCACATTGGCATCTACGCCTATCGCGCCGGCTTCCTGCAGCGCTTTGCCGCGATGCCGCCGGGCCGCCTGGAGCAGGTCGAATCGCTGGAACAGCTGCGGGTGCTCGAAGCGGGGTATCGCATCGCCGTGGCAACGACACCGGCACCGTTCCCGCCGGGCGTCGACACGCCCGACGACCTTGCCCGCGCCGAAGCACGCATCGCCGGCCATGCCTGAGTCGCAGGCCCCGGTGCGTTTGCTGGTCGTGTGCCTGGGCAACATCTGCCGCTCGCCGATGGCGGAAGGCATGCTGCGTGCACGCATCGCCGCGTCGACGCTGGCGGGGCGGGTGGTCGTCGACTCGGTCGGGACGGGCGACTGGCTCGTCGGCCAGCCCCCGGATCCACGCGCGATTTCGACGGCCGCGCGGCACGGCGTCGATATTTCCGGTCTGCGGGCCCGCCAGATCTGCCGCGACGACTTCGCGCGCCACGACTGGTTGCTGTGCGCGGACCGGAGCAACCTGCGCGATGTCCGCGCCCTCGGCCCGATGGACGCCCATTCACGCTGTGCACTGCTGCTCGAATGGGCCGGCGTGGCCGCGGACACCGACGTGCCCGATCCCTACCACGGAGGCGCGGCCGAGTTCGAGGCGGTTTGGGGATTGCTCGACCGCGCCGCACAGGGCGTCCTCGCCCGCCTTGGCCACCGCATTGCGTAGCCGGCGCTTGCACTCCCGCATAATCGGTCCCAGTTAAAGCAGCCGATGCATGCAGATTCGATGACCTCCAATGCGCCAGCCTTTGACGGCAAGGCCTTCGTCAAGGGCCTGAACACCGCACCGGGCGTTTACCGCATGATCGCCGCCGACGACGCGGTCCTGTACGTCGGCAAGGCGAGCGCGTTGAAGAATCGCGTCGCCAGCTACTTCAACGCAACGCCGAAGTCGCCTCGCATCGCCACCATGCTGGCGCAGGTCGCGCGCATGGAGGTCACCGTCACTCGCACGGAGACCGAAGCGCTGCTGCTGGAAAACCAGCTGATCAAGTCGCTCAAGCCGCGCTACAACGTACAGCTGCGCGACGACAAGAGCTATCCCTACGTCCTGCTGACCAATGAAAGCTGGCCGCGCATCGCCCTGCATCGCGGTCCGCGCGCCGTGCCGGGCCGCTATTTCGGTCCGTATGCCAGCGTCGGCGCCGTGCGCGAGACGCTCAACCTGATGCACAAGCTGTTCCGCCTGCGCAGCTGCGAGGACAGCGTTTTCCGCAATCGTTCGCGTCCCTGCCTGCAGCACCAGATCGGACGCTGCAGCGCGCCCTGCGTGGGCCTGGTGCCGCCCGATGACTACGCCGAAAGCGTGCGGCGCGCCTGCCTGTTCCTCGACGGTCGCAGCGATGAATTGAGCGACGAGCTCGGCAAGGCGATGGAAGCGGCCAGTGGACGCCTCGACTTCGAGGAAGCCGCGCGCCTGCGCGACCTGATGCAGTCGATCCGCAGCCTCCAGGCCCGTCAGTACGTCGATGGCCGCGCGGCCGAACTCGACGTGCTCGCCGTGGCGATGCAGGACGCCGCGGCCTGCGTACTGCTGCTTGCCTTCCGCGACGGTCGCAACCTCGGCACGCGCGCCTTCTACCCCAGGACGGGCGGCAGCACCGATGCGGCCGAAGTGCTCGCCGCTTTCGTTTCGCAGTACTACGCCGAGCAGGCGCCGCCGCGCGAGATCGTGCTCGACCGCGACATCCCCGATCGCGAGTTGATCGAGCAGGCGCTCACCCTCACCGGCGACCGCAAGGTGCAGATCAAGACCAGCGTGCGCGGTGAGCGCGCCGGCTATGTCGACCTGGCGCGGCGCAATGCCGAGTTGTCGCTGGCGAGCGAACGTACGAGCCATGCCGCCCAGCGCGTACGTGCGGAAGCGCTGCGTGACCTGCTCGGCCTGCCCGCACTTGCCGCGCGGATCGAGTGCTTCGACATCAGCCACACGATGGGCGAGGCGACGGTGGCCTCGTGCGTCGTCTTCGACAGCGAAGGCCCGGTCCGCGGCCAGTACCGGCGTTACAACATCGCCGGCATCGAGCCCGGCGACGACTACGCCGCCATGCACCAGGCGATCGATCGCCGGTTCCGCCGCGCGGTGGAAGAGCAGGGCGTGATGCCTGACGTGCTGCTGATCGACGGCGGGGCGGGGCAGGTGGCGCAGGCGCGGGCCGCCCTGGACGACCTCGGCGTCGAGGGCGTGGCGCTGGTGGGCGTGGCCAAGGGGCCCGCCCGGCGGCCGGGGGACGAGGAACTGCTGCTGCCCGACGGACGCATCATGCATCCGGGCGCGGAATCGCCGGCGCTGCAGCTGGTCCAGCAGGTTCGTGACGAAGCGCACCGTTTCGCCATCACCGGCCACCGTGGCCGCCGCCAGAAGGCGCGCAGTACCAGCCGGCTCGAGGACATTCCGGGCATCGGCCCGCGCCGCCGCGCCTCGCTGCTCAAGCATTTTGGCGGCCTGGGCGGTCTCAAGGCCGCGGGAGTCGAGGAAATCGCGCGGGTGGAGGGGGTGAATGCGGCCCTGGCCGCGCGCATTTATGCTTCCCTGCACGGACTCGAGACCGCGGAGACGAAGGGCGAATGAAGTTGACCGTTCCCACCATGCTGACCCTGCTGCGGATCGTATTGATTCCGGTGCTGGTCCTGGTGTTCTACCTTCCCTACAAGTGGACCAATTTCGCCGCGGCTTTCGTGTTCGTGCTGGCCTCGGTGACCGACTGGCTGGATGGCTGGATCGCGCGGGCGTACAACCAGTCCTCCGCGTTTGGCGCCTTCCTCGACCCGGTGGCCGATAAATTGATGGTCGCCGTCGCGCTGTTGCTGATCGTGCAGAAGCATCCGACCCCATGGATGGCGCTGTGGGCGGCGGTCATCATCGGCCGCGAAATCGCGGTATCCGCGCTGCGCGAATGGATGGCGGAGCTTGGCCAGCGCGCCAAGGTGAAAGTCGCCTCGATCGGCAAGATCAAGACCATCGTGCAGATGGTCGCACTCGCCATCCTGCTGTATTTCGTGCCCGACAAGCTGGGCGACCCGCCGAGCATTCCATTCGTCATCGGCGACTGGATGCTGGCCGTGGCGGCGCTGTTGACCCTGTGGTCAGGCCTGGCCTATCTGCGCGCGGCGTGGCCCACCCTGCGGGAAGACGCCGGCGCAGGCTGAAGGATTCCCGTACGGCCGAACGGATGCATGACAAATGTGCATTCAGGTGTTGACACTTTCGTTCCCATGCCTAAAATGTCGGTTCCTCTGCGGGAATAGCTCAGTTGGTAGAGCACGACCTTGCCAAGGTCGGGGTCGCGAGTTCGAGTCTCGTTTCCCGCTCCAGTTTGTTACGAAGCCCCGTTCGCGGGGCTTCGTTTTTTTCGCTTCGGCAACATCGCGGATTCCAGGATCCCGGTTTTGCGAAACACCTGCGGTGTGACAGAATCCGCAGCGTGTTTCCAGTCATCCGGCCGGGTGGCAGAGTGGTTATGCAGCGGACTGCAAAAATCGACTATAGCGCCGCTATAGATCAGTAGCGCCGCTATTGGATTGAAATTTGGCCTCGTGGCAGATTGGTTATGCACCGGATTGCAAATCCGTTTAGAGCGGTTCGATTCCGCTCGAGGCCTCCAAACAAATCAAAGGGTTGCGCGAAAGCGTGACCCTTTTTTTTGGGTTAACCACTCCCGAACCACTCCGTCAGCGTTAGTGTTGTGCGTGTACGCGAGTTTGGCGGCAGGGGCCGGGAGCACGCGGCGAGCCGGGGGCTTTCGCCGGAACACGGCAAACTCCATACATATGCCCCGACCCGGGGTCTACTAGCGTTAGGCCCCTTTACCCGACATATAGGCAACCCATGTTCAAGACCGCTCTTTCCGCAGCAACGTTCGCCCTCCTGTGCTGCATCGCTACGACTGCGATTGCTGCCGTGCCGTTTGAGAGCCTGGATGGCCTCAAAGCTGGCGTCACGACCGCGGCAGAAGTGAAGGCGATCATTGGCGCACCGGAAAATGAAAACCACAATCCGGATGGCCGTTTCATCTACTTCTATCACGTTGCCCCAAAGGCTGGCGGCTCGCCGGAAGAAAAGGTCATTGCATCAGTCGTGTTCGACAAGAACGCTAAGCTCTTAGGCGTCAAATACTTCAAGGGCATCTAGCAGGGGCCTAACAATTTATTTAAGCCGAAGCCGCTCCGGCAAATTCAGGCGTCAGCGCCAAAACGCGCCGCGCTGCGGACCAGTCATACCTTGGAAACTGCCTTGGCAAGAGCCGCTTTTGCCGCCTTGATTTTGCTTTCCCGCTCCTTGCGTTCCAGTTTCTGATCCAGGATCAATTCGATCCCGATTCGCAAGGTGTCAAAGTGCCCAAGGCATTCGGCTTCGGACAACTCGTGTACGCCCTTGCTCAGCAATGAGTACATTTCGGGATGCTCGGCAAGGAATGCCGGAAGGTGACTTCGCAGCAGCGCGATCTTTTCCGACATTCGTGACCGAGCATACGTCTCTTCGTCCCAGCCGGAATCGCTTTTCGCCTCTTGGTGTGACTCCTCCACCAACGACTCAAAAACACGTCGAAGGTATACGTAGGAGCCGATGCCAACATCGTGTGATGCGAGGCCGATTGCGCGACTTAGCTCGCCTAGTTGCGCTTTTGTAAGTGCGGCTGCGTACTTCTTTACCTTCGCAAGGTGCACATCACCAAAGGAAGGCTGCTGGCCAATTTTTTGGATCGATGGTCGCGCCTCCCAGTCGCCTTCATCTGACCTTTTGACGCGCAGGTCCGCAAAAAATAGGAAGTCCTGAAAGTGGCTCTTCTGTCTCGTGCAAGTCGCGGTGACCCGATAAACGTTAGCCACAATGCTGGGGATTGTCGGCTTGCCCTGCATTTTCTCGAGATTATGGTTACGCACATGCTCGGGTGGCCGATTTGGCGCGTTCACTTGAAACGTCGAATCGCGTTCGCACTTGATGCAGTAACTGTCGTAGGTGCCGGAAAAGTAGATGAGGTCCAGCACGTCCCAGCCTTCCTCGCGGGAAAACTCGAACTCGGTGTACAGCGGAACGGAAAGGAGAAATTCGCGCGGAGTCGGGAGCTTCGGTGCAGACATGTTTATTCTCTAGATGGAGTTACAGAAACACGCGCTTCGATCGTGATGCAGACGTCGAAGCGGAAGCGGTCCGCGCCACGGGGGCACCGCATGTAGGGCGGTGGAACTTCCGACGCTTCGTCAAGCATATGGGCGACTATTCGCAATAGTCCACTCGCCTGGTCCGTTAGCGAATCGACAGTTCCGCTACACACCGACCTCTGCGCTTAGTAAGTGTCGGTCTTCCTGGGCCGTCCACGTCCGCGCTTGCGAGGTTGAGCGGACGTGTCTTCCGGATCGGCCGAGCAGGATGGGTTGTTAGTCCAACGGGCCATGCGCTGATCCTGCTGTGTTTGCGCGTTGACGCGAATGAACTCAATTACGTCTTCCCGCAAGAGGATCCAGTGCCTGCTATTAAGTGATAGCGCCGGAATTTGCCCGGTTACTACCAGCGCGCGAAGCGCCTCCTCGCCGATTCGCAAGAGCGAGGCTGCGGACGCGAGACTTAGCGCCTGATCAAAACGCTCTACGCGGACTTTGCTTTTCATTGCCATCTCCTCGGGGCCGTGAGCAGGCTACGTTAAACGTAGCTTACACGAAGACAAGAAGACGGCATGGTTTGCGCACCTATCGAACCTCTCAGACGGACGTGGCCAAGAGCAGCGCTCGATCCATTTTTGCGGCCCGCCTTAGGGCGGAACGCGTCGCCGCCGGGTTGACCCAGCAGGCTCTGGGCGTGTCCGTAGGTCTGCCCGAAGACGTTGCCAGCACTCGTATCAATCGATACGAGAGGGCAGTCCATGACTGCGATCTTGAAACGGCGCACGAACTCGCGAAGGCGCTCCGTATCCCTCTTGCGAGCCTGTACGCCGATACCGAAGACCTAGCTCACGCGATCAAGGAAATCGCCGCGCTATCTGTTGACGAGCGGAACGAGCTGGTGCTAAAGCTGAGAGCGCGTGGCCAATAGAGTGGTTTAAGGTGGTTTTTTGGCCGAAATCCCTTATTTTTAAGGGTGCGTATGCGCCTGCAAATCCGCGTACGCCGGTTCAATTCCGACCTCGGCCTCCAGATGTAAACGTGCGCCCCGCTTGAAGAATCCTTCTCGCGGGGCGTTTTCGTTTCACGGCGCGTCTTTTTGTTGTCCGGCAGGGGGCGATGGAGCCCCGCAGCCTCAAAACTGCTTGCTGTATCCGATCATCAAGCCCCGGTCTGGCATGACGCCCATTATCAGCGGTGTCTTCCTGCCGTGCGCGTACACGCCGAAGGCCGCACCCGCGGCCGCGCCAACGACGACGTCACTCTGCCAATGGCCGTGGACCTTCACCCGCGCTATCGCGTCGTAGACCGGCAAGACAGTCAACAGGTACACGCTCGGGTGGTCCTGGTGGTACTCGGCGATGAAGGGAGTGACGACGGCGCTGAGTTCGGCGACTTCGCCGCTTGGGAAGCTCTGGTGCGGGGGGCCATCGAAGAAGTGGTTGGGGTCGGAATTCTCCCGGGGTCGCTCGCGCGAGAACACATACTTCATGACGGTAGTCGTGCCCGCGGTGAGCACCATCGAATCCATGGCCTGGTCTGGATTGATGCTTGGCCACCGTTTGTCGAAAGAAAGTAGGAGCTGCCGAGGCTTGGTCAGGTGCGGGCCTCGTCACCGGTAGCGATGTCCCCTGGACGGCGGCGTCACCTGCAACTTCGCCTCGCGGCCGCCGATGGTCAGCGTGGTCGTGGTATCGCGGCCTTGATGCGGGAGGACATGTCCCTCCCGGGCTTGAGTTCCGCGGCCCCATGGAGGGTCCGGAAAAATTGTTGAAGTCGCGCGGCGTTGAAGACGACGCCTATGCACGGTCGCGCGCGTTCATCCAGATGCGTGCGTAGGGCTAAGGGCCAATTGTCGGTCCACGGGCGCAGGACTAGCGTCCACGGATGCCGCGCTATCGCCGGAAGTCGTCGTCGTGGACGACACGAGGCGGGCTGCGCCAGTCCTGCCAGTGCCACCGCCGCTTGGGCACATGACTTGCAGGGCGAGGGAAGGCGACACCCTCTCCACACGACCGTGCAACCGACAGCGAGGAGCACCATGAACGACGCTACTGAATCCAAGGGGATGGAACTGTCATCCGTCTTCGCCGCTGCGTCGGCACGTGCCGGGCTGTGGCGCCATCTCAATGCAATGGCACGCGCGTGGTCCGGTGCTGCCGGCGCCGGGTCGCGGTCGTCGGAACTCCATGGAAAGACCGGCCGCCTGCTTCGCGCGATCAACCGTTTCGAGTACTGCTGGGCCTACCCGGGGCAGCGCCTGCTGGACGCGATCCGCGCCGCGCACGAGAGCGGGGATGCCGCCACGTTTTCCCGGCTGGTCCAGAAGGTCTCGGGCGCCCTGCTGTCGGGCGATTACCGGCAACATGAATCGGCCTGGCAGGCGGGCGCGGACACCGAGGCGAGCCTGCTTGACGTATTGCCGCCCGACACCGAAGGCGGTCCGCTTGCAAGGCCGTATTTCGAAGTCCTTTTCGTCACGCCTATCGATCCCTCCGGTTGGCAGCGATCGGCCGACGACATGCGGCGCATGCGCCGCAGTGACGACCAGTTCGTGTATGCGCCAGTGCACGTCGGCAGCTTCGAGGACGCCGCGCTGGCCACCATGCTCAACACCACGCTGCAAGCCGTGGTGATCATCGACGGCTTTGGTTACGAGACGGCGCACGACATTCCCGACCTGGAGGGTTTCCTCGACCGCCATATCGACGTCGACCGCGACACCATCGAGCCGGGCAAGCTTGCCACCACGCTCGCCGCCGCCCTCAAGCAGGTACGGCCCGAACTCGACATCTACCTGCTATCCGACCGCGCGCCGGAGTTGCTTGCCGGCAGCGATGAAGTGGCGCCGATCCGCCGCCTGTTCCACCACGTCGAGGAGCCGATGGAGATCCACCTGTCGCTTCTGGATGGCGTCAAGGACCGCTACGAAACCCCGTACTTCGACAACCTCAAGAAGTACGCGCTGCGCCCCATCGGTACCTTCCACGCCCTGCCGATCGCCCGCGGCAAGTCGGTGTTCTCTTCGAACTGGATCCGCGACATGGGCCAGTTCTACGGCACCAACATCCTGTTCGCGGAATCGTCGGCGACGACCGGCGGGCTCGACAGCCTGCTGGAGCCGACCGGCAACATCAAACGTGCGCAGGAAGCCGCGGCGCGGGCGTTCGGCGCCAAGCGTGCGTACTTCGGCACCAATGGCACGTCCACTTCCAACAAGATCGTCGTGCAGGCGGTATGCAAGCCGGGCGACATCGTGATCGTCGACCGAAACTGCCACAAGTCCCACCACTACGGTTTCGTGTTGAGCGGCGCCCAGCCGTACTACGTGGAAGCGTTTCCGCTGACCCAGTACTCGATGTACGGCGCGGTGCCGCTGCGCACCATCAAGCACGCGCTCCTGCAGTGCCAGGCGGAGGGCAAGCTCGATCGCGTCAAGGTGATCGACATGACCAACTGCACCTTCGATGGCCACATGTACAACCCGCGCCGGGTGATGGAGGAGTGCCTCGCCATCAAGCCTGACCTGGTGTTCCTGTGGGACGAGGCGTGGTTCGGCTTCGCCCGGTTCAGCGCCCTGCACCGGCGCCGCACCGCGATGGGCGCCGCGGCGGCACTCACGCGCCGCTACCGCAGCAAGCAATACCGCGAGGAATACGCCAAGTGGCGGGCGGAGAACAACGACGGCAAGCTCGACGGCAAGGACGCCTCGCTGCTCGACAAGCGCCTGATGCCCGATCCCGACAACGTGCGCATCCGCGTCTACCAGACCAATTCGACGCACAAGTCGATGTCGGCGTTCCGCCAGGGTTCGATGATGCTGGTGTGGGACGAGGACTTCCACCACGTCGAAGGCCCGTTCGAGGAAGCGTTCTTCGCGCATACCTCGACCTCGCCAAACCTGCAGCTCATCGCCTCCCTCGACCTGGCCCGCCGCCAGATGGAGCTCGAGGGCTATGAATTGACGTTGCAGATGACCGATCTGGCGCTCCGCATTCGCCAGGCGATCAACACGCATCCGCTGATCTCCAAGTATTTCCACGTTGCCACGCCGGAAGACATGATCCCGGCGGAATTCCGCGAATCCGGCATCAAGGACTACGGCGGCAAGGGCGCGAACTGGGACGAGATCGTCGAGGCCTGGGACACCGACGAATTCGCGCTCGATCCCACGCGTCTCACGCTGGTGTGCGGCGCGGCGGGATTCGACGGCACGCAGTTCAAAGGAATTCTGGCCGAACGCTTCGACATCCAGATCAACAAGACATCGCGCAACAGCATTCTGGTTCAGACCAACATCAACAACACGCACAGCGATGCGGCGCTGCTGATCAAGGCGCTCGCCGACCTGTCCCGGGAAATCGAGTCGCGGCTGTCACAAGAGGATGCCAACGGCAAGGCAATCTTCGATGCACGGGTCAAGTCGCTGATGACGGACGTGCCGGACCTGCCGAACTTCAGCCGCTTCAACGACTCCTTCCGCGACAACCCGAAGTCGGGCAGCAACGAGGGTCACATGCGTCCGGCGTTCTTCATGGCCTACGACGAAAACAACTGCGAGTTCGTCAAGCTCCATAGCCCTGAGGTAGACAAGCGCCTCACCGACGGACCGGAAATGGTGTCGGCCAACTTCGTGATCCCGTACCCGCCGGGCTTCCCGATCATGGTGCCCGGCCAGGTGATCACCGCGGACACCATCGCGTACATGCGCAAGCTCGACGTCAAGGAGATCCACGGCTACCACTCGGCGCAGGGCATCAAGTGCCTCAAACCATCGACCCTGGCCGAGAGCAAAGCCTCGTCCACCCACTGACCGAACACGCACCGTCGTCACACGGAGGCTGCCATGCAAGCGTTCTTTCAGTTCCTGCAGGAAAATCCCTACATCCTGTTGTTCTTCACGGTCGGCATGGCGGTCTGGGTCGGCAAGTTCTCGATCAAGGGGTATGGATTGGGCATGGTGGCGGCGGCGGTCGTTGTCGGCGCCGCTCTGGCCACATGGGCATCGACCTACGGCGTCAAGCTGCAGCTCGACAACTTTGCCAAGTCGCTCTTCTACTACCTGTTCATGTATGGCGTCGGCCTGCGGGTGGGGCCCGCATTCTTCAACAGCCTGAAAAAGGACGGCATCACCTTCACCATCCTCGCGGTGGTGTGCGCGTGCCTGGGCCTCGCCCTCGTCGTGATCATGTCGAAAGTGTTCGCGCTCCCAGCGGGCGCGGCCGGTGGCATCCTCGCGGGGTCGCAGACGATGTCGGCGGCGATCGGTACCGCGGAAATGGCCGTGGAGCAGGGCGCGTACAAGCTTCCGGCCGGCAGCACCGCCGAACAGGTGTCGGGCATGATCGCGCTCGGTTATGGCGTGACCTACATCTGGGGCACGGTCGGCATCATCCTGATCTGCAAGTACCTGCCACGCTGGTGGGGCATCGATGCGCGCAAGGCGGCGAAGGAATATGAAGAGAAGAATGGCGTGAAGAACGTCGACGACGCGGCGCTGACCGGCTATCGCGCCGGTGGCCTGCGCGCGTACCGCATCGATAATCTGACGACCGCCGGCAAGAGCATCCACCAGTTCCGGGAGTCGCATCCGCAGTACCGCATCGCCAATGTGGTGCGCGGGGACGAAACGCTGGGCGCGTCGCCCGATCTGGTGCTGAAGCAGGGCGACCTTGTGGCCCTCGGTGGTCGCCTGGAAGACCTGACCGCCAATCTCGGCCTGATCGGCGAGGAAGTGGCGAACGCGAAGGTGCTGAGCATTCCGCTCGACCAGGCCGAGATACTGCTGACCAACAAAGACCTGGACGAGAAGCCGCTGAGGGCGCTGGGCGCTACCGACGTCGGCGGGCAGATCGGCCTGAGCCGCATCGAACGTGCGGGCGAGCCACTGCCGCTGGGTACCGAGCTCACGCTCAAGCGCTTCGACGTGCTCTACGTCACCGGTCTGCGCGGCGCGGTCGACAAGGCTGGCGAAGTGCTGGGCAAGATCGCCCGCCCGAGCACCTCGACCGACCTGCTAACGCTGTCGGCGGGCATGGTGATCGGCCTGCTGATCGGGAAGATTACCGTGCCCGTGGGCGACTTCTCCGTGGGTTTGGGCAATGCCGGTGGCCTGCTGCTGTCGGGCATCCTGGTGTCGTCGGTGGTGTCGCGCCTGCGCTTCTTCGGCAGCACGCCGAACGCCGCGCGCAACATCCTCGAGGACCTTGGCCTGGTCACGTTCATCGCGATCGTCGGCATCAATGCCGGTGCCACGCTGCTCGAGCAGCTGACCGGCGACATCGCGGTGAAGATTTTCGTGGCCGGTTTTGTCGCCAGCACGATCCCGCCCTTCGTAACCTGGGCCATCGGACTGCACATCTTCAAGATCAATCCGGCGGTGCTGATGGGCGGCGTGGCGGGTTCCCGGTCGCACTCCGGCCCGGCCCGCGAGGCAGCCAAGGAGATCGGCAGCAGCGTCCCCTGGGTGGGATTCCCGGTCGGTTACGCGGTGTCCGGCGTGCTCTACACAGTGTTCGGCTACTTCGCGATGGTGTTGTCGCAGTAGTTCCTTCATTGCGAGGAGTTCCCATGAACGTTTTCATGCTTGACGATTCGCGGCGCAAGGTTGGTGTCCCGTTGGCATTGACGCTGGCCTGCCTCGCGTACCTAGCTGCGATGCCGGCGCGGGCGCAGCAGCCCACGCCAAAGCCGGCACCGGGCGACGCAACGGCGTGGCCAGCGCTTGCGACGGCCGCGCCCGCGGCACCGGCTCCGCAGGCCACCTGGACGGTGCAGACCACGCAAGCCGGAAATACTCCTCAGGCGGTCCGCACCGCACAGACCGCGCAGAGTCCACAGCAGGCCATGCAGGTCGCCCAGGCGACCCCGACTGCCCAGGCCGCGGCGAGCCCAGGACCGGTGGAAGAGGAAACCGAGCAGACCTCGACCGAGCAGGGCCAGACACACCTGGACGAAAGCTTCGGCCCGCGCTCGCACGACGAATGGGTGCGCGAAACCCGCCGCAAGGCATGGGCGGATACCGACTGGAACATCCAGTTGCGCACGTACTACCTGGATCGCGACAAATACGACGATTCGCAGAGCGAGGCCTGGGCGATTGGCGGATCCGCCGGTTTCAAGACCGGTTACTTCCGCGACATATTCTCCCTGGGCGCGACGCTGTACACCTCGCAGAAGCTGCACGGCCCCGACGACAAGGACGGCACGCTGCTGCTGCAGCCCGGCCAGGACGGCTATACGGTGCTCGGTGAGCTGTACGGTGAGTTCAAGTTCACCGACGACATCCGCGGGACGTTGGGTGCGCGGGGATTGGACACACCGTACATCAACCGCAACGACAACCGGATGACGCCCAACACCTTCCTCGCGGCGCTCGTACAGGGCCAGCACGGTAACGGGACCGACGAGTCGCAGTGGCGTTGGGGTGCCGGCTACGTCGACAAGATCAAGGAACGCAATTCCGACAAGTTCGTCTCGATGTCGGACGATGCCGGTGCGCCCGACGACGTCGATCGCGGCGTCTATGCGATAGGCGCCAACTACAAGCTCGGCGAGCTTTCGATCGGTGCCATCGATTACTACAGCAACGACATCATCAACATCTTCTACACCGAGGGTAAGTACGGCTTCCCGATCGGCGAAAGCCTGAAGCTGCGCATGGCATTGCAGTACACCGACCAGCAGAGCGTGGGTGACGAACTGCTCCAGGCAACCGGCTTCTCGGCCCACCAGTGGGGGGCGAAGACGGAGCTGGCCTTCGGCGGGGCGCTGTTCACGGTCGCCTACACCAGCGCCGGCGGCGACGCGAACATGCAGGCGCCGTGGAGCGGCTATCCGGGCTACACCAGCGTGCAGGTCGAGGATTTCAACCGCGAGGGCGAGGATGCATGGCTGGCACGCGTGGGCTATACGCCCAAGATGGTCCCGGGGCTGAGCATGTACGCGCTGTATGTTTCCGGTAGCGACCCCGATGATCCGGGGCAGTTCTCGCGCGATGAAACCGACTTCAACGTGCAATGGTCGCCGCCCGAAGGCGTGCTCAAGGGCCTGATGTTGCGCCTGCGCTATGCCAAGGTGGACCAGGACAACGACACCGACCTGAGCGACCTGCGCGTGATGGTGTTCTACGACGTGCAGATGTGAGGCCAGCCCGCTGGCTTTCCGCAGGAGTGCAAGTTCGGGTATAAACCGTGCAGCAAATCGTGTGGCAACCGGGATGGCGTCCTTTGTAGGCCACCGATTCGCGAGCCGGCTGGCTCGAGCCAACGAAGCCTGGCGTATGCCAGGCTTTTTTGTGCAGGTAAGCTTGTTCCATGCCTGGGTGGCGAAACCGGTATACGCAGCGGACTTAAAATCCGCCGGGGGCAACCCCATGCGGGTTCGAGTCCCGCCCCAGGCACCAAAGCCGAATTTCAGGTAGTCCCAAGCCGTCCCCAGAGTTGTAAAAAACCCGCTGGAAATGCGGGTTTTTTGTTGCGTGACGTTCCGGGGCGTCCCATTGCAGCCGGTTCATTGTGGGGGTAACGTTGGGGGTAATTGGCCCCGCTGGGGGTAACGGCTAGGGGTAACGCGATGGCGGCGAATACGGGCAATCTCACGGTGGCGGCCTTAAAGGCGAGCAAGCCGGGGAAGCTCTTTGACGGTGGCGGATTGTTCCTGCTGACCAAGCCAAGCGGAGCGCGCTACTGGCAGATGAAGTACCGCCACGGCGGCAAGGAACGTCTGCTTTCCTTTGGCGTCTTTCCCGAGGTATCGCTAGCGGAAGCAAGGCGGCGACGCGATGAGGCGCGCGCTGCGATCCGCGACGGCCACGACCCCGCAACGATCAAGCGGGCGCGCAAGGTGGCGGCTAAGCTCGCGACAGCCGATAGCTTCCAGGCCATCGCGGCCGAATGGCTCGACAAGCAACGGGGCAAGCTGGCGGCCGTCACGGTGACGAAAACCGAATGGCTGCTAGGGCTAGTGCCTTCGCTCGACACGCTGCCCATAGGGCAAATCACGGCACCGGAGGTCCTGGCCGCGCTGCGCCGGATCGAAGCCGACGGCCGCCACGAAACCGCGCACCGGGTGAAGCAGCGCATCGGGCAGGTATTCCGCTATGCAATCGCCACGGGACGCGCCCAGCGCGATCCTACGGCCGACCTGCGCGGCGCGTTGTCGCCGGTAGTCTCCAAGTCGCACGCGGCCGTGACCGATCCGGGCAGAATGGGCGACCTGCTGCGCGCGCTGCATTCCTACATCGGTCAGCCCGCGACGGCGGCGGCGCTGAAACTGGCCCCGCTGCTGTTCGTGCGCCCCGGCAACTTGCGCGCGATGGAATGGGTAGAACTGGACCTGAAAGCGGCCGAATGGCGCATCCCGGCCGGAAAGATGAAGTCCCGCGAGGAACACGTGGTGCCGTTGCCAGCCCAGGCGGTGGCGATCCTGCGCGAGCTCCATCCGCTGACCGGACGCGGGCGCTTTTGCTTCCCCAGCTTGCGCACGTCTGATCGCCCAATGAGCGAAAACACCGTGAACGCTGCGCTGCGGCGGCTGGGCTTCGACAGCGGCACGATGACCGGGCACGGCTTCCGCGCGATGGCGAGCACGCGCTTGAACGAGCTTGGCTGGCAGCCGGATGTGATCGAACGCCAGCTAGCCCATGCCGAGAGGAACAAGGTACGAGCCGCCTACAACCGCGCGCAGTACATGGCTGAGCGCAAGACAATGATGCAGGCGTGGGCGGACTACTTGGACGGCCTGCGGACCGGCGCTAAGGTCATTGCGATCAAGCGCAAAGCAAGGTGAGCCGCATCAGGCAGTTGGGGATTGAGTCAATCGAAGGCGTCGCCTAGCCGGAACGAACGCCGTACCCAACTGTGCTGGCGCGGTCCCTTTCAGCCCGTTCTGTCCCTGCTGTGAGGGTTGGGGGGGGCAGGTTTTGCCTAGCGCTCCGCGTGGCGACGACGAGAGGGCGCCCGTGCGAAGGGCCCCAGCGGTCCCAAATTTTTTTGTTTCCTATGAACACCGCACATCGTTTGATGTAACGTTGAATCACGACTTGCCCGCACCCGCATGAACATCAAGTCCGACCGCGCCGACCATTCCGGCCGTGCGGAGGGGGGCAAGTCGTAGGTGTGGTGTCGCTGACCCATGGGGCTTGCCAGAAATGGAAAGCCCCCGCCGCTGTAACGGCGAGGGCTCAGTGCCACCACTTTGTTAAAACGCCGGGCACCCGGGCGCCTCTTCACTGTCCACCTTACGGAATGCCGTTGGTGGCTGCAACCGTGCCTGGCCATTCACAAAGGAATTTGTGTTGGCTGACCAAACTATGATCCTTCCGCCGGAACAGGCGGCATCTCTGTTGACCGAAAAGGACGTGGCTGCACGGCTGCGCCTATCCCCTGCAATGCTGCAAAAGCTCCGTCGCGATGGCGGCGGCCCCGCATTTGTCCGCATCGGCTCTGCTGTCCGCTATCCAGACACGGCCGTTCTTGCATGGCTCGCTGCGCTTAGCGCGCAACGCTAACAGGGGAAAATATGAGCGTTTATCGAAGCCCGGCGCAGTCGGGAGGGGATAGCTATGTTCGGTTGCTACGACTGCCGCAGGTGATCTCCGGAACAGGTCAAAGCAGATCGTCTATCTACCGCGCCATAGCAGCAGGCTCTTTTCCAACGCCAGTGAAACTCAGTGAGCGCTCCAGCGCTTGGGTAGAAAGCGAGATCATCGCGTGGTGTCAGGCTCGCATCGCCGCGCGTGATGTCAAGGACGGCGCGCGGTGACCGGCCCACGCCTGACCGGCAATCGCTGCCAGTGCCCTACCTGCGGCGACTACTTCGGCAGTGTGCGTGGATTCGACCGGCATCGCGTTGGCACTGTGGGTGCACCTGACCGCCGATGCATGACCGGAGCGGAGATGCTGGCCACCGGCTGGCAACGCAATGCGCGCGGTTTCCTGCTCACGCCCGATCCCAGGCGCACCGGGGCTGGCATTGCAGCCCCGCGCATAGCCCCGCCCGCTACAGGGGTAGCGGGGGTGGTGCGATGAAGCCGCGCAGTAGACAACGGCACAAAGGGCGGCGTGAGTCTGGGAGCTTCACGTTGCTGCCCCATGCCGTGCAGGACTGCGGGAACTGGCGGCAATGCAGTGGGACAGGAATCAAGCTGCTAGTGGACTTGGCTCGCCAATACAACGGACGGAACAACGGCGACCTGAGCGCGGCGCTGTCCTTGCTGCGGCCCTTCGGATGGAGTTCGCCGGACACGGTGGGCAACGCGCTGCGGGAGCTAAGGCACTACGGCTTCCTGCTGCTGACCCGGCAGGGCGGATTGTTCGGCCCCAGTCTTTACGCGCTGACGTGGCACGCCATCGATGACTGCGGGGGCAAGCTGACGTGCGCGCAACCGACCAAAACTGCGCCGGGTACATGGAAAGAGCTACGCGAGCCATTTAAGCGGCCGCCAAAAAAACGCAATGCCACTACGCCATCCGTAGCAGGCCGCTACGCCATCCGTAGCGATGAAGAGAAAAAGGCCGCGTGACCGCTACGCCATCCGTAGCGATTAGGCGCCTTTTTGCCCCTTCGCCTGCTACGCCATCCGTAGTCCTTTATAGATTCTTACCAAGCGGGAGCGTGTTGTGAGTGACGGCTACCTGAGCAAAGACCTTGAACACCTAGCCCGATTGCAGCGGGAGCGGCGGGCGCGGCTGCGACGCGTGGACTACATGCCAAGTCCGGAGGCGTTGGCAGTGATCGAAGCCAAGCGGGCGCAGCATCGGCCAGGATCGGCAGTGGCGACCAACAGTGCGGTGATCGACGCCATCGTGACGGCATGGGCGGCGCTGACCGGAATAAACAATCAAAAAATAGAAAGGCCCATGACTCCGGCAGCGAGCGCCGGAATTAATCGACACGACGCGCGCGCGTATGACTTCGGGGCCATTGAGAACAATGCAAAACAATCGCGGCGGGTGCCCTGTGGAGCGCGAAGGCACCGGGACGGCCTTCCCTGCAAAGCCCTGAGCGAGCCCGGCAAACGCCGTTGTCGTTTCCACGGTGGTCGATCTACTGGCCCGCAATCACCAGACGGCAAGGCGCGTGCGCTGGCAAACCTGCGCCGAGGGAGGGGGAGCGAAAAGTCAGAAGCAAGCGAACCCGAGACCGGTCGGTCTCAATCGCCTTCCTAAATCGCAACAATTACGAGAACGCCTGAATTAAGCCGAGCCGCGAAGCGGCTTCGGCTTGAATGAATTGTTAGGGCCCATGCTGCACCGCCGCCAGCAACTTGTCACGACGGGCGGCCAACTTATCCGGATGGCGTGCGTAATAGACCGGACCCCATGCTGTTGCCACAACGGTGGCCGCCTCTTTGGCGGATAGAGCGCTTAATGGCTTATGGAATGTGCGAAGGGAAAGCTTGTTGAGGCCATGGTCTGTACCGTTATATGCGAGTGACGAATACAGCCCAATAATCTCGGCCCGGCTCAGGTGCAGCGAAACAAGTGCTTGCCACAGGGCGAATCTGGGGTGCCAGCCGAGAGGCCCACTTGTGGGATGCGGATGCACCTTGAACAAGAGTGAGCGAGCAACGGGAACAGAGGGCGATGAGGCTCCAGTGTGCATCGCCGCTATCAGATCCTGGATAAGGGGCGGCGGCTCACGGTCCTCGGGATCTGCTCGGGCCAGGAGCGCATGGACGGCCGGAAGGCGCGGTTGGAACACGAGCCGGTCATAGGCGAAAAACGCGCACACAGGGGCCGCGACCAAAACCAGAAGCGAAATCAGTATGGCTTTGAGTGCTCGATCCATGGGCCCTAACGCCTGAATTAAGCCGAGCCGCGAAGCGGCTTCGGCTTGAATGAATTGTTAGGCGGCGGCCCGCTATTTGAGCGCAATCACGGGCCTGCTGCCGTCACATTGGATGGTATATGTCCGGCCGGCCAGGAAGGAATAGTGGGTCTCGGGTGGCCAATCTACGAACAACGTGCCAGGACACGAATAGCCGATGGTGCGTCTGCCGGCGCGTAGAGCAACCGAAGGAACGGGCGCAGGGAATAGATCGCCGTCAACGGCCCAGATGCCACCGCCGTCCAGTGAACCGTCAGTCCGAGGCACAAACTCGAGGGTGACATCGGCTGGTGCCCTATGCGTGGCACAGCCGGAAAGCAGGGCAATGAAAATTACAGCTAGTACCTTCATCCGCCGCCTAACGCCTGAATTAAGCCGAGCCGCGAAGCGGCTTCGGCTTGAATGAATTGTTAGGCCGCACCGAGGCTCGCGATTTGCGCCTCAAGCGCTCGCCAAACCCCGAATACATTTGCGGCCCCATCATGCGCAGATTTAAGCATGTCCCGGCCAAGCTCGGTAACGCGGAAGGACTTGCCTGTTTTGATGATCATGCCGTGACTTGTAAGAAATTGGATGGAGGATTTGAGCTCACGCTCAAGGGGCACGGCGTGATTGATTGCGTCGGCGGCGTGCAAAATGTCAGTCAGCCACGCTCTCTCTAGGTCGGTGAAGTCGATGGCTAGAAAGATCCAGGCGACAGTGCGTGCGTTGGTATCCATGCGGCCTAACGCCTGAATTAAGCCGAGCCGCGAAGCGGCTTCGGCTTGAATGAATTGTTAGGCGCCGCCACGCGGAGTGGATGCGCCGGATTGTCGCGGATGAAAGCCTCTACCTCCGAGAGCCTTGCCGGCAACGACGGCCCGGACCCGCGATAGCTGGATAAACGGAAGCCAGCGTTATACAGGGCTTGTACCTTGGCCCATTGCTCCAGGTCCGCAGCAGGTGGCGCCTTGAACGAACGGCCCATTTCGTGCAAGTGGCCGGCGCAGTTTGGGCAGACTGCCTGGTACTCCGGACGTGGTGCGACCTTGAAGCTCTTGCGGCAATCAAAGCATGCGTGAGCGATCAAGTATTGAGGGCTTGGCATGCGATTGACCTGCATAGGCGCCTAACGCCTGAATTAAGCCGAGCCGCGAAGCGGCTTCGGCTTGAATGAATTGTTAGGCCGCGCCTGTGTGTTGCCCACAGTGCTACCTCCAATACCTTTTAGCCGACTCGCGGGCAGCTAGCTTGATCTCATCGTGCCATACGATCGAGCGCCATTCGAGGTAGAACAGTAGCGAGGCGGGCAGCAAACAGATCGCCAAGTACAGCCATATGAACATGTCGCGATGCTCGGGATGCGCCTTGATCTGCTCCGTGAATGGCGCGACTAGAACAGGCATGCACAAGAGCGAAATAAGGTAGTGGAAATTGAAGAGCACGTACCGGTAGTAATACCGTGTCGCCCCCTTTGGGCTTTTCAAGCACTCCGTCGAAACTAGAAAGGCGCCTATATGAAGTTTTGCCGCCATTCCCAGACAGGCAGCCACAAGCGTTTGCAGCATCAGCACGGCAAGAAGAGTCATCATTGGAACATTCGCACTTTCGATTGCGGAAAGCGGCCTAACGCCTGAATTAAGCCGAGCCGCGAAGCGGCTTCGGCTTGAATGAATTGTTAGACGCGCCCGAAATACCCAGGAAGTGCAGAAGCCAAGCTGCCCCCGGCAACGCAAGCAGTTCCGGCAGCCAGCCAAGGACAAAGCCCCCAAGGTTCGAGGTGCCAACAAGGTGATAGTTGAGCCATACAAACGAGGGAACGACGGCAAGCGCCAAGTACAGCCAAATTTTTGCAGGGCGGAGCCGGAGAAGCACAAGCGCGGCTGGAATGCACAAAATGACGCTTGTAAGGAAATCAATGACTAGCACAACGGCTCGGAGCGACGGGCCATGCAGCCCAAGCCCAATGAGCCAGCGAGGCAACGGGCTATAGGCGCCGATATATGCCCAGCACAGGAGCAAAAAGTACGCCTGGGCCAGCCCGACAAGAACCGCAACCGTAGCCGATACGGGAAGTGTCTTTAGCGTCATGCCGATAATCCTCCTGCGCGTCTAACGCCTGAATTAAGCCGAGCCGCGAAGCGGCTTCGGCTTGAATGAATTGTTAGGCCCCGTCACTCGATCCGAAGTGACTCGCCCGGGCCGGCAACTTGGCCGGTGCGAGTATTGACAGACCAGCTACCGACGACGTGCCCGTCAATTGCATAGCTGACCATGAAGTAATGGGTGCTATCAACGACGCCAGGGCCGAAAGGACGCTTAGCCGACCAGGCGCGCTCCTTTGTGTCATGCCACCAGTCCGGGTCCTTATCTAGCTTGCGAATCTCATCCGCCCGAATCTCCATGACCAAGCGGATTGCTTGAGCATGAGGTGACTCAGTGGGAGAAGCCCGGTCGGCTGCAACAGCTTGGCCGTGACCACTGGCAATCAGAAGGAGCAGAAACAATCGGAGAGCTTTCATCAAGTTTCCGGTCGCGATTAGGGGCCTAACGCCTGAATTAAGCCGAGCCGCGAAGCGGCTTCGGCTTGAATGAATTGTTAGGCATCACTCTCGCACGAGTTGGCGAGTGGATGCCTCTTGGTGAAGCTGGGCAAGACAAGCACGATCCGTCGGGCTGCCGGGGTTGGCTTGCTGGGCCTCGACCGCGGCCAGGCCGCGAGGATTCCATAGCTTACGAGATGCTTCAGCGCGCTCCGACTGAAGCCAGAATCGCGCCTCTCCCCCAGCCTTCCCCGCGTCCGGGCTATTGAGCTCTTTGCACATTGTCACGGCGTGCCCGACAAGAGAGTCATAGCGGGACGAGGCGCATCCGCCGAGGGCGACCAGTAACACTGCGAGAAGAATGGCTCTAAAGCACATCATGCGGCGGTGTACTTCCCTGTGATGCCTAACGCCTGAATTAAGCCGAGCCGCGAAGCGGCTTCGGCTTGAATGAATTGTTAGGCCCCATTGTGCAACCGGACAGCCCAAGACAGGGCAGCACCAATCGCGCACAGCGACCCCCAGTACCGGACGCGCCAAGTACGAGCGTTTTGTGGCTCGCCAAGATGCGGGACAGCCCTTGGTCCCAAAATCATATAAACAATTCCAAGCACTAGGCATGGGAGGCCACAGGCTGTGAGAAGAATCTCACGGACCCCGATAGTGCTAGGAAGGACAACTCCGAGAAGCACGCCGATTAGTCCAAGCGCGAATAGGAACGCCCCGGCAGCCGGGATGGGCATCGGTGATTTGTCGTACCAAGGGGTCTCGGGCATGGGGCCTAACGCCGGAATTAAGCCGAGCCGCGAAGCGGCTTCGGCTTGAATGAATTGTTAGGCCGCACGCCGACGAGCTAAGGCCGTGTAGCCAATGTAGGACCAGAAAAATACTACGACTCCAAGCCAGACCGCAGCGGCCAGCAAGCAGTTCTGAGCGAAGTCAAAGTAGGGAAAGGAATTGGCGGGGTTCCTGCCCTGGAGTAGCGGCCATCCCTCAGCGCGCCAGAACGATAGATAGGTGGAGCCGGCAAGCCAGAGCGGTACTAGCCAGCCCGCCGACAGCAGCGCCACAAGAGCTCCAAAAGCGCGATGTCTTGTCATGCGGCCTAACGCCTGAATTAAGCCGAGCCGCGAAGCGGCTTCGGCTTGAATGAATTGTTAGGCCCCATCATAGATGCTCGCTTTTGCCTCATCCCAACAGCCGACGCATAGAATCTTAAAGTCGGCCAGGCTAAACCACTCCTCTGTGTCTCCGTGCTCTATGAGGTGCGCCTCACAGGTGCGGCACCAAGCATCCGGTCGCCCCGTATCGCCGACCTCCTGCCAGAAGAACCCGACTTTTTCACCCGTGTCGATCGCGTGGGCTATGTGCGCGCACGCAAGGCCAATGCCATTTCGGCCGTGCTTGGAACAGTTGACGATTCGCTCTGCCATGGGGCCTAACGCCTGAATTAAGCCGAGCCGCGAAGCGGCTTCGGCTTGAATGAATTGTTAGGCATTGGCAGGGGAGAATACAGCCGCGTCACCATGAACCGCATAGCCCTCCTCAACCGACAGCTTGCCTAGCAGCGTGAATTTGTATGGGTAGATGATATGGGCGGAATAGCCACTCAGATGGTCAACGGCGACGCAGATAGCATCCTGTTTTTTTGACCGACCTGGTGGAATAGTCCGGATGTCATAGACAACGGCGCAAGCACGCAGCTCATGCTTTTCTGCTTTTTCCTTAAAGCTGCCATGCAAGATGTCTATTAGGTCCTGCGATAACGGCAGGCCGTCTCCGTTGTACGCACCGTCTAAGACCATTTCTCCGCTGGGCTTGATGTGCCCTCCAAACGGTAGAAACTCTCGATGCTCCCGGAGCATCTTTTCAGCGAAAGGGACAAGGTCATTGAGCAAGGTTTCAATATCTTCGGTTTGCGACATGCTGCCTACCAATGCCTAACGCCTGAATTAAGCCGAGCCGCGAAGCGGCTTCGGCTTGAATGAATTGTTAGGCCGCAAAGCCGAACAGCACTTTGGCCCCCGCAATAAGAGTCTCTAGTGTGACTGCTTTGCCAGACTCAACCAGGAACTTCTTTAGTTTGGCCCAATTGTTGTCGTCACGAACCGCAGCCAGAAAATCATGCCCTTGCCAGGTGATGCCTTGGACCACCACCACATCAGGTATGTCAGTGGCGTTCTCTTGGTATGTCCGGTGTAGGCCCTTAGCCAAGCCAGCGTCTATAGCTAGCATTTGATGATACCGAACTGCCTGAGGTGGGTAGTCCTCGATGCTTGGATAAGGAGGCCCTGCCTCGGCAGACAGCAGAACTTGTCGAATGAGATCCATGTTGCGCTGCATAGACTCTCCGTTGCGGCCTAACGCCTGAATTAAGCCGAGCCGCGAAGCGGCTTCGGCTTGAATGAATTGTTAGCCCTCAACCTCGTCAGGCCACAGGGGCTCACGCTGTATTGGGGTGTCGATGTGCAACGGCTCGATATTAATCTCTGACCGGGTAACCGGCACCAGTGTGAACGCCGAGCGGTGAGTAGCGCTATGGGCTGACACTGACACTTGCTTGAGCTGCCCCTGGCATTTATCACCGGTCAGGAGCGAAGAGCCAGAGTAGGTGTCGACTCTGATGGGGATGGAGTACCGACCGTCAGGCCCGGTAGTGGTCATGGCGGGGCCAGTGGGAGTCGAGTGCTCCGTCCATGAGGCGCCAACCAGGGCACCAGAGACAGGCGAGCCGGCTGCATCAAGCACCACTCCTGAGACAACAAAGAAGCGGAAGCCGCACTTCGCGGACGCGGATGGTGCAATAGCCGCAAATAGAACCAAAGCTATGAGAAGTCTCATTGAGGCTAACGCCTGAGTTAAGCCGCCACCACGAAGTGGTGGTCGGCTTGAATGAATTGTTAGGCGCCAACGACGCCATCTGACGCAGCAATATCAACCATGGTTGGATAAACGATTGGGTAGTCAGTTGCGAACCCGTCAACCAGCGGTGCCATGGCTCGCAGTAGGCCACGAGCAACCTCCCAAGTGATATCGGTGGACTCCAAGCGCCAACTTGGATAAGTCACGCCGGTTACGGGGCTCGTGTAGTCGTTTGACTGGAACGTCTCTAAGACGGGTGGCTTATATCCGAGGCGATGAAGCTCATGTCGAACATAGAGATCGATCGGAAATACAAGTTGGTGAAGCACCCCGTCCTTATCCCGGAAAGATGCGCTCATTGAGCCGCCATCTCGGTAGATGTCGAAGCTGTGGAGAGAGGCTACCGTGGGAATCATTTGCGCCTAACGCCTGAATTAAGCCGAGCCGCGAAGCGGCTTCGGCTTGAATGAATTGTTAGAGCGCACCACGTTAACCACAAAGTGTCCCGCCTGGAATGGGTTGCGGCTTGGTACGGAATCTGATCGTGGTCTTGCCGCCGCGGGACTTCTCGTAAGTGAGCTCACCGTCCATGGTTCCGAAGGCTCGGCGATGAAGTTGCAAAGAAGCAGAGGTTGATGCTGCGCATTGCCCTATGTCGATCTCACACGACATGACATTTAACTCCCGTGACTCGCGAACCCCAGACTCTAAGATCCAAAATGGCTCGCCCATAAGATCGTTGGCATAGATGAGCACGACATCATCTCGGGTGTCGATGGTTATGTGGTATGCACCTGAGTCGTAGCTCCCGCAGGACACATGCGAGATCGCGTCATATATCTGGCTGTGATCAGTCGCGCTCGCCGCAAACGATAGAGCAGCAAGGAGGATGGGTAACGCCGACTTCCAGCTCACGAGAAACTCCAGTGCGCTCTAACGCCTGAATTATGCCGAGCCGCGAAGCGGCTTCGGCTTGAATGAATTGTTAGGCCTCTCCGCCAGATGCACGACCACGCGCCTCGAGAAAGGCCAGCAGGAACGGGAGGCCAAAGACTAGCAGGACGGTTACGAGATATGGCAGGGCGAACGAGAGATCTCCAGAGGCTCCGGAGCCAATAGCGGGTAGGGCGATAAGGGCCAACGACCAAGCTCTGCGACGTGTGATGCCGTAAGCGCCGGCCGCAACGACAAGTCCGATAGCTGACAGTGCAAGTGCCCCCGTCAATGAGGTTGGCTCTGGGCCCGATGTCGCGACAACCGGCAGAAGAACCGCGCCTGCTATCGAGACGGAAACGAGAAGCCAGGCGATCACGTCTGAGAGGCGGAAGAGTGCTTTAGTGAGTCGCATGAGACTATTTCAAGAGGCCTAACGCCTGAATTAAGCCGAGCCGCGAAGCGGCTTCGGCTTGAATGAATTGTTAGATGGCAGCCTTGCGATCTGCACGAGCGAGCTGTTGTGTGCAGGAACGCAAGCGAAGGTACATGGCCAAGCCAGTGACAAGAAGCCCGGTCAGGCAGAGCAATAGGCCAAAGCTGAAGTAACGGATATTTGTTTGTGCGATGGAGGAAAGACCAGCCATGCCCCTCAGGGTGCCTGTCCTTCCAGTGATTATTTGGTCAGAGATTTTCCGATACCTGCCGAAATCGTCGACGCGGCTCAGAACGATGTGAACCTTGTCATCGTGGCTCAGAGTGGCTTGCGCGAGCTCTGCACCGGTACCTAGAACTTGGCCTTGTCTCACAATGCCGCCGAGCAGGGCCAAACTTGCCACGGAAAAGAAGGCAAAGAGAACGATCAATAGGGTTGCGACATTCTGTTTCATGCCATCTAACGCCTGAATTAAGCCGAGCCGCGAAGCGGCTTCGGCTTGAATGAATTGTTAGGCCCCAGCGCCAGGTGCGTCAGTGTGCTTGGCATTTGGCGTGACCTTATGGCAAGCATAGACGAGACCGGCTGTGGTGATAATGCAAGTGGCGGCCTGGAGAAGGGCTTGCCCGAGTGTTGGAGTACTTGTCCCGACATACATTGGCTCTCCGGGCCTGAGCATGCCAGTTGCTATGAAGATTGCGATAGCAATTGAGATGCCGGCAAGCGGGCCAGCCACAAGAATGGCTAGGGCACAGAGCAATCGTGCGATACGGCGGATCAAACTCATGGGGCCTAACGCCTGAATTAAGCCGAGCCGCGAAGCGGCTTCGGCTTGAATGAATTGTTAGGCGCCAACTCGTGTAGCTGTCCGGTCATGAACACACTATTTGGATCGGCCTTGTAGCTGCCAAAAGGCGGGCATGGAGTGAACCCAAATGCGATGTACAAGCGTCGCGCGGCCTCAAAGAACGCCATTGAACCTGTTTCCAAACTCAGTCTCGAATAGCCGCGTGCAGCCGCCTCTTGAATAATGTGCTGCAACATCCGCGAAGCCACACCTTGCCGTAAATGTGAAGCGGCAGTGCGCATGGATTTGACCTCGGCGTGCGACTCAGTCAAATGCTTGAGCGCGCCGAATCCAGCCAGCGCGGGGCCATCCCAAATACTCCAAAAGGTGATGTCAGGGCTACGGAGGCCGCTAAGATCTAGAGCATGGCGGCTTTCCGCCGGAGCGGTGGGTGCTATGGAGTCGAGATGCTCGCGGAGCAATGCGAGAACCTCAGGGCTTTCCAGGTTATCAACGCGAATGTCCAAGAACTTCCCCCTTGGCGCCTAACGCCTGAATTAAGCCGAGCCGCGAAGCGGCTTCGGCTTGAATGAATTGTTAGGCCGTGGGCCGGGGCTTTTGGGTGCGCGCATACTCAATAGCCTGTTGGAGCGTATCAAAATGCATCTCGCCGCACGCAAAGTACTCGTCATTGCACCAGATATTGTGTTGGCGCATGAGTTTGCGCTCCGCGACCGAGAGCTGCCGTGGCCAGTGGGGATTGGCCAGAACAAGAGAGCCAAAGCGGCTATGAAAAAGTCGCTCTACCAGGCCAAAAACGACCAAAGCTGGAATGATCAATAGCAGGTTCTTGGGGGCGCCCCTGTCTATGCTCCCGTACGAATTGAGCACGACGAGAGGTGACCATAAGGGCTTAAGGAGAAACATGAGCGCCATCGTTGCCGAGAATCCGACAAAGTACCCAGCTAAGTCTGTCAGCCAGCGAAATTTTATAGGAGCACGACAGTGCGGGCAGAACGATTTGCGGATGCGGCGCGCATCAACTGCCCCGTCTGGGACTGGCTGTTTGCAATGAGGACAAGGGAAAGTTGTTTCCACGGCCTAACGCCTGAATTAAGCCGAGCCGCGAAGCGGCTTCGGCTTGAATGAATTGTTAGGCGCCAACCGGCCGATGCTCGGTGCCGGCGCCTGGTGTAAGAAATAGCATCGTGGTTGGAACGCTAGTCTTGGCAGTGTGCCAAACGTTCTGGGGAACTAGAACATATGACCCCGGCTCGCTCAGCGACACCGAGCGCTCTTGGCCAGACTCATCGAGCACGAAAGTCGCAGCGCCCGACAACAACATGACCAACTCCTCACCGGCAGGATGACGCTCCCAAGTCGACCAAGGCTCCGAGAAGGTGAAAGCACACATAAGCCTCCCTTGATCCAGTTCGGGATGCTTGCCCTCGGCCAGTTCGTCCCAGAATGACTCTGCAGCAGGAATGGCGACAGTCTTTCCGCCGTCCTGGACGTGCAGGTAAGTGCTGAGAATTTCCTTGGCAGTCATTGCCGCCTCCATTGGCGCCTAACGCCTGAATTAAGCCGAGCCGCGAAGCGGCTTCGGCTTGAATGAATTGTTAGGCGGCAACCGACGCGCTCGAATAAATGCAAGAAGAGCGCCGAAGATGCAGCCGGCTAGCCAGCCCAGTCCAGATGCTACGACGGGCCCGCCAAGAGCAGTGAGCCCCCATGCGATTTGTGCGACATCCCGAGGTACGGATGGCGAGGCAGCAGGACTGTCCAGCACTACGAAGCCCAGCGCCAGCAATGCAATAAGGATGGCATTTGCCGCGAGGAAGCCCAGCGTAGCCCACAACGAAATGCGCAAAGCGTAGGGGTACAAGGGTGCTAGGCGCGGAACGAACCTGGCCGCAAGGACAGCAGAGGCTGCGAAAAGCAGCCAGAGGATAAATGTCGGCACGATGAGGAAGTAAGCCATTGCCGCCTAACGCTTGAATTAAGCCGAGCCGCGAAGCGGCTTCGGCTTGAATGAATTGTTAGGCCGCGTCACCGAATGACCGGCGGGATTTGGGAGTCCGACAGCTCCGTGTCGGTTAAGTCGGCGGGAGGGGTGCCCGCCTCCGGTAGCAGCGCCGGCATGTCCAGCCACCACTCCATCCCGTACTTCTCGTCCATCGCCTTGTAGTAGGGAATGTGCAAGCACCGCTCGCGCAAACGTAGCGCGGCCAATACGAGCCGCCTTTGCTCGTTCTGATCCTTTAAGGCGCAGATGCTCGCTGCGCGGATCAAGCGTGGATTCTTTGGCAATAGGCTCAAGACGTCCATTCGGGAACTCCTGGTAGCGGCCTAACGCCTGAATTAAGCCGAGCCGCGAAGCGGCTTCGGCTTGAATGAATTGTTAGCGCCATCAGCCATGACGGTTAACGGCGAGCGTGTACAGGTAGCTCGCGGGCCACATGAAGATAACGCCGAAGAACCAAAGCCAACTCCCGGCTTGGTGAGCACGACGAGCGGCGATGTAGATTGTGGCAAACGTGGCAAGGATCGCGCCGAGCATGAGCGCCGTGCCAAAAACGCCCAAGACCTCGTTCGGTCCGCCGGTGACGGAGCCAGAGTCTCCAACGACAACAGCGCAATAGGCAAAGAATGCCAGTACAAGCGCGAGTCCGATTTTTGGGATCCGATTACGTGACATTTCTATGAGGGCGCTAACGCCTGAATTAAGCCGAGCCGCGAAGCGGCTTCGGCTTGAATGAATTGTTAGGGGGCACCTGAGAACAGGCGGCAACCGGGAGTGGGCCATAGACAGTCTGACCACCCGCAAATCCGCCCCGTTGAACGACATATGACGTGGCAGCTTGCTGGTCTACTAGCAGCCAGTGGCTATAGCCATCTTCAAAGTTGCCCTGATCGGAGAGCGGAAAGCCCAAATTGCTTTCCAAGGAAGCTGGCAGTTGAGCGGCAATTGGCCAAGCGGCACGAACACCTGTGGGGCTAACGAAGCCCCGCAGGCGCGAAGCGGTGCAGGTAACGACCGATTGATCTGCGGCAGGACTGCCGAGAGTCGATGCACTTGCAACCGCAAAACCGAGTAGTAGTGAAAACATCCGTGTGCCCCCTAACGCCTGAATTAAGCCGAGCCGCGAAGCGGCTTCGGCTTGAATGAATTGTTAGGCCCAATCACGGAGAGCATGCAACCTCGATGGTTTGGACCTTTCCTGCCTTTTGCGTGAACTCTAACCAGCAACCCTCGCCGTAAACATATCCGACCGGCGAGCCCTTGATGAGCTCTGTGACTAGCGCCGCGCCATAGATACGCTGGACCTTGGCATAGGCCATCCCCGGGCAAGCCCCGGCAGGAGTGCAAAATTTCCCGTTGGTGCTGATGAGCCCGCCCACGCCCTGCTCATCAAGCAGCACCGTGAAGCCCGGATAGGACAGCTTGGTTGGTAAGTAATCGGAACCGCCCTCAGTCCGGCTTTGCGGCTGGCCTAGCAGCTCGACCACTGATGCTTCTGATTGACCAAGGACGATGCTCCCGAGCGACAACTCTTGGCCGGGTGGGCTTGCAGTTGCCAGGGCTAACAGCAGGAGCTCTGTCATGGGCCTAACGCCTGAATTAAGCCGAGCCGCGAAGCGGCTTCGGCTTGAATGAATTGTTAGGCCTCATGTGGTCCAGACCTGCTCGGTTCTGACAGTGCAGCCATTACGGAACGCGGTCAATCCTCCAGAATGCCTCTGGTAGAACTTCCCTTCGTCCTCCCACTCATCGTCAAGGACGTACTCGAAGATGAGGTCGGTTGGGCGTAGGTCTTCCCGGAAGTGGACCCACAGATGATTGTTGGTCTCAAGGAAGTGGCGTTCCAGGTGCTGCAGAGGAAATCTGCCCTGCACCTCGACCTGAGCAAAAGGGACGCCTCCATAGAGCCTTAGCCCTTCCGGCAATGGGGCGCACGAAGCTGCAGCCAACGGAGGGGTCACGGGCTTGGCATAGGGCGGGCGCGAAACCGTCGCACAGGAGGCCACCACACAAACGAGCAGAGCGATGCTGACGTTTCGAAGATGCATGGATGAGGCCTAACGCCTGAATTAAGCCGAGCCGCGAAGCGGCTTCGGCTTGAATGAATTGTTAGGCCGCTGCGACGATATCTGATGATTGATAGCTTGCGCCAAGCCAAGGCTCCAATATGAGCTAGACATTCGTACCCGCCCAATGTTTAGCCTTTTCAAAAAAAGGTTTCAGCTCCACGAGATCATCCCTTCGAAGAATCTCATCCTCGATGGCAGCAAACGCTTCCATTTCAAGGCGACTACCGCGTTTTATGAACCCGGCGTTATCTGAAATTTCGTCCCAGCCGAAACATAAACGGCCAAGAGCCTTGTCGAAGAAGAATGGGAAGTGATTTCCTCCGGCATCTTCTAGGTCGACTGTATAGGTCGCTCCATCCCGCAACCAACCAATGGCACAGATCTGAAGAAGCCCTGTGACCGGCATGGGCCAGTCACTCATTTCTGTATAGCCTGGAATTGACTTATCGATTTTCATTTCAACGCCTAGCAGCGTATGTGTTGCGGCCTAACGCCTGAATTAAGCCGAGCCGCGAAGCGGCTTCGGCTTGAATGAATTGTTAGCCCGCGCGCCGATACCAGGCACCAAGCTCACCTGCGAGTTCTGGATGTGCAGCCATGACTGCCGCCAAGCCCCGTGGCATTTCTGTAGTGTCACTTTGACGTGCCAGTTGAGCAATAAGATAAAAGTACCCCGGCAGTATTCCGGACGCGAGCGCAGAGTCATATCTGTCGCACAGGGCTTGTAGAAGGCCGAATGCCTCAGCGCCATGCGCCTTGATGAGCAGAAGATCGTAGGCTCCAGCCGTGAAGCACTCATTCTGCTGGTACGGGGGTACCTCTCCACGCGATATTCCGTCAGCGATCTTGAGCAACTGGTCGAGACGATCTGTCATAGCGGGCTAACGCCTGAATTAAGCCGAGCCGCGAAGCGGCTTCGGCTTGAATGAATTGTTAGGCCCGCGCGCGAGCCACTCTATTTGCATACTAGCCAATTATTTTGTTTGAACATTTCAGTTAGAAGCATCGGCGGGCCATCCAAGCGTTGCCCGGTATCCATCCGAACCGCTGCCCAGGAGATGTATGAGCGATCTCGTGAGCGATCGAGGCCCCACTGGGAAACCCCAGTTACATTTTTGCGCATAAGTTCCAGAGGAATGTCGTTGCGACTGATCTCGACCTTTTTTCCGTTCTTCCAAGTGAAATAGCGGGCTACATAACTGCCGGGGCTTTTTCCCAAGCAAAATTCGGATTTGTCCACGTTTAGAATTGCGACCAAGTACGGTACCCCCTTGATGACGTCAAACGAAACCGTCTGCTCAGACGTGCCTTCAACATTCCATTTGACCCGCAACGGCAGGTAGGAGAGTTCTTGCTTGGTGATCGGGCCGCGCCTTGAGTTTGGGAAGCCTCCAGCTCTTCGCTCGGCATAACGGTCAACATGAATAAATGTGCCGTCATGCAGCCATACTTCTTCTCGCCACCGCATCGTGTCAAAGCGATTGCAGCCAGCCAGCGATGTGGCAAGTCCAATGGAAAGTAGCGCAACACCTAGAGGGCGGTCCATGCGTCTCCTGCGGGCCTAACGCCTGAATTAAGCCGAGCCGCGAAGCGGCTTCGGCTTGAATGAATTGTTAGCTGTCATTGCCGGGATTGTCTAAGGCTGAGAGCCAATCATTGCCGACGTTAGCCAACGACGGCTCCACGCGCACAAGCTCCTCTATGGCTCGGCGAGCGCTCTCATGCAGGCCACTGGCAATGAGTGCCTTAGATCTGAAGTAGAGCGCATCCACGTCGCGAGGATGAGTCTCAAGCCTCTCTTTGGTTTTAGAGAGGATTTCGTCGATCTTCCCTCGCTGCCAAAGGTCGTTGTAGTTCGGGCTCTTGCGCTCTCCGCAGCCAACAATGCGGCAAAGAATGTTGCCGACGATAAAGAAGACCTGCAGGCCGAGGATGGCCCACAAAAGCATTTTGATTTGTGCGATGTCAGCGTCCATGTGGTCTCGTTTGACAGCTAACGCCTGAATTAAGCCGAGCCGCGAAGCGGCTTCGGCTTGAATGAATTGTTAGCGCCCCGGTCGGTCACTCGCGCGTGAACTCCCATGTGAAATCTGGTGGGCCCTTCAACTCCGCCAGCGCGAAACCGTACTCGACTCCACCAACGCGGGCTCTCAGTGAGCCCATGATAAAGGCGCCATTCCGATTCAAATTCGCTTCGGCGTGTAAGAGATCTTGCATTTGCAGGATAAGAGAGTCGAACAGCTTTGCTGTCCGAAGCATATGAAGCAGCTGGCCGAGATGAGGATTGCTGGACGTAATGGTGCCATTCGTGCATTCAACGCGTTGTGCGACGTCATTGCTCTTGATCAAGCAATCAATGACCATCATCACGTAGTTTGCTCGCGATCGGTCAAAGTGCCCGTTTGGATCAAAGCGACCATTGGATGGAAGGTGAAGAGTGAATTCCATAAAGGTTCCAAGGACATTTTCAGTGTGTCAGGACTGATTAGGGCGCTAACGCCTGAATTAAGCCGAGCCGCGAAGCGGCTTCGGCTTGAATGAATTGTTAGGTGCCATCACGCGTGACCGTTGAATCCGACACCTATGTAGATCTTGTCGATGGGATCCCAGTAGGCGCGGAAAAAGCACGGACCGCCGTCGAAAGCGACCACCAAGTGCGTAGCAGCATCGGGTGGCGGTGCGCTACAGAACGCGTTGACAAGAATGACTCTCTTGCCATGGAGGTCCTGCCCTTGGTACTGGAAGGTATAGCTGTCCCAGGCTGGGAGAACCTCCCCGGCCGAGTGGGCTTTCCGCGCGACATAGGGCTCAAGCTGCGACCTAGCCTCAGCCACGACTTGAGCATTCGGCTGCCATGAACCGCCGGGCACGCCCAGCCAGCTTCCGATTGCAATGGCTATAGCTGCGAGATACTCCATATGGCACCTAACGCCTGAGTTAAGCCGCGCCGACCGCAGCCTGTAAGGGCCAGTATCGGTGGCCCGACCAGACCTTTCAAACGGAGTGCGAAACGGCGTCGGCTTGAACGAGTGGTTATACGGCAGCGCCCCGGATGCCTGGTCGAGGTCGGTCCGACATGGCGACCCGGCCGCGCAGCGCGTGACCGCCCAGCGCGCCCGGCCCAGACGCCGCGGCGAGCTTCCCGAAGAGCGGTGCAACGCGACGCTGCAGAGCGAGCTCTGCGACGACGCGTCGCACCGCTTTTCTAGCAGAAATTTTTCCGGAGCGGCAGTCGGCCAATGTTGCTGCGTGGGGTCAGGCAAATCTGACCGCCGTAGCCCTCGTCACTCTCTCCGCTGCGGGAGTCTCAGCGCGCTGCCGTATAACGCCTGAATTAAGCCGAGCCGCGAAGCGGCTTCGGCTTGAATGAATTGTTAGGCGCGATTCCGCCGGCCGGAACTGTGTCGAACATGGATCGAGGCACCTAAGAATCCGATAAGAATGCCGGTGAGGCAGCCAAAGTTGTAAATGAAATCGTCGCGTCTGCTGATGTAAGTGACGGTGCCATGATTGTTGAATGAGACAGTCTGGCCTGTCTGTGGTCTTGGCTGGGTGGGGCGATTCTTCGAGAAGTACGATGCACCCATGAACCCGCCAAGGAACACGATAAACATACCGCAGAGCATGAGGGTTAATGACAGGACTCGCATATCGCGCCTAACGCCTGAATTAAGCCGAGCCGCGAAGCGGCTTCGGCTTGAATGAATTGTTAGGCCGCGTACTCACTGCTCGCTGGCCCGCGGGAAAAAGAAGAAAAAGGCACCGACAAGGGCCGACAGAAAGCAGACGCTTGGAATATTGCGTGCCACGGAAGCCCAGGATGCCGGCGATTCAATTCTGAGTGGGCGGCCATGGATCCCAAATTTTTGCATGAGAATCAAGAGGACAAATGCAATCGCAGCAGCAATCAATGCACGGTTCAATCGAGCTGCTGTTGATGCGCTGAGTTGGTTCATTTGCATCCGAGCGGCCTAACGCCTGAATTAAGCCGAGCCGCGAAGCGGCTTCGGCTTGAATGAATTGTTAGGCCGCAGCCCGCTAATGAAGAGCATCGCGATCTTCGGCCGTTGCGGGGTATGTGTAGACGACGAGCACAATGCCGTCGATCAGTGCCTGCTCGAAGTATTGCAGGCCATCTGGAGAGTCCACCAGATCCTCGCGCGTGAGAAGGCAATTGTCCTCGACTGATTGGATTTGCCATCCGGCCTCAGCTACCTCCCGAGCGGCGATGGTCAGCGCGCCGTCCTCCGATTCCTCAGTAGTGTAGATGTTGATGGTTGCGCCACCGTACTCCGCAAACGCGTCCGTACCTGGAAGCGGTAAGGCATCAACCATGACAACACGAACTCTTTCCATGCGGCCTAACGCCTGAATTAAGCCGAGCCGCGAAGCGGCTTCGGCTTGAATGAATTGTTAGGCCCCACCGGGCCCACTGCCAACATCCTGCTTTTTCGCAACTGTACCAACCTTCTTGGCGGCCATTAGCTGCCCCAATGTTTGGCCGCCGTACTGCGGCGGGGTTGGCCGACTCCGCTTTGGCTTGGAGGGAAAGAGCATGAGAACTCCTGGCAGTGCAAGGACGTAGGCGACAGCAAAAATAACGCCAGCCGCCGGTAATAGGAGCCAAGGCAAAACAGTAGTGTCTTGCTTTAAAAGCTCGCTAGCGAAATACGTGAAGCAGGCAATTGCTGAGCCCGCCACCAGGAGTATCCAGCCGATACCTATCCAAACGGGAGAGATTTTCATGGGGCCTAACGCCTGAATTAAGCCGAGCCGCGAAGCGGCTTCGGCTTGAATGAATTGTTAGGGCGCACTGTCAAGGTAGCGATACTCCGGTATGCCCTCTTTTGGCATAACTTCAATTCTCTTTGCGATGAAGGCATTGCCAGAGCGCTCCAGAATCATGTTGCAGATTGGCCAGGTGTCAGTTACCAGCTCTAGGTCCGCCTCTTTGCACTCAACCTCGATGGCAATGTTTAGGTTGCTCTCGGAGTTGGACCAGTAGTAGTAATCCGTTATGAATCCTGACGTGGAGTAGCCTGCGTACTCGGGCGCCAGAGGAAGCGAAATCTTCTTCTTCCATTTTCCATAAACAGTGAATACGCAATGAGAATCAGGGTTGCAGGAAAGTTCCGTCGCGGACCCGTCGCCGTATGTCTGTCGAACGGAAACAGGGATCTTTGCAAGATTGGCGTTGGCATAGACGTTTGCCGTCCCAATCAGGGCCGCAATTGCTTCTATGTTGACGCGCATGAAGTCTCCCGTGCGCCCTAACGCCTGAATTAAGCCGAGCCGCGAAGCGGCTTCGGTTTGAATGAATTGTTAGGCCGCAAGCTCGACAGCTAGCTTGGTGCCGATAACCAACAAGACGACTGGGGCCAAGGAACCAAGCGCAATGAAGTGAAGCTTTAGCTTGTTGGGCCAACCGCGGAGGATTGCGAAGCTAGCCAGGCCAAATAAGAGCGCAACGAAAAGCCAATAGACCATCAAAGCTATTTGAGTGCCTGACATGGCGCCGGCAGTGGCCCGAAGTTGCGATACGCATAAGTAGAGTATGGAAGCGCCGAAAGCCCCATCAAGGTAGGCGGAGAAAAAGGTCATCAACTTTGATCTGTCCATGCGGCCTAACGCCTGGAATTAAGCCGAGCCGCGAAGCGGCTTCGGCTTGAATGAATTGTTAGCGCTCGCCCGGAAGGGGCGGTGGATGGCGTGACGCATTCTTTTGAGCCCTACTGCTCTTTGCAAGATATAGAAGCATCGGTCCTGATCCGACAAAGATCATGCCGCCTACGACCAACATTGCTACAACAATTGCGAGTAGGAGGGCCGGAATCATTGTCAGCCACGGCGTGCCTATGCAATCGCCGCTACCGAACATGACCTTGTACCAAATGACTACGGTCGGCTTTGCGGCCAAAAATGGACCTAGCCAAAGGCAAAGGGCAAGCCAAGCAAGGCTTGGCAAATGGCGAGTGCGCTTATTGATAGCTAAGCCGCCTACCACTAATGCAATAAGTAAAATCCCAATTGGACTGAATGCGGCAACGCTTTGCAGCGCTGCGGCATTTTTCACCATTTCCGTCTCGAATTCGCACATGAGCGCTAACGCCTGAATTAAGCCGAGCCGCGAAGCGGCTTCGGCTTGAATGAATTGTTAGGGCGCACCTGACGGAACCGCCCATTGTTGCCATGGTAATGCGGCCACCAGTAACAGCAGAACTGGGCCGGCCCACGGTGATATCCGAGCGGCCAAAGCCGAGAGTACGGTGGCGAGAAACAAGAATAGACACGCCACAAGACGAGTCCTCTGAGGGATCGGCTGGGAAATTGAGGCCCGAAGACGCTCGAGTGACGGGCGGCGTGAGTAAACGTATGCAACGGCGACCAGAAGGGCCGCTGGAAAGAAGTAAATCGCGTCACTCTTGGAAAGACCGGCGGTGCCAATGAGCCCGAGTAGCGAAGGAAAGAAAAGCCCGGCCAAGATGAAAGTGGCGATCCAGACTCCGCCGCTGCGTGAGTCGCCATTGACCCTGGCGATTACCGAATGTGCGAGATCGAGACTCTCAACTACGACCATGTGGCTGTGCGCCCTAACGCCTGAATTAAGCCGAGCCGCGAAGCGGCTTCGGCTTGAATGAATTGTTAGGCATCAAGCTCACGAAGCCGGGCCTCTACTTTGGACCTATCAATGCACTTTGCCACGGCGGGCCATTGCCGGGCCGACGTAAGACGCCAGGCGCCTACTCCCATGACGAGACCGACTGCGAAAGCAATGGATGCCAGCAGCACCTTATAAACGTTTGGCTCTATGAGGGTGCCAAGGACCACGACAGCAAAGACGAGCCCAAGCCCCAGCAAGGCGAGCTCCCGCCTCAATCGCGTCAGAGCTCCCAGAGGCTGGTCCGGGCCTAGCTGGCCAAGAATTGCTAGGAGAAGCCTTTTTTCTTCTGCACGAGTCAAGGGACGTTTCATTGATGCCTAACGCCTGAATTAAGCCGAGCCGCGAAGCGGCTTCGGCTTGAATGAATTGTTATGCCCTAGTGGACCAGCCAACTTGCCCATGGCACCGCACTAGGATGCATAGCGATGCCGTCTGACACCAGAGCCCGAAGTGGGGCAGCGTTTTCCGGCGTAAGGACATGTCCGTCAATCACAATGTCAACGGCGCCAAGAAGCAAGAATTGGTCCGTTGCCGCCGGGCGAAAGCGCTGCATAAGGATTACCGGCTCTTCCATGCCATGAGTCCAGGTAGAGACAATGAGTACGTCCGTCCTGTCGGTAGCGTCTGGATCCGACCAAAGCCCCTCACGGCCGAAGCCCCAGTAATCGATTTGGTCTTTGAACTCCGAAAGACTTGCTTTGCCGTTCTCAACGGCCTCGGCTTGCGACTCCGCCTCAAATGGAACGACCTGGCGCCGATCGTCTTTAGTGATTATTGCGAAGGGGCAGATGAGCTCGCCCTCTGGCAAGTCAGAGGCAATGAAGGCGGCGTGGGCCAACACCATGCCGCCAAAGCGGACCGCTCTTTCGGTTGGCGAGAGTGCTACATCCATAGGGCATAACGCCTGAATTAAGCCGAGCCGCGAAGCGGCTTCGGCTTGAATGAATTGTTAGGGCTCAACCAGGCGAAACGAAGTGCCCTTTGTGGCAAACGTTTGGCCGAACGTGTATGCCCCTTGTGGGTCTTTAGCATAGGGGACGTAGACGGCAACTGTCTCGCCAGAGACATGGGCTAACCGAACACATATTGCATCTGACTTTTCAGTCTTCCCCGGGGGTGCAACATACATATCCAAGCAGACACCGGCCGCTCGAATCGTGCCACCAGAGGCAGAATCCCTAAAAGCGCGTTGCAGAAACTCCACCATCTCTGCGGATGCCGGGTGCTCAGTGCCAAGGTATCCAGAGTCCTGAAAAATCTCCCCGCTCGGATCCATTGAAACGCCGAAGGGGATGAACTCTCCATGTGAGATAAGCATGTACTCGGCAAAGCCGAGCGCCTCGTTAAACAATTGGGTGAGGTCTGGTGATGCCACTATTGAGCCCTAACGCTTAGTAGACCCCGGATCGGGGCATATGCACGGGATGTTCAGGTGTCGATTGGCTGAGCGTCAAGGTGCAAAGTCCAGCCGCATGAGGCGGTTAGCGGGGGCTGCCCGTTGGTGGTGGCTCACGGACCCGACGTGCATATCGCACTATCTGAGGCGCTAAGTTTTATGTCTGCGGAACTGCAGAAATGGCAGCGGGCACGGGGGACCTAAAGTCTGTTGGCGTCGACCAGCCGACCGGGGGTCTCGCTTCGCTGTGCCAAATCCGCACAATTTCTGATTTTGGGAGATCCGCCGGACGCCAAGTGCGTGGCCCTCCGTCTAAACTAGAAGCTATTAGAGCAATGCCCATAGTCTGCCTAGCCGGCGCGACGTGGGGGTATTTCTGGGGGTATTTGCTGAATCTCCCATCCGAATAGCCATTTTAATTCAATGGCTTGGGATGGTTTTGTGGTGCCCGCCCCAGCACCATCGCATTCATGGCCGCACGCCGGTCGAGCAAGGACAGGACGAATGCTGGATCCCCGCAACGCGCGCATCGCCGTGGTCGGCCTGGGTTATGTCGGCCTTCCACTCGCCATCGAATTCGGCAAGCAGTACGACACCCTGGGTTACGACATCGATGCGCAGCGCGTCGCCAGCCTGCGCGAGGGCAGGGACGACAACCACGAAAGCAGCGCCGGGGAGATTGCCTCGGCGTCGAAGCTGCGCTTCAGTGCCGATCCGGCCGACCTGCGCGCTTGCAACGTCTACGTCGTCACCGTTCCCACTCCGGTGGACGTTCACAAGCGCCCCGACTTCGCGCCGCTCATCGCGGCCAGCCGCGCCATCGGCGCGGTGCTGTCGCACGGCGACACCGTGATCTATGAGTCCACCGTATATCCGGGCGCCACGGAGGAGATCTGCGTGCCCGCGCTCGAAGCCGCGTCCGGGCTGCGCCTCGATGTCGGCTTCTTCGTGGGCTACAGCCCGGAGCGCATCAATCCCGGTGATCGTCGCCGCCGCCTGGTCGACATCCCCAAGGTGACCTCGGGCTCGACGCCGGAGGCCGCCGATTTCGTCGATGCGCTCTACCGCAGCATCATCACTGCTGGCACCCACAAGGCCTCGAGCCTGCGCGTGGCCGAAGCCGCGAAGGTCATCGAGAACACCCAGCGCGACGCCAACATCGCCCTGGTCAACGAATTCGCGCTGATCTTCCAGCGGCTCGGCATCGACACCACCGAAGTGCTGGAAGCGGCGGGCACGAAGTGGAATTTCCTGCCGTTCCGCCCCGGGCTCGTGGGCGGGCACTGCATCGGCGTCGATCCGTACTACCTGATCCAGAAGGCGCAGACGGCGGGCTACTACCCCGACATCCTGCTCGCCTGCCGCCGCATCAACGATGCGATGGGCGAGCACGTCGCCAATGAAGTCATCAAGCTGATGATCCAGCGCGACATCCCGGTGGCCGGATCGCGCATCCTGATCCTGGGCCTGGCGTTCAAGGAGAACTGCGCCGACCTCCGCAATACGCGCGTGGTCGAGCTGGTCCAGCGCTTCCGCGAATACCGCGCGAATGTGGACATCCACGATCCGTGGGTGGATGCTGCCATCGCCAAGGACGAATACGGCGTGGACGTGTTGTCTACCGACCCGCAGGCCGGCAGCTACGACGCGATCATCCTCGCCGTGGCGCACGACCAGTACAGGGAACTCGGTGCCCACGGCGTACGTCTATACGGGCGCAGCAACGCGCTGCTGTACGACATCAAGAGCCTGTATCCACGCGACAGCGTCGACGCCAGGCTCTAGCGACCGGCTGCAGCGGCCGGGCACCAACCGGGAGGAGCCATGCGCCACGCCACCTATTACACCTGCCTGCTGCTCTTCGCCGTCGCGCTGGGCTTGGCCGCCTGGCTGGGCGGTGGATGGTGGGTGGCGGTGGTGGCGTTCGGCCTGCTATCCGCTCTGGGAACATCGGACGTGATGCAGAAGCGCAGCACCCTGCGCCGCAATTATCCGATCCTCGCGCATTTCCGTTTCGGGCTGGAATCCATCGGCCCGGAGATGCGCCAGTACTTCATCGAGTCCGATACCGCGGAGACGCCGTTCTCGCGCGACCAGCGCGCCCTGGTATACCAGCGGTCGAAGGCGATCAACGACACGCGCCCGTTCGGCACGCTGCAGGACGTGTACGGCGCCGACTACGAATGGATCAACCATTCGCTGGTACCCGCGCATCCGGAGTCGCACAACTTCCGCCTCATGATCGGCGAGAACAGCGCGCAGCCGTATTCGGCCAGCGTGTTCAACATCTCCGCCATGAGTTTCGGTGCGTTGTCGGCCAACGCGATCCGCGCATTGAACCAGGGCGCGAAGCTGGGCGGCTTCTACCACGACACGGGCGAGGGTTCGATCTCGCCCTACCACCGCGAGTACGGCGGCGACCTGGTGTGGGAGATCGGCTCGGGCTACTTCGGTTGCCGCGACGAGAAGGGCGGATTCGACCTCGAGCGATTCATCGCCAGTGCCCGCGACCCGCAGGTCAAGATGATCGAGATCAAGCTGTCGCAGGGCGCCAAGCCAGGCCACGGCGGCGTGCTGCCGGCAGCGAAGGTGAGCGCGGAGATTTCGGCCACGCGCGGTGTGCCGATGGGCGTCGATTGCGTGTCACCCGCGCAGCACAGCGCATTCAGTACCCCGATCGAGCTGCTCCAGTTCGTGGCGCGGCTGCGTGAAGCCAGCGGCGGCAAGCCGACCGGATTCAAGCTGGCGATCGGGCATCCGTGGGAATGGTTCGGGATCGCCAAGGCGATGCGCGAGACCGGGGTCCTCCCGGACTTCATCGTCGTCGACGGTGCCGAAGGCGGCACGGGCGCCGCACCGGCGGAGTTCATCGACCACGTCGGCGTGCCGCTGCATGAAGCGCTGATGCTCGTGCACAACACGCTGGTCGGCCTGGACCTGCGTGGCGCTCTGCGCGTCGGCGCCGCGGGCCGCATCACCAGCGCCTTCGACATCGCCCGCACGATGGCGATGGGGGCGGACTGGTGCAACGCGGCGCGCGGTTTCATGTTCGCGCTGGGCTGCATCCAGTCGCAGAGTTGCCACACCGATCGCTGTCCCACCGGCGTGGCCACGCAGGATCCGTCGCGCTGGCGGCACCTGGACGTACCGGACAAGGCGACGCGGGTGGCCCAGTTCCACCAGAACACATTGAAGGCGCTGCGCGACCTGCTGGCGGCCGCGGGGCTGGAACATCCAGGCCAGGTCGGGCCCGAGCACATCCTGCGGCGCATATCGCAGGTCGAAATACGGTCGCTGGCGGAGATCTACCGGTTCCTACAACCCGGCGACCTGTTGGGCAAGCTGCCGGAGCATGCGGTGTTCAAGACCTTCTGGGCAGAAGCGCGCAGCGATTCGTTCGCCCCGCCTGATCGCGTGCGGCGCATGCGCGACAGCAAGTCGTGGTAGACGGGTTGAACCGGCAGGACAGGATCTTCAGAGCAACGTCAGCACCTGTTCCGGCGGACGCCCGATCACGGCGCGGCCGGCGTGCACGAAGATCGGCCGTTCGATCAGGCGCGGGTGCGCCACCATCGCGTCGATCAGCGCGTCGTCCGAAAGCGAAGCATCGGCGAGCCCGAGCGCCGCATATTCGTCTTCGCCGGTGCGCAGCAGGGCGCGCGCGGGCAGGGCAAGCAGCCGCAGCAGTTCGCGCAGCTCGTCGCGCGTCGGCGGCGTATCCAGGTAAGCGATCACGCGCGGCTCGATGCCGCGTTCATGTATCAGCTCCAGCGCGCCGCGCGACTTGGAGCAATGCGGGTTGTGGTACAGGCGGGTGTCGTCCATTGCGGGCTCCGGAAACAAAAAAGCCGGCTTGCGCCGGCCTTCCGCGTACCTGCAGGCGAGGCCTGGCAGTACCAATATGGTGGGCGGTGCAGGGTTCGAACCTGCGACCCTTGCCGTGTGAAGGCAATGCTCTACCGCTGAGCTAACCGCCCGAATGCAGTGCCCATGCAGTTGCTATAGCCCTGCTGGGGCCGCGCACTATACAGCAACTCCAATGGCGGATGCCAGCCATGCGGGTGGTTACACTCGCGGCGGCCAAATCCCGGAATCGCCATGCTCGACCTGCACTGCCACATCCTGCCCGGTATCGACGACGGCGCGGTCGACCTGGACATGGCCCTGCAGATGGCGCGCATCGCGGCCGCGGACGGCATCACCACGATCGCGTGCACGCCGCACATCTATCCGGGCGTCTACGACAACAATGCCACCGCGATCAGGAACGCGATCGTGGCCTTCCAGGCCGAACTGGACCAGCGCGGCATCGCCCTGCGCCTGCTGGAGGGGGCCGACGTCCACGTCGATCCCGACCTGGTCGCGGGGATCCGCACTGGCCGCATTCCGACACTCGCCGGTTCGCGCTATCTGCTGCTGGAACCGCCGCACCATGTCGCGCCGCCGCGCTTCGAGGACCTCGTTTTCGAGGTGATGACCGCGGGCTACGTGCCGGTGATCACCCATCCTGAACGGCTGACCTGGGTGGAGACGCACTACGACCTGTTCACACGGCTCAGCCAGCGCGGCGCATGGATGCAGGTCACCGCGGGCGCATTGACGGGGCGGTTTGGCCGGCGGGTGCGCTATTGGGGCGAGCGTTTCGTGGGCGACGGGCATTGCATGGTGCTCGCCACCGACGCCCACCACCCGGAGCGCCGTCCGCCGCTGCTGGCGGAGGCACGCGAAGCCGCCGCCGCCCTGGTGGGGCGCGAGGAATCCGGGCACATGGTGCATACCCGCCCGCAAGGAATCGTGGACAACCAGCCGCCTGAACAGCTGCCATTGGCGCTCCACGCCACAGTTGGCTTCGCTCCGCCCAAAAGGGCCGCAGAAGGGCAGGTGTTGACCCGGCTGCTGCGGACTCTGCGCGGACGCTGAGCGTTTTTTGCTCTTTGTGCCGGAGCCACGGCATCTGCATAATGCGTTTCGAATCAAGGGTTTCTGGGGATTCCGTTTTGTTGAATTTTGTCCGAGCGGCGACCGTCGCTTGCCTGCTGTTGTTCCTGTCCGGATGTGCGAGCAAGGGTAGTGTTCTCCCTTCGTCGTTCCCGCAGGTCGACAACGCAGTCGCCGTCGACGCCAGCGAGTACCACATCGGCTCGCGCGACCTCCTCACCATCACCGTGTTCCAGATCAAGGATCTGGATCGCGAAGTGCGCGTCAACAACGCGGGCCAGATCTCCCTGCCACTGGTGGGCGCGATCAAGGCCGCCGGCCGCACCGTCGGTGAGCTCGAGCAGGACATCGCGAGCGGCTATCGCGCGCACTACCTGCAGGACCCACAGGTCAACGTCTTCGTCAAGGAATTCGCCAGCCAGCGCGTGACCATCAATGGTGCGGTCAAGAAGACCGGCATCTTCCCGATGACCTCGCGCCTGTCGCTGCTGCAAGCCGTCTCGCTCTCCGAAGGTCTTTCGGACACCGCCAATGAGAACAACGTCGTCGTCTTCCGTCGTGCCGGCGACAAGCAAATGGTCGCGCGTTTCGACCTCGAGGCGATCCGCGAAGGCCGCAGCCCGGACCCCGAGATCCTCGGTGACGACATTGTCGTCGTCGACGAATCGGAAGGCGAAGTCTGGCTCAAGCGTTTCATCCAGATCGCGCCGATCCTGACGGCGTGGGTCTTCTACACCAACAACAATTGATGAACATCCAGACCCATTCGGGCATGAGCCTGCCCGCCGCGCCGCAAGGCGAGCGCGACGCCGACGAAATCGACCTCCTCCAGTACTGGAACATCCTGCGCGGCAACCGCTGGCTGGTAGCGGGCGTGATGGCCGCCGTGGTTGCCGTGGTCGTGGTCCTGACCCTGCTGGCCACGCCGATCTATCGTGCCAGTTCGCTGCTGCAGATCGAGCGCGAAAGCCTGCAGGTCGTGAACGTCGAAGGCGTCGTGCCGCAGGAGCAGGGCTACTACGGCGACGACTTCTACCAGACCCAGTACGAGCTGCTGGCCAGCAACAGCCTGGCGCTGCGCGTGGTGCAGGACCTCAATCTCACCGCGCATCCCTACTTCAAGCCCATGCTTGAAGGCATCGGCGACGAAGACCGTGCCGCGGTGCGCCAGCAGGAAAAACAGCGCGCGCTGGCCGACATGCTGCTGGGCGAGCTCAACGTCGAGCCGATCCGCAACTCGCGCCTGGTCCGCATCAACGTCGACTCGCCCGATCCCAAGATCGCCGCGCGCATCGCCGACGCCTGGAGCCAGGCCTACATCGCTTCCAACCTCGAGCGTCGCTTCGAAGCCTCGTCCTACGCGGGCAAGTACCTCGAGGAGCGCCTGGCGCAGCTCAAGGCCAAGCTCGAGGATTCGGAAAAGTCGCTCGTCCAGTTCGCCACGCAGGAGCAGATCGTCTCGGTCGGCGAGGACAAGCCGTCGCTGTCCGCACAGAACCTGTCCGAGCTCAATGCTTCGCTCGCGCGCGCGCAGGATGAACGCATCCGCGCCGAAGCCGAGTGGACGCAGGCCGCGCAGGGCGACGGTTCCGGCATGCCGCAGGTCGTCGCCAACGCCCTGATCCAACGCCTGCGCGAAGAGCGCTCCAAGGTGCAGGCCGAGTACCAGGAGAAGCTGCGCACCTTCAAGCCGGACTATCCGGACATGCTGCGCCTGAGCGGACAGATCGCCGAGATCGACCGCCAGATCGGCGGTGAAGTGGCGAACATCCGGGCCTCGGTCAAGGCGCGTTACGACGCGGCCGCGGCCCAGGAAACGATGCTCACCGAGCGTATCGGTGGACTCAAGGGCGACGTGCTCGACCTGCAGAGCCGCAGCATCCAGTACAACATCCTCAAGCGCGAAGCCGAGACCAACCGCCAGCTCTACGACGGCCTGCTGCAGCGCTACAAGGAAATCGGCGTGGCCGGTGGCGTGGGCGCCAACAACATCTTCGTGGTCGATCGCGCCGAAGTGCCGGAAAGCCCGTACAAGCCCAGCCTGTTCCGCAACCTCGCGCTGGGCCTCCTGGTCGGCTCGATGCTGGGCGTGCTTGCCGCATTCGCGCGCCACTACCTCGACCGCACCATCCATTCGCCGAAGATGCTGGAATCGCTCACGCAACGTCCGGTGCTCGGCATCGTGCCGCGCCTCGCCGGCGGCATCACGCCGGCGCAGGCGTCGACCGACCTGCGCTCGCCGTTCGCGGAAGCCTATCGCTCGGTGCGCACGGCGCTGCAGTTCGCGACCTCGCATGGCCTGCCGTACAGCCTGCTGGTGACCAGTGCGGGGGCGAGCGAAGGCAAGACCACCACCGCGACCGAGCTGGCGCGCAACATCGCGCAGTTGGGCAAGCGCGTGGTCCTGGTCGACGCCGACCTGCGCAATCCGTCCCTGCACAAGCTGCTGGGGGCCTCCAATTCGGTGGGCCTGTCCAATGTCCTGGCCGGCGCGGCCGGCATGGAAGGCGCGGTGCAGGCGACGAAGGACGCCAACCTGAGCGTCATCACGTCCGGACCGTTGCCGCCGAATCCGCCGGAACTGCTCGCCGGCGATGCGCTGGGTGCACTGCTGGAATCGCTGCGCCAGAACTTCGACATGGTCATCCTGGACGGCCCGCCGGTGCTGGGCCTGGCCGATGCGCCGCTGCTCAGCCATCGCGCCGAGGCCACGCTGCTCGTCGCGACCGCCGAGGAGACCCGCACCGACAACCTGCAGGGCGCGATGCAGCGCCTCCTCGGCGCGCGCGCCCACGTGCTCGGCTCGGTGCTCACGCGCTTCAACCCGCGCAAGGGCGACAACTACGGTTACGGCGGCTACACCCAGTACAGCTACGGCGGCGAGCGCTAAGCGCAGGCCGGGCAGGGGATGAAGGTCGTGCGCATCGTCATCGTCGCCGTGCTGCTCGGCATTGGCGCATGGATGGCGATCGCGCTGTCGCACGTCGATGCGGACATCGGTGCGCCGGCGGGTCCCGATCGCCTGATGGGCGCCATCGACAACGGTGCCGCCGCCGGCAAGGCAGCCATCGCCCGCGACATCCTGCGCGAGCATCCGATCGACGGTCGCGCCTTCCGCGTGCTGGCCCAGGCCGAAACCGATGCTGCCCGCGCCGACAGCTTCCTCGCCATCGCCGTGCGCCGTGCGCCGCGCGATCGCCTGGCCCGCGCTGCCGCCATCGACCGCGCCTTCGCGCGCGGCGATGTCGAGAACGGTCTACTGCACCTGGATGCGCTGTTGCGCGTGGCGCCCGGCGTGCGCGAGGAGATGTTGCAACGCCTGGCCGGTCTGCTCGAACACGAGGAGATCCAGGCCGCATTGCTGCCGCGCCTGGAGATGGCGCCCAACTGGCGTCCCGCGCTCGCCACGGTACTGAAGTCGCCACAGGTTCCGGCCGCCCCGGCCGCGACGCTGCTGGAACACCTCGGCAAGCGCACCCCGCTGCAGCCCGGCGAAGTCGACGCCTACGTGACCCTGCTCAACCGCCTGGGCCGGAACGCCGAAGCGCGCCGCGCCTGGTGGCAGTCGCTGCCGGTTTCCGCGCGAGGCGGCGACGCCAATGGGTTGTTCGACGGCGGTTTCGAGCAGCCCGATGTCGCGGGTGGCTTCGGTTGGCGCATCGCCATCCAACCGGGCCTGACGATTGCCTATGACGACATCGATCCCCTTGAGGGCGCGCGCTCCCTGGTGCTCGACTTCGACGGCCGCGTCGTCGCGGACCTCGGCGTCGAGCAGTCGCTGGCATTGCGCCCGGGCCGCTACCGGCTGGCGGCCGGTGTGGAAAACAACACCAATGCGGCGCGTCCCTTCCTGCTCGAAGTCGCCTGCCAGGGCGCTCCGGCCCCGCAGCTCTCCCTCGAACTGCCCTCCGCGACGCGCACGCCAGACTGGCAGCGCAGCCAGGGCGAGTTCGACCTGCCGGCCGGATGTTCCGGGCAGATCCTGCGACTCCGCCTTGCAGCCCGGTCGCTGCAGGAGCGGATGGTGTCCGGGACCCTGCGACTCGACGCCATCCGCTTGAATCCCTTGGGGGACCGGGGCCCGCAGCCGGCCGCGCAACCCTTGCGGTGACCATGGGCTGGCATTACTCTTGCTGCCGCAAAGTGCGGCATAGCGCACTCTTTTGGGGGGACAGCAACATGAAGCATTTGATCGCAGGTCTGGTCGCAACTCTTGCTATTGGCAGTGCAGCTGCGCAGCAGCCCACGACCCTGGTGCGCGCCATCGGCAGCGTGCAGGTCCAGGTGACGGGCGCGGCCAAAGTGGGCGACAAGGCTATTGCCGATGGCAGCAGCTTTGGTGCCAAGGCCGGTGACGTCGTCGTTGTCTCGAGCGGTAAAGCCAGGATCACCTACAGCAACGGTTGCTCGGTGACGGTCGACTCGACCGCGCCTTACACCATCAGCGCCAAGGACCCGGTCTGCCACAGCCCGGCGGTGGCCGCTTCGTCCGACACCAAGTACTACATGATGGCCGGCGGTGCCGCCCTCCTGCTCGGCGCTGCTGGCGGCGGCGGTGGCGGTGGCGGGGACGACAAGCCCTCCAGCCCCTGATCCAGCGACGGACAGGCAAGCATCAACGGGCCGCCCAGTGCGGCCCGTTTTCTTTCAGGGGGTCATGAGATGCGGGAGCACGGCGACAGGCAGGGAGCTCTCTCCGATGGGAGCGGAGCCGCGACGGGAACGCAAAGGCGCGCCACAGGCGCGCTGTCGCTGCGCTCCAGCGACCTTGCCGCTGAACTCGTCGCCGGCCTGCTGCTGGCCACGGCCTTGTTGTTCGGCGGTGGCTCGCGCGGCACCGGCGACCTGATCGTTCACCTCGCAGCGTTACCCGCGCTCGCCCTCGGCCTCCTGCGCTGGCGCCATGCCGAAGCCGGTCGCCTGCAACGGCTGTTCGCCTGGTGGCTGCTGGCCGCGATCGCGGTCGTCGCCCTGCAACTCCTGCCCGTGCCCGCGTCCCTGTTCGCCGCATCGGCTACGCGCGCCGCGGTCCTGGCCGATCTCCACCAGGCCGGGCTCCATCCCGCCTGGCTTCCCATGACACTCGATGTCTGGGGCTCCGTGCGTGCCGTGCTGGCACTGGCCACCTTCGGGGCTGCCTGGCTCCTCGTGGTCACCTTGCCCGGCGAAGCACGCATCCGCCTGCTCCAACTCGCGCTGGTCCTTGCGGTGGCCATGGCCCTGTTGGGTTTCGCCCAGGCGGCCGCCGGCGAGCATTCGCGGCTGCGGTTCCATGCCTACCACCATCCCATCGGCGCCATCGGCACCTTCGCCAACCGCAACCACTTCGCCGACCTGATGGCGATGCTGGTTCCCATGGCCCTGGCGTTCGCCTTCGCCGCGCAGCGCGAACGCCGTGTGCCGCAGGCGATCGTCTGGTCCGGCACGGCTGTCGTGCTGTTCCTCTCGGCCGCATTGAGTTTCTCCCGGATGGGCATCGTGCTGACCGCCATGGTCACGGTGATCGCCTTTATGGTCATTGCGAGCCGGATCGAAGCGAGGCGCTCCAACGAACCCAGGCCGCTTCGCGCAAAGTGGCACGTGCTGCCCATCGCCACCGTTGCCGTGGCGGCACTCGGTGTCGCCGTGTACGCGTGGGACGGCATCGCCCACCGCCTGGCCCAGGATCCCCTGGCCGACCTGCGCTGGCAGTACCTCCATTACGGCACCGAGGCGGTGAAAGCCTGGCTGCCCTGGGGCAGCGGCGCCGGCACATTCCGGGATGTCTACGCCCCGTTCGAGCCGGTCGTCGCGATGCAGCCGGTCCACGCCCTTCACGCCCACAACGACCTGCTCGAAGTCGCGCTGGAGGTCGGAATTCCAGGCCTCGTGCTGGTCGCCATGCTCGTTTGGCTCCTTTGGCACGCCGCCTGCATGCAGTTCAGGAAGAGAACTGACGACAGGGGTCGGAGTTCGACGATAATGCCGGCCGCGGCGATTGCCGTTTTGGTGCCGCTGATCCATTCGTTCGTCGATTACCCGTTGCGCACCCTGTCGGTGGCCATCGTGTTTGCGACCTTGGTAGCAGTGCTCATGGCCAAGAAGCCGCAACAGGTCGAATGACGTAGGGGGAGTCGGACGAATGGTAGTTACCTCGATAGCGCGCGCGCCGGCAGTGGGAGCTGGCATGCACCGCTTTGCCGCGCTCATCGCCCTGGCCATGCGCCTTGGTGACCTGTTCGTTCTCTTCGCCGCCGCATCGATCGCATACGGCTACCGTTTCGGCCACTTCGAACTGTCGCTGGAATACCAGCAGGTGGTCGCGCGTGGCGCGCTGCTGACCCTGCTGGTGTTTGGCAGCTCCTCGGTCTACCGCAGCTGGCGCGGTCTCAGCCTGTCGTTGGAAGCCTGCCACGTCGCGGCGCTGTGGTGCGGCGTGTTCGCCCTGGGGCTCGCCTACAACCTGGTTTTCAAGGTGACCGGCGCCAACTCGCGACTGTGGTGGGGCGTGTGGTTCCTTGCCGCGACGAGCGGCTCGGTGGCCATGCGACTGGCGCTGCGCGGCGCAGCAGCGTGGGTGCGTACACGTGGCCTCGACCTGCGTACCGCGGTCGTCGTCGGCTCCGGTAGCGATGCCAGTCGCATCGTCCACACCTTCGACCACAACCGCTGGGCCGGTATCGACGTGCATGGCTGGTTCAGCACTCCGGTGGACCAGGGCCAGATCAAGGGCAGCCCGCACCTGGGTTCGATCGAAGCGCTCGCCCGCTACGTCGGGGACCACCGCATCAACCAGGTCTGGATCGCGCTGCCGATGAGCGCGCAGGACCAGATCAACCAGATCCTCGCAGCGCTCGACCACTGCACCGCCGACATCAAGCTCGTCCCCGACCTGTTCGGCATACAGCTGCTCAACCAGTCGGTGGACCAGGTCGCCGGCCTGCCGGTGATCAACCTGCGCGCCAGCCCGCTCGACGGCAACGCACGCCTGCTCAAGGCGATCGAGGACCGCGTGCTGGCCCTGCTGATCCTGATCATGATCGCGCCGCTGCTCGCGGGGATCGCCATCGCGGTCAAGCTCAGCTCGCCCGGCCCGGTGCTGTTCCGCCAGAAACGCCACGGCCTGGACGGCAAGATCATCAAGGTGTGGAAATTCCGAACCATGCACGTGCACGCCGAGGCAGACGGGCAAGTCACCCAGGCCACCCGCGACGACGCGCGCATCACCCCGCTGGGCCGCATGCTGCGCCGCAGCAGCGCCGACGAACTCCCGCAGTTCTTCAACGTCCTGCGGGGCAGCATGTCGATCGTCGGCCCGCGCCCGCACGCCGTCGCGCACAACGACCACTATCGCGAGGTAGTGGACAACTACATGCAGCGCCACCGCGTGAAGCCCGGCATCACCGGCTGGGCCCAGGTCAACGGCCTGCGCGGCGAAACCGACACCGTCGCCAAGATGGCCGCGCGCGTCGAGTACGACCTGTACTACCTGCAGAACTGGTCGCTGGTGTTCGACCTGCGCATCGTTGCGCTGACAGTGTTCAAGGGCCTCCTTGGCCGCAATGCCTATTAACTTGGTTGTCTATTAAATTGGCTACTTGATTGTGAATGTTGAAAGAAAGATTGCGGTAATAGGCCTTGGTTACGTCGGACTCCCGCTTGCCGTGGAGTTCGGGAAGCACTTCAGGACGCTCGGATTCGATATTGATCGTGCCCGAGTCGAAGAACTCGCCAAAGGCCACGACCGTACACGGGAAACCGCGCCGGACGAGCTGGCCTCGGCCGAGTTGCTGGCATTCACTACAGACGAGTCGCAGCTCGCGGAGTGCAACGTCTATATCGTCACGGTCCCGACCCCAGTCGATGAAGCGAACCGTCCGGACCTGTCGCCACTCGAAAAGGCGAGCGTGACGCTGGGCCGTTACCTGAAGGTAGGCGACATCGTCGTGTACGAATCGACTGTCTATCCGGGTACGACCGAGGAAGTCTGCGTCCCGATCCTGGAAAAAGCTTCCGGGCTGAAGTTCAACCTCGACTTCTTCTGTGGATACAGCCCCGAGCGGATCAATCCTGGCGACAAGGTCCGCCGGTTGACCACCATTCCGAAGGTAACGTCAGGTTCCACTCCGGAGATCGCGGAGATCGTGGACGGGCTCTACCGCCGGATCGTGCCGGCGGGCACGCACAAGGCTCCCAGCATCAAGGTGGCCGAGGCCGCGAAAGTCATCGAGAACACGCAGCGCGACGTCAACATCGCGCTGATCAACGAACTCGCCATGATCTTCAACAAGATGGGCGTGGATACCCAGGACGTTCTCGATGCAGCCGGAACTAAGTGGAACTTCCTGCCGTTCAAGCCCGGTCTGGTGGGCGGTCACTGCATTGGCGTGGATCCGTACTACCTGACCCATAAGGCAACCGTGCTGGGCTACCACCCGGAACTGATCCTCGCCGCGCGCCGCATCAACAGTCGAATGGGCTTGCACGTTGCCCATCAGGTGATGCGACTGATGGCGGCGAAGCGGATCCACGTCGTCGACTCGCGAATCCTCGTGCTGGGCCTCGCCTTCAAGGAGAACTGCCCGGATTTGCGCAACACCCGGGTAGTGGAGATCGTCCGCGAACTGCAGGATGCCCAGGCAACCGTCGACGTGTATGACCCGTGGACGGACGAAACAGAAGCGATGAACGAGTTTGGCATCCGCCAGATTCCCCTGCTGCAGCGCGGGCTCTACGACGCAATTGTCGTTGCCGTTGCCCATCAGGACTTCATCGGCATGGGCGGCGATTACATCCGATCGCTGGGCCGCGACTCCTGCGTCATTTTCGACATCAAGAACGTCCTGTCGCCAGAAATGGCCGACGGTCGTCTTTAAGCCACAAGGACACACGTGAAAAGAGCACTCATCACTGGCGTCACCGGCCAGGACGGTTCGTACCTGGCCGAACTCCTGCTGGAGAAGGGCTATGAAGTGCACGGCATCAAGCGCCGCGCCTCGTCCTTCAATACCGAGCGCGTGGACCACCTTTACCAGGATCCGCACGAGTCCAAGCGTAACTTCCACCTGCACTACGGCGACCTCACCGACACCAGCAACCTCACGCGCATCGTCGCCGAGGTGCAGCCGGACGAGGTGTACAACCTTGGCGCGCAGAGCCACGTCGCGGTCAGTTTCGAGATGCCCGAGTACACCGCCGATGTGGATGGCCTGGGAACTTTGCGCCTGCTGGAGGCGATCCGTTTCCTCAAGCTCGGCAACAAGTGCCGTTTCTACCAGGCCAGCACTTCCGAGCTGTACGGCCTGGTGCAGGAAGTGCCGCAGAAGGAAACCACGCCGTTCTACCCGCGCAGCCCCTACGGCGTGGCCAAGCTCTACGCCTACTGGATCACGGTTAACTACCGCGAGTCCTACGGCATGTACGCCTGTAACGGCATCCTCTTCAACCATGAGAGCCCGCGCCGCGGCGAGACCTTCGTCACCCGCAAGATCACCCGCGGTCTGGCCAACATCGCCGTAGGCCTGGAGTCGTGCCTGTACATGGGCAACCTCGACGCGCTGCGCGACTGGGGCCACGCCAAGGACTACGTGCGCATGCAGTGGATGATGCTGCAGCAGGAGCAGGCGAAGGACTACGTCATTGCCACCGGCGTGCAGTACAGCGTGCGCCAGTTCATCGACATGGCGGCGAAGGAATTGGGCATCACCCTGGCGTTCGAAGGCGAGGGTGTGCACGAGCGCGCCGTGGTGCAGGCGGTGGAAGGCGACAAGGCGCCGGCGGTGAAGGTGGGCGATGTGATGGTACGGGTGGATCCACGCTACTTCCGTCCGGCGGAGGTGGAGACCTTGCTGGGCGATCCGGCTCTAGCGAAGGCCGACCTGGGCTGGGTGCCGCAGATCACGCTCGCCGAGATGGTGCAGGAGATGGTGGTTTCCGATCTGCAGGACGCCAGGCGCCATGCTCTTTTGAGAACCCATGGCTACAACGTCAGCATGAGCGTCGAGTGATTTCGCACTCGCAGACACCGCGCATCCAAGGCTGATCCCCATGTCCGCGTCACTTGAGAAAATCAAGCACGGTGTTGGCTGGGGCGGTCTCTCCGTCGCGGCCAACTTCCTTCTCCAGCTTGGCTTCATGTACGTGATGGCCCGCTTGTTGGAGCCAGCGGATTTCGGCCTGATGGCACTGGCGCTGGTCGGGCTGCGGTTTCTGAGCTACTTCGCACAGTTGGGGATCACGCCAGCCATCATCCAGAAGAACGTGCTCACTGATGGCGATATCGCGGCCGCGTTGTCCGTGACGATCCTGATCTCCGGATTCTTCTATGCGGCCTGCGTCGTGGCAGCGCCATGGCTTTCGACGTTCTATGGGATGCCAGAACTTGCGCCGATAGCCAGGATGCTGGCCCTTAACTTCATCCTCAATGGGCTGTCGGCGATATCGATGGGGCTCCTTCGACGGGAGGCCCGCTTCAAGCAGGTGTCGATCATCGAGACGTTGGCATACACGCTGGGCTATGTCTTGGTGGGCTTGACGCTCGCGCACTTCGGCTTCGGTGTCTGGGCATTGGTCTGGGCCAATCTGGCGCAAGCAGCAGCGGTCCTGATCTTGGGCTATGCCGTGACACGCCATTCGCTGCGATTGAGGCACGCCGCGGCCGAGCGAAATCATTTCCTTCACTTTGGGGGGCGCTACTCGGTGATCGGTTTTCTCGAGTTCCTGACCTCGAACTTGGATTCCGTTGTGATCGGGAAGCTCGCCGGCGCCGGGCCGGCCGGCATCTACAGCCGAGCGCTACTGCTCGCGAACTTGCCTGTGGAGAAGCCGGCCAACGTGATCTCTAGGGCCCTTTTTCCGACGCTGTGTGCCCTATCGGGAAGGAAGCAGGATCAGTACGTCGGTTATCTGCTGAGCACTCTGATTGTCGGGGCCTTCGCCTTTTCAGTCTCGATTGGGGTCTCCACGGCGGCCGGTCCCATTGTCCTTGCGGTGCTGGGGGCCAAATGGGAGGCATCAATACCCGTCCTCCAGGTGCTCGCGCTCTCGGTTGGGCCGATATTCACCACTCACATCGCAAGCGTGACCCTGGATTCCATGGGGCAGTTGACTCCCAAGCTCGTCATCCAGTCCTGCTCCCTGGCGCTTCTTGCCGTCCTGTTTTATTTGGTCAACTCATATGGGTTGGTCGCATTCGCGGCGGCGGTAGTGGTCGTTGAGTGGCTGAGGATGGCGGTCTTTCTAACCCTGATGCGGAAGAGGTTTGAAGGCGTTGGAGAAGACTGGATCGGCATGTTTTCGATATTCGCCATCCTCTCCATGTGCGTGGCGTGCTCAATACTGCTTGTTACAAAAGCCGTCCCAGAGGGAGTTCACCTCATTGAGTTGATTTTCAGCATCTGTGCTGGCGTCGTCGGACTGGCGATCGGCCTGCTTCTTTCGCGTCCACTGCTCAAAAGGATGGCGCCGATCCAGTGGCTGCTGGCCAGGCATGAGCTTGTAAGAAGGCTGGTTGGGGCATGAGCAATCATTTCGGGTTGAACGAACAATGAAAGTATTGCTGCTCCTTAATGGCCAGGACGGATGCCAAACCGGAATCGAGGATGGTTTCTCGTCCCTGCTTTCCGATGGAAGAATCGATGCCCTCGAATGGGTGTACTTCAATGACTTGATCGACAAGTCCGGGTTGGACAAGGCGCTCGCTGCCATGCTTGGCGTCGCTGATGCGATGCAGCCGGACCTCGTCGTGCTTTTCCATATCGGGAAGACGCCAGTGACGTCCCGGTTTGTCGAGAAGCTGCGCGGACTGCGGTCTGGGCCATTGATTGCCTACGACGAAGGCGACATGTATGGCGGGTGGTCAAAGCCACTTCCTGCAAACGTCAAGTCCGTGATGGCCGCGTCCGATGTGGTTTCAATTCGAGGATTGGGCGCTTTTCGCGACCAGGTATCGAAGTACAACAAGCGTGTGATTTACACGCCTCACCACGCAGACATAGCGCGGTTCGATGCGGCGCCCTACATACTGAGAGAAAGGGCGAATGACATCGTGCTGATCGGCAACAGGATCAAGCCGAGGTTCCTTGGTTCGATCCGGCGGATGCCTGGCGCCTCTGGCAGGGAGCGATTCGTCAGAGCAATGGGCAGCGAGTTTCAGGACGCTTTTTCGTTGTACGGATCTGGGTGGAGCGGGTTCAAGGGCCATCGCGGAGTCGTCGATTTCTACAAGCAGCTGGATGTATATCGAAACAGCTGGATCACTGTTGCGTACGAGCACTATCCAAAGGTTCCCCATTACTTCTCCAACCGGCTCCCCATCGCACTTCTTGCAGGCTCTCTCTATGTGAGTCACTTTCATGGTGGTTACGAAAGTCAGTTCAAGGGATGCGATTTCATTAACTTCTACCGCTCTAATAGGGAGGCGGTCGATCTAGTCCACTATCTCCTCTCGCTCAATCGCGAGGAACTGATGGGTAGATCTAATCGGGCTCGCGAGTACTCAATCGCGAACTATTCGCCTAGCGTAGTTTGGAGCAATTTCCTGAAGAACATCGAGGCGGCCAGGTGAGCCGTTATGACCTAATGAGGATCCTCCTCCTGCCCTTTGGCCTTGCGTCGAGAGTTTTGGACTTGGCGATTGATGGAAGTCGAGATCTGCAAAACAAATGGAGATTCAAAGGTGCCGTTGTGGGCCCTGGGGCGTGTGTAGACAAGCAGTCGCGATTGGAAACTGATACGCGAATCCTTGACGGTGCTTTGATTTTAAATAGCACAGTCTCTAGCTATACCTACGTGGGGAGAAGGAGTCACGTTCAGAACGCCAAAATTGGCTCGTTCTGCTCCGTTGCTAACGATGTCGTTATTGGGCCTGGTGTGCATCCCGTCGAAAGATTTTCCACGTCGCCGCTTTTCTACAAGAAGCGAAATACGTTTCGCATCGAGCTCGTGAGCTCGGACACTTATGGGGATGAGTATCGTCCCGTAAAGATAGGGAACGATGTTTGGATAGGTGCGAGAGCCATCGTAATGGGTGGTGTGGCTATCGGTCATGGAGCAGTTGTTGCCGCTAACTCTGTGGTGACAAAGGATGTACCGCCTTACGCCATAGTTGGCGGGGTGCCAGCTAGGGTTATTAGGTACAGGTTTTCCGAAGCAAAGATTCAGCGATTACTCGAACTGCGCTGGTGGGACTGGACGCTTGGGGAGATTCAGTCCAAGCGCGTTGAGTTAGACGCGCTATGACAGTCCTATCGACGTTGTTTAAGGCGATCAGAAGGGGGGTTGGCCTGCTTTCTGATTGGATGTACACGCCGATGGCCAAGCTCTCCTTCTATCTGAATGGTGTTAGGTTTGGCCGCGGCCTCCATGTGAGGGGGCCGCTTAAGGTCGTTGTTACGAGGAAAGGCTCGATGCAGGTCGGCGACAGATTGCGAGTGAATAGCGGCAATAGGTTCAACCTCATCGGTCGCCAACAGAAGTGCATTTTCTGGGTGGATGGAGACCTCAGGATTGGACGCAATGTCGGTATGAGTTCGTGCGCTATTGTCTGCACGATGGGAGTCGAGATCGGGGACCGCGCGGTAATAGGGGGGGAACACGGTCATTTACGACAGCGACTTTCATTCCCTAAAGTCTTCCGATAGGCAGGATCCGCTGTTGGATAGGGCCGGCACAAAACGGGCTCCTGTCGTGATCGGTAAGGATGTATTTATCGGTGGGCATTCGACCATTCTCAAGGGCGTAACCATTGGCGATGGCGCAGTCATCGGGGCGTGTTCTGTAGTTACAAGGTCCGTGCCCGCAGGAGAGCTATGGGTCGGAAATCCTGCGACGTTCGTCAGGAATTTAGCTCAATGCCATTCGTCGAAATCAGAGTGATTGGTCTGAGAGCAGTGTTTCAATGAAAGTCATGCCCGCAGTCGCGACGCTGGAAGCGATCCTCTCCTCCATGAGGTTGGGAGGCCTGGCCGGTGCTTGCTGTCTCGCGGCAAACCATGAGGGGCTCAGTCCGGACGTCGAACTTGGCAGGTGCATGAGTGCATGCAGGGGCGTGGTATGTCCAAGGTGAAGTACTCGACTGTCGTGGTCGTCGTGATGCTCTTCGTGGTGCTTTCTGACGTCATTCTTCGCCTGAATTCGTTCGTTGGTGTTTCGAACGGAAGTACGCTGGCAGTATTGCTGCTTAACATTCTCGCAGCTGGCGTGATGGTTGCCTTTCTCCTGCGGCGGGCTTGGCGTGACAACTGCCCCACTTTTGCACGGCGAACATGGTTCGTGCTGCTCGCATGGAACGTGATTACGTTCCTGCGAGGAGGGTATCTAGCCCATGACTATTGGGCATGGAAATCTCTAGTCACTACCCATTTGTTCATGTTCTTGGTGCCGTTTGCGCTTCTCATCGGCTTGGATATAAAGCTATTCGAGCGAATTCCGCGTGCCGTCGTGTGGCTTGTAATGCCGCTCGCGCTACTTCTGCTTCCCTTGTCTCTGTCATACGACACCGAGTTGTTCGCGCGCGTGGCGATGCCGACATATCTGATGCTGCTGCTAATGCCGTTTGTGGGGCGCCGATACGGGTTGGCAATAGCTGTGGTTGCATGCATTTCCGTGATGGTGGATCCGAGCTACCGGGTGAATCTGATCAGGATCGCGCTAGCAATTGCTGTGGTAATTGCCTATGTCTCGCGGATCGGATTGAGGACGAAGCTCGTGAACGGGGCTGCGATTGTCCTGTTTGTTGCGCCTCTGTTCTTCCTATTCCTGGGGCTCTCAGGCAAGTTCAACGTCTTTAGCGATAGCGTCAGTGTCGGGGGAGAGGTTGCTGTGGTTGAGGGTGGGCAGGTGCGTGAGTCCGCACTGTCAGCGGATACGCGCACCTTTCTCTACAGAGAAGTGCTGACCTCGATGGAAAGGCGCGGGTCTTCTTTCCTGATTGGTCAAGGTGCCGGTACCGGATACGAGAGCAAGTTCTTCCGTGCTTCCATTGTCGCGGCGGGTGGGCGGTCAGGGTCCGAAGTGGGATTCTTAAATACGCTTCTCTATTCCGGGATCGTCGGCGTATCTCTATATGCAGCCTTGATTTTTGTGGCTGCGTTTTATGCATTCAATCACTCACGCAGCAGCCTGTGCAAGATGATCGGGCTGTTCCTGGTCTTTAAGTGGGTGCTCTTCTTTGTCGAAGAAATTCCAAAGATGGACCTTAACTTCTTCATGACATGGATAATGATCGGTCTTTGTTTCTCGCGCGAGTTCCGGATGCTGGATGATCGGCAGGTGCGGGAATTTCTTTCGGGCAAGGTGGCCAAGGCTAGAGCTCCTTTATCTCGTGTTGTTCACACCGGGTCGAACTCAAGAGGCGCGGAAGGTAATTAATGGTGTCTTCTATTGCAGGGCTTATTGCCTGCCATAATCGTCGGGCGACGACGCTGGGTTGCCTCGACGCCCTGTTCCGAAATCGGCTTCCTGAAGGCGTCTCGCTCAAGGTCTTTCTCGTAGATGACGGGTCGACAGATGGAACCGCAGAGGCCGTGCGTACTGCGTGGTCGTCAGTTGAGATTATTCACGGCGATGGAAGCTTGTTCTGGGCGAGAGCCACTGCCTTGGCATTCTCGGTCGCGATTGATCACGGGTTCGACGCATATCTGTGGCTGAACGACGACACGATTCTGGAGCCAGACGCGATCAATACGCTGATTGGTGCGGCCAATGAGCAGCAATGGCGTGCGCTTGTGGTTGGGGCGGTGCGTGATCCGCAAAGTGGTGAGCTGACTTATGGGGGCGCGCGTCGTATTGGCGGCAGGCTTCGTCCATTCTTGTGTGAGCTTGTGCCCCCCAACGGGCACCCACAGTATGTGGACGTTGTAAACGGCAACGTTCTTCTGATTCCAAGTGGCGCTGCTGAAATTCTTGGAAACATAGACGGGGTCTTTGAGCATGGCATGGGCGATACCGATTATTCGCTTCGCGCGGGCAAGCGCGGCGTTCGGATCGTGCTAGCCCCGACCTATGTCGGAGAGTGTTCGAGAAACCAAAACGCGGGGACATATCGCGATCACAGCTTGGGGCTGAAGGAAAGATTTTCGCTGGCGTTCTCCCGTAAGGGATTGCCGGTTCGTTCCTGGCTGGTCATGTGCTGGCGACATGGTGGATTGCTTTGGCCAGTTCACTTCATATGGGCCTACGCAAAAATAATTCTGAGAGCGTCGTGATGAAAGCGAACTACGAACAACTAAACATTGGCCAACCAGAGAGCGAAACCGATCCGTTCACCGAGGACAGGTATCGACAGTTTGAGCAGTTCATTCCATCGGTTGCGAAATCTATCCTTGATGTTGGCTGCAATACGGGGAGGGGAGGGCGCATTCTCAAGGAGCGGCGGCCGCACCTGAGAATCGCCGGGATGGACGCGGTTCAATCCCGTGTGCAAAGCCTGTCGTCCGAGGTTTACTCGGATCGCCTTCACGGACTATCAACGCAGATCCCGTCTGTCGACGACAGTTTTGACGCGGTACTTGCGGGCGAATTTATTGAACATCTCTATTTTTCAGACGTGCTAAGCACCCTTGGTGAGATGTTTCGGGTTCTTCGCGTCGGTGGACGTCTATTGCTCACTACGCCGAATCCTGGCGACATCAAACGACGACTCCGAGGCAGGAGCATTCTGGGTGGTGCCCATGTTTCCCAGCATCACCCGGACAGCCTGAAGTCCCTGTTGCGCATGTCTGGATTTTCAAACGTACGCGTTCATGGGAGCGGAAAAGTCACCAGATACTTGGGTAGTCGCGCGCCGCTAGTGTTGTACGGAAGCTACCTGATTCGCGGCGACAAGATCTAGGTGCGTTGAGCATGAAGATTCTCGTTTCCGCCTTTTCTTGCGCCCCTAATGCCGGGAGTGAGCTGGGCGTCGGCTGGCGCTGGGCGCTGGAGCTTTCAAAGCGACACGAGGTTGTGGTGGTTACCGACGCCTCGAGGCGGCGCGCTATTGAAGAGGCAATGGCCAGTATTCCAAGGCCGGCCCTTAGGTTTGAGTATTTTCGGCCTGGATGGCTGTCGCGCATCCCGCTCAACTCAGCGACAGCGCATATTCTTTATGTGCTTTGGCAGATTTCCCTGCTGCCCTTTGCGCTGCGCTTGCATCGCAAGAATGGCTTCGATTTCGCGCTGCATCTGACCTATGGAGTCTTTCGGCATCCATCATTTCTTGGATTTCTGGGGATTCCGTTTGTTTTTGGCCCAGTTGGAGGCGGCGAGGACGCCCCTTGGGCGCTGAAGCAATCACTGACAACGAAGGATCAGTTCAAGGAAGTAGCCCGGGCTATCGCCAACAAGCTGGCACTCCTGGATCCGATGTTGTGGGTCGCTTATCGGTCTGCCGCGTTGATTGCGGTCAAGACGGCTGAAACTCGCTTGGCGCTCCCATGGCCGTTTCGGAAGCGCGCGGTGGTTTTCCCCGAGATCGGAATAGATCCTCGTGAGTGCGCAGTGACTGAGCGGCGTTCGGGGGATCCACTGCAAGTGCTCTTTGCCGGCAGGCTGCTCGGGTGGAAGGGCGGGCACTTGGCCATTCGCGCCGTGGCGGAGGCGCGAAAAATGGGTCGAAACGTTGTTCTAACGATAGTCGGAAGTGGTCCCTATGGCTCAGAACTGCGGCGTCTGGCTGAGCGGCTGGGAGTGGAGTCCTGCGTCAGATGGGTCTCGCATGTACCCCAGGATCAACTTTTTCAAATCTATTCGCGGTCGCATTGCTTCTTGTTTCCCAGCCTTCATGACTCCAGCGGCAATGTCGTATTGGAAGCCCAAAGTTTCGGCTTGCCGATCATTTGCCTTGATCTGGGCGGGCCTAAAACCCTGACGGTTGCCGAGTCGGCGATTGTAGTGGCGACGTCCAGTCGCACCGAGGAGGATGTGGTTGCCTCTTTGGCGGAAGCGCTTTGTGCGCTCGAGATGGATGAAGCACGGCGGCAGCGCATGTCGCACGCTGCGGCTTCTCATGCGGCTGGAATGAGCTGGGGAAATCGCGTTTCGAAAATGCTTGAACTGGTCGATGAACGCTGCTTTCCGGCGGGGCGCGCAGTGAGGAGCGCGCCGTGAGCCGGGCGTTGCTCATTTCCGCGGTTTTTTGGAGATCGGACAAATGCAAACAGCGCGGAGAATCGGCCTCGCGCGTCCAATATGCGCCGGCAAGGGAGTTGGGTAGGTGATAAGAGTCGTAATCGTCCAGTATCGACTGCTCCATTACAGGCAGTCTCTGTTTGACGAACTCCGGAGGAAGTGCGCTGCATCCGGCATTGAGTTGCGCTTGGTCCATGGCCAGCCGACGCGACGCGAGGCGACGAAGAAGGATGTAGGAACTCTGCCGTGGGCAGATGCGGTGGAGAACCGCTTTGTGGAAGTCGGTGGACGCGACATCCTTTGGCAGCCGTTTCCCGAGAGCCTGCGGGATGCCGATTTGGTCGTGCTCATGCAGGAGAACCGCCTCCTCTCGAACTATCCGTGGCTGTTCCGCTTGCGTGGCCGTACGCGCGTGGCCTTCTGGGGGCATGGACGGAACATGCAATCGAAGTCGCCGCGTGGATTGCGTGAGTGGTGGAAGCGAAAGCACATAGGCATCGTTGATTGGTGGTTCGCTTACACTGATCTGACGCGAGGTATTCTGCGCGGTGACGGTTATCCGGATGAGCGGATCACTGTCTTAGATAACGCAATCGACAATGATGCATTCGTTCGCGACTTGAATTCGGTCGGAAATGATCAATTGCAGGCGATCCGTGACGAACTGGGTATTGCCGCAGGGGCGCCCGTCGGCCTGTTCTGCGGTTCGCTCTATCCGGAGAAGCGCCTGGATCTGATGCTGGATGCGGCTGATCGCATTCGTGAGGCATTGCCCTCGTTCCATCTCGTGATCGTCGGCGGCGGCCCAAGCGAGAAGGTGGTGGCTGACGCAGCTAAAACCCGGCCGTGGCTGCGCCCGGTGGGAGTACGTCGGGGGGTGGAGAAGGCCGCCTATTTCAGGCTTGCTGACGTGATCTTCAATCCGGGCGCGGTCGGGCTGCATGTGCTGGATGCCTTCTGTGCGGGTGTTCCGATGGCCACTACCCGTGACGCCCTGCATGGCCCGGAGATCGCGTATCTAGAGGATGGCGTCAATGGCGTCATCACGCCGGGCAATGCGGCGGACTATGCGTCGTCGGTCATTGGTCTTCTGGGCGACCGGCATCGATTGGACGCGATGAGTGCGCGGGCCAGATCGGATGCGGATCGGTATTCGCTGGACAACATGGTGGACCGTTTCGCCGACGGTATCCAACGCTGTTTGGCCGCGCCTCGGAAGCCGAGGTTCCGCAATGGCACCTGAGGGAAGAGCCACGTGCGGTGTGATTGGCTCGCGCATTGACGTGGGCGATTGGCAGTCCACCATTGGTGCGATCCGGGATTGGGCGCGGGTGCGCGAGAGTCGTGTTGTCTGTATATGCAACGCACACTCGGTCGTCACCGCGCGCACCGATGAGGAATTGCGGGACGCGATCAACGGCGCGGACCTGGCGACACCCGACGGCGCGCCCGTGGCTTTCATGCTCCGTCGCCTGGGGCATGCCTGCCAGCAGCGGATCAACGGCCCCGACCTGATGTGGAAGTACTGCGCACATGCTGCGGAGTCAGGGCAGTCCATTTACCTGTATGGCGCCAGCCAGAACACGCTTGACCTACTGCAGCGGCGCCTGGCGGAGAATTTTCCCGGGTTGAGGATCGCAGGGGCGCTGTCGCCCCCATTCCGTGACCTGAGCACCGAAGAGGACGAAGCGATTGTCCGCGCAATCAATGATTCCGGCGCCGGCGTTGTCTGGGTCGGGCTGGGGTGTCCGAAGCAGGAAAAGTGGATGGCTGAGCATCGGGGGCGCGTGCACGCAGTGATGATCGGAGTTGGGGCTGCTTTCGACTATCACGCTGGCACTCTCAAGCGCGCGCCCCTGTGGATGCAGCGCAACGGGCTGGAATGGTTCTATCGTCTGGTTACTGAGCCGCGTCGTCTGTGGCGTCGCTACCTGGTAACCAACTCGTTGTTCATTTGGCATGCGGCCAATCAGCTGATTGGCCGTTGAGGCATAGGGAACCGATGAAAATTCTCGTCTGCGGCGGAAGCGGCTACATCGGTAGCCACACTTGCTTGGCGCTGCTTCAGGCCGGTCACGAGGTTGTGGCCTACGATAATTTTTCCAACAGTTCGCCGGTCGCTTTGGACCGCGTCATGGAGTTGTCCGGTAAGAAGCTTGATGTCGTCGAAGGCGATATCCGCGATCGAGCCACGCTGGAAAGTGCGCTTGCCGATGGAATCGATGCGGTCATCCATTTCGCGGCGCTGAAGGCGGTCGGTGAAAGCTGCGAGCGGCCGCTGGACTACTTCGACAACAACATATCCGGGACGATCTGCCTGCTGCAGGCGATGGAAGCGACGTCCGTAAATCGCCTGGTGTTTAGCTCGTCCGCTACGGTCTACGGTGATCCGAACGAGATGCCGGTTACGGAAGCAGCGAGTCTGCATGCGACCAATCCGTATGGGCGAACCAAGCTCGTGGCAGAACAGTTGATCGGGGATCTGTGTGCGGCCATGCCGTTCAATGCAGTGCTGCTGCGGTACTTCAATCCCGTCGGTGCCCATCCCAGCGGACGGATCGGCGAAGACCCTTCAGGCGTTCCCAATAACCTGATGCCGTATGTGGCCCAGGTCGCGGTGGGCCTGAGGGGTCACTTGAGTGTGCTAGGCGATGACTATCCGACCCGCGACGGCACGGGTGTGCGCGACTACATACATGTGATGGATCTTGCCGAGGCCCACGTGAGAGCGGTCGAGTTGGCGCCGGCCCGACGGTGCCTCGCCGTAAACGTGGGGACAGGGAAGGGCTACAGCGTGCTGGAAGTGGTGGAGGCATTCGAGCGTGCGTCAGGCCGTTCTATTCCCTATCAGGTCGTGGCGCGCCGACCCGGCGATGTGGCCGAGTGCTACGCGAATCCATTGCTAGCGCGTGAGGTATTGGGTTGGAGCGCCAAGTACGACCTCGATCGGATGTGCGAAGACATGTGGCGATGGCAATCAGCCAATCCCCATGGGTACCGCGGATTAGCGGCACCGGAGCCGACGCTACTTGCTATTGCTTAAGCCCAGTTCGGCACAAAAGAAAGCGCCGCCCAAGGCGGCGCAATGTCGCGGAGAGAGCAGGCAGCGGCGCAAGTGCGCCGCCAGGACTCAATCTGTGTGTTCGTAGCTGGCGCTGCAGACGCCGAGTGCGGCGGCGCCCATGCAGGCGCCCAGTGACAAGCCAAGGATAAAGGTCAGCATGGTCGATCCCTCGTTTGATAGTCGCCAGTGGATGGGGCGTGCTACGTCGGCCTCCCTGCAGGCCGTAGCCGATTCTGTGTGCGGTGGCGTGGTCGATTTGTGAATCGCGGTCACGCTTCTGGAAAGTGACTCGGCTGTTCTGGCACACTCGGCCCGCTCCGGTCGCCTCCGTCTTGCGATCGCACAACCCCCGCACGGACGCGGCGGAGCACTCGATGTCCGGTCGATGGATGCCAGCAAGGCACGGCCGGGCCCACCAATGGAATGACACAGGAGTGCAAAGCAATGGCGCAAAACCTTATTTCCCTGTCGTGGACGGCGGAGCAGTTGCAGCAGTTCGATGCGGCACTGGCCACGGCCGAAGACGTGTGCGCGCGACTGATTTCGCTGGAACCGGACCAGGTGCGGGGACTGTTCAAGATGGGCGACAAGTCGGAAGCGTTCTGCCGCGAGACGCTGGGCGTGCTGGGGCAGAACCGGAAGATCGTTCCGGAAAGCCTCGAACTGGACGAAGTGCTGGTCGATCTCGCGGCGCTCGATGCGCTGCGGCCGCGCCTGCGCCGGCTGCAGCAGCTGGCCAAGCGGGCCGAGGACACCGAGATCCTGCTGGGCAGCGACATCTTCAGCGCGGCGCTCGAGGGCTATGCGTTGCTCAAGGTGTCCGGCAAGAACCATGGCCTGGAAGACCTGCGCAAGGGGCTGTCGGCCCGCTTCGGCCGCACCCGCAAGGCCGCCGAGCCGGTGCCGGCATGACCGGCGCCTGATCGCAGGACGTGACTGCATGAGCCCGGCGGGGGGTGCCCAGGCACCGCCCGCCGGGTTTTTTTGTGGGCGCTGGTTTGAAGTGGCGGGAGGGCGCGGGCGAGTGGAATTGACTGGCGCGCGAGTGCTGGCAGCTGGTGCGCGAATGGAATTCACGGGCGTACGAGTGCGGGCGACTGGCGCGTGAGCGGAATTGACTGGCGTGCGGGTGCGGGCGACTGGCGCGTGAGTGGGATTGATTGGCCTGCGAGTGCGGGCGATTTGTGCGCGAGTGGAATTGACTGGCGTGCGGGTGCGGGCGACTGGTGCGTGAGTGGGATTGATTGGCGTGCGAGTGCGGGCGATTTGTGCGCGAGTGGAATTGACTGGCGTGCGAGTGCGGGCGACTGGTGCGCGGGAAAAGCTGCCCCCATCCGCCCTGCCCTCAACGGCCTTTCGGCCGTTTCGACCTTCCCCCGCTTTGCGGGGGAAGGGGGAGGGATCGGCCGACACACCGCCCCCATCCGCCCTTCCCTCAACGGACTGGGGCCGTTTCGACCTTCCCCCGCTGTGCGGGGAAGGTTGACTGAGTCCGGAGCGGGGCATTTGCTTTCACTCCTTCCCCCGCAGCGCGGGGGAAGGTTGGGATGGGGGCGCTCTGTCCCTTACCTCACTTGAGCACAGTCGACAGCGCCGGCTTCCAGTACTTCCTGGCGATGGATTCGAATCCCGCCGCCTTGGGGTGGATCTCGTTTTCCCATTGCTGGCTGGTCTTCAGCGCGCCGCGCGAGTCGATCAGGGTCATGTTGGCGGTCTGGGAGACGAGTGCGCGAAGCTCGCGGGCGAACTGGTCCACGAGCCAGTTCGTGACGATGCGTTGTTGGCCCGGGTTGGTCAGTCCGACGCCGTCGAGGTACGGCTTGACCCAGGGCTTCATCTTGAACGGGCCCAGCTTGTAGCCGATGCCGCTGGGCCAGATGTAGTCGTAGGTGTGGACGTAGATGATGGAGTTGCGCGAGTAGAGGTCGCGGCACTGGATCACCGACTTGATGTCCTTGATCGCGTAGCGCAGGGCATGCCCGAAGGTGTCGAGGAGAATGTGGTCGAAGACGGGGCCTGGAATCTCGCCCCAGGGAAAATCGCCGGGCGATTGCGGAAACGAAGCTTCCTTGACGAACTCCTTCAGTTCCTCGCCGACGATGTCGTTGCCGCCGGTGGAAAGCAGGATGGCGTCGAACTGGTAGGTGCCGATCTCGCGCTGGATGCGGGGCAGTGCGGCCTTCCACATGGCGCTGTCGCGTCCGGCCACGCCTTCGCGCAGGAACAGCGTCTGCTTGAACAGTTTCGCGATCTGCTTGTTGAGGTCGGTGGGATGGGGGACGTACTGGAACCAGGAATCGCCGAAACACAGCGCGCGCCTGGCAGCCGGGTACTTGGCCACGGCCTTGTCGAATTGCGGGAGCATCAGGTTGTTCTGGCCGATGATCTTCATGCGTGCCTCCAATGCGGCGCGCGGGCTCGGTGCCGGCGCTGGGTCCGTCTCAATGGCATTCAACGTCAAAAGCGCCCCCATCTGTCCTTCGGGCATCTTCCCCCGCTGTGCGGGGGAAGGGGGAAACACTGCGCCCTCACCGACTTGGCGTTTCGACTTTCACTCGCTGTTCGGGGAAGAGGCACTACGCCCTCAACGGCCTGGCGGCCGTTTCGACCTTTCCCTGCGAGGCGGGATAGGACAAGTGGGAAGGAAGCCAGCGGTGGTTCTAACTCCCTCTCCCGCTTGCGGGGGAGGGTTGGGGTGGGGGCAGCGTATCGCGGCCTTCCAGCAACCACGCCTTGCGTTGCACCGGCTGCTCGCGCCCGGCGAGGCGTGCGCCCAGCACGGCGAACCAGTGTTCGGCCGGCTGGCCGATGGGCAGCACCGCCATGCACACGCCAAGCAGGAGTACCGCCACGGCGGCGAAGGCGGCACGCCGCAGGGCGAGGTGCTGGCCGCGCACGGCGCGCATGGCGAGCACGGCGGCGACGCCGCCCAGGGCGAGGCCGGCCAGTACTTCCGATGGCGGATGCGCGTGGATCATCAGCCGCGACAGGGCACAGCCCATGCCCAGCAGCACGCCGGCGGTGATCGCGAGCGCGCGCCACGCGCGTCGTTGCGGCGGCACCAGCAGGCCGAGGAGGGCCGGCCACAGCAGCAGCGCCAGGACGGTGTGGCCGCTGGGGCAGGTCAGGTTCCAGGCACGAATGCCGGTGCCCCAGCCGTAGAAGGCGACCTTGCTGGTGATGACTATTGCCACCGCGCAAGCCGAGGCCAGCAACCAACGCCGCGCCGCGTGCGCGCCGTCGGCGGAATCCTGCACGAGTCGCCATGCCGCGCAGACCAGCAACGGCAGCACCAGCCCGGATGCTCCGGGCAGGGACAGCAGGTGCCAATAGCCGGGTGCGGGGGCCGCGATCAAGCGCGCGTGCTCAGGCCGCTCGCAGTTCGTTCTGGTGCGCGAGGAACCAGCGGTAGGTTTCCTCGATGCCTTCGCGCAGGCCGATGCGCGCCTGCCAGCCAAGGCCGTGCAGGCGGCTGACATCGAGCAGCTTGCGCGGCGTGCCGTCGGGCTTGCTGGTGTCGGTGACGATCGTGCCTTCGAAGCCGGTGATCTCCTTCACCATCTCCGCCAGTTCGCGGATGCTGATGTCGTCGCCGACGCCGATGTTGACGATGTCCTCGCCGTCATAAGTCTTCGTCAAATGCACGACGGCATCGGCGAGGTCATCGACGTGCAGGAATTCGCGGCGTGGGGTGCCGGTCCCCCACATCACCACGTCCTTGTCGCCGCGCAATTTGGCTTCGTGGAACTTGCGGATCAGCGCGGGCAGCACGTGCGAGTTGTTGAGGTCGAAGTTGTCGCCGGGGCCGTACAGGTTGGTTGGCATCAGGCTGATGGCATTGAAGCCGTACTGGCGGCGGTAGGCCTGGCACAGCTTGATGCCGGCGATCTTGGCGATGGCGTACCACTCGTTGGTGGGTTCCAACGCGCCGGTGAGGAGGTACTCCTCCTTGATCGGCTGCGGTGCCAGCTTCGGATAGATGCAGGAGGAGCCGAGGAAGGTCAGCTTCTTCGCGCCGTGGCGGTAGGCGGCGTCGATGACGTTGTCCTGGATCTGCAGGTTCTCGAACAGGAACTGCGCCGGGTAGGTGTTGTTGGCGTGGATGCCGCCGACCTTGGCCGCGGCGAGGAACACGACGTCGGGCTTGTGTTCAGTGAAGAACGCCTCGACCGAGTCGCGGTTGCGCAGGTCGAGCTGGTCGCGCCCGGCCAGCAGCAGGTTGTCGTAGCCCTTTGCATGCAGGTTGCGGACGATGGCGCCGCCGACCAGGCCGCGGTGGCCGGCGACGAAAATTCGGGAATCGGGATGCATGGGGAGGCTGCGAGGGGAATCGGGGCATTTTAGCGGAGCGGGACTCCGCCCCGGCCTTCCCCCACCCCGGCCCTCCCCCGCAAGCGGGGGAGGGAGAGGAGCGGGTGCCTTGGCTTTGCTCCTTCCCCCGCTCGCGGGGGAAGGTCGGGATGGGGGCACGACGTTCAGCGGCGCAACCGAATCCGACCACCCTCCACGCCTTTTTCCTATCGTCCACCCGGCCCGCGCCAGCGACGATTGCCACAGCACTGCAATGGGGATCGCATGGATGCGAGAGGGACAAAAACGGGACGTGGCCCGAAAGCTGCGCCGCGCCATGACCGAAGCCGAGCATCGGCTTTGGCGCGTGATTCGTCTGCGCCAGGTATCCGGGTGCAAATTCCGTCGCCAGTGCCCGATCGGACCGTACGTGGCCGACTTTGTTTGCCTCGAGAGGTGGCTGGTTGTTGAAGTCGATGGCGGCCAGCATTGCGATTCGCGAACCGATCCTCGGCGCGATGCGTACCTGCGAAGCCAGGGGTTTCGTGTGCTGAGGTTCTGGAATCACGATGTGCTGGGGAATCTCGCGGGGGTGTTCCAGGTGATTGAAGTGGCGCTGGCGGCCTTGCCCCCACCCCAACCCTCCCCCGCAAGCGGGGGAGGGAGCGGAGCTTGCAAGAGCTAGAGCTGAGGCCTCGCGAGGGAGCGGAGTTGGCGGTTGCGGCCTTGCCCCCACCCCAACCCTCCCCCGCAAGCGGGGGAGGGAGCGGAGCTGAAGCTTGCGGGAGGAAGAGGAGCTGATGCTTGCGGGAGGAAGAGGAGCTGATGCTTGCGGGCTTGGCCCCTTCCCCCGCGTGCGGGGGAAGGTTGGGATGGGGGCGCTCCGGAACCCACACAGGCCCAACATCGCCAATCCCCCCGCAATCCGCGAAAATGCGCGCGCACTGCCAACGGTTTCCTGCCGTCGGCGTCTCCCAGCCACTTCCGAGCCTTTGCATGATCCCCGTAATCCTGTCCGGCGGTTCCGGTACCCGCTTGTGGCCGCTCTCGCGCGAAGCCTTCCCCAAGCAGTTCCTCAACCTGCTGGGCAAGCACTCGCTGCTGCAGTCGACGTGGGACCGCATCGCGCCGCTGGCGACGTCGGCGCCGCTGGTGGTGGCCAACGAGGAACACCGCTTCATGGTCGCCGAGCAGCTGCGCGAGGCGGACTGCGTGCCGGCGGGAATTCTGCTCGAGCCGGTGGGCCGCAACACCGCGCCGGCGATCGCGATCGCCGCGCTGGAAGCCATGGCCGGCGGCGAGGATCCGCTGCTGCTGGTGCTGCCGTCGGACCACGTGATCGTCGATGCCGACGGCTTCCGCGCCGCGGTGCAGGCGGCGATGCCGTCGGCGCAGGGCGGCAAGCTGATCACCTTCGGCATCGTGCCGACGGGGCCGGAAACCGGCTACGGCTACATCCAGGCCGAAGGTGGCCACGCCGCGACCGGCGCGGGCGTGCGCGCCGTGGCGCAGTTCGTCGAGAAACCCGATGCGGCCACCGCGGCGCAGTACGTGGCCAGCGGCGATTATTTCTGGAACAGCGGCATGTTCCTGTTCAAGGCCTCGGTGTATCTCGCCGAACTCGAACAGCACCGCCCCGAGATGCTCGCTGCGTGCCGCCAGGCGTTGGCAATGGCGAAGCGCGATGCCGACTTCATCCGCCTCGACAAGGCCGCCTTCGCGGAGTGCCCGTCGGATTCCATCGACTACGCGGTGATGGAGAAGACCGCGCATGCGGCGGTGCTGCCGATCTCGGTCGGCTGGAACGACGTCGGCAGCTGGTCGGCGCTGTGGGAAGTCGCCGACCAGGACGGCAACGGCAACGCCCACCATGGCGATGTCCTCGCGCAGAACTGCCGCAACACGCTGGCGTGGGGCGACGGTCGCCTGCTCGCACTGCTGGGGCTGGAGAACGTGGTCGTGGTCGACACCGACGACGCCGTGCTGGTCGCGCATAAGGACCACGTGCAGGACGTCAAGGGGATAGTGGCTGAGTTGAAGAAGCGCCAGCGCCCCGAGCCGACCTGGCACCGCAAGGTCTACCGCCCGTGGGGCAGCTACGACTCGATCGACATGGGCGAGCGTTTCCAGGTCAAGCGCATCACGGTGAAGCCCGGCGCGGCGCTGAGCCTGCAGATGCACCACCACCGCGCCGAGCACTGGATCGTGGTCAGCGGCACCGGCCGCATCACCCGTGGCGACGAGACGATCATCCTCTCGGAAAACCAGAGCACCTACATCCCGCTGGGCGTGAAGCACCGCCTCGAGAATCCGGGCGTGATGCCGCTGGAACTGATCGAGGTGCAGTCGGGCAGTTATCTGGGCGAGGACGACATCGTCCGCTTCGAGGACGTCTACGGGCGCGGCTGATGGGCCCGCGTGCTCAGCCGTTTCGCGACTGCGCACGTCTCGCAGAAACCATCAACGCGGGCGCAGGGCCGCGACCGTTGCCGTGATCCGCTCGATCACATCCGGCAGCAGCGCGTAGTCGCGCGGATAGCTCAGGGTCAATATCGGCGTCTCGCAAACGGCCTGCGCCGCCTGTGCGAACAGGCGTTCGATGTTGTCGTGATCGCCCAGGTCGAGCTGGAAGCTGTTTCGTGTCAGCGCCATGCAGGCCGCCTGCGGCGCGAGCGATTCGATGACGATGGCGCGATCGTCGCGTGCCGGCTGCAGCAACAGGATGGCGTCGATTGCGGCCGCCGTGCCGTTGCCGGCCGGCACGGGCTGGGCCAGGCGGCGCTTGTCGTTGTAGTGCGACATCGGCGTGGATTGGGTGGCGCGTTCGGCGAACAGCGCGCCCAGCGAATCGGGCCACAGGCGCAGGCCCGGATAGCCGGGCACGGCGCGGATCCGTGGCGCAGTGAAGTCGAGCAGCACGCCGTCGTCGCTGAGGACATCGGCACCGCTGCAGGCAAAGGCCGACGCCAACGTGGACTTGCCCATCCCGCTGTCGCCGAGGATGACCAGCACGCGATCGTCCGGCGTGCGCACGGCGCTGCCGTGCAGGACAAGATGACCGCGTTGCGCGAGCAGGCGCGGCAGCACCTGGTCGAGCAGGACGTGGCGGATGGATTCGATGCTGGCCGCGTCGTGCTGCCAGATCAGGATGCGGTCGTCCGGCGTGATCCGGGCCTGGCCGATACCGGGGAAGTCGAAGTAGAAGTCGCGATCGAAGCGAAGGCACCGGAACGCCAGGTCCCCGTGCGGATCTACGAAATCGTGTTGCCAGTCGGGATCAGTCGCCGCCGGGATGATGGCGTTGTCGCTGAGCGCAACGTGAAGGCTTGAATCTGGGGGGAGATCCGCTGGCGGGAGTTCCGGCAGCGGGATCTCGGATGCGATGCCTTGGGACGCGTAACTGTGGAAGGTCGGCATATCGGCCGCAGGCCTGTCCGCGCGCGCCAGGGATCAAGAATGGCGGGTCAGCTGTTGCGGCTTGAATTCGCCCTTCGTGCCCGAACCACCCGCGGTGAGATCGCGGACGCGACCGTAACCGATCAGCTGCGGTGCACTGTAGGCCCGCTGCGCCGGATGGTGGTTCTTCTGGTCCTGCTGGTCCTGCATGTGAGCCCCCTGTGGCTTCTGGAATTCGTCGCGCCGGCCTGTGGCGGCTGGTCGTCACGCGATCGTAACCGAGTGCGATGGAAATCACACTATGTAAACGACGGCAATCACATTCGTGAATAGGGGGCTCGCTCTACGGAGCGAGTAGCCGGGAATGGCAAAGACACGGGATCGCGGTAGCTGTAGCGCCTTGGAAGCTTTGATACAGCACAAAAGTTGGGCCGGCCCGCACGCGGACCGGCCCAACCGAAACCCATCACGCGCGGCGAGTGTACTGGTGGCCGGGCACGGCCTTTTCGCCCTTGGGGCCGGAGCCACCCGCCGTCAGATCGCGGACGCGGCCGTATTGGGTCAATAGCGGCGCGCTGTAGTGCTGGCGCGGCTTGGTGTCGTTCGACGCGGAATCCTGCTTGGCCTGCATGACGTCCCCCTACATCGGCAAAGTGAAATGTGACCCGCGTCTGAATTGCGGGCCGGCCCACTCTAGCTGAATGTGATGGGGTTCACACAAATAAATTTGACAAATCTCGTCTTTACCCTGAACGCCTCAGCCAGGCCCCCAGTGTCAGGGCCTCGCCCGCGGCTTCGAAGGCCTCCGGGGTGGATGCGGCCAGGGCGGCATCGAGCTTGGCCAGGTCGACGTAGGGAGCCAGGACTCCGCGATGCGCCTGCAGCTGCTCGCGGAGCGGGTACCGGCCGCCCCCGGACAGGGCGGCGTCATTGAACCGCCAGCCCAGGCTGGTTTTGTCCCGGCGCATGCGGACCGCCTCCGGCAGGCGGCCCTGCATTGCCCGGCGCAGGATTGCCTTGCTCCAGCCATCGGACTGGCGTTGGCGGTCGGGGAGGGTCACGGCGAATTCGATCAGCTGGCGATCCGTGAAGGGATGGCGTGGCTGGATTCCGTGGACGGCGGCGACGCGGTGATAACGCTCCAGGGCGGTCGTCACATAGGGATGTTGCAGGGCGGCCACGGACTCCGCACCGGCATCCCCGGGTGGAACTGACGGCCGCTGCGAGCGCAGCGTGCCGAGGCGTTCGCCCAGGGCGATGCGATCGGCGAAGTCGCGGGCGATCAGCGAGGTCGCGATGTTCCGCCCGACCTCGTCTCCTTTCCGCCGGTCGCGTACCGCCTGTAGCGCAGGCTGCGGCACGAGGGCGCGCACCATCGCCCGTCCCAGTTGCTGCAGCGTCGATGGGCCGTCCGGGTACATGCGCCGATCCGCGCGTGCGTTGCGGAGTGCCTGCCGCCATCGGCCGCGGCGCATGTGCCGGGCCAGGCTGTCGCCGGCCAGGAACAGGCTGTCGCCATCGACTCCATCCATGACGGCCTGCACGCCCGTGCGCGCGGCCAGCAGGTACTGCGCATGGATCAGGGTCATGGTGCCGTCGAACGGTTCCTCCGAATCAAGCATGCGGTCGCGCAGGGTGTCCGCGATGGGCGCGATGTCAGCGAGATCGACGATCGACGGCTGCAAGCCGGGCAGGGCCAGCATCGCCTCGACCGCCCGGGTCTCCGGGCAGTCGGGCATGGCGCTGTTGATGGCGGAAAACGTGGGCAGCGGGCCGCCGCCGCGGGCACTCAGTTGCTGGCTGGCCACCACCGCAAGCGACGAGGAATCCAGTCCCCCACTGAGCATGCAGCCGATGCGCGCCGGACCTTCCAGGTGGCGCGCAACCGCGCGCTCCAGGATTGCAGTGAAGGCTTCGGCCCATTCGCCATCGGTCTTCGGCGGGTTCGCAGATCGCAGTGGCTGCAATGCCCAGTAGCGCTGCCGGCGACTGCCTTGTGCGTCGATCCACAGGCTGTGGGCCGGCGGCAGGCGCTCGATCTCGCGGTAGAAGGTCGAGGTCTTGTCGATGCCTTCCAGTTGCGTCACCAGGAAATCGGCGATGCGGCCTTCGTTGAACGTCTTCGGCACATCCGGGTGCGCCAGGATTGCGCCGGCGCTGCTGGCGAAGGCGACGAATCGACCCGGCGCGTGATGGAGATAAAGCGGGCGAACGCCCATTGCATCGCGGGCGCAGAACAGGCCGGCGTTGCGCGGGTCATGGATGGCAAAGGCGAAATCGCCTTCCAGGTGTTCGACGCAGCGGTCTCCCCAGCGCAGCCATGCGTGCAGGATCAACCCGGCATCCGTGCCAGTGCCACTGTGCGTGGACAGGCCGAGCTTGCGTGCGAGCGCGGCGGTGTCCTGCAGGCGGCTGTCGGCGACGACGACGCAGCCGGAGCCTGGATCACGCTGCAGCAGCGCCGGAGCGTGCGGCTGTTCGCTGGAGGCCCAGTGGACGCCGGCGAATGCCGCCGAACCGTCCTGCCACTGCTCGTGCACCGACCACGCCGTGCGCACCAGCGCCGACCGCATCGCGGCCAGTGGGGCGGCGGCGGCCGGTTGTCCATCGAGGTGGAGGAAGCCACAGATGCCTTGCATGGAGAGAGGTGCCCGTGTCGCTGGTAGCATCAGTGTGATGGATTTGCGATCCCACGTAATGACGCCGCGACAGTGGCTGGCCGACGCGCTGCGCGACGATGCCGCCGCGTCGACGCCCTGGGACGGAGACGTAGGGCCCTTGCTGGACGCGGCGCAGCTCGAAGGCGTCGTTGCACTGGTGGCCGATCGTTTGCGGCGGATGCCCGCGGGAGATCCGGTGCGCGATGCCTTCCAGCAGGCCAGTCGTGCCGCGGCGGTACAGGGTCTGCTGCGCGATACTGAATGCCGGCGGGCACTGGCGTTGCTCGACGCGGACGGGCTGCCGGTACTCCTGCTGAAGGGGACTGCGGTGGCGTGGTGGCTGTATGCCGAGCCCTACCTGCGCACGCGTGCCGACGTGGATTTCCTGTTCGCCTCGCCGGCGCAGACCGAACGCGCGGCACGGGTGCTGCGCCAGCATGGATTCAGCGGAGGATTCCACTTCGGCGAGCCTGCGCACGAGGTCACCATGCGCACGCGGGTGGCGGGATCGCAACCGCTGGAATTCGACCTGCATTGGAGCCTGTTCAACGCGCCGCTTTTCGCGGGGGTATTTCCCTTCGAAGAACTGCTTGCGGATTCGATTCCCCTGCCGGGCCTGGCACCCACCGCGCGTGGACTGTCGCCACCGCATGCGTTCATCCACGCCTGCATCCACCGCGCCAAGAACCTGCATTTCGGCCCCGGCGATCGCCTGAAGTGGCTGTATGACCTGCACCTCATGGCGCGATGCATGTCGGCTGCGGAGTGGGAGCGGGTGCTCCTGCTATGCCGTCGGCATGGCGTGGGGGGCATCTGCCTGGAAGGCCTGCAGAAGGCGCAGGACAGCTTTGGCGATGGGGCGCCCGCCGCGGTGATCGCCGCGCTTGCGCAGGCAGGTACCGGGGAACGAATCGACGTGCGCCGGCTGGCCGACTGGCGTTACATGCAGTGGATGAACTTCAAGGCCCTGCCCACGCACGCAGCTCGCCTGCGCTGGGTGTGGCAGAGGCTGTTCCCGCCGACCGGGTACCTGCGCGAAATCTACGGCGAAGCCGATGCGGGACGCGGAGCGCTATTGCTGGAGCGGGTGCGGCGCCTGGGACAGCGGCTGGAGTGATGCCGCCTGGGCTGGTGACGCGCGCAGGGTCAGTTCCCCTGCATGTACAACACCGGCGGCAGTTCCCGCGACTGTGCGAGTGGGACGCCATCCAGTTCCACCCACGCGTGTGCATCCAGCTGGTTGCCGGCGCGCCGCGCGCCGATGCGCAGTTGCGCGGGCAGGCCGCGCCGGCACAGCCACCATTGCACGGCCAGCGCCTGGCGCAGGCAGGTGTTCTGCCAGGCGCCATGGCGCCCGGCGATGTTGGCGAGTTCGGCGATGCGCTGGGCATCCGCCATCACATCATCCGTGCATGGCGCCGGCGCAGCAGGGGCATGGGTCAGGCCGAGCAGCGATTGCGTGCGGCGCAGGCCCAGCGTGCGCAGGGCGATGTCGACGAGCGGCACCAGCACCACCAGCCCGAGCAGCCGCGCGCGATCCGTCCACGACAGGCGCCACCAGCGCGGCCAGCGGCCGTCATTCGATGCTGACGAGTCCGGCATCGGCAAGTTGGGTGAGCAGGGCGAGCAGGTCGTGCTCCAGTTGCGCGGGCGCCACGTCGTATTCGTCCAGCAGCGTGCGGTAGGCCGCCTGCACGTCGGGGTCGTGCTGCAGCAACTGCATCATTCGAGTGCCCACGGCATTCAGGCCGAAGTACTGCTCGCTGGCGAGGTCGAGGATCACGGCTTCGTCGCCGGTCTGTTGCATGCGCATCTGCGGCGACGGCCGCGCGCGGCATGCTAGCGTGGGGACTGGATTGGGCACTTGGCGGCGGTTCGTGGATTCGGAAGCAACGGGAGCAGCGTACGGCCGCGCGCGCGCGCGAGTAAAGCCGGCGCCGCAGGGGAGGGGGATGAAGTGAAGCAGCGCGAGGACTATGCCTTCCTTCTGGGTTTGGCGCGACCGTATTCGGGCGCGTTGCTGGGCGTGCTGCTGCTGATGTGCCTGCAAAGCGGCGCGGCGCTCGCGACGCCCTGGCTGGCGGGTCGGTTCTCCGCGGCGGTGCTGGAGGCGCAGCCGGTGGGAATGCTGCTGGCGGGGTGGTTCGTGGTGGTCGTGGCGCAGGCGGTGCTGGGCTACGTCGTGGCGGTACGTTCGCAGGCGGTGGCCTCGCACCTCATCGCCGACGCTTCGATGCGCGTTTTCGACCATCTGCAGTCGCTGCCGCTGCACTGGCATGCCGGCCGCCAGCGTGGCGCAGTGCTGGCGCTGCTGACGCAGGATGTCGCACGGCTTGGGAACTTCCTGACTGGCACGCTGATCTCGCTGGCGCCTTTGCTGCTGACGTGCGCGGGTGCGTTCGTGATGATGGTACGGATCGATCCGGGCATCGGCATCGCGATTGCGTTGCTGGTACCCCTGCTGTTCATTGGCCTGAAGCTCGTAGGCCGGCGCCTGCGGCCGCTGGCTGAGGCGGAGGTCGAGGCCTACGCGCAGCGCTCGGCCCTGGCCGAGCAGAACCTGGTGATGCTGCCGATCGTCAAGGCATTCTCCGGGGAGGGCGCCGAGTCGCAACGTTTTGCCGAGCAGGCGCAGCGGCTGCATGCGCTGGAACTGCGCCAGAATCGCCTGGAGAACCTGATCGCACCGGTGGTCCGGGTGGTCGTGGCGGCGGCGGTGCTGGTGCTGCTGTGGTTCGCGAGCCGTCGCCTGGCCGGTGGCGCCCTGTACGCCGCCGACCTCGTCACCTTGCTGCTGTATGGCTTGCTGCTGACCCAGCCGTTGAGCCAGTTGGCCAATGTGTACGGACAGCTGCAGAGCGCGCGTGGTGCCACGCGACGCCTGGTCGACCTGTTCGCGCAGGCGCGCGAACCCGATGACGGCCGCCAGTCGCTGGCGCAGGTGCGCGGTGAGGTGGTTTTCGAAGGCGTTGGCTTCGCGCACCCCGGACGCGAACCGGTCCTGCGCGACCTCGACCTGCATGTGCGCGCGGGCGAAACGGTAGCGCTCACCGGTCCGAACGGCGCAGGCAAGACCACGCTGGCGCACCTGCTGCTGCGCCTGGCCGATCCGCAGTCCGGCCGGATCACCCTCGATGGCGTGGACCTGCGCGAGCTGAGCCTGCGCAGCCTGCGCGACCACGTCGGGCTGGTCGCGCAGAACGTGCTGCTGTTCAACGCCTCGGTGGCCGACAACATCGGCTATGGCAATGCCGACGCCGGTCGTGCCGACATCGAGCGCGCCGCGCAGGCCGCGCGCGCGCATGACTTCATCGTGGGCCTGCCGCAGGGCTACGACACCGTCGTCGGCGATCAGGGCGTGCGCCTGTCGGGCGGCCAGCGCCAGCGCATCGCGCTGGCGCGCGCGCTGCTCAAGGACCCGGCCGTGCTCATCCTCGACGAAGCAACGGCGATGTTCGATCCGGAAGGCGAGCAGGAATTCATCGCCGAGTGCCACGAGTTGCTGCGGCAGCGCACGGTAATGCTGATCACGCACCGCCCGGCCAGCCTGGCGCTGGCTGATCGCGTGCTCCGCCTTCAGGGTGGCGTGCTGGTGGCGGTGCGCTAGCTGCCCCACTGCCCCCACCCCAACCCTCCCCCGCGATGCGGGGGAGGGAGCGGTGAGGAGTGAGGAGTGAGCAGTGCGCGACTGCTCCTTCCCCCGCTGGCGGGGGAAGGTTGGGATGGGGGCGCGCGCCCTACTCGATCTGCTCCCGCGCGTACGCGGCGTCCAGTGCTTCCATCGCATCGACCGGCTTGACCTTCGCTGCCTTCTCATAGGCCGCGGCTGCGTCGTCCTCCTTCTTATCGCCGTACAACAGCATCAGCACGTTGCCGTGCTCGATGTGGGCGATGGGGGAATTGGGGGTCAGCTTCAGCGCGGTCTTGATGTGCTTCTCGGCCTCGGCGGGCTTGGCGCCATAGGTCATGCCGCCGATCAGCGCGCCGATCTTGTTGACGATCTCGGCGTGATACACCGCCATCGCGGTGTGCGCTTCGGCATGCTTGGGTGCGAGTTCCAGGGTGGTGTCCAGCGCGGTGCGGACCTTGGTCGCGATGCCTTCCTTGAGCGCCTGCACGATCGACAGGCCCTGGCTGTAGCGGCCCAGGGCGAAGGCGAGGCGGTAATGGCTGTTGGCTTCGGCCGGCAGCGCCTTGGCCGCGGCTTCGGCGAGCTGGGCCGCCTGCTCGAAGCGCTTGAGTTTTTCGGCATCGCTGCCGACGAGGTACGTGGCGTGGATGCCGATCGCCTTCACCGCGACCGAGGCGCCGATGGGGCCGAGCTTCTCGCCCGCGTCGAAGGCGGCCTTGAAGTCGCCGTGGTGGAAAGCACGCCACGCCTCCTGCAAGGCTTCCGCCAACGCACCGGCGTCGAGCTTGGGCGCGGCCTTTCCGGCCGCCTTGAGCAGGACGGCGGCGTGCTTCGCGTCCGGGAAGGGCTCGCAGTCACCGGCATGGAGCTGGGGCCATGCTTTCTTCAATGCGTCGCCGGCGTAGGCAAAACCCTTGGCGTCATGCGGAAAGGCAGTCCATTTGGCGGCCATGCGAACTCCTTCAGCCTGTGGGGCGGGTGTCTTGACCCGCCGCAGTGGTGGTCAGCGGATGGTCAAGACCCTTCCTGCATCAATCGATATAGGCGCGGGTTAGGTGGTTGAGGTGCAGGCGTTCGGCGTCGCGCAGGAACGGCGCCAACAGCATCATCACCTGCACGATGCCGGCGCGGATCGCTTCGTGTTCGTCCTTGTCGCCGCGCGCCGAGGCGTAGTTGAGCCAGAACGTCGCGATCACCAGCACGTTGGTTGCGGTCGCGGCCAGTTCGTCGCCGGACGCGCGCATCACGCCGGCCTGCGAAAGCCCGCGCATGACCGAATGCGCCTGTTCGTCGGCGCGCCTGAGGATGCGCGCGAAACGCAGGCGCAGGCGACGGTTGCGGCTGAGGATCTCGACCAGGTCGCGGTAGAGGAAGCGGTAGTCCCAGATCGACTCGAACACCAGGTGCAGCTGCAGCCAGATGTCCTCGAGCCCGGGCAGGCGGCCCTCGGGGGCGGCCAGCGCGGCGTCCATGCGCTCCTCGAAGCGCGCGAACAGCTGCTCGATGATGTCGTCCTTGTTGCGGAAGTGGTAGTACAGGTTGCCGGGGCTGATCTCCAGCTCATCAGCGATGTGGTTCGTGGTGACGTTGGGTTCGCCCTGCGCGTTGAACATGGCCAGGCTGGCATCGAGGATGCGTTGGCGGGTCTGCCGGGCCATCGGTCGCAGCGCCTCAGGCGCGCAGTTTCTTGACCAGGTCGACGTACTTCTTCATGGCGTCGTCCTGGCTGGTGCCCTTGAGCTTCGCCCACGCCTCGTACTTGGCGGTGCCGACGAAATCGAAGAATCCCGGCTTCGCGCCGGACACGTCGCCCTCGGAGCCCTGTTTGAACAATGCATACAGGCGCAGCAGCGTGTCGTTGTCGGGACGCTCGGACAGCGCGTGGACGTCCTTCGCGGCCTGTTCGAATTGGGACTTCAGATCGGCCATGGCGGCGGCTCCGTGCTGGTGAGGCGGCATCACAGCATGGGCCTATTGCACGGTCAATACGGGGAGGCATTGTCGGCTGTCGCAGGCTCTGGCAACGTAGCCCAAGGTCGGCAACCCCCGTTGTGCCGGCGTTCTCGGGAGAGCAAGGCATGAGCTACTTCGTTACCGGTGCCACCGGTTTCATCGGTCGCTATCTGGTCAGCAAGCTGCTGGAGCGCAAGGGCACGGTGCACGTTCTCGTGCGCAAGGACTCGCAGAAGAAGTTCGATGCCATCGCGAAGCAGGCGGGCTGGGACATGAAACGCGTCGTCGTCGTCAACGGCGACATGACCGCGGCGAAGTGCGGGGTCAGTGCGGCGCAGGCCAGGGCGCTGACGGGGAAGGTCAAGCACTTCTTCCACCTGGCGGCGATCTACGACCTGACCGCCGATGCGGCATCCCAGCGTACGGCGAACATCGACGGGACGCGCAACGCGCTGGACCTGGCCGCGGCCATCGGCGCGGGCTGCTTCCACCACACCAGTTCGATCGCGGCGGCAGGCCTGTACCAGGGCGTATTCCGCGAGGACATGTTCGACGAAGCCGAGGGCCTGGACGATCCGTACCTGGCCACCAAGCACGAATCCGAAGGCCTGGTGCGCAACGAAAAGCGCATCAAGTGGCGTATCTACCGCCCGGGCATGGTCGTCGGCCATTCCCAGACCGGCCAGATCGACAAGATCGACGGCCCGTACTACTTCTTCCCCCTGATCAAGAAGCTGCGCGAGATGCTGCCGCAGTGGATGCCGACGCTCGGCATCGAGGGTGGCCGCATCAATATCGTGCCGGTCGACTACGTGGTCGATGCGATGGATCACATCGCGCACAAGCCCAAGCTGGACGGCCACTGCTTCCACCTGACCGATCCGGAACCCATGCGCGTCGGCGAGGTGCTCAACACCTTCTGCCGCGCCGGCCACGCGCCGGAAATGACCATGCGCATCGACGCGCGCATGTTCGCCTTCGTGCCCAGTGGCATCCGATCCGCGGTGGGCAACCTGCCGCCGGTGAAACGCTTCATCGGCATGCTGCTGCGCGACTTCAAGATCCCGAAGGAGGTATTGAAGTTCATCACCTATCCGACCCGCTTCGACAACCGCGAGGCCGAGCGCGCATTGCGCGGCAGTGGCATCGCCGTGCCGAGGCTGGACGACTACGCCTGGCGCCTGTGGGATCACTGGGAACGCAACCTGGATCCGGACCTGTTCGTCGACCGTTCGCTGAAGGGCAAGGTCAAGGGCAAGGTCGTGGTGATCACCGGTGGCTCCTCCGGTATCGGCCTGTCCACGGCGCAGCGCGTGGCCGAGGCGGGCGCGATCACGGTGATCATCGCGCGCGGCGAGGCAGAGCTGTTCAAGGCGCGCGATGAGATGAAGAAAGCGGGCGGCAAGGTCTTCGCCTACACCGCCGACCTGTCCGACATGGCCGATTGCGACCGGCTGGTGAAGCAGGTGCTGGAGGCGCACGGCCACGTCGACGTGCTGATCAACAACGCCGGCCGTTCGATCCGCCGTTCGATCGAGCTCAGCTACGACCGCTTCCACGATTTCGAGCGCACCATGCAGCTGAACTATTTCGGCAGCCTGCGCCTGATCATGGGCTTCATGCCCGGCATGACCCATCGCCGTCGCGGTCACATCATCAACATCTCCTCGATCGGCGTGCTGGCGAATTCGCCGCGCTTCTCGGCGTATGTCGCGTCGAAGGCGGCGCTGGATGCGTGGAGCCGCTGCGCGCAGGGCGAGTTGTCGGGCAAGGGCATCAGCTTCACCACGATCAACATGCCGCTGGTGAAGACGCCGATGATCGCGCCGACCAAGATGTACGAGAGCGTGCCGACGTTATCCCCGGAAGAAGCCGCCGACCTGGTGGTCAAGGGGATCATTGAACGCCCCAGCCGGATTGCCACGCGCCTGGGCATCTTCGCCTCGGTGGTCAACGCGGTGGCGCCCAAGGCCTACGAAGTGGTGATGAGCACGGCGTTCGAGCTGTTCCCGGACTCGGCCGCCGCCAAGGGCGACAAGGCCGCGCTGCGCCGTGAATCGCAGCCGAGCAACGAACAGATCGCCTTCGCGGCGCTGATGCGGGGCGTGCACTGGTGAAGATCCGCGGTCACGAGCCGCCCTGTCGGCGGCGGCTTGTGCAGGGTTTGCGGCGCGGCATGGATGCCGTAGGGCAGCGATCCCAAGGCGACGAATGAAGAACGCGGCGCATGCGCCGCGTTCTTGTCTGTGCCGCTGTCGGTCGCTACAACGCTAGTACGTCGCGCACTGCAGGAACCGCGACGGCCGCGCGGCACCCGCTGGCGGCTGGAGATGCAGGCGCGAGGTGCGCAGGGACTCGTATTTCTCCACGACATCGCAGATGCCACGGACCGGATTGGCGTTTTCGTCGATGAGATAGACCAGCAGGGTCGAACGCGTGCTCCACATGGCGCGCTCGACGCCGGGCAGGGTAGAGACCATGCGGATCACCTCGTCGCGTTGCTCGCCCTCGCTGATAGGGGCGGCGGCGTGGACGGGAGTGGTCGCCGTCGTCGTCGTCGCTGCGTTGGCAGCCGGGCTCGGGGCGGCGGTAGTGGCAGCGGTAGCGGTAGTGGTCGTGGCGGCGACCGCGGGAGCGCCGTCTGCGGTTTCGCCTTTCGGCATCACCACGGCACCCGCCAGTCCCAAAGCCAGGGCGCCTGCCCAGGCGATCGCAATGTGGCGCGTGGCTGCATGCCGGGCCTTGCCGGCGAGTTCGTCCCGTACGCCCGGTGCCAACTGCGCCTGCACCATTGGCCAGAGCGTGTCGCCATCGATGAGGTCGACGCGGGCCGCAACCTTGCGCGCAGCCGGTTCGGTCACGCCGGGAGTGGCCACCACGCCACCGGCAGCGCCATGGAAGCGCACTGCGTCGGTCATGTCGCTGACGTTGGCCGGGGTAATGCGGTAGTTCAGGCCCTGCTTGCAGGCGAGCAGCCATTCCTCGCCGTCGCGCCTGAGGTGGATGACGGAATCCTGGCCACGTTCGGCGGCGTCCTCGATGGCCTCCGGCTCGAAACCGCGACTGCGCAGGGCCGCGACAACCAGGCGGGAAAATTCACGCCAGCGCATGGCCGACAGCAGCCTCAGGCCTTCCTCACGCTCCGTGCGGGGCTGCTGCACCAGCCACAACCAGGCGGTGGCGACGCCACCGATCACTGCGGTCACGGCGAGTGCGAGCAACAACGATGAAGCCGCCATGGTGTCCTTCCGTAGAGCCGAGGCCGGAACTATACGTCAGGGTGCCGAGGGCGAGAATGTGAAGAGCGTCAGCGGACCCGACAAAAAAAGCCCGCCAGTCCAAATCGCAGGGGGAGGGGAGCTGCGTGACGGGACTGGCGGGCAGGAGGACGGCGGGATGCCCGAAGGCGTCCCCGATCGGTGCGGTTGGATCGGTGCGGCTTACGCCGCTGGAGTGGTGCGGGCCTTGCGGGCGGCCGGCTTCTTTTTCACGACCTTGGCCGCCTTCTTCGCGGCCGGCTTGCCGCCCTGCTTGCGCAGCTCGGCGGTGAGGGTGTCGACCTTGCGGGTGAGGTCGGCCAGGTCATCGCGGCCCGGCACGCCCAGCTTGGTCAGCGCGCGCTGCACGCGGTCTTCGAAGACCTTTTCGAGGCGGTCCCAGGTATCGGTCGCGCGTTCGCGCGCCTGGCCCACCTTGCTCTCGACGGCGCCGCGCACCGCATCGGCCTGGCCGCCGGCGAACTTGAGCGCGTTGTTCTCCAGCTTCAGGCCTTCCTTGATCAAGGCCTCGAACAGCTTGGTCCCTTCCGTCTGCGCGCGGCTGAAGGCGCCGACGCCGGCAAGCCACACCTGCTGGGCGGATTCGCTCAGGGTCTTCGACAGCTGATCGGCCTGCTTGCTGGTCGCCTTGGTCGCCTTGGTGGCGCGGGCGGTCTTCTTTGCGGTCTTCTTGAACTTCGCCATGACGATCCCTGAGGGTGGGTGATGGCACCAAGATCGCGGCGTTGTCTAGAGTTTTCACACCAAGAAAGCGATCGCCTGCGCGGCCCGGACAACCATCAGGTGATGGCGCCGATCAGTGCGTCCGCCGCGAGGCGACCATCGCGTCGATGTCGTCCAGCGCGCGGTGCAGGCGCGCCGTCGTTTCGGTCTTGCGCGGGCGCCGGTCGAGCCCGTCGAGGATGGACCGCTGCGTGTCGGCGGCGATGTCCGCGCGCACGCTCAGCCCATGGGCGGCGAGCAACGGCGCCAGCGTTTCGGCGCGATTGCGCAGGTCGGCCATCACGTTGCGGTAGGCGATCTCCGCGATGCGCTGGCGATTGGCGAAGCTGAAGGCGTTGCTGAAGAACAGCTCACCATCCTGGGCGTTGGGTTCGAAGATCAGCTGGTCGATGTCCGGGAACTGCTGGCGGTGCTTGACCAGGCCGATCTGCATGCGCGACTGCAGCAGGGTACGGAACGTCTGCGACAGCACGGCGGGCAGGCCGCCGGCGGCGAGGCGACCGGCATGGGCCGTCGGCAGTCCCGCATCGGCGCCGGAATTGAATGCCACCAGCGGGTTCACGCCGAGCATCAGGTCGATGCCGCGTTCCAGCACTACCGAGGCATGCATGGTGCGGCGCAGGGCGCCATCGACGAAGTGGCGGCCGCGCACTTCCACTGGCGGGTACAAGCCTGGCAGCGCGGCACTGGCCTGGATGGCCTGCGAGATCGGCACGTCGTTCCACTGGTCATCGCCGAAACGCACGGCCTCGCCGCTGTCGAGGTCGACGGCGATGACGAACAGGCGCGACTCGAGCTGGCGGAAGTCGTTGGTGCGGCCGCGGCGGGTGAAGACATCGCGCAGGAAGCGCTCGACCTCGGCATTGTCGAACAGGCCGGTGGGGACCAGTCCGCCGAAGCGGGTGACGAAGTCCGGCCAGCGCAGTTGACCGGGCGAGAAGAGCAGCTCGCGCCACCAGTCGGCGGCAAGGCGCGGCAGGCTGGAGGCGCGGCGCATGTATTCGAGGAAGGCCGGACGCATGAAGGCTTCCGACCGGAACTCCACGTCGTCGCTGTCGCCGGTGAGGAAGATGCGGCACATCTCCTCGGTGCCGATCCGGTTGGCCAGGGCCGCGGCGAGGAACGCGCCGCTGCTGACGCCGACGTAGCAATCCAGGCGGGACAGGTCGAGGCCTTCGATGGCTTCGTCCAGTGCGCGCAACGCACCGAGCTCGTACATGCCGCCAATCGGACCGCCGCCGGCGACGGCCAGGCCGATGCGGGGTGGGGTCTTGTCGGAAGCCTTGCGCGCCCGTTGACGGGCAGTGTGGAAGGACAGCATTCGCGCGGGTATGGACCAGGTCGGCCGAGTGTAGCCGACCCTCCCGACCCGAACCGCGATGGGCGCCGGGTTTGCGCCGGGCGGTTGCCACCCGCGCGTCCGCCCCGGATCATCCGGCTGGATGTCACGCACGAACGATCTCCCCAAGCGCCTGGGCTGCCTGCTGGCCCGCCACCAGGCCCTGCACGATCCGCGCCGCGAGCCGCGCAATGGCCTGCGCTGGGTGCCGGAAGTCCGGCGCTGGCAGGCCGAGCGCCTGGAGGCGAGCTTCGACCGGTTCCTGCGCGACCCGCGCCGGCGTCCCGCGGCGCAGTTCTTCCTCAATGACGTCTACAACGACCGCGACTTCAGCCGGCGCGACGCCGATATCGCCAGGGTCCTGCCGATGATGCAGAGACTGCTGCCGGGCGCGCTGCTGGGGACCCTGTCCGACGCGATCGAACTGGGCCTGCTCACGCACGCCTTCGACCTGCGGCTCGCCCGCGCGCTGGAGGAATCCGGGGGACAGCGACGCACGCTGGACGCCGCGTTGTATGCGCAGGTCTATCGCGACGCCGGACTGCCGCGCCTGCGCACGCACCAGATTGATCTGATTTCCCGCGTGGGCACCGGCCTGGCCGGCGCCCTGCGGATGCCCGGGGTGGCCATGCTGCTCAGGCTCTCGCGCGGCCCGGCGCGCGCGGCGGGGGTGGCGGAATTGCAGGGCTTCCTCGAACGTGGTTTCGAGGCTTTCGCAGGGTTGGGCGATGCGCGCGGCTTCATCGACGAGATCGAAGCGGACGAACGCGACGTAGCGCGCCGCCTGTTCGCTGGCGTCCCGGATCCCTTCCGCGGACGCATGGCGTAAGCAGGCTAGCCGCGGTCCTTGCGGCACTCCAGCGGGGACTGGCCGACGAGCGCCAGGCTCACCTTGCCGGGGCGGCTCCAGAATTCGTTGCCTGCGGCATCGGCGAAACGCGCGCCGTCCTCGTTGGCCATCGACTTGAGCGTCAGGGTGCGTTCCGGAGTTTCGAGCGTGATGGATTCCAGCGAGTCGTCATCGAAGTGGGTGGCGACGCTGATGCCTTCGCAATGCCAGCGAGTCACGACCGATGCCGTCTTGTGTGTCGATGCCGGCATGGCCGCGGCCGTATCGGCTTCCGCGGGCGTCGCGGCTTTTTCGCTCGTCGGGTTGCATGCACTCAGCGAAACGGCGAGCACGGAAGCGGCGAACAACAGTCGTGGGCGGAAGCAGGCGGCCATGGTGTAGCTCGAATGGAATAGGCGCAGGAGGCGACCGGCGCAGGCTACACCCACGTCGATAGTGATCGTGCCCGCGGTGCGTGAGCGCAGTCACATTGCAGCGATGACGCGTTTGTTCATGGTGAGCGGTTCAGGCGCAGCACCGGATAGACGTTGTAGGACCGGTCCCAGGACGGATGCAGGCGGGCGAAGAACTCCAGCCGCGCCGCCGGGTCCCTGGCGAAATCGGGCTCGTCCCTGAGGCGCTGTTCGAAGCGCGCCTTCAGCGCCTGATCCTTCGCCAGCATCACGCGAGCGACTTCCTCGGCAACGTAGTCCTCCATGTATTCCTTGCGCTCGAAGGCGGTATTGAACTCGCCCCAGGCCAACAGCGCGTCCGGTGCCTGGGGTTCGAGCAGCGCCATCAGCAGGCGCGCCTTGGCTTGCGCGATCGGCACGAACAACGCACCAGCGGCCAGGTCGCGCTGTTCCGGAGTCCATGCGCCCGTTGCATCGAGCCTCTGGTGGCCTTCGAAGGATTGCGCGGCGAATTTCGCCTTGTCCGCATGGAAGGCTTCGACGGCCGCACCGGGCACCGGCGCCTCGAGGCGGCGGAATTCGATGCCGTGTTGCTGCAGTTTCGCGCCCACCCAGGCCGCGTGCGCGGCCGGCACGAGATAGCCCGCGCGCGGCGCGTCCACGACATGGTCGGGCACGATCTCGTCGCGCAGCGGAATGTTCCAGACCTGTGGCCTGGTCTCGTCGTAGCGCGTCATCAGCGCGCCGGAAACCTCCGACGGGGTGCGCGTGTAGGCGTACCCCTGGAAGGCGATCGTGCGCGCCTTGCCGGTGGCCTTGTAGTCCAGTGCGACCGGTTGGCCGCCGAGTTTCGCGGCGCGCTCGTCCGCCGCGCGTTCCTGCTGCAGCCAGTCCTTGCCGTGCGCCGCGACCAGCCCGGCGGCGGCAAGTACCGTGTTGCGGGTGATGCGCACGCGGGTCGGGTAATCCTTCCACGAATGCGTTTCGACCAGCATTCCGAGCCGGTTGCGCTGGGAGAAGTAGCTTTGCGAGAAGCGGGGTTGGGCGACGCCATGCTCGAAGCCCGAAGCGGGGTTGTCGCTCTCCACGAACGAGGGATAGAACGGCAGGGGCATCGAACCCTGTTTCCTGAGTTGCGCGAGCACACCGTCGCGCCACGCCTTGCCGACCTTGCGCAGGGGTTCGTCGGCGCCTTCGGTGGGTTCGACATTGATCGAGACGTCGTGCTGGAACTTCGCGCCATCGGTGACGTGCAGGTCCATCATCGCCAGCGGATCCCACTCGTTCACCAGCCGCAGCATCGCCTGCATCTCGGGCGCGTCGGCCTTCATGTAATCGCGGTTGAGGTTGTAGTTCTGCGCCGTGGTACGCCACCCCATTTCCTCGGGGCCGCGCTGGTTCGGACGGTTCCAGGCGCCGAAGCGTTCGTGGCCGTCGACGTTGAACACGGGCACGAACAGCAGCACGAGCCGGTCCAGGGGATTGTCCTTGACCTTGCCGGCCAGCAGCTCGCGCAGCAGCAGGAAACCCGCGTCCTTGCCGTCGATCTCGCCGGCGTGGATGCCGCCTTGCACCAGCAGCACGGGCAGGCCGGCATCGCGCGCCGCCGATGCGTCCAGCTTGCCGGTGGTGCTGACCGCGAGCGCCTTCATCGGCCGGCCTTCCGGTGTGGTGCCGAAGTCAAGGCAGCGCACCGCTTCGGGATAGTGCTGCTGGAAGGCCGCGCACAGTGCGAGCACTTCTTCATAACGCCCGGTCTTGATGAAGCCGCTGCGTTCCGAGGTGGTGGTGAGGTCGGGGGACGCGGACGCGGCCTGGGCATGGGCGTTGATGGCGGCAGTGAGGCCGGCGGCGAGCACGAGGGTGCGGAGCATGGTCAGGTTCGCAGTCGAGGTTGGGAGGAGGTGCGCGGATTGGCGAAGGCGACAGCGGCGCGATCTTAGCGGGGTGCGGCATGGGAAGGGCGGCGCCCGGCGTTTGCTGTTGCCGGCGTGCTGTCAGCAGCCGACACGGCCACTGCATGCGATCATCAGCGCACAGTCCTTCGGAGTTGTCGCATGTATTCGCTCTACTACGCCCCCGGTGCCGCCAGCATGCTGGTCCATTGGCTCCTGATCGAACTTGGCGTGCCGCACGAATTGCGCCTGGTCGATACCAAGTCGGGGCAGCAGAAGTCGCCCGAGTACCTTGCGCTCAACCCCAACGGCGTGGTCCCGACGCTGATCGACAACGGCGTGCCGCGCTTCGAATGCGCCGCGCTGGTGATGATGCTCGCCGAGCGTCATGGGCAGCCCGGGCTGGCGCCCGAAATGGACAGTCCGTTGCGCGCTCAGTACCTGCAATGGATGTTCCATCTTGCCAATGCGGTGCAACCGCTGTTCCGGATCTGGTGGTATCCGCATGAGGTGGCAGGCGCCGAGAACGAAGAGGCCGCACGCGAATGCGTCCGTCCCCGCATCGAGGCCGCATGGGACCGGCTCGATGCGCACCTGGGCGCACACGGTCCGTACCTGCTCGGCGACCGGGTCAGCCCCGCCGATTTCTATCTCACGATGCTGATGCGCTGGTCGCGCAACATGCCGCAGCCGGCAACGACGTGGCCGCACCTGGCGGCACTCGCGCAGCGGATGAAGACGCGGCCCTCGTTCGCGACGTTGTATGAACGAGAAGGCCTGACCGAATGGGCCTGAACGCCTGAAACAGACGGTGGCGTTTGCCGGATGCCGGCCGCGACGGCGATGTTAACCTGCCGCGGGCCGGCGGGCTTGCCCCGCCGTTTTCCTGACCCTCGAAACTGCCGGCCTCCGGGGCCGGCGTGGACCCGCGCGATCCCATGACAGCAGCCATCGAAACCGCCAGCGCCGGGAAGCTACCCCGGCAGATCCCCTACATCATCGGCAACGAGGCCTGCGAGCGCTTCGGCTTCTACGGGATGCGCAACATCCTCACCCCGTTCCTGGTTTCGACGCTGCTGATGTACATCGCCTCGCAGGGCGAGCGCGAACACATGGCGAAGGATGTGTTCCACACCTTCGTGATCGGCGTGTACTTCTTCCCGCTGCTGGGCGGCTGGATCTCCGACCGCTTCTTCGGCAAGTACAACACCATCCTGTGGCTGTCGCTGGTGTACGTGCTGGGCTTCGTCTGCCTGTCCCTGTTCGTCGACAATCCCACCGGCTTCTACGCCGGGATGCTGCTGATCGCGCTGGGATCGGGTGGCATCAAGCCACTGGTTTCGGCCTTCGTCGGCGACCAGTTCGACCAGAGCAACAAGAGCAAGGCCAAGGTCGTCTACGACGCGTTCTACTGGACGATCAATTTCGGCAGCTTCTTCGCCTCCCTGCTGATGCCGATCTTCCTGCGCGGCTTCGGTCCGGCGGTGGCGTTCGGCATTCCCGGCGCGCTGATGTTCCTGGCCGTGGTGATCTTCTGGGCCGGACGCAACAAGTACACCCACGTGCCGGCCTCGCCGCCGAACCCGCATTCCTTCCTCAACGTCGTGCGCACGGCGCTGACGGCGCGGCAGGCCGGGCAGGGGCGCATGGGGCTGGCGATGGCGGTGCTGGGCGTGGTGCTCGCGCTGGGCGCGTTCGGAATGTGGCTGGCCGGTTCGCTGGAATTCGTACCGGCGTTCTGCCTCGCCCTGGTGCTGGTGATGGCCTTCGGCGGCTTTGGCGCGTCGATGCAGCTCGAGCGCGCACGCGGCGCGCATCCCGATGGGGCCGTCGACGGCGTGCGCGCCGTGCTGCGCATCCTGATCGTATTCGCACTGGTCACCCCGTTCTGGTCGCTGTTCGACCAGAAGGCGTCCACCTGGGTGATCCAGGGCGAGCTCATGACCAAGCCGGAGTGGTTCCAGGCCGCGCAGATGCAGGCGCTGAACCCGGCGCTGGTGATGCTGATCATTCCCTTCAACAACCTCGTGCTGTATCCGCTGCTGCGCCGAGTGGGCATCGAGCCCACGGCACTGCGCCGCATGGGCACGGGCATCGCGTTCTCGGCCGTCGCCTGGGTCGTCGCCGGCTGCCTGCAGTTGGCCCTCGACGGTGGCGACCCCGTGTCGATCGTCTGGCAGGTGCTGCCCTACGCGCTGCTGACGATGGGCGAGGTCCTGGTATCCGCGACGGGACTGGAATTCGCCTACAGCCAGGCGCCGACGTCGATGAAGGGAACGATCATGAGCTTCTGGATGCTTTCGGTGACGGTCGGCAACCTGTGGGTGTTGCTGAGCAACGCAGCGGTGCGCAACGAGGGCGTGACTTCGAACATCGCGCAGACCGGCCTGAGCGAAACCGCTTTCCTGATGTTTTTCTTTGCCGGGTTCGCGATGCTGGCGGCGCTGGCGTTCGCGTTGTATGCGCGGCGTTATCCGATGCAGGACCACTACCGGGCCTGAGGTGCGCTGATTTCATGCGTGGACTGAAACTGGAACGAGGATCTTCTGAGCAATGCTGACCATCATCCTGATCGCGGTGACCGCAGCGGTGTCGTGGATGGCCTTCGAACGGCCCGCCGTCCTGCAGCGGCTCATCCTGTGGCCGCCGGCGATCGACAAGAACAAGCAGTTCGACCGCCTGCTCACGCATGGCTTCATCCATGCGGACTGGTCGCACCTGCTGTTCAACATGATCACGCTGTACTTCTTCGGCCGCGTGGTCGAACACGAGATGACCCGTTTCATCGGCCCCGTCGGCTTCGTGCTGTTCTACCTGTCGGCGATAGTCGTGGCGATCCTGCCGACCTACATGCAGCACCGGCACGATCCCCGCTACAGCAGCCTCGGTGCTTCGGGGGGCGTGTCGGCGGTGTTGTTCGCCTCGATCCTGCTCGATCCGTGGATGTGGATCATGGTGCCGTTGCCGGTGCCCGGATTCCTGTACGCGATCGGCTATGTCGCCTATTCGTTCTGGAAGGATCGCCAGGGCGGCGGCAACGTCAACCACAGCGCGCACTTGTCGGGCGCGGCGTACGGCGTGATGTTCATGCTGCTGATGGAGCCGAGCGTGCTGCAGTCGTTCCTGGTGCAGATGATGAATCCGCGCTTCCTCTAGGAGCCGCACATGGGAGCCGCGCAGTTCACGCGGCGTAGCGCACCCTGGGCGACGAGCCCGGCTCGGATGCGCCGTAGGCGGCAAACAACCTTGCCTGGATGACGGCGTCGATCGCGGCCAGTTCGTCCGCGTTTTCTTCCGGATGGTCGGACAGCTCGAAATAGCGGCTCATCAGGACTTCGTCGCTGGACTGTTCGTGGGTGTGCGGGTTAGCCATGGCTGGTTCTTCGCGGGTTGCGGAGTGAAGACAGCTGCCGGTACTTGGCTGGGGGCATCCGGCGCCCGCTGCAAGCACATCAACGTATTCGGGTGACGTGGGCGGTCAGCACCTCCGCTCACCCCGCGTGAATGCCGCGCATGCTATCCGTCGCAGCCGCAGAGGCGCGCACTCGCGCTGACCACGGAGGCAGCATGGCAACGCGCAAGACCACGGGGACGACCCGCAAGGCGGCCACGAAGGCGGCGAAGAAGGCCGCACACCGCAAGGCCGCGGCACGCAAGGCGCCCGCCAGGAAAGTGGCGAAAAAGGCGGCGAAAAAGGCGGTGAAGAAGGCCGTCGCGAAGAAGTCCGTCGCAAAGAAGGCCGTCCGCAAGGTCGCCAAGCGGTCGGCTTCCAAGAAAGTGGCGCGCAAGACTGCGGCCGCGCGCAAATCCACCGCGAAGCCGGCGGGCAAGGCCGTCGTTGCGAAGGCGGGCAAAGCCCCGGCACGCAAGGTGGCAACAGCCGCGAAGGCGGCGAAATCAGCGAAAGTGGTGAAGAAGGCTGCGAGCAAGGTCGCGAAAAAGGCGCCGCTGCGGCCGGCACGAAGCAGTTCCATGCCCGTTCGCCCGGTTGCCGCCACCGGCGCGCCACCGCTCCAGGCCACCGCAGGCCGCGCTGCGCCGCCGCGCAAGGCGACCTCGCGCGCCCGCAAGCCGCCACACCACATCACGCCCGAACAAGCCCTGGCGAACACCCGTGAGTTGCTGGAAGCCAAGCATGCCCGGGAGCGCGAGACGCCGCCCTGGCGGCAGCTCGACCCCGACCATGGCCATCCTGCGCCCCATGCCGCACCGGCCCGGAATGCGGAACAGGAGGCCGCGGCCCATGCCCACGCCGAGGAGCTGCATCGGGCAGAGAGCCGGATGGACGCCACCCAGGGCAGCATCAGTGAACGGGATCGCCATCGCCAGGGACGCCAGGATGCGAAGCACTAGACTGGCTCTCTCGTTATTCCGTCCCGGAGCCCCCGCCTGAACGTCATGCAGCGCTATGAAGTCCACCACGACCCGGTCGCCCACCGTTTCACCACCGTCGTCGATGGCCTGGAAGCCGAGGTGACCTACCACTACGACGGCGACATCCTCGTGATCAACCACACCGGCGTGCCGCGACTGGTGGAGGGCCGCGGCATCGCCTCCGAGCTGGTACGCGCGGCCTTTGAATTCGCGCGGGGTGCCGGCCTCCGGGTGCGGCCGGCGTGTTCCTACGCTGCGTTGTGGGTGCAGAAACACAAGCAGTACGGCGACCTGCTGGCGTAGCCGCACGATCGCCCGCGGCAAGGCGGAGGGCGAAGGGGCGTATCATTCCCGGCCGCTCCAGGACCCCGCTCCACTTCATGCGCCTCAACAAGCACATCAGCGACACCGGCTACTGCTCGCGCCGCGAGGCCGACCGCCTCGTCGCCGAAGGCCGGGTCACCGTCAATGGCCTGCGTGCACGCGTGGGTGCCGAAGTGGGCGAGGGCGATACCGTCCTCGTCGACGGCCAGAAGCTGCAGGTCCGCACCGCGGGCAAGGGCCAGCGCAAGCACGTCTATATCGCCTTGAACAAGCCGGTCGGCATCACCTGCACCACGGAGTCGACGGTCAAGGACAACATCGTCGACTTCGTCGGCCACGAAAAGCGCATCTTCCCCATCGGCCGCCTCGACAAGGATTCGGAAGGGCTGATCCTGCTCACCAGCAACGGCGACATCGTCAACGAGATCCTGCGCGCCGAGAACAAGCTGGAGAAGGAATACCTGGTCGCGGTGAACCACGGCGTCACCGACGAATTCCTGCGCGGTATGAGCCGTGGCGTGCCCCTGCACGGGCAGACCACGCTGCCTTGCCGGACCGGCAGGCTGGGCAAGGTGGGGTTCCGCATCACCCTGGTGCAGGGGCTCAACCGGCAAATCCGCCTGATGGCGGCGCATTTCGGCTATCGGGTGAAGCAGCTGGTGCGGGTGCGCATCGGCAACGTCAAGCTGGGCCACCTCAAGATCGGCCAATGGCGCAATCTCACCGATGCCGAGCTGCGAGGCCTGCTCCCGCAACGCACCGACTGGTGACCCGCGGAGTGCCGGTTAAAGCGGCGATTCGCGTTCAAATGTGAATACGGAAATCACGTTCCTGCGCGATACTGTCGCGGGAATACAAGGACTTGCCCAATGCGCCGACCCCCACTGCGCGCTTCGTTGTTCCTGGCGTTGCTTGCGACAGCGTCGGTCCCAGGCTGCAAGCGCGAATCCCCGGAACAGCCGGCCATGCCCGCGAAGGCTCCGGCGGCTACGACAGCGCCTGCGACAGCGGTTGCGACCTCCGCCACCGACCTCAGGGACGTCACCGAGAACACCCCCGACTATGTCATCGGCATCAGCTATCCAGCGGTGGCGAGCCGGTATCCTGAGCTGGCCACGGAGCTCAAGCGCTACGCGGAGGCCGCGCGTGCGGAGCTGCTGGAAGCGGCGAAAGGGCGCGAAAAAGCCGGGAGCTCGGCACCGTACGAACTGGTGCTGCCGTTCTCCGAACTCTATGCCTCGCCGACGCTGGTGGCCGTGGGCGTCGACGGCAGCAGCTACACCGGCGGCGCCCATGGAGCGCCGCTGATCGCACGCTGGGTGTGGCTGCCGCAGCAGGGCAAGCAACTGCGGATCGGCGATCTCGTTCCGGATGCCGGTGGCCTGGAAGCCATTTCGGGTCTCGTTCGCGAGCAACTGCACACCGCGTTGTCGCAACGTGTCGACGCCGACGAGCTCCCGCCTGCCGAGCGCGTGGAAGTGCTCAAGGGCGCCAACAAGATGATCGACGACGGCACGTCACCCGACCCGGAGCACTTCAGCCAGTTCGAACCGCTGGTAGGTGCCGACGGCCGCATCCGTGGGCTGCGCTTCGTCTTTGCGCCTTACCAGGTCGGCCCCTATTCCGATGGGACGCAGACGGTGGAAGTGCCGGCGGCATCCCTTCTTCCCCATATCGCGCCCGCGTACAGGAGCCTGTTCGAAGGAGGCTGATCCCGTGCGCCCCTCTGTGAGCTGACCATCATGTCTGCGACGCAGCCAACCCATCTCGCGGCGATGCGACCGCAACCCTTCCGGCGGCGGCTGGAACGCCTGCTCGCGCCGGCCGACGTCCGCATCGATGGCGACCGCGACTGGGACCTGCGGATGCACGACCCGCGGCTGCCCACGCGGTTGCTGGCGCAGGGGTCGCTGGGGCTGGGCGAGTCGTACATGGATGGCTGGTGGGATGCGCGCTCACTGGACGGCCTGCTGTACCACCTGCTGGATGCGCGCATCGACGAGCGCGTGCGCGGGATAGCCGATGTGCTCGACGCCATCCGCGCGCAGATGCAGAACCTGCAGTCGCGCAGCCGCAGCTTCCTGATCGGCGAGCACCACTACGACCTGGGCAACGACCTCTACGCGGCGATGCTGGGCGCGCGCCTGGTGTACAGCTGCGGCTACTGGCGACAGGCGCGATCACTGGACGAGGCGCAGGAAGCCAAACTCGACCTGGTGTGCCGCAAGCTGGGCATGCAACCGGGCATGCATGTGCTGGACATCGGCTGCGGTTGGGGAGAGGCATTGAAGTTCGCCGCGCAGCGGTACGGCGTGAGCGGCGTGGGGGTCACGGTGTCGCGCGAGCAGGCCGAATTCGCACGCCGGCTGTGCGCGGGGCTTCCGATAGAGATCCGCGTGCAGGACTATCGCGAACTCGGCGATAAATTCGACCGGATCTTCTCCATCGGCATGTTCGAGCATGTCGGTGTGAAGAACTACCGCCGCTATTTCGACGTCGCGCGCGCCTGCCTGGCGGACGACGGCTTGTTCCTGCTGCACAGCATCGGCAACAACGTCTCGCAGCACCGCACCGACCCGTGGATCGGGCGCTATATCTTCCCGAACTCCATGCTTCCTTCGGCGGCGCAGATCGCGCAGGCCGTCGAGGACCTGTTCGTGATCGAGGACTGGCACGGCTTCGGTCCCGACTACGACCGCACCCTGCAGGCCTGGCGCGACAATGTCGAAGCCGCCTGGGAAAGCCTTCCGGCGTATGACGAGAGATTCCGCCGGATGTGGCGTTACTACCTTGCCGGTTCGATGGCGAGCTTCCGCGCCCGGCGGATCCAGTTGTGGCAACTGGTGTTGTCGCCGCACGGCGTGCGCGGTGGTTACGACGCACCGCGCTAGCAATCTGGTTCATCATCGGCCCCACGTCAGTTCATTCCGCCGGCAGCCGTGAAGGACCCCAATGCCGTGAGCCCGACCGAGCGCGCGAACAACCAGGGCCTGATCGTCATCGGCCACCGCGGCGCCTGCGGTTACAGGCCGGAGCACACACTGGAGTCGTACCGGCTCGCGATCCGCCAGGGCGCCGACTTCATCGAGCCCGATCTCGTCGCGACCCGGGACGGTGTGCTGGTGGCCCGCCATGAGAACGATATTTCCGCCACCACCGATGTCGCGAGCCGCCCCGAGTTCGCCGATCGCCGCGTCACCAAGACCGTGGATGGAACCACGAAGACCGGCTGGTTCACGGAAGATTTCACCCTGGCCGAACTCAGGATCCTGCGTGCGAGGGAACGCATTCCCGACCTGCGACCGGCGAACGCCCGCTTCGACGGCATGTACGAGATCCCGACCTTCGCTGAAGTCATCCGCCTGGCGAAGTCGGAGAGCCGCGACGGCCGTGTGGTCGGCGTGTATCCGGAAACCAAGCACCCGACTTACTTCGCCAGCGAGGGTCGCCATCTCGATGGCAGCCCGATCGGGATCCAGCTGGGGCGCAAACTGGTGGAGACGCTGGTTGCCGAGGGTTTCACGGATCCGCGCCGCGTCTACATCCAGAGTTTCGAGGTCGCCAACCTGATCGAGTTGAAGCAGTCGATCATGCCGGCGGCGAGCGTGGATTTTCCGCTGGTGCAGTTGTTCGGCGACATCCATTCGAGCGCACCCTACGACTTCCGCTGGAACGTCGCGCAACGTGCCGACCTCGCTGCGATCTATGGCGGACTGTCGGCTGCGGTCGGCGGCATCGACGCCACGACGCGATATGAGGCGCTGGCCACCGAGGCCGCCCTGCACTGGCTGAAGGCGAACTACGCCAGTGGCCTCGGGCCTTCGAAACGGGACCTGCTGTCGCACGCTGCCCGCGACTCCGATCCGATACCCGCGATGCTGGCCCACGCGCTGAAGGCAGGATTGGTCGTGCATCCCTACACGCTGCGCGCCGAGGAACATCCCCTGGTCCGGACGCCGCCGGGCCTCGAGCCGCCGGTCATCGCCGAGGCCCTGCACCTGCTTGGCCTGGGCGTGCAGGGCTTCTTCATCGACCAGCCCGATCTCGGCGTGGCGGCTCGTGACCTGTTCCTCGGCGTCACGAAACGCCCCTGAGCCGCAGCGCCGCATGGATACCGCGGCTCCGGGCATCTAGTCCGAACGTCACATGCACCCGCCGTCGCGCTGCTGCTAGGGTCGGTGCCGACCGCCGGCTGTGACCGGGCCTTCCAGATCCAGGCGGCACCAGACCTTCCACGGAGACTTCCATGTCCGTTCCCTCGATCAAACCACTGGCCGCCGGCTGCATCCTCGGCGTACTTGCACTCGCCGGTTGCAACGCCGACAAGCAGGCAGCACCGCAGGCCCAGGCATCCGCGACCGCACCCGAATTCAAGCTGGACGAAAGCAAGCTGCCGCAGGTGCCCGGGTTCATGGCGAGCGACCTGGATCCGGGCAAAGGTGCCTGCACCGACCTCGACGCCTACGTCAACGGCAAGTGGAAGGCGGCCAATCCCATCCCGGCCGACCGCACCGATTGGGGCCTGTACGAAGCGATTAGCGAACGCTCGCTCGCGGTACAGCACCAGCTCGCGGAGCATGCAGCGTCCGACAAGGGCACGGGCGTGGAAAAGATCGTTGGCGACATCTGGGCCACCGGCATGGATACCGCCAAGCTCAACGCGCAGGGCATCAAGCCGCTGCAGTCGCGCCTGGAAGCGATCAATGCGCTGAGCGACGGCGCCTCGATTGCCGAGTTCCTGCGCCAATCGTTTGCCAAGGGGGAGGGGTTCGTCTTCGATTTCGGGCCCAGCCCCGATTTCAAGGATTCCAACGTCAACATCGCCTACGTCACCCAGGATGGCCTCGGCCTGCCGGACCGTGGCTACTACTTCGACGCCGACAAGAAGGAGGCGCGTGACGCCTACCAGGCGCACATCGCCAAGCTGCTGGAAATGTCCGGCATCCCGGCCGCCGATGCGGCCGCGCAGGCGAAGGATGTGCTGGCGTTCGAGACGCGCCTGGCCAAGGTGTCGAAGTCGAGCGAGCAGCTCTCGCGCGACACCGAGCTCTACTACCACCCGGTATCGGTGGCCGATGCCGACAAGGTCTCTCCGGATTTCCCATGGAGCAAGTTCTTTGCCGCGCAGGGACTGGAAGCGCCGAAGATGTTCTCGCTGGCCATGCCCGAGTTCCAGCAGGAATTCGCCCGCATGCTCGGCGACGTGCCGGCGGCGACGTGGAAGAGCTACCTGCGCTTCCACACCGTCGACGACGCCGCGCCGTACCTCAGCGACGCTTACGCGCAGCAGTACTTCGAATTCCACAACAAGGCGCTCAACGGCCAGAAGGAGATCAAGGACCGCTGGAAGCGGGTGCTCGGCACCATCAACCGCGAGACCGGCGAGGCGATGGGCCAGCTGTACGTCAAGGCGACATTCCCGGCCGAATCCAAGGCGAAGGTGCTGGAGATGGTCCAGAACATGCGCGGGGTGCTGAAGACGCGCCTGGAGAAACTCGAGTGGATGGGCGACGCGACGCGGCAGAAGGCGGTCGCCAAGTGGGAGACCTTCACGCCGAAAATCGGTTATCCCGACAAGTGGCGCGACTGGGCCGGCCTGCAGACCAGCCGCGACAGCTACATCGGCAACGTGCTGGCCGCGAACGAATTCAACTACCGATGGAACCTCGGCAAGATCGGCAAGCCGGTCGACCGCACCGAGTGGGGCATGAGTCCGCAGACGGTGAATGCGTACTACAACCCGCAGCTCAACGAAGTGGTGTTCCCGGCAGCGATCCTGCAGCCGCCGCTGTTCGATCCGAAATCGGATGACGCGCTGAATTACGGCAACACCGGCGCGACCATCGGCCACGAACTGATGCACGGTTACGACGACCAGGGCAGCCGCTTTGGGCCGAGCGGCAACTTCGAGAACTGGTGGACGCCGGCCGACGCCAAGGGCTTCGCCGCGCGCAGCGAGAAGCTGGTGCAGCAGTTCAACGGTTACGAGGCGTTGCCGGGCATGAAGGTCAACGGCCGCCTGACCCTGGGCGAGAACATCGCCGACCTCGGCGGCATCGAGGTGGCGTACGACGCGATGAAGAAGGCGGTGGGCAGCACGCCCGACCCGATGGTCGAGGGCATGAGCCGCGACCAGCGCTTCTTCGCCAGTTACGCGCTGAGCTGGCGCAGCACGATGACGCCCGAGTCGCTGAAGGTGCTGGTGGCCGCCAATGAGCACGCACCGGCGAATTTCCGTGCCATCGCGCCGCCGTCGAACATGCCGCAGTACGCCGCGGCGTTCCAGTGCAAGCAGGGCGATCCGATGGTGCGCAGCGACGACAAGCGGGTCGTGATCTGGTGACCTGCATTCCTTCTCCCCGCTTCGCGGGGAGAAGGTGCCCGAAGGGCGGATGAGGGGCGGCTTTTTCGCCCCAACTACTTCCCCTCACCCTGCGTTGCTACGCAACGCTGTCCCTCTCCCCGCAAGCGGGGCGAGGGACAAGGCGGCGAGGGATATCAACCGAACAGATCGTCCTGCGCTGCCGCAACATCCGGATCGACGAACCCGGACAATCCCACGCCCACCAGGCGATAACGCGTGCGGCTCGGCAGTTCCACGCGCGCGCGCAACTCGCAGGCGATGTCGGCGACCTGCCGCAACGACTCGGGACGCGACAGCGGCGTCAGGCTGCGCGTCAGCGTGCGGAAGTCGGCGGTCTTCAACTTCAAGACCACCGTGCGCGCCAGGCGCCCATGTTCGGACTCGCGCTCGCGTTCATAGCCGGCCCACGCCTTTTCCGCCAACCGCCGGATATGCGGCTCCAGCTCTTCCAGCAGCAGATCGGTCTCGAACGTGTCCTCGGCCGAGATCTGCATCGTCGGGCGTTCGCTCTGCACCGGATGGTCGTCGATGCCCAGCGAGAGCTCGTGCAGGCGCTGGCCCCAACGGCCAAAACGCTGTTCCAGTTCCTCCAGGCGCAACGCCCGCAGGTCGCCGACCGTGGTGATGCCGAATTGCGCGAGCTTGCCCTCCATCACCTTGCCCACCCCGGGCAGGCGGCCGACCGGCAGGGGTTCGAGGAAGGCGAGCACCTGGTGCGGCCGGACCACGAACAGGCCATCGGGCTTGCGCCAATCGCTGGCGATCTTGGCGAGGAACTTGTTCGGGGCCACGCCGGCGGATGCCGTCAGTTGCGTCTCCTCGCGGATCGCGGCGCGGATCGCTTCGGCCGTCTCAGTCGCGGTCGGCAAGCCGGTCTTGGTGGCGGTGACGTCGAGATAGGCCTCGTCCAGCGACAGCGGTTCGATCAGGTCGGTGTGGCGCGCGAAGATCTCGCGCACCTGTCGCGACACTGCCTTGTAACGGGTGAAATCGGGCGGCACGAAGACCGCTTGCGGACACAGCCGCTCGGCCCGCACCGCCGGCATCGCCGAGCGCACGCCGAACTTTCGCGCTTCGTAGCTGGCCGCACACACCACCGAGCGTGCCCCGCGCCAGGCCACGACCACGGGCTTGCCCCGCAGGCTCGGATCGTCGCGCTGCTCGACGGAGGCATAGAACGCATCCATGTCCACGTGCACGATTTTCCGCGGAGCGGCGGTCGGAGGCGGCGTGGTGGCAGGCGGGGAAGGCACTCGGAAAGTGTAGCGGCTCGCCCGGTTTTCCCGGCCGGGCGACAGCCGAGCTTGCCGTGGGCCCCTGCGCTTGGCAGCATCGCGGGATGAACAAGCCATCCCCGAACCGGCGCCACTTCTCCATGATCCGCGGCTTCCACCTGGCGGACTGGTTCACGCTGGCCAATGCCTTCTGCGGCACGGGCGCGATCTTCGCGGCGATGCGGTTCCTGCAGGACGGCGTGGTGAGCGACCTGCTGGTCGGCATGGCGTTGATTCCCGCGGCCTTCATCTTCGACGCGCTCGACGGACGCGTGGCGCGCTGGCGGCAGTCCTCCTCGACGCTGGGGCGCGAGCTGGACTCGCTCGCGGACGTGATCTCCTTCGGCGTCGCCCCGGCCGCGCTGGCCTACGCCTGCGGCCTGCAGGGCGGCTGGGACTGGGCGGTGCTGAGCTATTTCGTCGGTTGCGGCGTGAGCCGCCTGGCGCGCTACAACGTCACGGCGGAACAGTTGTCGGGCGGCGGCGACAAGGTGAAGTACTTCGAGGGAACCCCCATTCCGACCAGCCTGGTGCTGGTCATCGTGCTCGCGGCCGCCGCGTGGCAGGGGGCGATCGGCGAGAACGTATGGCTGGGCATGCTGCAGCTGGGCCCGTGGCAGTTCCATCCGCTGGTGCTGATGTTCGCGCTGTCCGGCTCGCTGATGATCAGCAAGACCCTGCACATCCCCAAGCCGTAAGCGGCCGCAGCACAGCTGCAACAGGCCTGGCGTTATCATCCGTCGCCTTGACGGAGGAATGCGGATGGCCAGCGGATTCGATGAGTTTGAACGGCTCGCGCGCCAGTACTGGGGCGCGTGGGGTGATGCGATGCGGACGAATGCCGCGCCGAGCCAGCCCACGATGCCGAACTGGAATGACGCCCTGGGCTGGTGGTCGCAGTTGGCGAAGGGCGCCGCGGTGAACCCGGCCAGCGGCGCGGACGACGCGATCAACCGTTTCAATTCCCAGGCGCAGCAGTGGATGGGCCAGATGCAGCAGCTGGCCGCGCAGTTCGCCGGACGCAATGCGCAGCCGGCGGATATCGCCACCGCCTGGCAGCGCATGCTCGGCGCGAACGGCGCCAATGCCTTCGCCGACATGTTCAAGGGCATGTCCGGACCGGGGCAGCATGGCGTCGAGCAGTGGATGGAGCAGATGGGGCCGATGCTGCAATCGATGCAGCGCGACGGCCGCAGCTGGCTGGGAATGCCGGCGTTCGGCTTCGCCCGCGAACACCAGGAACGCTGGCAGGCGCTGGCGCAGGCCCAGCTCGACTACCAGGAAAAGAGCAACGCCTATAACGCACTGATGGCCGAAGCCACCCAGCTGGCGTTCCGCCGTTTCGAGGACAAGCTCGCCGAACGCAGCGAGCCGGGCCGCCAACTCGCCTCAGCGCGTGCGCTGTTCGACCTGTGGATCGACGCCGCCGAGGACGCCTACGCGGAGATCGCGCTGTCACCACGTTTCCGCGAGACCTACGGCGACTACGTCAATTCGCAGATGAAGGTCCGGGCCGCCCTGCAGCGTGAGGTCGAGCAGTACTGCGACCAGGTCGGCATACCGTCCCGCACCGAGATGGATGCCGCCCACCGCAAGATCATTCAGCTCGAACGCGAACTGCGCCGGCTGCGCGACGCGATGCAGGACCATGCTCCCGCCCCGGATGCTGCCGCACCCGGAACGGCCAAGGCCGGCGCGGCAAAGGCAACGAAGGCCAAGCCCGCCCAGAGCTCGTCGAACAAGAGCTCGTCGAACAAAACCCCATCGAACAAGACCCCGTCGAAGACGAAGGGAACACGCGCATGAACGGCTTCGATCTCCACGGCCCCTTCGGCTTCACGCCCGAAACCCTGGCGCAGGAAGCGTTGCAGATGCAGGCCAAGCTGCGTGCCGGCCTGGACACGCTGCATGACGTCGACGAAGTGAATTACGGCGCCACTGCGCGCGAGGAAGTGTGGCGCGACGGCAAGGTCGTGCTGTACCGCTTCAAGGGCGACCGCGCGCCGACAGCCAGTGTGCCGCTGCTGATCAGCTACGCGTTGGTGAACCGTCCCTACATGGTCGACCTGCAGAGCGACAAATCCATCGTGCGCGGCCTGCTCGAGCGTGGCGAGGATGTGTACGTGATCGACTGGGGCTATCCGGACCGTTCGGACCGCTATCTGGACCTCGAGGATTACATCCAGCGCTTCCTCGGCGGTGCGGTGGACCACCTGCGCCGCGAGTACCGCATGGACTCGATCAACCTGCTGGGCATCTGCCAGGGCGGCGCGTTTTCGTTGTGCTACGCCGCGCTGAATCCGAAGAAAGTGCGCAACCTCATCACCATGGTCACGCCGGTGGACTTCCACGGCGACGACAACATGCTGTCGAACTGGGTGCGTTGCCTCGATGTCGATGCCTTCGTCGACACGCTCGGCAACGTCCCGGCCGACCTGATGAACTGGACTTACCTCACGCTCAAGCCATGGCGCCTGTTCGTGCAGAAGTACGTCGGCATGGTCGACATCCTCGACAACAAGCAGGCGCTGGAAGATTTCCTGCGCATGGAAAAGTGGATCTTCGATTCACCCGATCAGGCGGGCGAGGCGTTCCGCCAGTTCGTCACCCAGTTCTACCAGCGCAATGGTTTCGTCAATGGCGGGATCGAGATCGGCGGCCGCGCCGTGGACCTGGGCTACGTCGACATGCCGGTGCTCAACATCTTTGCCGAGCAGGACCATCTGGTGCCGCCCGGTGCCTCCCGGGCGTTGAAAGGGCTTGTTGGCAGCGACGACTACAGCGAGCTCTCCTTCAAGGGTGGGCACATCGGCATCTACGTCTCGAGCCGTGCGCAGCGCGAAGTGCCGTCGGCCATCCACGACTGGCTGGCGCAGCGCCAGGGTTGACCGACCATGCGTGCACAGGTTGTGGGCATGAACCGATTCCTGCTGCTGGGCCTGCTCTGGGCGCTGCCGTCGATGGCCGCTCCGCCGCAGCCAGCGGCGCGCGAAATCGAACAGCTGATCGCCGGTCTCGGCGCGTCGGGGTGCGACTTCCAGCGCAACGGAAGCTGGTACCCGCCAAAAAAGGCGGAGGAACACCTGCGCCGCAAATACGAATGGCTGCGAGAGCGGAACATGGTGGCCACGGCCGAGGAGTTCATCGAACGCGCCGGCACGCAGAGCAGCATGAGCGGCCGCGCCTACAGCGTGCGTTGCCCGGGCAAGCCAGTCGTGAATTCGGCGGCCTGGCTGCGCGCGCGGCTGCTGGAAATGCGCAAGGCAAACCCAAGCCCGGCACGCTAGACTCGCCTTAACCTCCTGGGAGCGGCTCCCATGAATGTTACGAGATCGCTTTCCCGCTCCCGCCACGACCGCATATTGGCCGGCGTGATGGGGGGCATTGCGCAGCGCTTCGGTTGGAATTCGACGCTGGTCCGCGTCATCTACGTCGTCCTGTCGATTGCGTCCGCGGCATTCCCCGGCATCCTCGTCTACCTGATCCTGTGGCTGCTGATTCCGGAAGAGGGCAGTTGAATCCAGTCCTGCGTCGCCTGGCGATCATGCTTGGCCTGGTGTGGGCCCTGCCCAACACCGTATTGGGCCTGATCGCGGGGATCGTGGGATTGGCTTTTGGCGCACACGCGCACTGGCGTCCCCGTGACCTCGCCCTGGTGTTCCATCGCTGGCCGTGGGGGCCGGGCGGGGCCCTGACGCTGGGCAATGTGATCCTCCATACCGGCGACACGCTGGATTCGACCTGCGTGACGTACGCGCATCGCGCGGGGCATGGCGACGAGGCACCGATCGCGCTTGCCGACCATGAGCGTGCCCATGTCTACCAGTACATGGCGCTGGGGTTGATGTTCCTGCCGCTGTACCTCGTGTGCGGCGGCATCAGCGTGCGTAATCCGTTCGAGCGCGCGGCGGATCGCTACGCACAGACGGGCCGCGGCTGGTGGCCCTGGAGCCGTTAGTGGCAGTGACGATCGACAATTCCCCCTATGCGCCGCCGGCATCGCGGCCGGCGGACGGCGGCATCGCCCGTACAACGAAGGGCACGCTGCGCGTGGGGTTCGGGTTGGGCTGGGCGACGATCGCGTTCACGTTCCTGTGGGTGGCGGTCGCCCTTCCGATGATGGCCAGCTTTGCCTCTGGCAGGAACAGTCTCATCGAAGGCCTGATGTTCCTGGCATTGCTGATCGTGCCAACGCTGGCGCTGCTGGGCTACTTCGCGCGCCGCCGGGAATGGATGGGGATGCTCGGCGCACTGCTCGCCTGGGCCAGCGCGGTTGCCCTGGTACTGCTGCTGCTCGCGGTCCTGCGCATGGGCTCGGGCTTTGCTGACTGAATGCGGGGCGGTGCGAAAAAGCGCGACTTGCAGGGGCTTTTTTGTGTGCTGCCTAAGCTTGTCTTGATCCTGCAATAACAGGCGCTGCAGTACCCTAACACCGTCGGAGAATAAGTAACGAGCCTGAAAACTCGCTGCAACAACTCCGGCAACGGAAGGCTCAGCCACTAGAGGGTTTCAATCCTCGAAGACTGGGCCTTCTCTATGTGCAGCATCGCCGCGTTCTGGACCTCAAGACGGAAGTTCCAGGGATACGGATAACGGCGCGCAGGATTACACCGTCGGAGTTAGAAACGCTGCCGCCAGTTCGCGTACCAGAATCGCCCCGGTATGTCGTAGGCCGGATCGTAGGAGTTGTAGACGTTGTAGGACACCGGCGGATCGCGGTCGAAGGCGTTGTTGACGCCAAGGCTCAACTCCATGCCGTGGACCGGTTGCCAGCGCAACTGCAGGTCGGCGTAGGTGCGCGGATCGATGATGTGCTCGGGGAATCCGCCGAAGACGGGGCTCGCGAAGTCGGGACGATCGCACAAGTCGAGCCGGTCGGCCCCCGCGGGCAGCTCGCAGCTTTCATCGAGGGCCGAGTAGTAGCGCAATCGCAGCGTGGCGCCCAGTGAATTCCGGTTCCAGTCCAGCGACAGCACCGAGCGCAGGCGCCAGTCCGGATCCTGGAAGAAGTAGTTGCCCACCGTACTCACGGCGGGGGCGCCGCGGGGAATCTCCTTGTCGTAGCGGCTCAGGTAGACGCTGCTCCAGGCGAGCTGGAAGTCGCCCCAGCTGCTGCTCCAGCGATAGTCCACGGAGAAATCGTAGCCTTCGATCCAGTAGGTTCCGTAGTTGAACAGGCGCGAATCGATGTCGGTCAGCACGCCGGTGGCCGGATCGCGCTGCAATTGCAGGCACGCGCTTTCGATGCCCTGCGCGTAGCACAGCCTGGGCAGATCGAAGTAGGGGATGTCGTCGATAGTGTTGCTCAGCTCGATCCACCACCAGTCCAACGTCAGGTCCAGACCGCTCAGCGCGGCGGGACTCCACACCACGCCGATGCCGCGATTGCGCGCCTGTTCCGGCTGCAGGCCCGGATTGGAGCCGAAGCGCGTCTGCGGCCCGATCTGCGGATCGAAGCCTTCCAGCGGCACGCCCGCGGCGTGGCAGCGTTCCGCGAGTTCACCGCTGATCTCGCCGAAGCACGGATCGATGAATTGCACCTCGAACCCGGTCTGCCGGAACGATCCGCTGACGGCGAACAGCTCGCTCGTGGAAGGTGCCCGGTAGCCCTGCGACCATGTCGCGCGCAACAGCCAGTCCGGATGCGGTCGCCAGGCCACGCCCAGTTTGTAGTTGGTGGTGCTGCCGAACGTGGAATAGTCCGACAGGCGCGCCGACAGGTTGACGTCGAGGCTGCGCGCCCAGGGCTTCCCTGCCAGCAGCGGCAGGTCGAGTTCGAAGTAGGCCTCGTTGACGCGGATCTCGCCGTCGACCGGCTCCGGCACGTTGCCGCCGAAGTCGAGGGCATCGTTGCTCAGCAATGGATCGGGCTCGACGCTGCCACCTTCGCGCCGGGACTCCAGGCCCACCGCCAATGCCAGTGGGCCGGCAGGAAGGTCAGTTACTTTCCCGGTGATATTGAGGCTGAGGTCGGTCAGGCTACGTTCTTCTTCGACATTCCCCTTTGCGGCGATGTAATCGAGCATGGCATCGGTGAAACCGGTGCTCCCGTGCAGGAAGTCCAGCGGCACGCAGTCCGCGATGGGAGTGGCCAGGCTGCCGCAGCGGGGCTGGCCTGCGCTGTCGAGGAACGACGGGCCGACGCCCAGCCCGAGCCGATTCAGATCGTAGCCGCCGCTGATCGAGAAATCCTTGTCGGTGTGCGCGTCGATGAAGTTCACATTCCACGCGAAATCGCGCGATCCGATCCGCAAGCTCCCGTCCATGTCCAGCGACACATAGCGTGTCTGCACGTCCTCCTTGAAACGGCGCGGCTGGTTCAACGGCCGGAAGGAGAAGAAGGTCACCGGCTGCCCGAACGGGTTGTAGAGATTGTCCGGCGAGATGTCGTACTGATTCGCTTCGCCGCCGCCACCGAACTGGAAGATCGGCGTGGGCGCCTGCTGCTGGCGCGAGATCCGCCGCTGCAGCAGCACGGTTCCGTGCAAGGCCACGCTGTCGGAAACATCGTAATGCCCCTGCGCGAACAGCGCCGTGCGTTCGTAGGGAGTGCGCAGGTAGTTCTCGGGCGCGAAGTTGTAGGCATCGCTGTGGAGGTCGAACGGGCGGTGGGCGGACAATTGCGCATCCCAGGTCAGTTGCCCTTCTTCGCCGTCGGGGAGCAGGTTGCCACCCGGACCGAAACCGATGCGGCCGTCCGGCGTATTGATCGAAGCACCGGAGAAGGCATCGTTCGGCGGCAGACCGTAGGTCGGTACGGCGGAGATCGCTCGGTCGCCGGCCCAGATCGGCTTCTGGTCGGCGTAGGACAGGTTCACGGACAGTCCGCCGCGCGCGCCTTCGCGGCCCCAGGTGATGTCGGCGGTGCGGCGCTCGCCGTCGCCATGCTCGCTGCTGGCGTAATACGCGCTGGCCTCGATTCCTTCGTAGCTGTTCCGCGTGATGATGTTGACGACGCCAGCGATGGCATCGGAGCCGTAAATCGCTGACGCGCCATCGGTCAACACTTCGATCCGGTCCACGATCGGCAACGGAATGCTGCCCAGGTCCACCGCGCCGTCGAGCGAGGTGACATAACGGTGGCCGTTGAGCAGCACCAGCGTGCGGTTGGCACCCAGATTGCGCAGGTCGACCCGTGTTTCGCCGTTGGCTGATGTCGGGTCGGCGTTGTAGTCGCTGTTCAAGTCGGACACGTGCTGCGGCAGTTGCTGCAGGATCTCGCCGACATTGCTCAGGCCGGTGCGTAGCAGGTCGGCGCGATCGAGCACCAGCAGCGGCTGCGAAGTTTCGAACTCGACCCGGCGGATGTGGCTGCCGGTCACCTCGACGGTGCCCAGGGTCACCGGTTCATCGTGGGAGGCAGCCTGCGCGAACGCTGCGCCGATCGGCAGGGTCAAGGCCAGCGCACCGACCAAGCGGAGACGCTGCCTCGCCATGATCCGGCGGTGCGTGTCGGGTTTCACCTGTATGCGAACGTGCAGTTGGGCTGGGCTCGGCCAGCAGCACATCTTCGTGCAACAAAAACCCGCGTTTTGGCGGGTTTTGTCGGCCCAGCCCGCCGTAGGTCCAGTGGCTGTTCCAGGAAGGGCGGCTCGCGGCCACCCAGACGTCCTGTCGTTCGCAAACCACGAACGATTTGTTCGCATTTTTATCGACCCAGAAAATCAATCGTCAACTAGCGTTGATCCGGCAATGGAGCGATTGCTTAAGAGCTTGCGAACTGATGGGACTCCGAATGATTTCACTGGCCACCCTCATACGAAACCATCTCGGTTTTGGCAAGAAGCCCGCAAAGTGGAGCATCGCTTCCTCTGCAGATGGCATCTTGCTGAGCGACGTAACACGCCAGGCCATTGTGCGTGTCGAAGAAGGAATAACCGAGCAGCTTGCTGGCGCCGTTGAAGTCTCCTGGCAATTTGTGCGGGATCTGGATGGCTTGACAAGGAAGCTGGAGCCAGGAGATTTGCAATTGTTGCTTGAAGTCATTGGCCGCTTGGCTGATGGGCTTGTTTTTCCCCAGGTCGTCAGCGAACGTCCTCTTGCCGGCGATTGGTATGTATGCGATTTCCCCCGGCGGTGGGAGCTTGTTTTCAGGCGACACGGAAATTCAATCCAGATAGCCCGAGCCGGACAGCTGTTTGGGAAATCTGGTCAATCCGAGTTGTACATCCACACCGTTGTGTGCTGAACACAGCGCCTTTCTGGTGTCAGTCATGTAGAGCCCCAAGGTGCTGCGCCAAAGCCGGTGTTTGCAAAACAAAGGGCTAGGCCGCGAAGCCTAACCCTTCGTTTTTTACCGGTGCCGGAAGTGGGCACCGCACACTCATCTTTAGTTACTGATTTTCCAGAATGGTCGGCGCATCGCCGGGGTTCTGTACCCCCGAATCATTGCGGGCAAGAATCGCTGCGATGCCTAGCGCCAATCCCATGCCGGCGAATTGCGAGGCCATGAAGGCGGGCACGTCGGTGGGGCGGATGCCCGCAAAGGATTGCGTCAGGGAGCGCGCCAGGGTAACTGCCGGGTTCGCGAATGACGTGCTCCCCGTGAACCAGTACGCGGCGAAGATATAGGCGCCGACAAGGGCAGGCACGGCTGCCGGTCGGTGGGCGATGCCCAGGAGGATGGTCAGCAGCAACCCGAAGGTCGCGACACCTTCGCTCAACCACTGTCCTGCACCTTCGCGTACGTGCGTGCCCGGTTGCAGCAACGCCTGGTCGAACATTGCGTGCGCCAGTGCAACGCCGATGATGGCCGCGATGAACTGCACGACGACGTAGGCCATCGCAGTGCGGGTGTCGATCGCGCCGCGAATGCGCATGGCCAGCGTCACGGCTGGATTGAAGTGCGCGCCAGACGTTGGCCCGAAGACCACGATCAGGACGTAAAGGATCGCGGCAGTCGCGCCTGCATTCGCGAGCAGGGCAATCCCGTCGTTTCCCTGCGCCAGGCGAACCCCCATGATCCCCGAGCCAACGACCGTTGCGAGCAATAGCAGGGTGCCAAGGGCCTCGGCGAGCAGTGCACGCGACAACCGCATCACAGCACCGCCAGCAGCGCACGCACGCGCGCCGCAATGTCATCGCGAACGGCGCGATACCCGTCGTCGTCCATGTGCTTGGGGTCGGCCAACGCCCAATCCTCGCGCCGCTTCGCCGGCACCCACGGGCATTCGTCGCCGCAGCCCATCGTCACGACCGCATCGAAATCGCCCTGGACTTCGTCGAGGGATTTCGAACGATGCGCGGTCAGGTCGTAGCCCAGCTCCGCCATGAAGCGGACGGCTTTGGGATTCACCACACCCGACGGCCGCGAGCCGGCGCTTTCGGCTTCCACGCCGGCGCCGCCCAGCATCCGGGCGAACGCTTCCGCCATCTGGCTGCGGTTCGAGTTCTCGACGCAAACAAACAGGACGCGCTTCATCAGCAGCACCCGGATTCAGGCGAGCAGCACGACGTGCCCATGGTGGCGGCCTTCGGCTTCATGGCGGCGACATCGGGTGTGCAGGCCGCGCCATCGGTCGCACAGGCGGCTTCGGCCGCGTAATAGGTCGTGGCGTGGCCGAAGGTGTGGAACGTCTCCCAGCGGGTTCCCTGCGGGTCCTCGGTCCACAGCTTGTCCGATTGCGCGTAGCAGCACACCGCCGCGTCTTCGGGTACGACGGTGCCGCCGGCGGAGTCGAGACGCTTGCCGAGTGCGGCCAGCTCGTCGCTGGAGTCGACCTGCAATCCCAGATGATCGATGCCCGGTGCGCGGCCGGTGTTCGAGATGGCGAAATTGATGCGCGGGTCTTCGATCATCCATTTCGCGTAATCGCCCTTGCGGACCGTCGGCGGCGCAGCGAACAACTCGGTGTAGAAGCGGACGCTCGCGTCGAGGTCGGCGACATTGAGGTGGAGGTGGAAGCGATTCACTTTGACATTCCTTTCTTGCGCGGCTTGCAGGCGGAGGGCGTCGGGTCGCATGCGCCGGAACCGGCGCAGCAGTTTTCGGTGAGGTAGGCGATGAGGGAGTCCATGCGCTCGTAGTTCGCGCGGACGCGAATGACGCGGCCTTCGCGCTGGTCGAGTACCAGGTCGGCCGCGCGCAGCACGTTCAGATGTGCGGAAAGCGTGGCGGGCGGAAGGTCCAGGTGGTCACGCAGCTCGCCGACGGGCAAACCGTCGGGACCGGCCTCGACAAGGTGACGGAAGGCGCGCAGCCGGGACTCGTGGCCCAGCGCGGCGAGGCAGGCGAGGGAGGATGACATTTCCATAATTCCAATATTATGGAAATAATATCGGACGTCAACCCTCCGCGCTTGCCGGCAGTCCTGCCGAACCGGGAACATCACCCCATGAACATCCGACCTGCCGGACCCGACGACGCCGCCGCGATTGCGGCGATCTACAACCATTACGTCGCAACCACCTGCATCACCTTCGAGACTGATCCAGTGTCGGTTGCCGACATGAGAGAACGCATCACCGAAACGCTGATGGCGAACCTCCCCTGGCTTGTTGCGGAGGCAGGCGGCGAAGTGTCGGGGTATGCGTACGGTTCCAAGTGGAAGGGCCGATGCGCGTACCGCTATTCCGTCGAGTCGACCGTCTACCTGGACGTATCGAAAGCCGGGCAGGGCATCGGCAAGGTGTTGTATGCCGCGTTGATCGAAGCACTACGCGCGCAGTCATTGCACGCCGTCATCGGCGGCATCGCGCTGCCGAACGAAGCCAGCATCGCGCTGCATGAACGACTGGGGTTTGAAAAGGTCGCGCATTTCAAGCAGGTCGGCTTCAAGCAGGACCGCTGGATCGACGTGGGGTATTGGCAGTTGCTGCTCGTCTAGGCGCCTGCCGCGCTTGCTACAACGCTGGCCATGTCGAGCATTGAATGTCGACCTGACGATGTTGGATTTCGAACGGGTGGGCTGGCTGCGCTGTAAGTCAGAAAAATCAGACTTTTCCTATTACTGAGCTGTGTACTACCGCCGGCGGCGAAGAGGTGCTGCTGTCGCGGCCTGCGTTGGCTGATTGCTTTCAGAAATTGGCCGGCGAGCTGGACGATGTTGTTCGCGGAGCTTGGTGGCCGGGTGAGTGAGGTTCTGAGAAGCGCTTTGCCGGAAGCGGACACTCATCAACAAGTCCTTGCCCTCGCCCAATTTGCCCCAGGATCGGGCTTGGGCCGGTCGTCCGTACGCGACCAGACTCCTCAGTTGCTGGAAGTTTCGTGGAGGCGCAGGCCAACTGGGCAGTCCCGGTCCGTATTCCTCTGGCCTCTTGCGTCTAAGGCGGTGCGGTAGGCTAGGACCTTAATGGCTAGCTAGCACTAGGCGAAATGAAAGACCAGGACGTACTCACATCCGGCGCAGACGGATTGATCCCACAGGCGGACGCTGCGCGTCAAGCCATAGACTCCCTTCGAGGCTACGCATACCAGGTCACAGCGGCCGCGCTAGCCTGGCTTGATGTCGAAGCGACATCGAAGATCTACCTTGAAGTTGCAGAGGACTATGCTGTCGTCGCTAAGGACGCCATAAGCGCCGTCCAGGTCAAAGATACGCAAGCATCGGGAAAAGTAACGCTAAACACGGATAGCGTACGCGAAGCGATACTAAATTTCGTCAAGCTGACGGCCTCGAATGCTGGGGTCGACGTGCACCTAAGGTACTTCACGACCTCGGACATCGGGACGGAGAAGACACTACAGGACCGTCCCGGGGGTAGTCCGGGGCTCGTCTACTGGCGACGCGCAGCGAAAGGGGCGGACGTAAAGCCACTTCGCGAAATACTGGATAGCGACAAGTTTGCGAAGGCGGTACGTGAATTCGTCAGATCCAGAGGCGATGACGAGCTCCGTCGCGACCTGTTTCGCAAGATCCATTGGGAATGTGGGAAGCCGGACCTGGCTTCTCTACGCAAAGAGTTCCGAGACCGCCTAGTCGTTGTTGGCCGCGATACCTTTGGGATTCCTGCGCCGGATGCGTTGCAGATTTCAAACCTGCTCCTTCATCACGTCCTAGAAAAGAGCATTGGTGACTCGCCTGCCGACCGGGTTCTCACCCGCGCGGACCTTATTGCCTTCATAGACAGCGCATCTCGAGTGTCCGTCCCGATAGCCGTTATGGACGTGTTTGCCAAAGCGTCGTCAGGGCTGTTGGCTCAGATGCTTGGCGGTTCCGCCGCCGGGCTACCTGTTGCTCTCGGTCTCCCCTCTTGGCTTGTCGACGGATCCGACCTTCCTGCAAGCAAACGGGCAGTGCCGAGGCCGGAGATTGAAAAGGGCATTGAAGATCGATTGCGCACCTTTGGTGCCTGTTTCGTCGCCGGTGCGAGCGGGGTTGGGAAATCGTCGGTATCGCGGGCAGTAGCCGAAAGAGTTGGCGAGAACTATTTCGTTGTCGATTTCCGAGGTGCTAGCACGGAGGAAACGCGTAGTCGTCTGGATGCGTTCCTGTCGCGGCTGGGCGGCATACATGCACCGGTCGTCATCCTCGAAGATCTGAACCAGTTCAATGACCCCAATCTCGCAGCCTTGTCGGCGCGTCTGTTCGAAGCATTGAACCGGCGCGATATCGCAGTGATTGTTACGTCCTATGCCGCGCCTACACCCAAGGCGCTTTCGAACGTTGGTCAGAATCCTGGATGCTCTATTGATTGTCCCTACTTCTCTGAAGAAGAGTCGGCGAGATTGGTGGAGCTGCATGGCGGTGACGCAAGTTTCTGGGGAAAGCTCGCCCACGTGAGTGGCGCGTTCGGACATCCGCAACTGGTGCATGCGTTCATTGCCGGCATGGCCGCACGCGGCTGGCCTCGCTCGGAGATTCCAGCCATCGTCAGTGCTGGTCTATCCACCGGAGACATAGCGGCCGAGCGGGAGGCCGCGCGCCGCTCACTCATATCGGTGCTCCCAGAGGGCGCCAGGAATTTGCTCTACCGACTGAGCTTAACGATAGGGACCTTCAATCGCGGTGCCGCACTTAGCATCGCCACCGCGCCGCCGCCGATTGTCCAAGCTGGAGAAGCCTTGGACTCCTTGATCGGGCCGTGGATCGAAACGATGGGACGTGACAGCTATCGTATCTCGCCATTGGCTGATAAATCTGGACAGGAGATGTTGATCCCAGATGAACAGCAGGCGATCCACGGGAAGATCGCATCGCAGCTCATGTCTGGGCGGACAGTCGATGCCGGCGATATCGACAAGATCATCCTGCACGCAATGCTCGGAAAGAACGAAGAGGTGCTGGTTTCGCTTACCTCGAAGCTCCTGACCTCGGGCGATAAGGTGATCAATTTCCTGGCAGAGAGCCTCGCGCTGTTGAGGGTGTTCGATACAGAAAAGCTTATCTACCCGGACAATGTTTACATATCATCGATGCTGCGTTTGGTGCAGTTCAAGGTGCTTGCCGCGGGACAAGATAAAGGCAGCATTGCAAAATGTGTTCGCGCCCTTCTGAAAGAATCAGAACAGCTAAAGCGCGGGGAATCTCGCGATATGTTCCAGATGCTGAGTCTCGGGAAAATCCTCGGGACGATGGGGATAGCCAACTATCTCGACAACTGGGTCGAGCTCCTTTTGAGGTTCCATGCCATTGCGACCGGTAATGAGTTCTCGAGGAGGTTGCTCGCGAACTTGGAGGCGAAGCCTGGAATGGGTAGCAGCACTGTTGGGGTGCTTTTCGCCATCGGTGGGTCAAATCTGGCTAGCGTTGCAAAGCTCGAGCATGTGTTTGCACAGTTAGATGAAATCGGGCCTGAGCAGCGAGCAATGCTCTTGCGACCGATCGAAGAGCACACTTCCGACTTTTCCGTACTGATCAACAGCCCCTGGGTGGCCGAGCAGGATAATGGGCTGAACGCGCTTGATGCCGCCGAGCGCTATCGGCGCATGGCGGCGCAAACCTCCAGTTGGGGATTTCGGTCCCTAACAATCCAGTGCTGGATTGCGCGTGCCGTGATGTTGGATGAGTACGCCAGTGACTTCGAGGGGGCATTGAAGGTACTTGACGACGCTGTGATCGAGAACGGCGAAGACGTGCTCATCTCCAGGGCGCGCGCGAAGGTCTACTGGAGGGCGGGAAATCATGAGCGCGCGCTCACCATACTTCGAGGAATTGCGGACGAGGTAGGTAAGAACAATAATGTTGAGCGAGCGTTCGCGTTGCGTGAAGCCGCGATAAGCGCAGCAATCTGCAATGATTGGGGGCAGGCTGAGGAATGGTTCCTTGAGGCCAAGATCTCCGCATCAAAGGCAAAGCTGCCAGACATGAAAGCGATGTCCGTTGGCCTTGGTGCGGACGCAGCCGTAGCAGCTTTCAAGACTGGAAAGGTCGAGCGGTGTCTGAGGGGCTTGGCCGAAGGGCTGATTGCACTTGGCCGAATCAGGCCGGAATCCGCGCTCAGATGCGCCCACTGCCACCATCTCTTACGCCATACGGTGCTTTGGCTGCAGTCAACAATGGCAGGCAGGGTGGTGGTGCTTGGCGGCGAGACAATCTCGATGCGGCCAGGTATTTGCAGCAATCCGGAACCAGTAAAGGAGATAGCGGATCGACCACTGGGGTCGATCGATATCGCTTGGTACATGCTTGCAGAGGCCGAGCTGATGAGTCGAAAGGCTGTCGGGATTCTGGACGGTCTCTACGATCGACTCAGCGATGGACCAATTCCGATGTTGGAGATCAGTCTTCGCTCGAAGCGGCTCGAGATTGATATTGAGGACATGAACCCGGACGGCTTCGTGCGCCATCTGCTTGGCCATATCGAAGGGATAGCGTATCTCTCAGATCATGTAGAGGAGTTCAGGCGGGATTTCGATGTTCTTAATCCGGAACGAAAAGCTATCCCGGCAATAGCATTGAGCGATGTTTCCTCGAAGCATGACCATCTCGCTAACGATGCCGTCTTCGCCTATGCCATTTCTTGCGCATGCAGGCAGGCGCCGGACGCTCTATTGGAGCTATTTGCAGCGCTCGATTCGTGCTTCGGTCCAGGCGTTATTGGAGGGGACATTTTCTCGCGTGCAAGATCGGGCAGCGATAGGTTGCCTCCGGCATCGTTTGAAGATGTCCTCATCGATAATGCTATGGCGTTTCGGAACGATGTTCCTGCAACTCCGAGAGACTACTTATTGGCGGGCGTACGCTTCCTGCAACAGGCCCAGAGATCGAGCTTCAGGGCAAGCCTCGTACCAATTATTTCCGCATGGCAGCGAAGCGCATGGTCTAGGATCGTTGAGTCAGAAGCGTTCCGGTTAAGTCGCCCCCAGCGGACCGTTCCAGTGATTAAGCATGCACTCTCCTTAACTACGAACGATGAGAGCTTTCTTTGCGCGCTCATTCTTGCAGCGGCTGATGCTACTGATGTTGCGCTGCCGCGAGAGGTGCGCGCAGGCTTCGAGAGGTTGGCGAGTCGAGAGGATGCCTGAAGCGGATGAGTGGTGTCCTCTAATGACCGAGCGCAGAGATGAGGATGGCATCGCGCATCACGCTAGCGTCGGCTTCCGGCCTAAAAGTAGACACTCGGGAGTGGCTCGTTTTGGCTGGGCTGCTACGGATGCCATTCTGGTGAATGAGAGGAATACATAACTGCGCGTATTAGGCCTAGTGGGTCGCCGATGATTTCGGTGATCTCTCGATGAGCAGGTTCGGATACAGCCAAAATGGGGAAATGATTGTGACTCTGCCTTCCCAGAAGTTGCGAGATCGTGCCAGCGCCGCGCTTCAGCTGGTCCGTGAGACGAAGCCAGTCCTAGGCGATTTGAAGATCAAGATTGACGAGCGGTCAGCTACGGCTTGCCCGCTTGTCATAGCGGCGATGGATGCTGCCGAGGCGATCTATACACTGTTGAGCACGCATCCTGAGGAATACTGGGTAGCTGCGTTGATCATGCAGCGTACCCAGATGGAGTACGTCTTGCGCTCGGCATTCTTCGCCAAAGCTGCTAGTCATAAGGAACTGATGAATTTCCGTAAGAGGGGGAGGATGCCCAATCGCGGGAAGCGACCTATCTACATTGCAGAAGTGGCCGCGGAAGCCAGCCACCACCTTGGCTGGGATAAGGACAAGTTGCTCAAGACGGTCAAGAGTCACCAAAGGGAGCTATCTGGCGTAGTGCATGGCGGAAAGGAGGTTCTGGCCATCTACACAATGCACGACACGTGGGGGGACATCACGATCGAGTGGGATGAGTTGATCCATCACGTGGATAACATCATGGTATTCGTACAGCTTTCCTTAGGCGTAGCAATGGTTCTCTCGCCATTGGATGCAGAAGCGATGGACAAGGCTGTGCGACCAATTTATGAAAAGGCGCATGCGTATTTTGGAAATAAGGCACCGATAGAGGCCTAGCTACCTCAATGCCAGGGGGCAAGTTGTTGCTGGGGCACAAGTTGCTTGCCCCCAAATCGGGCACAAGACCGATGCGTACGCCGTTTGCCCCAGTATTGCCCCTTCCGTGGTCTGGATTCTAGCGGACGGTTCTGGACGCTACGGCAACAAAAAACCCCGCTTTCGCGGGGTCTTTGTGGACTCTTCGGATTTCACGCGACTTCTTGAAATCCTGTGTTGGTGCCGGAAGTGGGACTCGAACCCACACGCTTTTAAGGGCGGCGGATTTTGAGTCCGCTGCGTCTACCGATTCCGCCATTCCGGCGCGGTCGCGCAGTATAGCCGAGGGCGGCTGGGCCCGGAACTCGGCGGCCGGATTCAGAAACCGCCGTAGCGCGCCATCATCGCGGCGAAAACCAGGATCGCGGCGACCAGGGCCAGTTCGAAGCGGACGATCCGCGCCATCGAGGCGACTTCAGGGGCCGCCGGCACGAATTGCGGATTCGCGTGCAGGGCCTTGCGCCAGCGGGCGAAGCGGATCGTAGGCAGGATCGAAAGCAGGCCCGCCAGCACGAAGCAACCCAGCTTGGCGTGGAACCACGGGTTGTGCAGATAAAAGTCAGCGCCCTTGATGCCATAGAAGACGCGCAGCAGGCCCACGGCCAGCAGGAGGCCGGCGACCATGCCGTAGCCGGCGTCTAGGCGCGCGAGGCGTTGCAGCGCGGGGGCGTCGACGGTTCCGCGCAGCAGGGCGGATTCGCTCACCAGCATGGCGATCAGCGCGAAGAACAGCAGGTGGTGCAGCGAGGCGAGCAGCAGGTCGGTAAGCATCCGTGTCCCCGGTATGCCGGGGTACCCGGCGCAGTTGTTGGCAATCGGTTGCGGGCTGATAAAACGATGCCGGGCAAGCCCGGCATCACGACAATCAGCTGGTCGCGTCGGTGCACATGGTCTTGTCGAACCGGACGAACCACTCGCCCTCGCGCGGCACGAACATCGAGCAGCACTCCATCGGCGCCTTGTAGATATGCAGCGAGATGGCGACGTTGCTGTCGCTGGCGTTGCGGATGGTGTGGTATTCGTGCGGCGGGATCAGGCTGCCGGCGCTGCCGGGGCCGGCGTGCATGCCGCCGGCGGCGCGGAAATGGAAGCGGTCGCCATCGCGCTCGAGCAGTTCGTACTGGACGATCTCCAGTTCGCCGTCCCAGACGCCTTCGACGCACCACAGTCCGGAATGGTCGTGGACCGGCGTGCCCTGGCCCGGACCCCAGGTCATGGCGACGACGCTGTAGCCATGTTGCGGGCTGCGATACAGCTCGCGGCGCGCGTAGTGGTCTTCGATCGGGTCGTGCACGCAGGCGGGCAGTTCGACGTCACGGTCGCGGATCATGCGGCACAGCACGTTGCGCAGCGCGGCGGTGACGGCGTGCGCGTCGCCAGCGGTGACGGCGGCATCGATGGCAGCGACCAGCTTGTCGTGGCCCCGGAAGTCGAAGTCGGGCAGCGGGTCGGGCTGATGAGCTTGCGTTATGTCCATATAACCCATTCTAGCGGTCCAGCCGCTTGCGGGCGTGGGCCTACGTCCAGATTCTGCCGTGCGGTTTCGTCTGGAGGGCCCTGCCGCTGGGCTGGCGGCCTACCGTTCAAAGCCCGGCAAGAAAGCCGCCGACCGCCGGGCCGAAGCGGTCGATGTCGACCAGGAAGGCATCATGGCCCTGCGGCGATTCCAGCGGCAGGAAGTCCGCGTCGGCGCCGCCCGCACGCAGGCCGTCGGCGATTTCCTGCTGCTGCTGCAGCGGAAACAGGATGTCGGTGTGCACGCCGATCGCGAGCGCCTTCTCCACGCGGATCTTCGCCAGTCCGGCCATGGCGTCGCCGCCGGCGTATTCGCCGAGGTCGAACCAGTCCATCGAGCGGCTGAGATAGAGGTAGCAGTTGGGGTCGTACCGGCGCACGAAGCGGCGGGCATGGCCTTCGAGGTAGCTCTCCACCTGGAACTCGAGGCCGAACGGCTCTTCGTCGGGCCGATCGGATTCCAGGCGCACGCGGCCGAAGCGGCCGTCCCATTCCAGGGCGGAACGGTAGGTGATGACACCGAGCTTGCGCGCCATGCGCATGCCGGATTCCGGGTAACGTGCATCGGTGTAGTTGCCGTGATTCCACTCCGGGTCGAGACGGATGGCCTCGCGCTGGAGCGAGCGGATCGCGATCGAGAACGGCAGTGCGCGCGCCGCACCGGAGATGTTGATGTGCGTGCGCGCGATACCCGGGTGCAGCAGCAGCAGCGCAAGTGCGGTCATTCCCCCCATCGAATTGCCGACGACGCAGGCCAGGCGCCCGATCCCGAGCGCGCGCACCACGTGCGCCGCGGCATTGGCGCCGTCTTCGACCGCAAGGTCGGGGAAATCGAGGCGGTAAATATCGCCAGTGGCCGGATCGATCGACGCCGGGCCGGTGGATCCCTTGCAGCTGCCCAGTGAATTCACGCAGATCACGAACCAGCGATCGCTGTCGATCGGTTTGCCCGGTCCCACCATCGGCTCCCACCAGCCGGCTTCCGGGTTCGCTTCGTTCGCCGCCGCATGCGCGTCGGGCGAAAGGCCGGTGACGATCAGGATCGCGTTGTCGCGCGCCGCATTGAGTTCGCCCCAGGTTTCGAAGGCGACGCGGGCATTGCGCAATTCGCCGCCGCGTTTCATTGCGAAGGGCGAGGGCAGGTCGAAGTAGCGGGTGCCTACGGGAATGAATTCGGTCATGGGGCCGAAGTTTAACAACGGCCGCCACGATTCCCGCACGGCAGGCGCAATGCTGGCGCGCGTGGCATGGAACACAGCGCGTGTCCCATGCCATGCGCGGGACGAAATCACACGATGGTCAGGGTGACGTCGATGTTGCCGCGGGTCGCGTTGGAGTACGGGCAGACCTGATGGGCCTTGGCGACCAGGTCTTCCACGGTTTCGCGCGGCACGCCCGGGATCGAGATCTGCAGCTCGGCCTGGATGCCGAAGGCCTGGCCGACCGGACCGATGCCGACGTGGCCGGTGATCGCGGTGTCGGCCGGGAGGGCGACCTTTTCGCGCGCGGCGACGACCTTCAGCGCGCCGATGAAGCAGGCCGAATAGCCGGCGGCGAACAGCTGTTCGGGATTGGTGCCGGGACCGCCGGCGCCGCCGAGTTCGCGCGGGGTGGAGAGCTGGATGTCCAGCACCTTGTCGGAGGAGACGGCGCGGCCGTCGCGGCCGCCGGTGGCGGTGGAGGTGGCGGTGTAGAGGACTTTGTCGAGAGCCATGGTTGCGGTTCCTTGTGGGGTGGGGCGGGGCGGGGGATTTGACGTTCTTGCTATTAAATAGCGCGCTACTTGATTGGGGTGCGTTGAACTCTGCGCGTGCCGAGGGGACAGCCGCTACGGCTCTGCGTCGGTGTGGAGGTTGGCGCGCAGGCCTTCGAGCTCCGCCTTGAGCGTCACCAGTTGCTCCTTCGAGAGCCCGGCGGAGCAGTAGATGCCTTCGGGCACCTGCGCGGCCTTGGCCTGCAGGGTCTTGCCGGCGCGGGTGAGGCGGATCACGACCTGGCGCTCGTCCTGCGCGGAACGTTCGCGCGTCAACAAGCCATTGGCTTCCAGGCGCTTGAGCAGGGGCGTCAGGGTCGCCGAGTCCAGGAACAGGCGCTCGCCGATGGCGGACACGGTGATCTCGTCGTTCTCCCACAGCACCAGCATGACCAGGTATTGCGGGTAGGTGAGGTCCAGCCTGGCCAGCAGCTTGCGATAGATCTTGGTCATCGCCAGCGAGGTCGAATACAGCGCGAAGCACAGCTGGTTGTCCAGCTTCAGGGCGCGGGCGGCTTTGCTGTCGAGGGAGGACGGGGTGGCCATGGGTATGCAATTTAGATAGCGCGCTATGTAATTGCAAGCGACTTATGGTGGCGCTGCTGGAACGCTGCGGGCCGTGAGGCGATGCGGTGAGAGAGGCAAACGCAAAAGCAGCTCGCTGCGCTCGCGCCCCTCACCCGCCCTTCGGGCACCCTCTCCCCGCGATGCGGGGAGAGGGGGAGGAATTGCGTTGAGGGGAGAGGGATATCGAACAGCGGGATTCTTCTTCTCCCCGCCTGCGGGGAGAAGATGCCCGAAGGGCAGACGCCCCGAAGGAAGCACCCTTGGGGTGTGAGGGGAGAGAGCGCAGCGAGCTGCTCTTCCCACAGCAGCGGCAAAGCCGCAGGGCTATTGGACGACGCGATCGATACGCAGCGTATAGGCCGCGCCAGCCTGGGTCTTCGCTGCCTGCGCGGCGGATTCGAGATCGCCAGCCGCGCGATTGGCGGTGCCCTGGCGCGATACGCGGGCGAGGATTTCCACCTTGGACGCCTGCGAGAGCTTCATCGTCGGCATCGGGCTGTCGCCGTCGCCGAGTTCCACCGTGAGCGGGAAGCCGCTGGCCGGCACGCGCTTTACCGCGACCGGCATCGGCGGGCCGCCGGCCTGGCGGGCGATGACGAACAAGGCGTCGTTCGCGCCCAACTGCTTCTGCAACTCGGGGGCCAGTTCGACGGTGACGCGCAACAACGTGGGTGCTTTCTCGACAGCAGGCGCGGACAACGGCGCCAGTCCGGCTTCGGTGCGGGCCGCGTTGATCTGCTCGAGCAGGCTGCCGGCGGTGGTCGCGTCGACGATGCCGAGCAACGGCTCCCATGTCTTCGCCGCTTCCGCGGGTTGTTTGGCCTGGCGCTGGGCGATGCCGAGGAACCAGCGCGCCCGCTGGTGCATGGGCTGGATTTCCAGCGCATGGCGGAGCAGGGCGACGGCGTCGGCGTCGAAGCGACGGCCCTCGTTGGCCAAGGCACGCGCTTCGGCTGCTTCGGCGAGCAGGTCGGGTTCGTCGGGTGCGAGTTTCACCGCGGTCGCATAGGCATCACGCGCCTGTGCCATGCGGCCCTGCGCGGCCTGCGACCGGGCGAGGAGGCGCCAGCCTTCGGGCTGGTTGGGGTTGCGTTGCAGCTCGGTCTCGAGCTGGCCGATCGCATCGGCCAGCGTTTCTGGTGCGTGCCGCTGCGCAGGGTCGAGCGCGCGTGGCGTGCCGACCAGCAGGTAGAGCATGGCGGCGACCATGCCGATCGACGTGATCATGCCCATCGCAAGACCGCGGCTGACGCGCCACAGCGGGAACAGGACCAGGCCAAGCACGGACACGACGATCACCGCCGCGGCAAAAACGAAAAGCGTCACCTCACCACTCCTGTTCGTCGTCAGCGACTGTAGTCGCCGTGCCTGCGCGCCTGCGCACGACGGACGCAACGATGAACCCGCCTGCCAGCAGCACCAGCGCGGGCCCAAACCACAGCAGCCAGGTCGTGGAGTCAACCTGCGGGCGATACAGCACGAATTCGCCGTAACGGGCGACCAGGAAATCCTTGATCTCGCGATCCGACTTGCCCTGCCGCATCAGGTCCAGTACTTCCCGGCGCAGGTCGCGGGCGATCTGTGCGTTGGAGTCCGCCAGCGACTGGTTCTGGCACATCACGCAGCGCAGTTCGGTGGCGAGATGATGGAAGCGCGCTTCCTCCGCGCTGCTGGTGAACGCCAGCGGCGCTTCCGGTTTTCCCGGCTGGGCAACGGCCAGCGATGCGCAGAGCATCAGGACGGAGGCGGCCGCAAGCAGCGCAAGTCGTACGCGTTGGAAACCGGAGGATTTCATTGGCCGCGCTCGATCTCGGCGAGCTTGGGCAGCAGTTCATCGGCAATGACCTTGTCGGTCAGCGGCCCGACGAACTTCCAGCGCACGACGCCCTTGCCATCGACGAGGAAGGTTTCCGGTGCGCCATAGATGCCCCAGTCGATCACGGCCTTGCTGTCGCGATCGGTGACGACGATCCAGTACGGATTGCCGAACTCTTCCAGCCAGCGCAGCGCGTCGGCGTGCTCGTCGTTCCAGTTGAACCCGACCACGCGCACGCGCTTGGTTTCAGCGAAACGCGTCAGTACCGGGTGTTCGTCGCGACACGCCGGACACCAGCTGCCCCAGACGTTGAGGAGATAGGGCGCGCCCTGCAGGTCCCGCGTGCCGAAGAGACGACCGGCTTCGTGCAGGACCGGCAGCTCGAACGCGGGCGCGGTCTTGCCGATCAGCGGCGAGGGCAGCGCCTCGCGGTTGGGGTTGCGGCTCATCCACACGCCAGCGGCAAGCAGCAGGCCAAGTACGCCCACGACCAGCAACGGTGCCCAGCGCATCAAAGGCCGGCGCACGATCGGCTTGGGTTCGCTCACGCGGTTGTCTCCATGGCCTCACCGGCTGCCACCCGGCGTGTTTCGGTCCTCGCGAAGCGGCGATCGGTCGCCGTCACCAGTCCGCCCAGCATCATCAGCAGCGCACCGCCCCAGATCCAGCGCACGAACGGCTTCACGTGCACGCGCAGCGCCCATGAATTGCCGCCCAGCGGCTCGCCCATGGCCACGTACAGGTCACGGCTGAAGCCGGGGTCGATCGCGGCTTCGGTCATCACCTGGCCACCGCTGGTGTAGGCGCGCTTTTCCGGATGCAGGACCGTCACGGGTGCGTCGTCATGGAACACCGTGACGGTGCCGCGATCGCCGATGTAGTTCGGTCCCTGGTAGCGCTCCGCGCCGTCGAAGCGGAAGGCGTAGCGGCCGAGTTCGACGCTCTGGCCCTGGGCCACGGCGACTTCGCGCTGCTGGCTCAGGCCTTCGGTCAGCAAGGCGCCGACCAGGAAGATGGCGATGCCGAAGTGGGCCAGCGTCATGCCGAGCATTTCCGCGGTGAACTGCCTGCCGGCCTGCGCGAAGCGCGTCCACACGAAGCGCAGGGTGCCGACGACGATCCACACGGCCGCGAGCACGCCCGCCAGCACTTTCCACGACGACTGCGGCGTCAGGAAGTAGGCGGCGACGCCGACGAGGAGCGCCAGCACGCCCCACGGCAACAGCATCGCCAGCGGCTTCGATACCTGCTCGCGCTGCCAGCGCGTGACCGGGCCGAACGGCAACAACAGGATCAGTGGCGCCATCAGCACCATGAACATCAGCGCGAAGTAGGGCGGACCCACCGAAATCTTGCCGAGGTCCAGGGCATCGGCGAGCAGCGGATACAGCGTGCCCAGCAACACCATCGCGCATGCCGTCGACAGCAGCAGGTTGTTGGCCAGCAGCAGGGTTTCGCGCGAAGCCACGTTGAAGGGCGCGCCGCTATCGTCCGATGGCGCGCGCAACGCATACAGCACCAGCGATCCGCCGATCACGATGCCCAGGAAGACGAGGATGAACAGTCCGCGCGCGGGGTCGGACGCAAATGCATGCACCGAGGTCAGCACCCCCGAGCGCACGAGGAACGTGCCCAGCAGCGACAGCGAGAACGTCGCGATGGCCAGCAGCAGCGTCCAGCCGCGGAAGCTCCCGCGTTTCTCGGTCACCGCCTGCGAATGCAGCAAGGCCGCGCCCGCGAGCCAGGGCATGAAGGACGCGTTCTCGACCGGATCCCAGAACCACCAGCCGCCCCAGCCCAACTCGTAATAGGCCCACCACGAACCCAGCGCGATGCCGAGGGTCAGGAACGCCCATGCGACGTTGGTCCAGGGCCGCGTCCAACGCAGCCAGCGGGCATCGATGCGTCCGTCGAGCAATGCGGCAATCGCGAACGCGAACGGCACCGAGAACCCGACGTAACCCAGGTACAGCATCGGCGGATGGATGATCATCCCCGGATCCTGCAGCAGCGGATTCAGGTCGCGGCCTTCGGCGACTGCCGGCAGCAGGCGCTCGAACGGGTTGCTGGTGAAGATCAGGAAGGCGAGGAAGCCGAACGCCACCGCGCCCATCACGCCGAGCACGCGGGCGATGACTTCGGCCGGCAACCGCTGCGAGAACCGCGCGACCGCCGCCGTCCAGATCGACAGGATCAGCGCCCAGAGCAGCAGCGAACCTTCGTGCGAGCCCCACACCGCGGTGTAGCGATAGACCATCGGCAACAGCGAGTTGCTGTTGATCGCGACGTACTTGATCGAGAAGTCCTGGCTGACAAATCCGTACGTCAGCGCGCCGAACGCGAGCGCGACCAGCGCGAACTGTGCGAATGCGGCCGGTCGGGCGATCGCCATCCACGCGGGAATGCCGCGCTGCGCGCCGATCAGCGGAAGGATGGCCTGCAGCGCTGCGACCAGCAGCGCGAGGATGAGGGCGATCTGGCCAAGCTCGGGCAGCACGGCTTACCTGGTCTCCGCCACGGGTGCCGCAGCTTGGATCTCGACGTCGTGCTTCTTGTGCGCCATGCCCATCTTGTCGGCGACTTCCTTCGGCATGTAGGTCTCGTCGTGCTTGGCGAGCACCTGCTCGGCGACGAAGTGGTTGCCTTCCATGCGGCCGGTGGCGATCACCGCCTGCTTCTCGCGGAACAGGTCGGGGAGGATGCCGGTATAGACCACGGGCATTTCCGCGTCGCCGTCGGTGACGCGGAAATGCGCCTCGAGCGAGCCTTGCGCGCGCTGGAACGAATTCGCGGAGACCATGCCGCCGAGGCGGAAGCGCGCATGTGCGCCAGTCTCGCCGCGCAGCACTTCGCTGGGGGTGAAGAGATAGGTGATATTGCGCTGGATCGCGTAGGTGATCATCGCCGCGGCGATGCCGGCGGCGGCGACCAGTGCGGCGATCCAGATCAGGCGGTTGCGGCGGATCGGGTTCATCGGCTCAATTCGTTGCGTGAAGTGCGTGCGGCTTCGCGCGAAGCGCGCAGGCGGGCGTTGCGAAGCTGGCGGCGGATCTGCAGGTGCGTGGCAACGTAGTCCCAGCCCAGCACGATCACGAATACCGCATAGGCGGCGATCAGGTAATTGACATAGGTCATGCCAGCGGTAGTCATGCGCGTGGCTCCGCCAGTTGCGCGACCCAGGCCTTGCCGGACTCGCGGCGCAGGTTGTCGGCGCGGGCGCGGGCGAGCAGGGCACCGACGAACCACAGCTTGGTGCCGATGATCATGATGACCAGCGGCGGAATCATGCTGGCGTCCATCGTCGACTTGCCCAGCAGGCTGATGGTCTGTCCCTGGTGCAGCGAGTTCCACCACACCACCGAATAGCGGATCACCGGCAGCAGCGCCACGCCAACGATGGCGAGGAAGCCGGCGGCGCGCGCGGCGGCGCGGCGATCATCGATGGCGTTGTAGAGACCGATCACGCCCAGGTACATGAAGAGCAGGATGAGTTCGGTGGTCAGGCGCGGGTCCCAGTCCCACCACGTGCCCCACATCGGCTTGCCCCAGATCGAACCGGTGAGCAGGGTGATGAGGGTGAAGGCGGCGCCGATCGGCGCGCATGCCATGGCGAGGATCTCGCACAGCTTGATCCGCCACACCTGGGCGATCACCGCGTACACGGCCATCAGCGCGTACACCGCCATGCTCATCCACGCGCTCGGCACGTGGATGTAGAGGATGCGGAAGCTGTCGCCCTGCTGGTAATCGGCAGGCACGTGGAACAGGCCCCAATACACGCCGACTGCCATGAGCAGCAGGCCCAGCCCATAACCCCACGGCGCCCAGCGCGCGGCGAAGCGGTCGAAGTAGGGCGGCGAACCGAGTAGGTGGAACCAGCGGACGATTAAATTGGCGTTCCGATTCATGCGTTCACGTCCTTCCCGAACAGGGCCGGGAAGGTGAATTGGGCGGTCGGTTGGATCGCGGTCAAGGACATCAGTTCAAGGCGATCCGGATCGCGGCGGCGGCGGTCAGCGGGGCCAACACCAGCGCCAGGACCAGCCCGGCCCCCAGCATCAACAGCGCTCCGGTGACGTCCAGTCCCTGCGCCGCCTGGACGACGCTGCCCGCTCCGAACACCAGCACCGGCACATAAAGCGGCAGCGCCAGCAGGGCTACAAGTATACCGGAGCGCCGCATTCCGACCGTCAGCGCGGCGACCACGGCGCCGAGCAGGCTCAGCAGCGGCGTGCCCAGTGCCAGCGATGCCAGCAGCACGTTCAGCTGCGAGTGCGGCAGGTGCAGCAGCTCCGCCAGCAGCGGCGCCGCGACCAGCAGCGGCAGCGCCGTCGTCGCCCAGTGCATGAACGTCCGCACCAGTACCAGCCAGGCCAGCGGCACCGGCGCCAGCATCCATTGTTCGAGCGAGCCGTCCTCGGCATCGCCGCGGAACAGCGTGTCCAGCGCCAGCAGGCCGGCCAGCAGCGAGGCCAGCCACAGCACCGCACCGGCCGATTTCGCCAGCGTCGCCCGGTCGTTGCCCAGTGCCAGCGCGAACAGCGTCACCACGAGCAAGGCGAACAGCGCCGGCTGCAGCGCATCGCCGCGCCGTCGCCACAGCAGGCGCAGGTCGCGCAGGAACAGCGCGCGCGCCGAGGCTTTCAGGCCGGGGGAGATCGCGTGCGTCATGCCGGCTTCCTCATCACCAGCATTCGCGTCCGTACCGGCGGCGCGGCATACGCGCCGTGCGTCGTCACCAGCGTGGCGCCGCCGTCCTGCAGGTGCGCCTGCACCATGCGGTTGACCAGCTCGATGCCATCGAGGTCGAGGTTCGCGTACGGCTCGTCCAGCAGCCACAGCGGCGCCGGCGACAGCCACAACCGCGCCAGCGACAACCGCTTCTTCTGCCCCGCCGACAGCTGCCGCGCGAGCGCATCCTCGTAACCGGCCAGCCCGACCATCGCCATGGCCTGCTCCGGCAACAGCTGCGCCCGCCGGCCGTGCAGCCCGCAGAGGAAATCGAGGTTTTCCAGCGAGCTCAGGTCGGCCTTCAGGGCCGGCAGGTGACCGAGGTAGGCGATGGCATGCGAACGCTGGTAAGCGTCCGCCCTGCGGCCTTCGATCAGGATCTCGCCCTCGTCCAGCCGCAGCAATCCGGCCAGCACCCGCAGCAATGTGGTCTTGCCCGCGCCGTTGTCGCCCTGTACGAGCAGAGCCTCGTTCGCATCGACCGCCAGGTCCAGCGGCCCGAACACCGGTTCGTCATTGCGCGAAAAGCGCAGGCCGCGTGCCTCCAGCAGCGGAGGGGCGGTCTTTGGCGGGGTGTTGTCCAGGGCGTTGTCCAGGGCCGCAACCGGGCAGGCAGCGGCAGCGGGCCGCGAAGCCGCGATTTTATGCGATCGGCCCGGGTCGCCGCCCGGTCGCCCGGAGGTTCAGGCCCCGGCCCAGTCGATGCAGGCTTCCGGCACAGGCTGGGCAGGCCGGGGCATCAGCATCCGCAGCCGCACCGGCTCGCCGAAGGCCCAGGCCAGCACGCCCGCCTGGCCGAATTCGCGTCCAACCCGATCGAGCAGCGCCTCGTCGACGTCTCCGACCAGCCATCCGGCTTCGGCCCAGTGGCCGTCCTTGTCATAGGCATGCGCAGGATGACGCGGTACGCCGATGGCATCGAGCCGGGCGACGAGCGCGGCATTGGCCGCTTCGTTGGCGGCATCCGAATGCGGCACCGACGCCGGATTCCACGCGGTGATGAAGCCGTATTGCCGTGCCGGCCAATACGCTTCCAGGTCCTGCGCCGGTCTGCCCACGCGCAGGAGCAGGGCATCGCCGTCGAGCGCGACGGCGTACTCGGCCCGGGCGTAGGCCGCGGCCAGTTCAGCGGCATTGACGATCTGCAGCTCGCGCATGACCCCAGTCTCCCCATCGTTCATGACAGGTGTATCCATCGACAGCGGCCCATCGCCAACACTAGCGGGTTTGTCATTAGTCCGCAGCGGTGCCATTCCTTACACTTCGGACTTTCCCAGATCGCACGTCTTCGCAATGACCCCGGAAACCAAGCTGCCCAAGGTAGGCACCACCATCTTCACCGTGATGTCGCAGCTCGCCGTCGAACACGGCGCGGTCAACCTCGGCCAGGGCTTCCCGGACTTCAACGTGCCCGAGCGCCTGATCGAAGCGCTCGACCGTGCGATGCGCGAAGGCAAGAACCAGTACGCCCCGATGACCGGCATCCCCGCGCTGCGCCAGGCCATCGCCGCCAAGACCGAGCGCTGCTACGGCTACCGCCCCGATGCCGACGCCGAGATCACCGTGACCTCCGGTGCATCCGAGGCCATCTTCGACGCCGTCCTCGCCATCGTGCGCCCCGGCGATGAGGTCATCGTCCTCGACCCCTGCTACGACTGCTACGAACCGGCCATCGACCTCGCGGGCGCCACCGCCATCCACGTCCCCCTGGATCCGCGGACCTTCGCCCCCGACTGGGACCGCATCCGCGCCGCGGTCAGCCCGAAGACGCGCATGCTGATGATCAACACCCCGCACAACCCGTCCGGCGCGATGTTCAGTGCCGACGACATCGCCCAGCTCACGGCGTTGATCAGCGGCACCCACATCTACCTGCTGTCCGACGAGGTGTACGAGCACATCATCTTCGACGGCGCGCGCCACCAGTCGGTGCTGCGCTATCCGGAACTGCGCGAACGCGCCTTCGTGGTTTCCAGCTTCGGCAAGACCTACCACTGCACCGGCTGGAAGCTCGGCTACTGCATCGCACCACCCGCGCTGTCGGCGGAATTCCGCAAGGTCCACCAGTACAACACCTTCTGCACCTTCGCTCCTGCGCAGTGGGCGTTCGCGGAAATGATCGAAGCCGAACCGGCGCACTACGAAGGGCTCGGCGCGTTCTACCAGGCCAAGCGCGACCGTTTCCGCGAGCAGCTGCTGACGACGAAGCTCAAGCCGCTCGTCGTGCCCGGTGGCTACTTCCAACTCGTCGACTACTCGGCCGTGAGCGATCTCGACGACGTGGCCTTCTGCCGCTGGCTCACCATCGAGAAGGGCGTGGCTGCGATTCCGTTGTCGCCGTTTTACGAAGCCGCGCCGGCGGGGCAGCGCATCGCGCGGCTGTGCTTTGCCAAGAATGAAGCGACGCTGGATGCTGCGATCGAGCGCCTGCTCAAGCTCTGATCCACGCCGGGCCACTGCCCACGGCGCGAAGTTGGACTGACTTGCTCAGCCTGCGCTGAGTCAGCGCCTCGCCGGCCTGCCGCCCATGGGTAGGCGGCAGGCGGGCATGCCGATCACTGCTGGCCGATCACTGCTGGCCGATCACTGCTGGCTGGCCGGTGCTGGTTTGGCCAGCCCTTTGTTCATGGCTTCTGTCAGCAGCTTGTCCATTTCACGCTCCGCCTGGTCGATGAGCTTTTCCTGTTGCTTGCCCAGGACTTCCATCCGCTTGCCGAGCGCTTCCATCGGCTTGCCGGCTTCCTCCATCTTGCGGCCCAGCGCCTCCATCGGCTGCATCCGGGCTTCCATGCGCGCGGATTCGGCATCCATCACTTCGGATTGCTGGTCCATCTGCCGGGACAGCGCATCCTGTTGCTGTGACAGCGTCTCCATCTGGCGTTCGATCTGTTCGCGTTGGGCGTCGGTGCCATCGTGCATGGACGCGGCCAGTCGCGATTGCTTTGCCGCCAGCGTCTCCTGCTGCGCGGCCAGCAACTCCATGCGCTTTGCCGCAGCTTCCATCGCGGCGTTCTTCCCGCTGCCTTCGGACAGTTTTTCCATCTGGGCACCGAGCTGCTCCATCTTCGCCCCGTGTCCTTCCATCTCGTTGCCAAGCGCCTCCATCTGCGCGCCCAGCTTTTGGCTCTCGCGCCATGCGTCGTTGGCGCGCGCGACGATGCCCGGGTCCGACACCACATACGATTGCTTGTCGTGGCGGAACCAGATGAAGTCGGCATTGATGTTGCGTTGAGCGCGCTTGATGGCGGGCAGGTCGTCTACGGAACCGGACATGGTGATTTCATCGCCGTCCTTGGGTACCAGTGCATAGGCTTCCCGCGGCTTGCTGCCCACGTGGAGGCGCGTTGTCGGTGCGGAGGCAGGCGTCGCCTGCGCGACCTGGGTGACCTCGACGGGTTGTGAGGCGGGCGCGGCTTGCGAAACGGGCGCGGCTTGCGAGACCGGCATGGCCCGGGTCGCGGGTGCGGCCTGGGACACCGGCGCCACAACGTCGGCCTTGGCGGCTTCGACGCGTTGGGCATCGCCGATCTGCGCATGGGCATAGAAGGCGATGCACGCGGCGGCGACGCCGAGCACCGGGAAGGCGAGCCTGCCGGCGGTGCTGCGGCGGCCGGGACGGACGAGGTGTTCGATGCGCGACATGAGATGGCCTCCGTGGGCGGCTTGCGCGAGATGGAGCGAGGGGCAACGGGTTTGGCGGAGCTCGGACAGCTCGGACAGCGCGAAGGCGAGACGGCGCGGCTCGCCGGTCGCCTGCGCCGCCAGCTGGTCGGCGATGAGTTCGCGCTCGATGCGGATGCGGCGCGACAGCCACCACGTGACGGGGTGATAGAACAGCAGCGCTTCGACCGCGCCCTGCATCAGGTTCACCAGGTAGTCGTGGCGGCGGATATGGGCGAGTTCATGGGCCAGCAGCGCCTCGATCAGGTCGACCGGCATGCGCGTGAGCAGGGCGGCAGGCAAGAGGACCACCGGCCGCCACCAGCCCGCGGAAGCCGGCGAGTCGAGTGCATCGACCACGCGCAGGGCGACGCCCTTGAGACCGAAGCGCGAGGCGAGGGCGTCCAGGCGTGCCTGCCATGCGGCATGCATCTCGCCCTGCGGTGTGTTGCGCAGGCGCTGGATCCAGATCACGCCGAGCGTCATGCGCAGCGACAGCGAGCCGGCCCCCGCTGCCCATGCGGCGACGATCCATGGCAATGCAAGATCGAAATCCGCGGGCCAGGCGTGGGCGGTGAACACCTGTTGCGTCGCCATCGTCACGGACGTTGCCGCGATGGCAACCATGCCAGGGGCTGTCATCGGCGAAGCCGCGCGCAGTTCGAGCAGTACGCCGAGCATCGGCACCAGCGCGCAGGCGAGCAGGGCCAGGCAGGCGACGGCGTAGCGCAGCTGCGGGCGAGCATCGCGCAGCAGTTGCAACACGATCGCGGCGGTCAATCCGATCAGCGCGCCTTGCCACAGGAAGTGCAGCAACGCATGGCCGAGCGCGGGTACCAGCAGTGTCTGCCACTCAGTCATCGGTGTTCTCCCCGGCCGCATTCGCCTTCAGGAGCTGCTTGATTTCTTCGCGCTCCCGGGCGGTGACGTGATCGCTCAGTGCCGCGAGCACGAGCTCCTTGCCCGAGCCGGCGAAGGCCTTCTGGATCAGATCCTTGAGCAGGTTGGTGCGCAGGGCGTCCTGTGCATGCGCCGTGCGGTAGACGTGCGAGCGCTGGCTTTCGTCCCGCAGCAGGAGACCCTTGGCATGCATCACCTGCATCAGCCGCAGGACATTGGCATAGGCCAGGTCCGGACGTTCCTTGAGTTGCGCCTGATGCGCGTCCTTCACCGTGGAAGGACCCAGGCGCCAGATCACCCGCAGCAGGTCGAGTTCGGCGGCGGTGGGCTTGGGTGTCTTGACGGACTTGCGGGGCATCGGGTCACTGCCGTTTCCAGGTCTGGCGCCATCCTGGGACATGTAGAACTATTTGTCTAGACCTTTTTGTCTATGTCGAAAGTCATGCCCCTCGCGGGCATGCCATGATCGACAGCCGCCCGCTGGAATGGCCGGGATCGAGGGGAAGAGAATGGGATTTGTCTGCGGCCTTCGTGGCGTGTCATCCGGGCAGATGTATCCGGCCGACGTGCCCATGAACCTCGACCCCGTCGATGGCCGCCCGGTCGAGATGGTGCTCGACCTTGCGCGGCTCGCCCATGCGCATCCCGATGCCGCCTGGTATCACCCGGCGCGCCGTGACATGTGGCGCTTCGGCGCACTGATGGCCCTCGACGCCACGGATCCTGTCGATGCCGCGCACATCGTGGCGCTGGGCGAGGGGTGCACGCCGCTCCTCGACTACATCGACCATCCCGTCGCGATGGCTGCCGGTTTGGCGCTGAAGGTGAAAGAGGAGGGGCGGGCGCATCCCGGGCATGGCGCGAATCCGACCCAGAGTTTCAAGGACCGCGGCATGGCCATGGTGGTGGCGCAGGCGCGCCGGCTCGGCCTGTCGCGGCTGGCCGTGCCGACGCAGGGCAATGCGGGCGATTCGCTGGTGCGCTACGCACTCGCGGGTGGTCTTTCCGCCGTGGTGGCGATGCCGCCGGACACAGCCGTACCGATCCTGGGCAATGTCGCCGCAGCGGCTCACCTGCATCCGGGCCGGATCGTGCTCGAACTCGCCGGCCCGACCATTCGTGAAGCGGGTGCGCTCATCAAGGACAAGTACCTGCCGCAGGGTTGGTTCTCCGTTGCCACGTTCCAGGAGCCAGGCTGGCGCATCGAGGGCAAGAAGTCGCTGGGCCTGGAGCTGGCCGAGCCCGCGCCCGGCGACACGCTCTGGTCGCTGCCGGACGCAGTGGTCTATCCCACGGGCGGTGGCACCGGCGTGCTGGGCATGTGGAAGGCATGGGACGAGCTGGAGGCGCTCGGCCTGATCGGCTCGCGGCGCCCGCGCATGCTCTGCGTGCAGAGCGCCGCGATGGCGCCGCTGGTGCGGGCCTTCGATGCGGGTCTTGCCGATACGAGTGCGCAGACCGGTCCCGGCACGATCGCGTTCGGACTCAACGTCCCGGCAGGCGTTGGCCATTTCCGTGTCCTGCAGATCGTGCGTGCGAGCGGTGGTGCCTGTGTTTCGGTGGAGGAAGCCGATATCGCGGCGGAGCTGTCGCGTGTATGGCAACACACCCGCTGGTGGATCAGTCCCGAGGGTGCCGCCTGCCTGGCGGCACTGCCGCAACTGCTGGATCGTGGATTGCTGCGGCGGAACGAGCGGGTGGTCGTCGTGAACACCGGTTCCGCCGAGAAATACCTGCCGGCGATCCGGCACCTGCTCGCGTAGGGGTCAGCGCGAGACCGCCACCACGTGGGCCTGCAGGTCGCCCTCGATGGCGCCCTCGTTGGTGTCCATGGCGAGTGCCTCCGCGCTCGCGTCGACCGCGGCCTCCAGTTGTCCGTCACCGCGCATCTCAATCTCGTTGCGCAACGGCGTGCCCATGCAAAACGCGATGGCGGCCAGCCGCGGTGTGTCCGCCCGGCTGCGCGCGGCGACGGTGGCGATGCGCGGCGGCGACTTGAAACCCGCGGCCGCCAGGTCGCACGCGATGACATCCGGGTCGGGGTATCCGTGCGGAACCCGCGCCAGGAACCTGGGCGGGTCGTCGGGGAACACCATTGCCAGCGTGCGCGTCACGATGTCCGGGAACGTGTTCGCCTCCAGGCGATCCCAGGTGTTGAAGATCAGCGTGCCACCCGGACGCAGGACCCGGCGCGCTTCGGCGAAGGCTTTGGCCTTGTCGGGAAAGAACATCACGCCGAACTGGCAGGCGACGGTATCGACGCTGCTGTCTTCGAACGGAAGTTGCATCGCATCGGCCTGCTGCCAGGTCACGGGGCGCGCGGTGCCCATCCGGGCCGCGAGCTCGAGCATGGGTGCGTTGAGATCGGTAGCGACGATCGAGACGTCCGCCGGCAGATGCGAAGCCAGTCCGCGTGTCACCACACCGGTGCCTGCAGCGAGCTCGAGCACGCGTGTACCCGGCAGTGCGGCGATTCTGGCAACCAGGTCATCCGCGAAGGGCTGGAAGGTCATCGGCACCAGCAGCCGTTCGTAGAGCTCGGCGATGGAGCCGCTGAAGCGTGCGTCGCTGGTGGATGCGTCCACGGCGGATCCTGCTGGAGCTAATCCTGCTGGGACTGTGTCCGATGACGGCACGGGTTCTCCTGCATGCCGCGCTCGGCGGCTACGTCGAGGAAATACATCCTTTTGCAGGAAGTGCCCGGCTGCACGATGCAACCGGGCGGGCTGCAGCCGGGCCAATTGGCAGCCGGTCAACGACTCAGTGCTTGGTCTTTTCCTGCATGTTCTTGACCCATTCCTCGCCGCGACGCTTCATTTCCTCGGCGCTGACGTCTTCCTTGTGGGTGCCCAGCATCCACTTGTGGCCAAACGGATCGAGCACGGTGCCCATGCGGTCGCCCCAGAACTGGTCCTCGGCGGGCTGTACAAGCTTGGCCCCTGCCTTTACGGCCCGGTCGATCGCGGCGTCCACGTCGGCCACATAGATCATGAATCCGCCGGTGGAGCCGCCCCTCGACTTCGGGCTGAGGGCATCCCACTCCTTGAATTCATCCGAGAGCATGAAACGGGAATCGCCGATCTGCATTTCCGCGTGGCCGATCTTGTCGCCCATGGGAAGACGATAGGTTTCCTTGGCGTCGAATGCCTTTGTGTAGAACTCCATCGCTTTCTTCGCATCATCCACGACGGCGGATGGCGTGATGCTGTGGTAGCCGGAAGGGATTGGCTTGACGGCCATGACAAGGCTCCGTTGGTGGCTGACCCTTGAGGATGGAATCCTTGGCGTTAGAGCAGGATGAGAAACGCGTTTCGTGGATCAGTCCCTTTCCTCTGGTTGGCATTCCACGTTGCCGTGGCGGCGCCGGCCAGGTCCGCATCCGGCGGAAATCGTTTCGACGACTTGGAGGCCCCCTGAACGGGTAGGTATGCCTGAATCGGTGTCCGTGCGCCGGGGGCACCGGCGTTCTTCCCGCTGCGATCGGATGAATTCCGCTCCGGTCACGCTGCGCGGATGGCCGCGCGGCAATCCTGCCGAGGAGCTGCGTCATGAAGCGTCTGTATGGGTTGATGGTGTGCATGTTGCTGGTGCTGTTCGCCGTGCCGGCACTGGCACAGGAGCGGCCATACAAGGACGGACCCGTCACGATCGTCACTTCGGTCAAGATCGTCGACGGGCAATTCGAGAACTACATGGCGTATCTCAACGACAACTGGCGCCGCGTGATGGACGAGTCGAAGAAGGCGGGCCTGGTGACCGAGTACCACGTCTATGGCGCGCAAGCGCACAACCCGAACGAGCCCGATCTGTATCTGGTGGTGACCTATCCGAACATGGCTACGTTCGATGGCCTCGACGCGAAGATGGACCCGATTTCGGAGAAGGTCACGAAGATGAACTTCAAGCAGGCCGACGAAGCCTCGGGCAAGCGCACGGTGATGCGCAACATCATGGGCGACATGATGGTGCGGGAACTGATGTTCAAGTGATCAAAAAACAGGGCAGGTTCATGTGGTGAACCTGCCCATTCGTATCGGGTAACGCGACGCGGACCGCTTATTTCTTTAGCGCCTTCACCGCGTCGAGCGTTTCCTGCACGTGCTTGTTGGGATTGAGCTCCGAATACGCGGAAGCGATCGATCCCGACTTCGTGATCACGTACGAGGTCCGGTTGGACCACTCGGGTTTCTGCGAAAGGATCGCATCGTACTGCTTGGCGATCTTCGCCTCAGGGTCGGCGGCTACCGGGAACTTGCCGCCACAGTGTTCGGTTTCCCTGGAAAAATCGGCGAGCTGGTCCACGTTGCCGGCGGTGACGCCGATGACCGTGGCACCTTCGGCCTTGAACTGGTCGATGGCCTGCGAGAACAGGTGCGCCTCGATGTTGCAGCCGGGGGTATGCGCGGCGGGGAAGAAATACACCACGACCGGACCCTTCTTCAGCGCGTCGGCGAGCTTGAAAGTGAACGGCTTGCCGGCCAGGTAGGCCGGTGCGTTGAAATCGGGAGCCTTGGTGCCGGGCTTCAATGCGGCCAGCGCCGGTGCCGCGAACGCGATGGTGCCGATGGCGGCAAGCTTGAGCAGGTGTTTCATGTTGGTCGCTCCTGGTAGGTGCCACATACGATAAGGCACGCGGGGTTAACGGTGATGCGCCGTGCGTCGCGTCGGAGGCTAGGCCATGCAGGCGTCGACCGCGCCTGCAAGCGTGGCTTCGCAGTCCGCGTGGAGCTTGAGCGAGGCCAGGTCGTCCGCGCGGGTGACGCCGCGGGTAAGGATGGCCAGTGGCAGGCCGGCTTCATGGGCCAGGCGTGCGAAGCGGTAGCCCGAATACACCATGAGCGATGAGCCGACGACCAGCATGGCGTCGGCCTGCTGCAACGCGTCGGCGGCGGCCGCCACGCGGGCACGTGGCACGTTCTCGCCGAAGAACACGACGTCCGGTTTCAACAGGCCGCCGCAGTTCGGGCAGGGCGGGGGCTGGAATCGGCTGAAATCGAGGTGTTCCAGGTCGGCGTCGCCATCGGGTGCTGCGCTGGCGGCGCTGGCGGCGCTGGCGGTAATCGCGGTCCAGTCGGGATGTGCGTCCGCGAGCAATGCCTGCACCGAGGCCCGCGGCAGGCGCGTCGCACATTCGAGGCAGATGACCTGGTCGATGCGGCCGTGCAGGTCGATCACCGCCTGCTGGCCGGCGCGCGCGTGCAGGCCGTCGACGTTCTGCGTGACCAGCGCGGTGATCTTGCCCTGCGCTTCGAGCGTGGCCAGCGCGGCATGTGCGCGGTTGGGCCGGGCCCGTGCGACCACGGGCCAGCCCACGAAGCTGCGCGCCCAATAGCGCGCCCGCATCGCCGGATCCTGTACGAAGGCCTGGTAGGTGATCGGCGCGCTGCGCTTCCAGTGTCCGTCGGCCCCGCGGTAGTCGGGAATGCCGGAGTTGGTGCTGACGCCGGCACCTGTCAGCACGAACACCGACCGGTGCGAGCGCAGCCACGTGCGCAGTTCCCGTGCGGTATCGGGGGCGACCCGGGTCGTCACGTGCGACCCGCACCCCGCGCGCGCAGCGTCAATCCCTTGAGGAAATTGCGCAGCATCTGGTCGCCGCACAGGCGGAAATTCTTGTGGTCGGGTTGGCGGAAGAGGGCAGTCAGTTCCGGCTTGGAAACCGGGAAGCCGGCATCCGCGAAAGCCTGGTGCATGTCGACGTCCTTGAGCTCGAAGGCGACACGGAGCTTCTTCAGCACCACGTTGTTGGTGACACGTTTTTCCACCGGTCGTGGCGGCAGGCTCTCGTCCTTGCCGCGGCAGTAGAAGACCAGTCCATCGAGGAAATGGGCAAGGATCCGGTCGCTGCACTCGACGTAGGCCTCGTCGTCGTCCTTCTTCAGGAAGGCCTGCACGTCCTCCTTCGCGATGGGGAAGCCGGCGTCCGCCAGTTTGATGATCTCCACGACCCTGGTGTCGCTGAGGTCGAGCATGTAGCGGATGCTGCGCAATACGTCGTTGTTGATCACTGGGTGCCCTGTGGTGCTGAAATCCGGGGCAGGTGGCTCGCGGGTGCTGCCCGGCGCGAGTGCCGCTGCCTGGATAGGCTACTCCCTCGCGCCCTTGCCTCGGCGTAGCATCACTGCTCCAACCGCCTCGAGGCCATCATGGTCGGGTCGCAATCGCTTGGGCGTCGCCTGCTCCGAGGCCTGTCGACGGCGATCGGCGCGCTCGCGGCCGTCGTGCTTGCGCTCATGCTCGCGGGCGTCGTCAGTCCGTGGCCGTCGGCCCTGGCGATCCGCTGGCTATTCGAGCGCGATGGTGCCGCCACCAACCAGGAGCTGCAGTCATCGGTGCCGGCGGGAATCCATACCCAGGCGGCGCTCCAGTACGACCCGGGCGACCCCGACGCGCTCCTCGACATCCATCGTCCGGCCGCCTCCAAAGACCGGCAGTTGCCGGTGATCGTCTGGATCCATGGCGGGGGCTTCGTGGCGGGCAGCCGCGAGGAGGTCGCCAACTACGCACGCATCCTCGCCGGCGATGGCTACGCGGTCGTCGCCGTGGATTATTCGTTGGCACCGGAGGCGCACTATCCAACGCCCGTGCTTCAGCTCAACCGCGCGCTGGCGTTCCTGGTCACCAACGCCAGGCGCCTCGGGCTCGACCCGGACCACTTCGTGCTGGGTGGGGATTCCGCGGGCGCCCAGCTCGCCGGGCAGCTGGCGGCGCTGGTGTCGTCGCCGGACTACTCACAGGCAATGGGTGTGCCCCCCGCGATCACGCGCGCGCAGTTGCGTGGCGCCGTATTGTTCTGTGGCCCGCACGATGCGCGGCTGATGGCGCGCAAGTCATCGTCGTCCTGGTTCCTGCGCACGGTCATGTGGTCGTACTTCGGTGCGCAGAAGCCCCCGCTGGCGACGATGGAGGAATTCTCCGTGGTACCGCACGTCACCGCCCTGTTTCCTCCCACGTTCGTGAGCGTCGGCAACGGCGATCCGTTGGCACCGCAATCGCTGGCGCTGGCCGAGGCGCTGGAGCGCAACGGCGTGCGCACGGAAACGCTGTTCTACCCGGCCGACCTGGCGCCGCCGCTGCCGCACGAATACCAGTTCGACCTGTCGCATCCCGAGTCCGTCGAGGCCCTGCGGCGCACGCGTGCTTTCCTGCGGACCCTGTGATGCCGGGCGGGCCAGCCATGCATGTTCGATCTCGAGGGCCGGAAGCCACGTCCCCCATGCCAGCAGCGGATCTGGGCAGCGCCCTGCGCGGTTACGTGAGCGCCGAGCTCGAGGCCGCCGCTGCCGGGCTCGATGCGCGTGCAGGTCACCACTTGCACGCTGGCGTCCATCGCGCGCGCAAGGGCATGCGGCGCGCACGCGCGGCGTTGGCGTTGGGCGATCCGGTGCTGGGGCCTGGCGCAGTCCTGCTTGAACGCGAATTGCGTCGGGTCAATCGCGGCCTGTCGGAGCTGCGCGATGCGCAGGCCCTGGTGGAAGTCCTGGGCCGGCTCGCCGGCAAGGCACGCGACGAGCCCACGCTGCGTCTGCTGCGGCGCGCGCTTCGCAAGGGCAAGGCCGATCGGGCCGCCATGGCGCGGCGACCGGAGCTGGCTGAGGAACTCGCGCGGGCCCGTGCGTTGCTGGCGACGCTGTGTGCGGCGCTGGCAGGGTTGCCCTGGGACGGGATCTCACCCGCGCAGCTGGCAGAGGCCCTGGCGCGATCCTCGCAGCGCATCGATTCGGCCCGTGGAAAGGTCCGCGATGACGGAGGCATGGAGGACTGGCATCGCTGGCGGCGCCGCATGCGCCGACTTTCGCAGCAGCAACGCGCCTGCGTCGGGGCGGGACTGGAGTTGCCGGCGTCGCTGTTCGACAAGAGCCTCGCCGAGCAACTGGGGGTAATGCAGGACCTGCGCTTGCTGCTCGAGCATTGCGACAGCGACTCGCCATTCGCCCCGTCCGACCGCGAAGTACTGCGGCGATTCGCGAAAACCGCCTGGTCCCGGCAGAGGGATCGCATTGCGTCGGTGACAAAAACGGAAGTCGGCGCGGCGAAGAATTAACGCCACGGGCTTCCCGGCGTAATGTCGTCATTTTCCCGTGCGAGTGATGTCATGACCGACGCTGACGACGCATCCCCCTACGACACCCGCCTCAACATCCTGTATCCGGCCGGGGAGGTGATTGATGTCCCGGCCCTGGTAAAGGCCAATACCCATCCCTGGTACAACCAGACGCTATGTGCGGTGAACGAGTCCGTGGTGCGGCTGGGCGTGCTGCACGGTGAATACCACTGGCACCACCATGAGACCGAAGACGAGTTCTTCTTCGTGGTGAGCGGGCGTTTCCTGATCGATCTCGAGGGCCGCACGGTGGAACTCGGGCCGGGGCAGGGTTTCGTCGTCACCAAGGGCCTGCGCCATCGCCCGCGTGCGCCGGAGAAGACCGTCGTGCTGATGGTCGAGACCGCGAGCATCGTGCCCACCGGCAGTTGACCGGCCGCTACGCGCGCAAAACCGGCACGCAAAAAGAAAGCCCGGCGTTAGCCGGGCTTTCTATTCTTAATTCAACGCCCGGAGGCGTTGCAGGTACTCAGAGTGCCTGGACTTCGTCGGCCTGCAGGCCCTTCTGGCCCTTGGCAACTACGAAGGAGACCTTCTGGCCTTCCTGCAGGCTCTTGAAGCCCTGGGACTGGATCGCGCGGAAATGCACGAACACATCTTCGCCGTTTTCACGGCTGATGAAGCCAAAGCCCTTGGCATCGTTGAACCACTTGACAGTACCGGTTTCACGGTTGGACATCGTTGTAACTCCTTGGAACGGATGGAATGCCGCTGGTGCGGCGGAAAGCTGGTTGCAAGGAGAAGCGGGGTGCAACGATGTAGTGGAACCAGGATCTACAGCATCGGGCCACGATTCAGGGTGACCCTTGGCGAACTCAGCCCGGGCACGGTAGTGGTCTGAGCGGGATAAAGCAAATGTTGCGTGCTGCTCGGTTCAGGTTCAGGGGCGGACATGCGTCCGGATTGCACCGATCTGGAAGGCGTGAACGGGGCAGGGCCGCGGTTCCCGGAGGGGGGGCGGCCGCCTGCGCTCACCGCGTGTGCAATGAGATCAACGATGCGCGCAGCTTGCACTGGTCGAGCAACTGGCGAAGGCGCTGTTCGACGTATGGGAGGTCTTCCAGCTGCTGCGAGGCGTACAGGGAATAGGTCGGCTTGTCGCTTCCCCGCGCGCCGTGCGTGCGCCCCACGCTGACGTGGGGTGTCTGGCAGGCGCTTGCCCACAGGGCCTGCAGCTGGGTAGGGCCGATGCTCTGGCCATGGCCAAGGGTGAATCTGAATATCGCGATCTGGTGCTTCATGCGGGCGGTTTTTTCCTGATGCAGGCGGTGCGTGTGGTTGCTGCCGGTCGCTATCGCGACTTGCGACTGCCGGCGCCGGGGCGTACTGGCGCGGCAGTGGGGGCGTCGGAAACGGCTTCGGTCCCGCCCAGTTTCTTGAGCACCTGGGTGATGCCGAGCACTTCGATGGCGCCGCCGGATTTCTCGAACGCCTGGAGGTCGTCGGCGATGCGCTCGCTGGTGAGCATCCTGGAATCCGGTTCCTTTTTCCGGAAGGTCCTGTCAGCAGGGGGGGGTGTGCGAGCCATCGGAGTCTCCGTTAGTAAAGAACGAGTGGAATGCCGCGCGCGCGCCGATCGGCGTAGTCGGCGCGGATATCGAGGCAATAGGGGCCGCCCATGCGGAACCTGCGGCAGATGGCGGGGCGGCTTTCATAGATCGAACAACACATGCGCTTGCTGTCGAGGGCGACGCACCAGCCCTCCTCATCGCGCGCCATCACGTGCAGGCCGGCCTCGGTATGCGTGGTGAGGTGTCCGGCCACCCGGTCCTCCGGCTGCAATACGACGGTCAGGCGACAACAGACGGCATCGCAACTGGAACATTCGGCCTTGGCGACATGGGCCGATGCGGCTTGCGGCAGCAGTGCTGCGACAGTCATGCCAGCGCTGCCCGTGCGGTCCCGCGGCGATAGTGCAGCAGGCGACCACGATGCGGCGGCGGGTCGTCGTCGGACATGGGGCAACGCGACTCGTCCAGCGAATACGCCTGTTCCTGCATCAGCCGGGTGAAACGGGCGCTGTTGCCACGCCCCGGGTCGGTCACGAGCACCTGGGCGTCTGGATGCGCATGGCGGGCAATCACGTCCGTGATCAGCGCCGCATGTCCCTGCTCGTAGAGCACGTCGCTGGCGATGATGACGTCGAACAGACCGAGCGTTGGCAGCGGCGTATCCCAGCTCATCTGCCGGTAGTGCACCGCCGGCAACTCGTTCAACGCTGCGTTGTAGGCGAGAAAGGGCTCGGCCAGCGGATGGATGTCGCTGGCGACGATGTCGGCACCACGCCTTTGCAGGACCAGGCTGGCCAGGCCGATGCCGCACCCCAGTTCCAGGATGCGTTCGCCATCGAGTTCAAAACGGTGCATCGCCTGGGCCAGCAGCAATCCGGCCGGCCATACCTGCCCGAACAGGCTCCATTGCGCGCCGGAAATACCCATTCGTTCGCCATGTCCGTCGGGATCGCCGAACTGCTGCAGATCGCTGAGTACGCGCAGGCGCCAATCATGGCCGCCTATGGTCAGTGTGAGCTTGCGGGTGGAATAACCTGGCAATGGCGCTCCCATTGGGGCGTCACCCTGCAGGAGGGTGATGACGCGTGAGGGGGGAGCGAAGCGGTCGACCTGGGTCGGACGGGACGCAGCGAATGGAGCGGCTTGCCGTCCAAGCCTACACGACTGCAGCCGGGGGTTTGTGAAACCTAACTGCGCGATCGCTGGGCCAGCCACGTATCCAGCTGGTTGGCGAAAGCCTGGCGGTCGCGGGCGTGGAAAGCGGCCGGGCCGCCGGTCTGGACGCCGCTGCCGCGCAGTTCTTCCATGAAATTGCGCATCGAGAGGCGTTCAGCCATGTTGTCGGGCGTGTAGCGCTCGCCCCGTGGGTTGATGGCGATCGCGCCCTTGTCCACCACCAGGGCCGCCAGGGGGATGTCCTGGGTGACCACGAGGTCCCCGGATCGCACGCGTTCGACGATGGCGCTGTCCGCGACATCGAGGCCGCCCGGCACTTGCAGGGCGCGGATGAAGCGCGAGGGTGGGGTGCGCAACCACTGGTTGGCGACGAGGGTGACGTGTACCCCGGCGCGTTCGGCCGCGCGGAAAAGGATGTCCTTGATCACGCCCGGGCAGGCGTCGGCATCCACCCAGACTTGTGCGGCTTGGGTCACCCGCGGGCAGTGGGGGTTTCCGGACGCGCGTCGGACTCGGAAGGAGTCGCAGCGTCCTTGGCCGCCTGCTTCTTCGCCTGCTTCTCGTCCTGCTTCTTCTTCTTGGCGATTTCGCGCTGGCGCTTTTCGAACGAATAATTGGGCTTGGCCATGGGGGCGGCTCCTTGGGGGCGATGCACCAGTGTAGGCACGCGGAGGCAATTAGCGAAGCACGCGCCCGATCCGGCCTGCTGGCAACGGCGTGCGCGGCCTGCCGGTGTGCCGGAGCAGCAACTGCCACCGGCGTTAACGCTCGCATAACTGTTTGTCCGGCAGAGGGCTTTGGCAGGCGGCCACCCGAGAGGGGGAAGCGGGGCGACCGACATCCCCTTACAAGTCACTGGCTACGCTGGCAATGGCCATGCGCGCGCACGACGCGTTGGCTGGCAATACTGAACACGGAACCTGGATGCTTCGCCGGTGAATGGTTCGCAGAGCTATGACTTCGACCGCTTCCGCCTGAGTACCGTACGGCACGAGCTGTACCGCGACGGGCAACCGGTCGCGCTCGAGCCCAAGGCCTTCTGCGTACTCACCGAACTGCTCGAGCACGGAGGCGAACTGCTCAGTCACGACGCCCTGCTCGATGCGGTGTGGGGCCATCGCCATGTCACGCCCGGCGTGCTGAACCGCTCGATTGCACTGGTGCGGCGTGCGCTCGGCGACGACAGCGAACACCCGCGTTACGTGCAGACCGTGCATGCGCTGGGCTATCGCTTCATCGCTCCGGTCACCCGTGTCGACGATGCGGCCAGGCGCACCGGGCCGGTTGCCAACGTTGCAGTCGCGCCGGTCGCGAGCCTCTCGCGCGCGACCAAGGGCGTGGCCGCCGTACCGGTCGCGGTACTGCCGTTTGCCAACCTGAGCGACGATCCCGGGCAGGCGTTCCTCAGCGACGGCCTCGCCGAGGACATCATCACCGAGCTGTCGCGTTGGCACATGCTGGCGGTGCGCTCGCGCGCGGCGTCGTTCCGCCATCGCGGCGTGGCCGTCGACGTGCAGCAAGTGGCGCGCGAGCTCGATGTCCGCTTCATCGTCGAAGGCAGCGTGCGGCGCATGGGCGAGCGCGTGCGCATCACCGCGCAGCTGATCGATGCCGAGTCCGGCAACCACATCTGGGCGGAGAAGTTCGATCGCACCCTGTCGGAGATCTTCGACGTCCAGGACGAAGTCGTCGGCACCATCGTCGCGACGCTGGTGGGGCGCGTACAGGCGCGCGACGCGGAACGCGCCCGCCGCAAGCCGCCTTCGAGCCTCGCCGCGTACGAATGCGTGCTGCGCGGCAATGCGCTGCCGTGGGCCGAGCCGGAGGGACGCGCGAACGCGACCAGGCTGTTCGAACAGGCGATCGCGCTCGATCCGGACTATGGTTTTGCGCACGCACTGCTCGCGGCCATGCGCTATGGGCAGTGGTACGACGATCCGGTCGGCGAAGACGCCGCACTGGACGAAGCCCTGGCCCTGGCAATGCGCGGAGTCGAGCTCGATCCTGACGAGAGCACCTGCCATTCGATCCTGGCCCAGGTCTGCCAGCTGCGCGGCGACTTCGACCTGTGCGCGCAGCACATCCGGCGCGCGGTAGAGCTCAATCCGAGCAACCAGTGGAATGTCGCCGACATGGGGATGATGCTCAACTACCTCGGCGAGGCAGGACAGGCGCTCGCCTGGTTCGAGCGGGCGCGGCAGATCGATCCGTACTTCGACCCCCCGTGGTACTGGCGCGAATACGGCATGGCCCTGCTGCTGACGCACCGCTACCGGGAAGCAGCTGAAATGTTCAACCATGTGGCCGACCGCCATTACCGGCATATGGCCCCGAGGGCCGCGAACAATGCACTGCTCGGGGACATGCAGGCGGCGCGACGCGATGTCGCCGATTGCATGGCCGCGCAACCCGATTTCTCGATCCAACGCTACTTCGCGAAGCTTCCGTTCAAGCGCCAGTCCGACATCGACCACCTCGCCGGGGCACTGCGACGGGCCGGGTTTCCCGAGTCGTGAACCTCACATCTCCGGCAACGGCAGGCATTCCATGATCTCGATGCCGTCGCCGGGAAAGATCGTGAAGTGCGGATGGTTCTCGAACAGTCGTGCCGCCGCTTCGTGCGATTCGGCCTGCACGACCGTGTAGGCCGTCATGTTGTTGCGGGTTTCGGAAATGCCGCCGGGCGCTGCCCGCCTGGTTTTTCCCAGCGGCGCTCCCGGGTCGACGATGGACGATCCGTTGTCGGTTGCCCACTTTTTCCAGGCTTCCATCCCGGCACGCTCTTTCGCGGCGCGCTGGCCTGCGTCCATCGATTTCCATGTGTCCATGGACGCGGCCGAGCCGGTATAGATGGCAAGGAACTTTTTCATGGGGACTCCAGCCGGCGTGCGCGGGTGCACGGACGCGATGAAAACAGACCACGGGTTGGCGCTGCGTCAAACGGTCCTGGTCGACGGGCCTGGGTCGAAAGGGCTGGACCGCGGATTGGATGTCGCTTCATCCTCCCGGCATGATGCGGCCCGGCGCGACCGCAACGAATCAATGGCGTCCTCTGGTCGCAGCGGCAATGCGCATCGCACTAACATCCCACCGGGTAGCTTTTCGCGGATCACCGTCTACCACCGGAGCACCTCATGCCGACACCTCCACGCCAGCGGGCCAGCGACTTCGATCCGGAAGTGCTGCAACTGTTCGACCAGTACGTGCACGGCATCATCGACCGGCGCGGTTTCCTCACCGGTGCGGCGCGCTTTGCCGTCGGCGCCACGACGGCGGCAGGACTGCTGGCGGCCTTGAGTCCGCAGTTCGCGTCGGCGCAGCAGGTGAAGCCGGATGACAAGCGGCTGTCCGCGAAGTTCGTCGAGTTTCCCTCGCCCAAGGGCTATGGCAAGGCCCGCGGCTACCTGGTGAAGCCGACGAATGCGAAGGGACCGCTGCCGCAGGTGCTGGTGGTGCACGAGAACCGCGGGCTCAATCCGCACATTGAGGACATCGCGCGCCGGCTGGCGCTGGACGGCTTCATCGCCTTCGCGCCGGACGCGCTGTTTCCGCTGGGCGGCTATCCGGGCGACGAGGACAAGGCCCGCGCCGAGTTCGCCAAGCTCGACCAGGCCAAGACCCGCGAGGACTTCCTTGCGGCCGCCGACCTGCTGGCGCACGTGGAAGGCGGCAGCGGACGCATGGGCGCGGTCGGCTTCTGCTACGGCGGCGGCATGGTCAACTTCCTCGCGACGCGGCTGCCCCACCTCGCCGCCGCGGCGCCGTTCTACGGCAGCCCGCCCGCGCTGGAGGATGTGCCCAAAATCAAGGCCGAAATGCTGGTGGTGCTGGCCGCGAACGACGAGCGCATCAACACGGCCTGGCCGGCGTACGAAGCCGCGCTGAAGGCGGCGGGGGTGAAGTACACGCTGTACCAGCCCGCCGATACGCAGCACGGCTTCAACAACGACACCACGCCGCGTTACGACGAGGCTGCGGCCAAAGAGGCGTGGCGCCGCACGATGGCGCTGTTCGACCGCACGCTCCGCGCGCACGGCTAGCCTTCCCGCGCTGGTTCGATGATCGTCGCAGCACCGAATGCCAGGCGTGCCGATCCGCGGCGCGCACGCCAGGCGATCCTTCTTGGCTTGCACGGAGCACGACATGGCCCGCTTCGACACCACTGAGTTCGCGCAGTGCCTCGACAAGGCCCATGCGCTTGCGTCCGACTATCTGCAGGACCTGCCGCATCGGCACGTCGGTGCGCGCCATGGCCGCGACGAAATGATGGCGGCCTTGCGTGCCCCGCTGCCGCGACAAGGCGAGGACGGACGCGTGGTACTCGACCTGCTTGCATCGCAGGCGGCGCAGGGAACATCCGCGTGCGCGTCGCCGCGTTACTTCGGCTTCGTGATCGGTGGCGCCTATCCGGTCGCGCTGGCGGCGGACTGGCTGGTGTCGACCTGGGACCAGAACGCGGGCATCCATGTCATTTCACCGCTGGCCGCGGCGGCGGAAGAGGTTGCCGCGCAGTGGCTGCGGGAGCTGTTCGACCTGCCTCGCGACTCCGGCGTCGGTTTCGTCACCGGCTGCCAGATGGCGAACTTCACCTGCCTTGCGGCCGCGCGCCACGGCGTGCTGCGCAGGGCGGGCTGGGATGTGGAAGCCGACGGGTTGTACGGCGCGCCGCGCATCCATGTGGTGACGTCGGCCGAGTCCCACATCACCATCGACGTGGCGCTGCGCTATCTCGGCATTGGCACGCGGGCCCTGCACCGGGTGGAAGCCGACGCGCAGGGCCGCATGTTGCCGGAAGCATTGCGGGAAAAGCTGGCGACGCTGGAAGGCCCGGTGATCGTCTGCGCCCAGGCGGGCAACGTGAATACCGGCGCCTTCGATCCATTGCGCGAGATCGCCGGGATCGTCCGGGCTCGCGATGCCTGGTTGCACGTCGACGGCGCGTTCGGCCTGTGGGCACGCGCCAGCCAGTCGCGGCGTGCGTTGGCCGATGGCATCGAGCTCGCCGACTCCTGGGCCACCGATGCGCACAAGTGGTTGAACGTGCCGTACGACTGCGGTGTCGCGATCGTGCGCAATGCGCAGGACCATCGCACCGCGATGACCTCCGTCGCCGCGTACCTGATCCAGACCGGTGGACTGGAACGCGATGCCGTCGACTGGGTGCCGGAATTCTCGCGCCGGGCGCGCGGGGTGCCGGTATACGCGACCCTGCGCACGCTCGGCCGCGACGGGGTGGAATCGCTGGTCGAGGGCTGCTGCGCGCGGGCGCGGCAGATGGCCGCATTGCTGGCCGCGGAGGAGGGCGTGGGCGTCCTCAACGACGTGGTGCTGAACCAGGTGCTGGTGCGCTTCGGCGAGGACGATGACCTGACCCGCGCCGTCGTGACCGGCGTGCAGGACGAAGGCACCTGCTGGCTCAGCGGCACGACCTGGCACGACCTGGCGGCCATGCGCATCTCGGTGTCGAACTGGGCGACGACCGAAGACGACGCGGCGCGCAGCGCCGAGGCCATCCTGCGGGTGTTCCGGTCGTTGCGCGGGAGATAGGCGCGGCCGCTTCCGGTCCTGAGGAAGTCCGCGGCGGTATGTCGATCCGGTGGCTCCCCGTTCGTCGTCCTTCCGAGAGCCGGCTTTCGGCCGGTCGTCGCCAATGACCACAGCAAGGAGTACCACGATGCGTTTTCTTTCGATGATCCGGATCAACGAGAACAACGGCCAGCAGCCCAGCGAGCAGCTGATGGCGGACATGGGGCGCCTGATCGAGGAAATGACCCGGTCGGGCGTACTGCTCGATACCGCCGGACTACGGCCCACGTCCGAGGGTGCGATCGTGAAGCTCAAGGGCGGCAAGACTAGCGTGGTCGACGGGCCGTTCACGGAAGCCAAGGAGGTAGTCGGTGGGTTCGCGTTGCTGAATGCCGGGTCCATGCCAGAAGCCGTCGCGCTGACGCAGCGTTTCCTTCTGATCCACGGAGACGAGTGGGAGCTGGATTGCGAAGTGCGACAACTGGAAGAGCCCGACTTCGGGGCGGCCTGATCAGGATGTGCAGATCCACGATGTGCGGATCCATCATCGCGGGAGCGACGCCATGAAATTCATTCCCTACCTCGATTTCGACGGGCAATGCCGCGAGGCATTCGATTTCTATGCCCGTGTCTTCAATGGCCAGGTCACCATGCGCATGACTTACGGCGAGTCGCCGATGGCGGACGAAATGCCGCCGGCCACCCATGCACGGGTGATGCACTCGCAACTCGAGAGCGGCAATGCGGTGCTGATGGGCGCCGATGGACCGCCGCAGCACGCATCGAACCGCGGCTGCGTCAACATCGCGGTCGATACGCCGGCCGAGGCGGAACGCATCTACGCCGCCCTGGTCGAGGGCGGCAGCGTACAGATGCCGCTGCAGGAAACGTTCTGGGCACAGCGGTTCGGCATGCTCACCGACCGCTACGGCAAGGCCTGGATGGTCAACTGCATGAAGCCACCTGGTTAAGCGGAAAACAGGACGGATATTTCCGCGCGCGTTTGCGAGCACAGGGAATGGGTCACAATTCGTTGATCGCGTGCCGCGTCATGTAGATGAACGCGGCCGACATTCAGGCTTCACATAGCGATCACACATAGACTCTGGGCTGAAAGTGGGGCCCCCGACATGGGTTGCGCCGGTGAACGATCGCCGGCCGGTTCCTGCGATCCATCCCCCCGTAACAGCCGGAAGTCCAGTGCCTCGCCTTGATCTCCTCCTCATCCTTGTCCTGGCTGCCGTGTGTGCTGCGATTACCGCCGCCGCGACAGGCCATTTCGAACCTCTGCCCCTGTTTGCCGGCGTGATCATCGCGGGCGTGATGCGCAGCCTGCGCATGGCGCGGCAACGCGGCTGAGCACATTCAGTTCGACGCCCTTTGCAGTTCCTGCAGTTGCGCGCGATAAGCGGCGCGCGTCGCGCCGTCGCTGAGTGCCTGCGCCCGTAGCAGGGCCTTGCCGGCACGGCGCGGATTGCCCGCCTTCAGGTAGACCCGTGCCAGCGCGGAATAGAAGCGGTGTTCGCCGGCGTGCAGCCGGATCGCGCGCCGGTAGTGCGCGATCGCCTGCGCATAGTCGCCGCTGCGCTCGAAATCCATGGCCTGCAGGAAGTGATGCAGCGGGTCCTTCTGCTGCACCTTCGCCAGCCGGCGGCGGAATTCGGCTTCGCGCTGCGCATCGCCAACGCGATGGGCAAGGCTGACCATGTTGAACAACGCACTGTCTTCCTCGGGGTTGAGTTCCAGCGCTTTCTGGTAGGCGCGCTCGGCGCCCGCCACGTCGCCGTCATGCAGGCGCAGGACGCCGGCATTGCTCCACAAAGCTGCGTAGGCAGGATCGGCGTCCAGCGCGTGCTGCATCAGTACCAGGCCGTTGGCCGTAGTCCCAAGCGCCAGCTGCTGCATTGCCAGGTTGTTGTAGTAATGCGCCAGCAGACGCCGGTCGTTGATGGGGACGGGGCGATCCCTCGCGATCAGCTTGTCTCCCGCCGTATCCACGGTGAAGCTGCGTCCATTGGCCCGGACGCTCGCGTTGACGTGGTTGTTGCGATAGATCATGCCGGCCTCCTGCCGCCAGGAAATCGTTTCGGCGATTTCCTGCGGTTGCACGTCGAGACCCGCTTCGCGTGCCAGCACCACGAACAGCATGGTGAAGGACAGGCAATTCGCCGCGCGTGTCGCGTAAGTCTGCTCGACCGAATAGGTCGCGCCTTCCTGGTAGGCGATGCCCAGTCCGTCCGCGTCCAGCATGAAATGCACCAGGCGATCGAGTCGCTCCTGCGGGGCATAGGGCTTGGCCAGTACCTCGTCGTGCAGGCGCTGGCGCAACTGCGGTGGCAGGGCCATCACGGCTTCCGGCGCGGCGGGGACGGGGACCGTCGTGGGAGTCGTGGGCGCGGCGGGCATGTCGCCGACGGGCGCCGGGAGGGTCAGCGCAACCGCAAGGAGCAGGGCGTACATGGCGACCCTCCGCGCGCGTCGGCAGCAAAGATGGCCTGGAGAGAGTGTAGTCCTGGCGCGGCGTGAACAGTGTTCACGGGCGGCTCGGCGGGCAGGGCTTTCTTGGCGGCAGCCGGCGGTCGTTTTCGCTCAGGGGCGGGCGAGGGCAAGCACGATCTCGAACACGATCAGCAGCACGATGGCCAGTTCCAGCAGTTCGGCGCGGCGGCTGGAGGCTTCATCGTAGAGCGCCGTGTAGGTGCCGCGGATGATCTCCAGCTTGCGATCGACGGCAGCGCTCAGGCGCGGCACGCGGAACAGCTCCAGTGCCGCGCCATAGATGCGGGCCAGGTAGACGTCCTCGGTGACCTGCAGCGAGTTCTCGACCCGCTCGGTGAGCTCGGTGACTTCCGCCACCAGTCCATACAACTTCCGGGCCAGCCGGGCGGCACGGCGCGAGGCGAGCAGCGACAATCCGCCGCGCGCGCTCCCGACCAGTCCGTACATGGTGGCCAGCTCGTCATCGAGCAGTTCGTCGTAGTAGCGCATCTCCAGCAGCTGGGCATTGGCCACCTCGATGATGTCGACGACATCCGAGCCCCGGCTGGGTTCGTAGAGGAAGGCGCGGTCCCAGGTGAGGACGACCAGGTCATCCTCGAAGTAGGAATACGCCTGCTCGTTGATTGCCGCGGCTTCCTGTGCGGACAGTGGCCGTGTTTCACCCGACAACAGGGTGGCGAGGTTCGCCTGTTCGCGGACCTGCGTTCCGGTCATCGGCTGCGCGAAGGCATGGACGATGGCGAACAGGTAGTCCTCTTCCAGGTGCTGCGTTGCCGGGCGATGCAGCGCCGGGCCGATGACATCCAACACGCTGCGCAGTGCGTCGCGCCAGATCGATGTGTCGGCGGCGGCGGTGCGATCGAGCGCGTTGAGCTGGTGGCTGAACGCTTCCCAGGCGAGTCCCTCCACCGGTATCCGCAGGGCGATGACGATCGCGCCGAAGTCATAGACCCGCGCCGTTACCTCCGCCCGCGTGGGTACGCCCGCCAGCTCGATATCCACGGGCGGCATTGCCAGCAGTGCCGGCGGAACGCCGAAGGTGAGCTCATCCGGCTCGGCGGTGGCCAGGCGCGTGCGTCGGCTTTCGCGCCCTTCATGCGACAGCCACAACGCCTCGGCGCGCGCCAGGTCGATTTCGTTGGCGACATCCAGCAGGCGATGGACGACCAGCGCGCCGGATTGGACGTGCAGGGCGGCCGGCATTCTGGACTCCACGTGGCTGGATGGCGCCAGTGTAACGGCGCATGGTGGGATCGTCGGAAACAAGAAGGCCCAGCGGCGAACGAGAGGTTTGGTCTCGCTGGCTGGGCCTTCCGTGCCGGAAACCACTGCTTCGGTCCTCGGTCCGTCGCGTTTTCTCCGGCGGGGGGAAGGTATCGCCGCGGATGTTATGACCGGGTCAACCAGCCGCTGGCGCCTCGATTAGGCTCCGGCGATGCCCATAGACCCTCGTGATCCCGCTTCCCTGGGCACCCTCAGCCGGGGCCGCTGCTTCCTGTACGTGTTCCCCTGTGCGTACGAGGACCTGCTGAAGCTCGGCTTTTCGCGCGATCCATTGCAACGCCTGCAATCGCTGCACCGGCGCTGGTTCGAGTTCTTCGACCCTGACCGCATGGCGCTGGTCGAAACCGACAGGGTGCGCGATGCACGTGCGCTCGAACTGGCGTTGAAGCACGAGCTGGCGGAGTTCAATGCGCCGGTTCCTTTGACGGTCACGCGCGACGCAGGTGGCCACGGCGAGTGGTATCGGGGAGCGGGCGCCCATCTCGGGACGGCAGTGCAGCGCATCGCAGCGCAGGGTTACGGCGTGCATGCGCCGGCGCGTGGCTGGCTGCGGCGCGAGTTGGAGAGGCGCTGCGAGCTGCTGTACTCGTGGTCCGAGGCGCTGCTGGGCGTGGATGAACTGGACCTTCGCGCGGGCCCTGCCCTGGCACAACAGGTCGCACGGGACGTATTGGATGCCTACACCGCATTCGATATCGCGCTGGAGCCGTGGCTGCCCGCCAACGTGCTGCGCTGGTACGGTGCAGGCGGCCACTAGGACGCGATGTTCGCGACGATTCAGCCCGACCCGCTATCCTTGCCACGAATCCGGTGATTTCGGGAGAACTTCCATGGCGACTGGCTGGGCAGGCGATGGCGCGGTGCAGGACCAGATCGATGCCACCATCAAGGACGCGATCCAACGTGTCCGCAGCCAGCTGCCGCAAGGCCCCGGGCTGATGCGCTGCGAGGAGTGCGACGTGGAGATTCCCGAAGCACGCCGCAAGGCTGTTCCCGGCGTGCGCCTGTGCGTGGACTGCCAGGAAGCGCACGACCAGGAACAGGCCGGTTTCAGCGGCTACAACCGTCGTGGCAGCAAGGACAGCCAGCTCCGCTGATCTGATCCGCTGACCTCCACCGATGGCATCGACGCAGACAGGCTGGCGCGCGTGGTTGGCGGCATTGTTCGGCGCGTCGCGCGTGGACGTGCCTCCGCATCTGCGCAAGCCGTCCATCCGTCGTCGCGGCGACACCATCGAGTTGCAGTTCGCGCAGGGGGTGTCGCAAAGCCAGATGGTCACGCGTGACCCCGACCGCCTGATGATCGACTACACCCGCACCATGCTCGGCGCCCTCGTCCTGGTGCCCAGGCCGCGCAGCATCGGCATGGTGGGGCTGGGGGGCGGATCGCAGGCCAAGTACTGTTACCGGCACCTGCACGACGCCCGCATCGAAGTCGTCGAGAACAATCCGCATGTGCTGGCGCTGCGCCGGCGCTTCCATGTGCCAGACGACGATGCGCGCTTTCGCGTGGTGCTCGACGACGGTGCGCATTTCCTGGCCGGACGCCAAGCCGGCTATGACCTGCTGCTGGTGGATGGCTACGACGAAACCGGTATCCCCGGCGCGCTTTCCACGCAGGCGTTCTACGACCACTGCCGCGCGTCACTCGTCGAGGGTGGCGCCATGGCCATCAATCTCTACTGCGAGGATCCGGCGATGCACGTCGACAGGCTACAACGCGCCTTCGGTCCCGGGAACGTGCTGGTGATCGAGGAGCCGCGGCAGAGCAACCGCGTCGCGCTTGCGTGGACTGCCGGCACTGCGCCGCCAGCTGCCGCGGATGACGCGATGGCGCTGTCGCCAACGGCGCGTCGCGACCTCGCCCGCGTATTCGCGAACGTGCGCGAGGCTCTTGCTGCGAACTAGATCCTGCGCACGCGGAACTTGCGGCCCTTGATCTTGCCGGCCTGCAGCCGCGTCAGCGCTTTGTCGGCCTGGTTGCGCTGGATCGCGACATAGCTGCGCGTGGCGAAGACGTCGATCTTGCCGATGGCCTCGACCGGCAGGCCAGCGTCACCGGTGATGGCGCCGACGATGTCGCCCGGTCGCAGCTTGTCGGTGCGGCCCGCGTCGATGCACAAAGTGACGGTCGCGGCGGGGGGCGCGGAACGGGGACGCAGTGCGGCGAGCGTGGGGCGCTCCCAGCGGATCGTCACGCCCAGCTGCTGCGCCAGCGCCGTGGAGCGCGGCAGTTCGCGTGGCGTGCACAGGGTCAGCGCGACACCGCTGCGTCCCGCGCGGCCGGTGCGGCCGATGCGGTGGACATAGGTGTCGGCATCGTTGGGTACGTCGTAGTTGATGACCGCGCCGAGATCGTGGATGTCGAGCCCGCGCGCGGCGACGTCGCTCGCCACCAGCACGTTGCAGCTGCGGTTGGCGAAGCGGACCAGCACTTCGTCGCGGTCGCGCTGTTCCATGTCGCCGTGCAACGCCAGCGCGGTGTAGCCCAGGTGGGCGAGGGATGAAACGACTTCCTCCGTGTCCTTGCGCATGTTGCAGAACACCACGGTCGATTCCGGGTTGTATTCCATCAGCAGGCCGGCGAGCGCCGCGGGCTTCTGCGCCGGGTCGACATCGAAGAAGCGCTGGTCGATCGTCGCCTGCTGCTGCGCGCCTTCGACCGTGACTTCCAGCGGATCGCGCATGACGTTGCCGGCGATGGCGCGGATCGATTCCGGATACGTCGCCGAGAACAGCAACGTCTGCCGGTTGCCCGGCGTCTTGCCGACGATCTCGCGGATGGGCTCCTCGAAGCCCATGTCGAGCATGCGGTCGGCTTCATCCAGTACCAGCATGCGTACGCCGCGCAGGTCGAGCGCGCGCTTGCGCAGCAGTTCCTGCACGCGGCCGGGCGTGCCGACGACGATGTGCGGTTCGTGCTGGGCGAGTGACGCCAGCTGCGGCGCCAGTGCGAGGCCGCCGGTCAGCGTGGACAGCTTGACGTTGGGGATGCCCGTGGCCAGCTTGCGGATGTGCTTGCTGACCTGGTCGGCGAGTTCGCGCGTGGGGCACAGCACCAGCGCCTGCACACGGATCTGGGCTGGTTCGAGGTGATGCAGCAACGCCAGCCCGAAGGCGGCGGTCTTGCCGCTGCCCGTCGGAGCCTGTGCGATCAGGTCGCGGCCCTCGATCAGGGCCGGCAGGCTCTGCGCCTGGATCGGGGTCATCTGCACGTGGCCGAGGGCGTCCAGGCCCTGGAACAGGGCGGGATTGAGCGGCAAATCGGTGAATTCGGTCATGCGCCATGATACGGAGGAACCGCGCTGGGCGGATTTTTCACGAATTCCCGGCTTCGCGCGCCCTTTCGACCGGCCGGCCTAGAATCCGCCGGTATGCGATCCCGGCCCGCAACAAGCGCCTTTGCAGCCAGAACCTCCCGCTGTTTGCTCGGCATAGCCCTGGCCCTGGTCGCCGCGACTTCGGCCTGCAGCGAAACGAGGACGACCGCCATGTCGATGAAACTGGCCTCACCCGGCTTTGCCGACAATGCCGCCATGCCCACGCGCCATACCTGCGACGGCGGGGACATCTCGCCGGCGCTGCAGTGGGCGGACGTGCCCGTGGGTACCCGCAGCCTCGCGTTGATCGTGGATGACCCCGACGCACCCGATCCGGCTGCACCGCAACGCACCTGGGTGCATTGGGTGCTCTACAACCTGCCGTTCGCATCGCAGGGACTGCCGGAAGGCCTGAAATCCGGACAACTGCCGGCGGGAACACGCGAAGGCCGCAACGACTGGGATCGCACCGGCTATGGCGGGCCTTGCCCGCCCAAGGGCCGGCATCGCTACTTCCACAAGCTGTATGCCCTCGACGTCGAGCTGCCCGACCTGCACCAGCCGGACAAGGCGCAACTGCTCAAGGCGATGGAAGGCCATGTGGTGGGGCAGGCCGAACTGATCGGCACCTACCAGCGCCCCGGCCACTGACCTCCACTATCCTGACGGCATCGACCCGACGAAGCCGTGGCAATGCAGGACGTAATGCAGGACGTAATGCAGGACATACTGATTCCCGACGAACAACTGGCGGCGTTGCAGGCCGCCTATGCCACGCCGCCGCGTGCGTACCACAACTTCACGCATGTCGAGCACGTGCTGCGCCATTACGACGACGTCGCCAACGGACCCGGCTGGAACCAGCCCGCGGAAGTCCGCCTGGCGGTGCTGTATCACGACGCCATCTACGAAGCCGGACGCAAGGACAACGAGGCACGTTCGGCCGTTCTGGCCAGCGAACACATCGCGCGCTGGCTGCCCGGTCAAGGCATCGATGCCGCACGCGTGGCCGAGTTGATCAATCTCACCGCGCGCCATGGAGCCCTCGCTCCGGAGGATGTCGATCGCGACGCGGCGCTGTTCCTCGATTGCGACATGGCCATCCTCGCGGCCGACGAGGCCGCGTTCGCCGCCTACGACCGCAGCATCGCCACGGAATATCGCGGCCAGGTGCCGGCATGGCTGTTCAAGCTCAACCGGCGCCGCTTCCTCAAGGCGCTGCTGGCGAAACCGCGCATCTTCCTCAGCGACTGGTTCCACGAGCGCCTCGATGCGCAGGCACGCACCAACCTGCGTCGCGCGGTGGCGGAAAAGCGCTGAGGCTGCGGGCTGCTCTCCGCCTGCTCCAGCTGTTCACTCCAGGCGCTCGGCAATCTTCTTGTCGACATCACGATGTCGTGTTCGTGATGGCGCAACTTAAGTTGCGCCGAATTTTCAGACTTTTCCTATGGACGAGCCATGATCCGATGTGGCTTGCTGAGCCCGGCTGAAACGATCAGTCGGCACCAGGAAGTTGAAAGAGATGGCCAAATTCTTCTTAGTTGTCGCTGCGCTCGCATTCGTTGCTTCGCTTGCGTTGGGAATTATCCAAGGCCGCGTCAGTTATTTGATATACGCAGGAGCCATCGTGTTGGCTGTTGTGGTGACCGGCTTACTGAAACGTTGAAATTCCAGAAGGCGACGGCCAGCGGTCGGTGAAGCCGAGGCCAGTCGAATCTTCGGCCAGCCCAAGGGCTCAGGCCGCCACTCCCGCCGCGTGCCCGGACGCCCATGCCCACTGGAAGTTGTAGCCACCCAGCCAGCCGGTCACGTCGACCACCTCACCGATGAAATACAGGCCAGGCACCTGCTTCGACATCATCGTGGACGAGGACACGCCGTCGGTGTCGACGCCGCCGAGGGTCACTTCCGCCGTGCGATAGCCTTCGGTGCCGCTGGCGACCAGCGGGAAGGATGCGAGCAACGCGGCGGCTTCGCGCAGTTGCGGCTCGTTGAATTGTTTCATTGGCCGGTTGGGCAGCCAGTGCTCGCACAACCGCTGCGCGAAACGCTTGGGCAGCAGGTCGCCGAGGACAGTCTTGAGTTCGGCAGCGGGGCGCTCATGGCGCAGGCGTTGCAGCGTCTCCAGCGCGTCCAGGCCCGGCAGGAGGTCCAGGCGCAGGTCGTCGCCGGGTTGCCAGAACGATGAAATCTGCAGGATTGCCGGACCACTGATGCCGCGGTGGGTGATGAGCAGGTAGTTGTGGAAGGCCTTGCGGTTGCAGTGCGCTTCCACCGGGAAAGCGACGCCGCTGAGGTCCTGCAGGCGTTCCTGGTGCTTGCCGCTCAGCGTCAGCGGCACCAGGCCCGCGCGCATGGGCAACACGTGGTGGCCGAACTGGCGCGCCAGGTCATAGCCGAATCCGCTGGCGCCCATGCTCGGGATGGACAGGCCGCCGCTGGCGACCACCAGGGCGGGGGCGGTGAATACGCCGCGCGAGGTGTACAGATGGAAGTGCCCGCTGTCGCCATGCACCACGCGTTCGATGCTGCACGAAGTCTCGACGCGCGCGCCCACGGCCGCGCATTCGTCCAGCAGCATCTTCACGATCAGCTTGGACGACTCGTCGCAGAAGAGCTGGCCCAGCTCCTTCTCGTGGTAGGCGATGCGATGGCGCTCCACCAGTTCGATGAAGTGCGCCGGCGTGTAGCGGGCGAGGGCGGATTTGCAGAAGTGCGGGTTCGCGGACAGGTAATTCGCGGGGGAAGCACCGGTGTTGGTGAAGTTGCAGCGCCCGCCACCCGACATGAGGATCTTCTTGCCGACGCGGTTCGCGTGCTCGATCACGAGTACCCGCTTGCCGAGCTGCCCCGCGCTGATGGCGCACATCAGGCCGGCGGCACCGCCACCGATGATGAGGACATCGACGGTGGTGCCTTCTATGGACGTGCCTGCTGCGGACATGGAGGTCCCGGGTGGAAGCGACCTCCATTCTACGGCGCGCTCGCGCCTAGGCCGCCGCCGCCCTGCGCAGGGCGTCCACGTCGATCTTCTTCATCTGCAACATGGCCTGCATGGCCCGGGGATGCTGGATCAGCTGCGGCAGCTCGGTGGGAACAACCTGCCACGACAGCCCGAACTTGTCCTTCAGCCAGCCGCACTGCTGCGCCGCGGGATCGCCGCCGGCCGTGAGGTGGTTCCAGTAGTGGTCGACCTCGGCCTGCGATTCGCAGTTGACGACGAATGACACCGCTTCGGTGAACTTGAAATGCGGGCCCCCGTTCAACGCGACGAACGGGCTGCCGTCCAGTTCGAATGCCACGGTCATCGCCGTGCCTTCCGGCATTCCCGATGCCTGCGCGGCGGCCTTGTCGTAGCGGGCAATCGTGCCGACGCTGGAGCCGTCGAAGATCGAGGCGTAGTAGTTCGCCGCTTCCTCGGCGCGGGTGTCGAACCATAGGAACGGGGTGATGCGTCGTGGTCTGGCCATGATCGGTCCTCCTTGGGGTGGCGATGGATGCAGTAGCACGCCCGGGGTCAGGCGCGGGTCAAGACCGGGTGCTCACTGTGTAGACGAACAATGTTGCGTGGATTCGACGGGCGCTGGAGAGATGATCGACCGCGGCTTCGTGGACAGGCTGCGGTCATGCGCCGGCACTGGCGGGGCATGCCGCGAAGCGGGAGCATGCCGCCATGCTTGAAGAACGCCGTCACTATGCCCTGCACCTCGTCGAGCACGGTGACCACCTGCAGGTCCAGGTCAGCGGTGATGTCGACGCCCAGGCGGTTCGCATCGCCTACTGGCGGGAAATCGTCGCGGAAGCCAAGGCGCGGGGCCTGCGCAAAATGCTGGTGACCGACCGCAAGAAGGGCCACCCCGCGAGCCAGGCCGAGCTTGCGGACCTGGCCCTGGTGTTCCACGAGGAAGCTCGGAACTTCGATCGCGTCGCCGTGATCGAGCCGACGCCGGAGTTCCTGCCTGCCATCGAATACGCCGAAATCTTCGGGCAGGGCATGGGCATCAATGTGCGCATCTTCAGCGACCACCGCGAAGCCGAGCGCTGGCTGCGGTATGGCTCGCCGGACGATTGAGCGGTCCGGCGGCGCGGCGCCGTAAAATAGCCGCTTGCCATACCAGCACGTCCGGATCGAGATTCCATGCCCGCTTCTCCCGCCTGCCCGCAATGCACCCTCGGAAACACCTACGTCGATGGCGGCAACTTCGTCTGCGCCGACTGCGGCTTCGAGTGGCCGATGGCGACCGATGCCGCCGGGGAGGGCGGGGTGGCAGTGCGCGACAGCAATGGCAACCCGCTCGCCAATGGCGACACCGTGGTCGTGATCAAGGACCTGAAGGTGAAAGGCTCGTCCATTCCGCTGAAGCAGGGAACAGTGATCAAGAACATCCGCCTGGTCGAGGACGACGCCGAGCACATCGAAGGCAACTCGGACAAGATCAAGGGCCTGGTGCTGAAGACCTGCTTCCTGCGCAAGGCGTGATCGCGCCCGTTGTGGCGGAACCGGCCATCGACCGTGCGGCGTGGCACTCGATTCCCTGCACGAACCACGCCACACCAGCACGCTCGCACTCGATCGATCGGCGCTCCGCTTAACGCGGGCGTTACGGTAGCGCTGCCCTCCCGCGATAAGCTGCGTGGAACTGGCGTCAGGAGGACCCATGTCCGCTTGGGCATCAGCGCGCAAGGCGTTGTTGGCGCCTGTGATCCTCGTGCCGCTGCTGGCGGTGCTGCTGGTCGGCCTGTATGCCGCGTTCGGGTTCTGGGGCGTGCCGCGCTTGATCCGTTCGCAGGCCGACAAGTACGTGCGCGAGGAACTGCACCAGGAGCTGCGCCTCGGCGAAGTCAGGTTCAATCCCTTCACATTCGAACTCGAACTTCGCGATGCCGCGATCCTGGAGAAAGGGCGCCCGCTGGTCGGTTTCAAGCGGCTCTTTGCCAACTACCAGGCGTCGTCGTTCTTCAGCAGCATGCACAAGCTGCGCGAGGTTGCATTCGACCAACCCTATGCGCGCGCGATCATCCGCCCCGATGGTTCGTTGAACCTGGCCGACCTGCTGCCGGAATCCGATCCCAACGAGCCGATCCCGAGTGTGCTGATCGAGGACCTCTCCATACGCAATGGCAAGGTCGACTTCGCCGACCGCAGCCGGAAGCTGGAGCCGACCAAGACGCTGGCGCCGATCACGTTCCACCTGCGCGATTTCCAGACCACCGAGGAAGGAGGCGACCTACACCTCGACACGCGCACCGAGGACGGCGAGGGCCTGGCCTGGCAGGGCGACCTGGGGCTGACGCCGCTCGCGTCGAAGGGGCGTTTCGCGGTCAAGGGCCTGAAGGCCGGCACCGTCCATGAATTCCTCAGCGAAGAGCTGCCGATGGTCCTGACCGGCGGCAGCTTCGACCTGGCCGGCACTTACACCTTTGCAGTCAAGGGCAAGGGGGGCATGCAGCTCGAGGCCGTATTACCGACGATCACCTCGAAGGGGCTGCGCCTGCGCGCCCGCGGTGTCGGCGAGGACTGGGTCCAAGTGCCGGAGGCGACGCTCGAGGCCACCCGCATGTCCCTGCAACGGCACGAGATCACGGTCGGCGCGCTGCGCGTGCAGGGCCTGCAGGCACAGGTCTGGCTGCAGCCTGACGGCTACCTCAACATCCGCAGCCTGTTCATGCCGCAGCAGGCGGAGCCGGCGGCCGCGGGGCCGGAATGGACCCTGCGCGTGGCCCGCATCGGGCTGGAACGGGGCAAGGTCGCGCTCGAAGACCGCACGGTGCAGCCGGCCGCGCAGTTCGCGCTGGAGCCGGTGGCCGCGACCGTCGACGACTTCAGCCTCGACTTCGCCAAGCCGGTGCCGATCACGCTGACCGCAACGGTCAATGGCCGCGCGCCGTTGCGGCTGAGCGGCACCGTCGCGCTGGATCCACGCGTGGCGGACGTGCAACTGGAGATATCCAAGCTGCCAGTGCAGGACGTATTCGCGTACCTGCCGAAATACCCGACCCTGAAGCTGCGCTCGGGCGAAGTCAGCGCCAAGGGAAGGGTGGGCCTGCGCCCGGCGCCGGGCCCGGAACTCAGCTACGACGGCGATGCCAGCATCGATCGGTTCGACCTCGTCGAGGTGCCGAGCGGACGCGAGTTCCTGTCGTGGGACCGCGTCGAACTCAACGAGATCGCCTACGCCGCCGCGCCCGACAAGATCGAGGTCCGGCGGATCCTGCTGCGGAAGCCGGTCGCGCGGGTGGTGATCACGCCCAACGGCAAGCTCAACCTCACCTCGACCCTCGCCGCGCCGACGCCGGAGCCGGTGACCCAACCCGCCGCCACCAGCTCAGCCTCGGCGTCGAAGCTGCCGCCGCTCAAGGTCGGCGAGGTGGTATTCGACGCGGGCGTCCTGGGCTTCGCCGACTACTCGATCCTGCCCAACTTCCATGCGCGCATCGACGCGCTGCGCGGCAGCATCCGCAGGATTTCAACGCAGCCGCACACGGTCAGCGACATTGATCTCTCCGGTCACGTGATCAACAGGTATTCGCCGGTCACGATCAAGGGACGCGCGGTGCTGCTGGCTTATGACGAGCGCACCGACGTCGCCATGGCGTTCCGCAACATCGAGCTGCCGGTCTTCAATCCGTACTCGGGCAAGTACGCGGGCTACGCGATCGCCAGGGGCAAGCTGACCACCGAACTCGAATACAAGATCGACCATCGCCGCCTGGTCGCCGACCACCATGTCGTGATCGACCAGCTCGTGTGGGGCCAGGGCACCGACAGCGAGCACAAGGTCAGCCTCCCGATCCGGCTGGCGACGTCGCTGCTCAAGGACAGCAACGGCGTGATCGACCTGAAGCTTCCGGTGACCGGAAGTCTCGATGATCCGAAGTTCCGGATCGGGCCGATCATCTGGCAGATCATCAAGAACATCATCGTCAAGGTCGCCACGGCGCCCTTCAAGTTCCTCGGTTCCCTGTTCAAGGGGGCGGAAGACGCACAGTACGTGGACTTCCCGCCGGGCTCGGCGGAGTTGTCCGACAAGGCCCGCTCCGCATTGCCGGAACTCGCCAGGAGCCTGTCGGACCGGCCCGACCTCAATATCGACATTCCCGCCGGTCAAGTACCGGAGGCCGACGTGGCTGCGCTGGACGACCAGCGCTTCCAGGCCGCGATCGCACGGATGCGCGAGGGCAAACGCGGCTCCTACGCCGACCTCGACGACGAGAACAAGATCGATGTGCTGAAGGACCTGTACCGGCAGGAATTCGGGCATCGCCCCGAATTGCCCGATGCCACGGAAGGGGTGGCGGATGCGGTACCCGAAGCGGCCGGGCCGGTTGCCGCGGCTGTTGACGATGCGACAGTCGATGATGCGACAGCGTCAGTGGCTGAGCCCACGACGGCTACCGCGAATGCGGCCGCCGATGCGCCTGCTTCCAACGAACCCTTGGCCGCGGAGAAGCCGGCGGGCAGTGACATCGCCGCCGCCGATGAACCGTTGGCGGCGGAGGCTCCCGGGTCGCCTGCTGAAGTGCCGGCTCCAGAGGACGTCGCCGCTCCGGCCCTGCTTGCCGAAGCCGACGAGACCGCAAAACCCGCGGCTTCTACCGTCGCACCCGCGAAGGAGATGACCCGACGTGAGCGCAAGGCCTCGCGCCGACAGGCCCAGGTCGCATGGCTGGAAGGGCAACTGCGCCCGCGCTTCAAGGCCGACCCATCCGCTGGCAAAGTGCTGTCGCAGGCGCGCGCCACCGCCGTTCAGGACGCGCTGCTGGCGGGCGGAGCGATCGATCCGTCGCGGGTCTTCCTCGCGGGCAATCTGTCGCCGGTGGCCAAAGACGAGGTCGTAAGACTGGAACTGGCCCTGAAATAGGTGGCGTGCGGAACAGCGCGCGTTTCCTGAACCTGAGCGAACAGGGCGGTGGCTTGTACAACCGTATTCGCGTAGAGTTCGCCCCGTTTCGCGCACGGCTGATCCGTTTTCCTAGGTAAGCCCGCCGCTTCCGGCTCCGCCGGTCCATTGCGGCATATTCCCGTACGCCTTTCGTCGCGCAGACACGGCCCGGAGCTTCCGGAGCCGTTCAATCAGAACACTCGCAGCGCGGTTTCAAGGAAAGCTTCGAGTACGCCACCGGCCCAGCCGGTTGCGTTCCTTACGGAGCTAAAACATGTCCTTTGAATCGCTCGGGCTTGCGCCCGCGTTGTTGCGCGCGCTGTCGGAAAACAACTACACCACGCCGACCCCGATCCAGTACGAAGCCATTCCGCTCGCGCTCGCCGGCCACGACGTGCTCGGCGGCGCCCAGACCGGTACCGGCAAGACCGCAGCGTTCGGCCTGCCGCTGCTGAACCGCCTGTCCAAGACCACGCCGCCGAACGGCCCGCGCAAGCCGCGCGCGCTGATCCTCACGCCCACCCGCGAGCTGGCGATGCAGGTGACCGACAGCCTGCGCGGCTACGCCAAGCACCTGCGCCTGAACATCACCGCGATCTACGGCGGTGCCGGCATGCAGCCGCAGGTCGACAACCTGCGCCGCGGCGTCGACGTGCTCGTGGCCTGCCCGGGCCGCCTGATCGACCACCTGGATCGCGGCACCGCGCGCCTGGACAACGTCGAAGTGCTGGTCCTGGACGAAGCCGACCGCATGCTCGACATGGGCTTCCTGCCGGCGATCAAGCGTGTGCTGGGCAAGGTGCCGCCGCATCGGCAGACGCTGCTGTTCTCGGCGACGTTCGAGGCGCAGATCAAGGCACTGGCCCTGGAATTCATGCGCGACCCGCGCCAGGTCCAGATCGCGGCACAGAACACCATCGCCGAAACCATCACCCATCGTGCGCATCCGGTCGATGCCTCGCGCAAGCGCGACCTGCTGACCCAGATCCTGGCTACGCGCCACACCGAACAGGTGCTGGTTTTCGGCAAGACCAAACATGGCTGCAACCGCCTGGCCGAACAGCTCGAAACCGCCGGCCTGAAGACCGTCGCGATCCACGGCAACAAGAGCCAGGCGCAGCGCACCAAGGCGCTGATCCAGTTCAAGACCGGCAAGGCCCGCGTGCTGGTGGCGACCGATGTCGCCGCGCGCGGCCTCGACATCCCCAACCTGCCGCTGGTCATCAACTACGACCTGCCGATGGTGGCCGAGGACTATGTGCACCGCATCGGTCGTACCGGTCGCAACGGCGCCAGCGGTGAAGCGCTGTCGCTGGTCGCGCCCGAAGAAGGCGGCCTGCTGCGCCAGGTCCAGAACATGCTCAAGGCCTCGATCGAACTGGTCACGGTGGACGGCTTCGCTCCGAGCCGCCCGATCCAGATGAACGCGCCGCTGCCCAAGCACGGCAGTGGCAGCCAGCGTCCGCAGCGCGGCCATCGCCCGCACGGCAAGCCGGCACAGCGCCATGCCCATGCCGGACCGAAGCAGTCCCGCGGCACCGGCCGCGGCAACGCGCCGCGTCGCGACAGCCGCGTCTAAGCCCGGCAGCGCCCAGGCGTGCTCCCTGCGGGGCGCGCCTGGGACGCATGAGAGCCCTCATGAACCAGGCCGGCGCGGTGTGCACGCTGCCGGATCCCAGGTAGTCCAAAGGCGCCCGTAGGCGCCTTTGTTGTGACCGGCTGTTCAGCCGACGGCGATCAGGTTTCGCCCCGGCGTTCGCGCGTACCTCCGTGGCGATTGCCCGAGGCTTCGCCGCCCTTGCGTCCGATTTCGGACATGTGCTGGCGGTCGCGACTTACGGCTTCTCCTCCCTTCTGCGCGATCCTGCGTTGCTGTTCCTGATCCATGCCGGCGAAGCCGCGGCCTCCGCTGTGGTTGCGGGTCTGGTTCGATTGGGTGGGCATCGGCTGCTCCTGTTGGATTGCGATGGCGAGTTGCCCCGCTTCGATCCGCGTCAGCAGGATGATCACGGACATGCCGGAGACTAGCGGCCCGCGCGTTAGTCGAACGGCCATTGGGGGTTAAGGCCGGAGTAATCAGGTCGATGCGAGCGGTGCGAGCCGTGTGGCATGGCCCGCGCGTCATGCCGCGCAACCCTTCCCCTAGGAATTTTTTCCCCAGCATGTCGAATCCCGGCGGTTCCGCTCGTCTACCTTGCAAGAGCGCAGGCAGCGCGGCCCAATGGTCCGGCGCTCTCCACCCCCTGAATGAGGAGAAGAACATGCGAGTCCTGGTCATCGTCAAAGCCACCAAGGAATCAGAAGCCGGCGTCATGCCAAGCGAAAAGCTGCTGTCCGACATGGGCAGGTTCAACGAGGAGCTGGTCAAGGCCGGCGTGATGCTGGCCGGTGAAGGCCTGCACCCATCGTCGCGCGGCAAGCGGGTCGATTTTTCCGGCGCCCGTCGCACCGTGGTCGACGGCCCGTTCAGCGAAGCCAAGGAACTGGTGGCCGGCTTCTGGATCTGGCAGGTGAGTTCGATGGAAGAGGCGATCGAGTGGGTCAAGCGTTGTCCGAATCCCCATGAAGGCGAATCCACCATCGAGATCCGCCCCTTGTTCGAAGCCGAGGATTTCGGTGACGCGCTGACGCCGGAACTGGTCGCGCAGGAAACCCGCCTGCGCGAACAGCTGGCGAGGCAGTGAGGGGGGCGGCCATGCAGATCAATGCCTACCTGATCTTCAACGGCAACTGCGAAGAGGCGTTCACCTTCTATGCGCGTTGCCTGCGTGGCGAGTTGGCGTTGCTGCAGCGGTTCGGCGACACGCCCGGCTGCGAGGGCATGCCCGCCTCGCAGCGCGACAAGATCATGCACGTGCGCCTCCAGGCCGGAGACCAGGTGCTGATGGCGTCGGACAACCATCCGGACCATCCCTACGATGGCGTGAAGGGCTGTTCGATCGCGCTGAGCGTGGACACGGCGAACGAAGCGGACCGCATTTTCGACGAGCTGTCGCAGGGTGGAATCGTGGTGATGCCGATGCAGGAAACCTTCTGGGCCAAGCGCTTCGGCATGCTCACGGACCGCTTCGGGGTGCCGTGGATGATCAATGGCGCATTGCAGTCGTAGGGCGTGTGCGCAACCGTGTTGCGGCGCCCGCGAAGGCGCCGCGCATCCGCATGCCGGCCATCGCCTTGGCGACAACAAATGCACACCCGGTCGCTTGCGTCGCCATCGCCGCGATGATGTGATCGCGGCCCATGGCAGACACTCCCGACAACACGCGACAGCAGGTTCGCCGGACCATCGACGCCGTCTGGCGCATGGAATCGGCGAAGCTCATCGCCACGCTCGCGCGCATGCTGCATGACGTCGGCCTCGCCGAGGAACTGGCCCAGGATGCGCTGGTGACGGCGCTGGAACAGTGGCCGCGGAGCGGCGTGCCGGACAATCCCGGCGCGTGGCTGATGACGACGGCGAAGCACCGCGCCATCGACCGCCTGCGCCGCCACCAGCTGCAGCGGCGCAAGCACCAAGAGCTAGGCCATGAGATCGAACTGCACCAGCAGCTGCACGAGGAGGACATCCTCGACGCACTCGATGACCCGATCGGCGACGACATGCTGCGGCTGGTGTTCACGGCCTGCCATCCGGTGCTCTCGCAGGAAGCACGCGTCGCGCTGACCCTGCGCCTGCTCGGCGGCCTTGCCACGGACGAGATCGCGCGGGCCTTCCTCGTGCCTGAACCGACCATCGCCCAGCGCATCGTTCGCGCCAAGCGGACGCTGGCCGAAGCGGACGTGCCCTATGAAGTGCCGCGCGGCGAGGAATTGGTCGAGCGCCTGTCGGCCGTCCTGGCGGTCGTCTATCTCATCTTCAACGAAGGCTATTCGGCGACCGCGGGCGAACACTGGCTGCGCCCTTCGCTGTGCGAGGACGCATTGCGGCTCGGTCGCGTGCTTGCGGAGCTGCTCCCGCAGCAGGCGGAAGTGCACGGGCTGGTCGCATTGATGGAAATCCAGGCCTCGCGCACCCGGGCGCGGATCGGGCCGGCGGGCGAACCGATCCTCCTTCTGGAGCAGGACCGCGCGCGCTGGGACCGGCTGCTGATCGGCCGCGGGCTCGCCGCACTGGAACGGGCGGAGAGACTTGGCGCGCGCGGCCTGTACACGCTGCAGGCCGCCATCGCCGCCTGCCACGCGCGGGCGCTGCGGCCCGAAGACACGGACTGGGCGCGCATCGCAGGCCTTTACGGCGAGCTGGCGCGCCTGACCGGGTCGCCGATCGTGGAACTCAACCGGGCGGTCGCATTGGGCATGCTGTTCGGCCCGGCCGCGGGGCTGGAGTTGGTCGATGCCCTCGCCGACGAGCCGAGGCTGGCGCGTTACCACCTGCTGCCGAGCGTGCGGGGCGACCTGTTGTTCAAGCTCGGGCGCATGGAGGAAGCGCGCAGCGAATTCGAGCGGGCCGCGGCGTTGACCCGTAACGAACGGGAAAGGGCGTTGTTGTTGGAGCGTGCGGCTGGTTGCCGAGTGGACTCGCGGTAACTCCCCCGCCCCGCTTGCGGGGTGAAGGTGTGCTGCTTGCGCGCCACTGGCGCGCGCACGCCTGAACGCCCTCGCGCAACGCGCGGGGGCCGGGGGCAGAGCGAGGGACAGCATCGCGCAGCGAAGCAGGGTGAGGGGTGGCGGCGCGATCCCGAGCAGGCAGTCGGCACCGGGGCAGTCGCGACACGCCGTGAATCTGTCACATCGTTCACCGCAGACACGCGCTGCGGCGCGTTCGAGGTAGTCGCAGCTGCTTTTCTTGGGGGCGCGGTAAAATGCGCCGGTGATCCTGAATATCGCCGCCTACCATTTCGTCCACATCGACGATCCCGCGGCCGTCGCCGCGCAGGTGCGTGGGCTCGCCGAATCCGGCGACCTGCGCGGGACCGTGCTGGTGGCGGAGGAGGGCATCAACATCTTCCTCGCCGGCGCGGAATCGGCCATCCATGTCTTCCTGGACACGCTGCGCAGCGATCCGCGTTTCACCGGCATCGTCGTCAAGGAGAGCCGCAGCCGCACCCAGCCATTCGCACGGCTGAAGGTGAAGCTGAAGCAGGAAATCATCGCGTTCCGTCGGGACAATGCCTCGCCGCTCGAAGGCCGCGCCCCGGCAGTGGCGCCGGAAGACCTGGCGCGATGGATCGAAAAGGGCGAGGACGACAGCGGTCGCCGCCTCGTCCTGCTCGACACGCGCAACCGCGAGGAAATCGGCTACGGCACGTTCAGCGGCGCGCTGACCCTGCCCATCGACAACTTCACCGACCTGCCGGAGGCGCTGACCCCGCATCGCAGCGCGCTGGCCGACGCCGTCGTGGTCAGTTTCTGCACGGGCGGCATCCGCTGCGAGAAGGCCGCCCTGTGGATGCACGCGGAGGGAATGGCGAACGTGCTGCAGCTGGAGGGCGGGATCCTCGGGTATTTCGAACGTGTCGGCGGCTTCGGCTACGACGGCCGCTGCTTCGTCTTCGATGATCGCGTGGCACTGGATGCGGAGCTGAAGCCGCTGGCCGATTCAAATGCATAATCACGTTGCGAAAAATCGTGTTCCTGCGGACGCGTTCCAACCGCCGTCGTGCCGCGATAGCATGGGCGCAGTTTCCGGCGTCGGGAACTGGTCATGAAATCTTCTCCATCGGATCTTCACGGTTCCCGCCTGGGCACTCTGGCGCTGTCCGGCGTGGTGGTATTCGCCACCGTCTGCATCCTCGCCCAGTTCGTGCGCGATGACCTCGACTGGATGCGTGCGCCACTCAGCTCGTATCTGCGCGGCGAATACGGCTGGGTCGTCAAGACGGCGTACTTCGCACTTAGCGCCGCGCTGGGGCTGTTGGGACTGGGCTACCAGCGCACGCTCGCTGCGGCGGCGCGCAGTTCGATTCCCTTGCTCCTGTTCGTGGTCGGTGGTATCGCGCTGATCGTCACGGCGCTGGCCGAATCCGGCTCGCGCTTTGGCCCCCATGCGCTGGAGTCGTTCGTCCACAATCTTTCCGCGGCGATCGCATTCCTCTGTGTCACCACGGCCATGCTGCTGCAGGCCTGGTGGTTCCGCGTCGACGAAGCCTGGCGACAGCGCTTTGCCCTCGCATTCACGCTTGCCGTCGTGTGCTTCATTGCGTTGCTGTGGTATGCGTTCCTGGTAGACCACCTCCGTGGGTTCGTGCAGAAGGCGGTGATCGCGATGATCGTGTCCTGGCTGGCACTGGCGTCGAGCTGGTTGCGGGCACCGATGCCGGCCCTGTCGCGCGAGCAGGGCATGGACGAAGCCCCGCCATGAGCCACGACCGCAATCCCCAGGCCGAACAGATGGGCGACGAGTCGATGGCGCGCAACCTTGCGCACCAGGCCGAGGCCATCTGGCCGCAAGAACACGCGCTGTTCGATCGCTATGCCCTGGCTGGTCCGATCCAGGTGCTGGACCTGGGATGCGGCACCGGCGAGATCACACGGCGACTGGCCGACCGCTATCCGCAGGCGACCCTGGTCGGCATCGATATCCTGGAGAGCAATCTCCTGCTGGCGCGGCGCGACAGCGCGACCTTCGCCGGCCGCATCCGCTACGAGCAGGGCGACGCATTCGCCCTGCACCATGACGACGCCAGCTTTGACCTCGTCGTGTGCCGGCACATGTCGCAGGCGGTGCCGGATTTCCCCCTGGTGCTGGCCGAGATCACCCGCGTGCTCAAGCCGGGTGGCTGGCTGCACCTGCTGTCGGAGGATTACGGGATGCTGCACATGCCCGTGGTCGAGCGCGACGGCGTGCAGTTCGATCCCGACCTGTTCTGGAACCAGAACGCGATCGCCTACCTCAGGAGCATCGGCTGCGATGGACACATCGGCCGGCATTCGCCAGCGCTGCTCGCGCAGGCCGGTTACAGGGACATCGCGCTGGATTTCGTCACCGTCGATACGCTGCGGGTGGATCGCGAAACCTTCGCCGGGATCATGCGCGCCTGGCGCGACGGTTACACACAGGCGCTGGCGGGTGCATCAGGGCGCAGCACGGCTGACGTCGCCGCCGACTTCGACACGATCATTACCTCGATTGAAACGCCGCCGCACTACGCGGTCTGGCATGTGCCGGTCGTGTCCGGGCGCAAGCCGTAGTCAGCGTTGCAGCCATGCCACCGCGCCGCGACCCGCGCGCAGGCCGCTGGCGAAGCAGGCCGTGAGCAGGTAACCGCCAGTCGGCGCCTCCCAGTCGAGCATCTCGCCGGCGCAGAACAGTCCCGGGATGCCTTTCACCATCAGCGTCTTATCAAGCGCTTCCAGCCGCACGCCACCGGCGCTGCTGATCGCTTCCGCAATCGGTCGCGGCTGCCGCAGCGTCAACGGGAGTCGCTTGATGGCAGTGGCAATGGCGTCGGCGTCTTCGAGCTGCGGCTTCGACAGGACCTCGCGCACCAGCGCGGCCTTCACCCCGGTCATGCCGGCCTGGCGGCGCAGGTGTTCGCTGAAGCTGCGCCCGGAACGTGGTTTCGCCAGGTCGCGCCGCAGGCGCTCCAGGTCGCGGCCGGGAGCCAGGTCGAGATGGAGCGTCGCTGTTCCGTCGCGCGCGATGGTGTCGCGCAACGTGGCCGACAGGGCATAGACCAGGCTGCCTTCGATGCCGGTCGTCGTGACGACGCATTCGCCCTGCAGGCTGTGCTCGTGGCCGTCGAGGCCGCGCCAGTGCGCGATCACCGGTTTGAGCGGCGCACCGGCATGACGTTGCGCGATGTGCTCGCTCCAGCCGATGTCGAAGCCGCAGTTGGACGGCTGCAGTGGGGCGATGTCGACGCCGCGTTGTTGCAGCCATGGCGCCCACGCGCCATCCGAGCCGAGTTCGGGCCAGCTGCCGCCGCCCAGGGCCAGCACGGTCGCGGGCGCGACGACCTCGAGTTCGCTTTCGGGCGTGGCGAACCGCAGCGCTCCGGTTTCGCCCCAGCCCAGCCAGCGATGCTGTACGTGGAAGCGCACGCCCTGGTCGCGCAGGCGTTTCACCCAGCCGCGCAGCAGCGGTGCGGCCTTGCGATCCATCGGGAACACCCGGCCGGACGTGCCGATGTACGAGTCGATGCCGAACCCGCGCGCCCATTCGCGCAATGCGTCGGCATCGAAATCGTCGAGCCAGTGCGCGACGTCGCTTTGCCGTTCGCCATAACGCGCATCGAAACCAGGCCGCGCTTCCCCATGCGTCAGGTTCAAGCCGCCCTTGCCGGCGATGAGGAACTTGCGGCCGACCGAGCCCTTGCCTTCAAAGACATCGACTTCCACGCCCGCGGCGCGCGCGACCTCGGCGGCCATCAAGCCAGCGGGTCCGCCGCCGATGATGGCCAGGCCGGAAGTGGTGAACGGTGCGCGTGACATGGCAGGCGTGCTCGGAAAGGCCGCACATTATGCGGCGCCGCGGAAGACCTTCGCCTGCGGGGCGATGCAAACGCGCCGCCGCGCGCGGGAGGAGTGGGCGTGCCCCTCGTGGACAGCGCCCGACGCCTCGTCCAGGTCGCATCGGGCGCGAGTGCACTTGAAGTGCTAAAACAAGGGCCGCCCGGGCATCAGGACAACCATGCGCATTGCCATCACCCGTGAAGTCAGTCCCAGCCTCGGCGATTGCCAGCTCACCCACGTCGCACGCACGCCGATCGATGTCGCCCGTGCCGATGCGCAGCACCGCGCCTACCAGCGGGCGTTGTCCGCCCTGGGGTGCCGCGTGCTGGTGCTGGAAGCCGAGCCGTCGATGCCCGACGCGGTGTTCGTGGAGGACGTGGCGATCGTCCTCGACGAAGTCGCGGTGATGACGCGTCCCGGCGCCGAGTCGCGGCGCGGCGAAGGCGCGGGCGTGGCGGAATTGCTGCGTCGCTATCGCCCGCTGCGCGCCATCGAGGCGCCGGGCACGCTCGACGGTGGCGACGTGCTGCGCGTCGGCCGCACCCTCTACGTCGGCCAGTCCGGGCGCAGCAATGCGGAAGGCAGCGCGCAGCTGCAGGCCGCCATCGAGGAATTCGGCTACCGCGTCCAGTCCGTGCCCATCCACGGTTGCCTGCACCTGAAATCCGCGGTGACCGCGCTTCGCGATGACACCCTGCTGCTGCAGCCGGCCTGGATCGATGCCGCGTCGTTTCCGGGCTACGGCATCATCGAAGTCGACCCGGGCGAGGAGCACGCGGCCAATATCCTGCGCATCGGCGACGTCGCGGTGATGCCAGCCTGTTTCCCACGCACGGCGCAGCGGATCCGTGATGCGGGTTTCGAGGTGGTGGCGGTGGACGTGACCGAGCTGCAGAAGGCGGAAGGTGCAACGACCTGCTGCAGCCTCGTATTCGAGGACGCGGCCGCATCTTGATGCCGGCGCGACGACAGGGGCGATAGCTTGGAACCATCCATCTGCACGGGAGGCATGGCATGAGCTGGTTGGGCATCGCACTCGTGGTGATCGGCCTCTATCTCGCGTTCAAGGTCGCCGGGTTTTTCCTGAAGCTGCTGATGTGGGTGGTGGTCATCCTCGGGATCTACTGGCTCGCCTCTCCGTACCTCTAGCACCTGATGAAGCGATCCGGTTGGGATCCATTCACGGAGAGGGGCCGTACCGACTGTCGTTCGTTCGGCGCGATCCTGTTGCCGCCATGCAGCATGGGCCCCCGCCGAAACCCAACAGCTGAGTCGGCGCGAAGCTGTGCGGAAGCCCTGTGCGGCGTCCCGCGCAGGCCCGTATTTGTTAGGGCTCAATAGCAAGTCCGGGACAGTTCATTCACAAGTGCTGTGCGATTGATACGCCTCGCCATCCTGAATCGCACTAGCGCTTGCTCCCCGACTGGTCGCCCTGCATTCGGCCCGCTGGAAGCGGACGCGGCCCCCCGGAAAGGAGAACGACCATGCCCCGTAAATCCCTTCGTACAACCGCACTCGCCATCGCCGTCGCGACGATCGCGCTCTCCGGTTGCGCCAGCTACATCAAGCGAGACGAGTTCGACAGCACCATTGCCGACCTGCGCGCCACCGACCAGCGCCTGCAGTCGCAGATCGAGGAGCTGTCGCGCAAGCACGATGCGCTCGTGACCGAGATGCAGGGCCGGATCCGCGTGGAGACCGGCGCGCATTTCGCCACGAATGACGCGACCCTGAGCGAAGAAGACAAGCCCCTGCTTGACGATTTCGCCCGTGCGATCAAGGACAACCACAGCGATGCCGTGGTGACGGTGGAGGGGTTCGCGGACCCGGCAGGCTCGACCGCCTTCAACCAGCGCCTGGGCAAGCGTCGTGCCGAAACCGTGCGCGACTATCTGGTGGGCACCGGCGGACTGGCTGATGGCCAGGTGCGAGCGGTCAGCTATGGCGAGGCCACGAACCGCCTGGTGCGGCCGGGCGCCACCGGCGACGCGGGACGCGACAACCGCCGGGTGTCCCTGGTGGTCGACTACGCGGGCATGGGAGGGATGCAGCAGCCGATGCAGCAGCCGATGCCGGAGCAGACGCCGCAACCCGAGCAGCCGCAAACCGACTCCGGGACCTGATTGAACTCTCGCGTGCGCCGGCGTGGCCGGACGCACGTGGGGCACGGTGCGATGTGGCAGCGCGCAGCCAGGCGGCTGCGCGCTTGTGCGCGTCCTTAACAGAGACCAGTATCAGATAAGGCATCGAGGCGGCCTGCAGGCTTGCCATGAGATCGCTTGGCTACGCACTGCTGTTGGTTTTCGGGTTGTGGGGGGCGCCGCTCTTCGCAGAGCACCCCGCGGCGGGTGCGGTGTACCTGCTCGACATCAAGGGCGGGATCGGTCCGGCCACCAGCGACTACGTGCAGCGCGGTCTCAGGCGGGCTGCCGACACCCAGGCACGCGCGGTGGTATTGCGGATCGACACGCCTGGCGGTCTCGACGCGGCCACCCGCGATATCAACCAGGCCATCCTGGCCTCGGATGTGCCGGTGATCGGCTGGGTGGCGCCGGAGGGTTCGCGGGCCGCCAGCGCCGGCACTTACATCCTCTATGCCTGCCACCTGGCCGCCATGGCGCCCGCCACGTCGGTGGGGGCGGCGACTCCGGTGTCGATCGGCGGTCCGGGCGCGCCATCGACACCGGCCACTGCTCCCGGGGATGGTGAATCCGATGGAGGAAAGACTCGGGACGCCGACGAAGCGCCGGACACGGCGGCTCCGAAAAATGAAGGGCCGGAACACGAAGGACCGCGCAAACCGCAGAGGAATGGCGAAACCGCCATGGAGCGCAAGGTCGTCAACGATTCCGTCGCCTATCTCCGCGCCCTGGCCGAACTGCGCGGCCGCAATCTCGAGTTTGCCGAGGCCGCGGTACGCGATGCCGCCACGCTCACCGCGAGCCAGGCGCTGTCGCAACATGTCATCGAGCTGATCGCGCCCGACCTGCCATCGCTGTTGCGCCAGGCCAATGGCCGCGAGGTGAGGCTGGGGCAGCGTCGGGTTGTGCTGAAACGGGAAGGCGTTGCCGTCACGGCGTTGCGCCCCGACTGGCGTGCCCGGCTGCTGGGTGTATTGACCGAGCCCACCGTCGCATACCTGTTGTTGCTGGTGGGACTGTATGCGCTGGTGATCGAGGCCTACACGCCGGGAGCCCTGTTTCCGGGCGTGACCGGTGCGATCTGTTTGTTGCTGGCGTTGTACGCACTGCAGGTCTTGCCGGTGAACTACGCGGGCGTGGCGCTGATCGTATTGGGCGTGGGCCTGATGGCGGCGGAATTCGCCATGCCCAGCTTCGGTTCGCTTGGCATAGGCGGCCTGGTGGCGCTGGTCGCCGGATCGCTGATCCTGTTCGACACCGACGTGCCGGGATTCGGAGTGCCGGGGCAATTGATCCTCGGCATCGCCGTGGCCAGCGCGCTCGGATTCATGGCCCTGATCTGGCTGGCGGCCCGGGCGCGCAGGCTGCCCGTGGTTACGGGCATGCAGGAACTGGTGGGGCATCTGGCCATCGCCACCGGTGATTTCCAGGGACGCGGCCAGGTACGGATACGGGGTGAAGTCTGGCAGGCCGTGTCGCTGTCGCCGGTTCGGCGCGGGCAATCCGTGCGCGTCCAGGCGATGGATGGCCTGGTGCTTGAAGTCGTCCCACTCGACCCATGACCCTGACGGAGCGCGCCATGAACATCATCCTCTACCTGCCCGCGATCGTATTGCTCGCCGCCATCCTCTTCAGTGCGGTCAAGATCCTGCGCGAGTACGAACGCGGCGTGGTGTTCCAGTTGGGGCGATTCTGGAAGGTGAAGGGACCCGGCCTGATCCTGCTGGTTCCCATCGTGCAGCAGATGGTGCGTGTCGACCTGCGCACCATCGTCATGGATGTGCCGCCCCAGGATGTGATCTCGCGCGACAACGTCTCGGTGCAGGTCAATGCCGTGGTGTACTTCCGCGTGATCGATCCGCAGAAGGCGATCATCAACGTCGAACACTTCTACGAAGCCACCAGCCAGCTCGCGCAGACCACGCTGCGCTCGGTGCTGGGGCAGCACGACCTGGACGAGATGCTGGCCGAGCGCGAAAAGCTCAACGACGACATCCGCACCATCCTCGATTCGCAGACCGATGCCTGGGGCATCAAGGTCGCCAACGTCGAGATCAAGCGCGTCGACCTCAACGAGATCATGGTCCGCGCGATCGCGCGCCAGGCCGAGGCCGAGCGCCTGCGTCGCGCCAAGGTCATCCACGCCGAAGGCGAGAAGCAGGCCGCGGCAGCGCTGGTCGAGGCCGCCCGCCTGCTCGGGGGCGACCCGCGCGCGATCCAGTTGCGCTACCTGCAGACGCTCACGGAAATCGCCGGGGAGAAGAGTTCCACCATCGTCTTCCCGCTGCCGATCGACGTGATCGACAAGCTGTTGCCGGGGCGTGGCGATCCGTAGCCGGTTTGCAGGCGCTTCCGGCGCTCGACGCCGATGCAATCGGCTAACAGCGGCGTTTGTGGAAATACACCTGTTCTGCGGCCCAGCGCAGGGGCGGGGAATGGAGCAGCAGATCGAAGGGCCAGTCGAACTGCAGGCGATCGTAGGCCCAACGCAGGGCACGCTTGGCGCGGAAGCGGGGGGCGGATTCGACGGCGACGCATTCGGGTGGCGGGCCGTCATCGCGCAGGCGCGCGGCAATCGCGCGACCCACGGCCCAGCCATGTTCCCAGGCCGAATGAATCCCGCCCGCCGTGACCGGCGACACGATGCCGGCGGCATCGCCGGTCAGGATCACGCCATCGCCCGTCATCGAAGCGACAGGGCCACTGCACGGAACCAGCCCGGCGCGCGTGTGGCCGGGCTTGAGATGGCGCGGAAGTCCGCCGGCGGCTCCGACCCGCAGCAGGAAACCGTCGATGTCGGGAATGCGCGCGTGGCCGGGGTCGTGGCGAAGCGCCAATCCTGCCTGCACACCGGTGGGGTTCTGCGCGATCCAGCCGATGTAGCCCGGTGCGTAGCGCTTGCTGATGAAACAATGCAGGGCATCGGCGTTGGCCAGCCGCGCGCCGGGAAATTCGTATTCGATACCGTAGAGGAACTGCCGTACTTCGCCGAGCCCGCAGCGTTCGGCAACGCGCGAACGGGCGCCGTCGGCACCCACCAGGTAGCGTGTGCGCCCCAGGCCTTCGACCTGCCAACCGTCATTGGCGCGGGTGCACTCGGTGAACGACGTGCCCAGCCGCAGGTCGACGCCGTTCGCGCGCAGTTGCTCTGCCAGCCAGCGCATCACGCCTGGCGTATCGGTCGTGAGGAAGTAGTAGCCCGGTGCCGCCAGGGCGACCTGCCTGAGGCTGGGTGCATACAGGCGAACCTGTTCGACACGGCGCGTGAGGTGCGCGGGCACCTGGTTGAGAAGGGTCTGCTCGGCGGCTTCCTTCACGATGATGCCGGTAGTGCGCAGTTTGTCGCCGGGGTCGCGCTTGCGTTCCAGCACGCACACGCGCAATCCGCGTTGCGCGGCTGCCAGCGCGCATGCCGAACCGGCGAAGCTGGCGCCCACGACGGTCACGTCGAAGTCGTACGTATCGGTGCCCGCTGCCATCCTGTCGTCCCATGCCTGAGCCGGGGGCAGGATCATCGATGCAGGTGAGGCGGATACGGGTGGTGTGTGAAGCGAGGGCGAAGCGCCAGCTGCAATCGCCGAATACAGCGTCTAACGATTCCCGACGGGAAGGTAAACCACTGACTTCAGATTCCTGAGGCGCACGGCCCCTTTCAAGGTCAGTGACCAACCGGCGGCCTCTGCCCGGATGAGTTCCTGTTCGAGCAGCGATGCGGAATCACAGCCGTCGGGTATCCCCTGTCCTTGCTCGATGGAGTCGAGGAAGGTCATGACGAGGAGGTCTGCATTCGAGAGGGCCATGGAGCGCTGGGCTGTCAGTGCGAAAACCGTACCTGTCGTGTACACCCATTGCATGCACGACGGAGGGAAGGCGGCTGTGCAGGACAGACCGCCCTATGTCATGGCTCCATGTGAAGTGGGTTGACCCGGTTACCAGCCTGAATAGTCAGAGCAGGTCGGTTTCAACGCGATTCCGCAGTGGTCTTGCCCTTGAATTCGGACACCAGCACCAGTCCCGATCGCGCCGTGATCGCGGCAAACATTCCCTGGTGATCAGGCAGCCGCTGAGTCGATCAGCAGGGCATCTGGAAGTTGCCGAGCCCGAACGGGATCTCGACCAGCCCACCGCTTCGCACGCTCGACGCATACAACACGATGAGTACGCCCGTAATGAGGGCCGCGAATTTCGCTGGAGTGCGCATGCCGGTTCTCCGCGTTGTGCCGGGTTGCGCATAGCACACGGCAAGGGAATGTCGCGCGAAGCGGCTGTGAGCGGGGCTTAATGAATCGCCTGCGGGGAACCACAAAAACAAAAGGCGCCGAAGCGCCTTTTGTTCCTGTCGCGAATGGCTCGATCAACCGCCAGAATGGCGACCGCCGCCGGGACGCCCGCCACCGCGCGGACCACCAGGACGGGGGCCAGCCGGACGCGGGCCACCGGGGCCACGATTGCCACCCGGGCGATTTCCGCCGGGACCGGCAGGGCGACCGCCTGCAGGACGCGGACCGCCTCCCGCAGGACGCGGACCACCCGGGCGTCCGCCCGGACGCGGGCCGCGCGGCTTGTCGCCGTACGGATTGAAGCCGCCCGTGCCTGCATGGTCGGACGGGAAGTGCGGTGCATTGCCGGGATGGCCGTAGGGCTTGGGCGCGCGGCCCGGTCCCTGGCCACCACCGCCACCGGGGCCACGCGGACCACGCTCGCCACCGGGGCCACGCGGACCGCGTTCGCCGCCGTAGCCTTGGCCCTGGCCGCCGAAGCCGCCTTCGCGACGCGGGCCGCGGCCTTCACCCTGACCGCCGCCAAAGCCACCTTCGCGACGCGGTGCGCGATCGCCGTAACCACCACCGCCGCCACCGCCACCGCCACCGCCAGGACGCTTGTTGCCGTAAGGCTTCTGGGGGCCACGGTTTTCCGGATTGCGATGCCCGGTCGGGCCGGTCTCGACGCCTTCGGGCACGTACCAGGTACGGAACGCGGCGGGATTGCCTTCCGGCAACGGACGCGGACCCTTTTCCTTGCGCTGCTTGAACGGCTTCTGCGATTGCTTCGCCGCCATTTCGCCGCTGACGGTCAGGCCGCCGTGCGGCTTCTTGCCGCCGCGGCCACCGCGGCGGTCTTCGCGCACATGGTCGAAGCGGCGCAGTTCGCGGCCTTCGTCGGCGGTGTTGTGGCCGCTGACGTAACCCTGCGAGCGGGCGCGGCCGGTGAGGTCGATGGTCGACTTGGTCGCCTTGCGCTGGCCGATCACCGGCTGCAGCGTCAGGGCCGAAGGCGTATCGCTCTCGAGGCCGAGTTCACTGCGCAGCGCTTCGACCTTCTCGGAGGCGAGTTCCTGCGACTGGCCGCGCAGCAGTTCGCGCGGCAGCGCGACCTTGCCGTAGCGCACGCGCTTGAGGCGGCTGACCTGGCAGCCCTGCGATTCCCACAGGCGGCGCACTTCGCGGTTGCGGCCTTCCTTCACCACGACGCGGAACCAGTCGTGCCGGCTCTCCTGAGGCATGTTGCTACCGCCGACGCGTTCGATCTCGTCGAACTTGGCCGGGCCGTCTTCCAGCGCGACGCCACGGGCGAGGCGGTCGACGAGGTTGTCCGGCACCACGTCCTGGCCTTCCGGTGCGCGCACGCGGCAGACATATTCGCGGTCGACTTCGAACGAGGGATGCATCAGCGCATTGGCGAGTTCACCGTCGGTGGTGAGCAGCAGCAGGCCGGTGGTGTTGATGTCGAGGCGGCCGATCGCGATCCAGCGCGCGCCCTTGAGCATCGGCAGCGACTCGAACACGGTCGGACGCCCTTCGGGGTCTTCGCGCGTGGTCACTTCGCCTTCGGGCTTGTTGTACATCAGCACGCGGGCGGGTTCGGTCAGCGCGGTCGCGACAAAGACCTTGCCGTCGATTTCGATCTTGTCGCCGCCGGTGACGCTCTGGCCGACCGTGGCGGTTTCGCCATTGATCTTCACCAGTCCGTCGGCGATGCGCTGTTCCAGCGCGCGGCGCGAGCCGAGGCCGGCCTGCGCGAGGACCTTGTGCAGGCGCTCTTCGAGCTTGGGGGCGTCGGCGTTTTCGGCGCCGGGGCGCTTGAGGGTGAGCTTGCGGCTCTTTTCTTCAGTCATTTTTCTCTTGCTCCGACGATGCCTGCTCCGCGAGGGAGGTTTCAGCGTCGTCATCGGTCATTGGAACGGTCGTCGTCTCGACGGCGTTGTCCTGGAAGGTTTCTTCGTCCAGGAATTCGTTCTCGTCCGCCGCGCGCATTCCCGGCGCGGCTTCGGGATCGCCATCGCTGGCGTGTTCGTTGTGGTCGCCGGCCTCGCCGAGGCCTTCGATGTCGTCGTCTTCGTGCTCGTCGGCATCGAGGTCGTCGACGCCGAGGTCGTCGGCGTTGGCAGCGTCGGCTTCAACGCCGGGTTCGTGCCCGATGCCGCCGGCTTCGATCGGCGTCGGGTCGCTCATCACGTTGTCGAACTGCAGTTGCGGTTCCAGTTCGCCGATGTCCTTGAGTTCCGACAGCGGCGGCAGTTCGTCCAGGCGCTTGAGGCCGAAGTAATCGAGGAAGGCCCTGGTGGTGCCGAACAGCGCCGGCTTGCCCGGCACGTCGCGGTGGCCGACGACGCGGATCCACTCGCGCTCTTCCAGCGCCTGGATGATGTTGCTGCTGACGGCCACGCCGCGGACCTGTTCGATCTCGCCGCGGGTAATCGGCTGGCGGTAGGCGATCAGGGCGAGGGTCTCGAGCGTGGCGCGGGTGTACTTGGTCTTGCGGTCGGTCCACAGGCGCGAGACCCAGGCGTGCACGTCGGCCTTGACCTGGTAACGGAAACCGGAAGCGAGTTCGACCAGTTCCACGCCGCGTTCTTCGCAGGCATCGCGCAGGGTTTCCAGCGCGGTTTCGACGCTGTCGTTGGGCGCGGGCTGCTCCTCGGGAAACAGCGAATGCAGCTGTGCCAGCGTCAGCGGCTGGTTGGCCGCGAGGAGGGCGGCTTCGACTATGCGGGTGATGAAATTCTGATCCATGGATGCTCGGGGGCTCTGGCCTTAAGCAGCGTCCCGCGGGTGCGGGCGGTTGGGATGGGTTGTCGGTTCGTGGCGTCAGCGCGAATCGTCGTTCGCGGCCGGTGTGTCGAATTCGCTGCTCAACTCGATCTCCTCGCCTTCCTTCATCAGGGCCAGCGACTTGACGTAGATCGGCTGCAACGGGCCTTCCTGCACGATTTCCAGCAATTGCTCCTTGGCCAGCGTGAGCAGGCCGAGGAAGGTCACCACCACGCCGAGCTTGCCTTCCTCGGCGGTGAACAGCGATTCGAAGCGATGGAAGGCGCCGTCCTTCAGCGCCTCCAGCAGGTCCGCCATGCGCTGGCGGACGCTCAGCGCATCGCGCTTGATCGCGTGCTGGGTGAACAGCTCGGCACGCTTGAGCACGTCGTGCAGGGCCAGCAGCATTTCCTTCATCTCGACCGGCGGCGGCAGCTTCACCGAGGCGCGATCCGGGACGAAGGCGGTAGCCGGGGTGGTATCGCGGTCCTGGCGGGGCAGGGCATCGATGTCTTCGGCGGCCTTCTTGAAGCGTTCGTACTCCTGCAGGCGACGCACCAGTTCGGCGCGCGGGTCGTCCTCCAGGCCTTCCTCGGTCGGCGCGCGCGGCAGCAGCATGCGCGACTTGATCTCGGCCAGCATCGCGGCCATGACCAGGTATTCGGCCGCCAGCTCGAAGCGCATCTCGTGCATCGACTGGATGTACTCGACGTACTGGCGGGTGATCTCCGCCACCGGAATGTCGAGGATGTCCAGGTTCTGCCGGCGGATCAGGTACAGCAGCAGGTCCAGCGGGCCCTCGAAGGCTTCGAGGATGACCTCGAGCGCATCCGGCGGGATGTAGAGGTCCTGTGGGATCTGCAGCACCGGCTGGCCAAGCACCATCGCCAGCGGCATTTCCTGCTGCTGCGGCCGGTTGTTGCCGTTGTGGCTGTTTTCCGGCGCGGCAGGCACGCTGCCATCGCCGGTTACATCGCCGCTGTTTACGTCATCGGTCATTCGAAGCCGGCCCCTCCGGGCCCTGGCATTGGCTGGCATCGGCGGTGCTGGCAGGGGGCAAGGCCCGGTCTGCACGGCACGACCGCAAGGTGCTACGGACTGCAAAAGTCGAAAGCTGGTCCCAAGTTGCCCGAATGGACTTCAGCCTGCGCACCCGCATGGCGGGGCGATGGAGGTGAAGTGGATTGCGGGCGTGGGGCGGGAAGGCGCAGCGATGCACGTCGATGTGCGTGTGGCGACGGCGTGGGGCCCCAGTCGCGACGGCCGCTGCTTCCGGCCTCAGGTAGTTGCCGTCAAGGGTACGGGGCCGGGCAGGGCGTGTCCAGCGACTTCCGCCTCCGCGTGGGCTGCGATTTCATGCGCGGCTACAATTCCTCGACCCCGCGCACAGGAAGAATGAATACATGTGGTACGTGATCGAAGGCCACGATGGCCCGGATGTCCTGTCCAGGCGTGTCGCGGCGCGTCCGGCGCACCTCGCCCGGCTGACTGCGCTTCGCGACCAGGGTCGCCTGATGCTGGCCGGTCCCTGTCCCGCCATCGATGCCGAAGACCCGGGCCCGGCCGGCTTCAGCGGCAGTCTGGTCGTGGCCGAATTCGGCTCCCTGGAAGACGCCCGCGCCTGGGCCGACGCCGACCCTTACATCGAAGCCGGCGTTTACACGCGCGTCGACGTGCGCCCGTTCAAGCGGGTCCTCCCCTGATGCTTGCACGCGAACAGCGGGTCGATGCGATCCGCGCCGCCATCGCATCCGCCCTGGCCCCGGCGCTGCTCGAGATCGAGGACGAGAGCCACAAGCATGCCGGCCATGCCGGCGCGCGCGACGGCCGCGGCCACTTCCGCGTCGACGTGGTCAGCAGCGCCTTCGTCGGCATGTCCCCCATTGCCCGCCACCGTGCCGTTTATGCCGCCGTGGGGGAGTTGATGGCGACCGACATCCATGCCCTCGCCATCCGGGCGCGTACGCCGCAGGAAGCGGACACACCTTAGATATGCGGAACGACTTCCGCGGTTCCGTGCGCAGGCCCCTGTCACACGCAAACCGGCCCGCTATACTCGCCCACAACTCCGGCTTGTAAGTCGGGCGCCGTCTATGTGAATCAGTCACTTAGGCAAACTATTTAAACCTGTTTCAGAATCAAGTGGCGAAGCCGGCAATGGCCTCGCCCGGGGCACCCGCGCCACATGCGTCTTTCCACCATCAAGCTCTCCGGCTTCAAGTCGTTCGTCGATCCGACCACTCTGCACCTGCCGACCAACATGACCGGCGTCGTTGGTCCGAACGGTTGCGGCAAGTCCAACATCATCGATGCCGTGCGCTGGGTGATGGGCGAGAGCTCGGCCAGCCGACTGCGCGGCGACTCGCTGACCGACGTGATCTTCGCCGGTTCCTCGGCGCGCAAGCCGGTATCGCAGGCGCAGGTCGAGCTGATCTTCGACAACTCCGATCACACGATCACCGGTGAGTTCGCCGCGTTCAACGAAATCTCGGTCAAGCGCGTGGTCAGCCGCGACGGCCAGAGCCAGTACTACCTCAACGGCGCCAAGTGCCGCCGCCGCGACATCACCGACCTGTTCCTCGGCACCGGCCTGGGCCCGCGCAGCTACTCGATCATCGAGCAGGGCATGATCAGCCAGGTCATCGAGGCCAAGCCTGAAGAGTTGCGCGTCTATCTCGAGGAAGCCGCCGGCATCTCCAAGTACAAGGAGCGCCGCAAGGAAACCGAGACCCGCATCCGCCACACCCGCGAGAACCTCGACCGCCTCAACGACCTGCGCGAAGAGGTCGGCAAACAGCTCGAACACCTCAAGCGCCAGGCGCGCCAGGCCGAGCAGTACCAGGCGATCCAGGCCGAGCGCAAGGTGAAGGACGCCGAGTGGAAGGCGCTGGAGCACCGCGTCCTCGACCAGAAACTGCAGACCCAGCGCGAGAAGCTGGGCCAGCAGGAAACCCGCCTGCAGCAGTTGATCGCCGAGCAACGCGAAGCCGAGCGCGAGATCGAAACCGGCCGCGTGCGCCGCGAGGAAGCCGCGGAGAACCTCAACAAGGCCCAGGGCGCCAGCTACGAAGTCGGCGGGGCACTGGCGCGCATCGAACAGCAGATCCAGCACCAGCGCGAGATGTCCACGCGCCTGCAGCGCGCCCGCGACGAGGCGATGACGCAGCTGGCCGAGATCGCTTCGCACATCGGCAACGACCAGTCGAAGCTCGACGTGCTGAGCAACGCCATCGAGGCAGCCGAGCCGCGCCTGGAACACCTACGCGAGGAAGACATCGCCCGCCAGGACGCGCTGCGCGACGCCGAAACCAGGCTCAATGAGTGGCAGCAGCGCTGGGATACGCATACCCGTGCGCAGTCCGAAGCCGCCCGCGCCGCCGACGTCGAACGCACCCGCATCGAACACCTCGACCGCCAGTCGCTCGATGCCGATCGCCGTCGCGAATCGCTGACGACCGAGCGTGCCGGCCTCGACCTGACCGCGCTGGCGGAAGCCTTCGCCGGTATCCAGGAGCAGCACGACACCCAGAAGGAATCGCTCGACAGCCTCACCACCGAGCTGGAGACCCGCAAACACAGCCTGACGGAACTGCAGGACCAGCAGCGCGCCGCGCAGACCGAGCTCGCCGAGGTCCGCAAGCAGGCGCAGACCTCGCGTGGACGCCTGTCCTCGCTGGAAACGCTGCAGCACGCCGCGCTGGGCCAGGAGCAGGGCGCCGCGACCGAATGGCTGCGCCAGCGTGGCCTCGACAACGCGGCTCGCGTCGGCGAGAAGCTGGTCGTCGAGCCGGGTTGGGAAAACGCCGTCGAAGGCGCGCTCGGCCAGCTGATCGAAGGCGTACTGGTCGAAGCCCCCGAGGCGCTGGTCGATGCGATCGGCGATCTCGGCGAAGGCCGCCTCTCGCTGGTCGATCCGCACAACGAGGCCGTCACGTTCGCCCCGACCTCGCTGGCGTCGAAGGTGCAGGGCCCGATCGCGATCCGCCGCATCCTCGCCAAGCTGCACACCGCCGAAACCCTGGGCGAGGCGCGCGCGCTGCTGCCGCAGCTCGGCGACGGCGAGTCCGTCATCACCCGCAATGGCGAGCGCCTCGGCGCCGGCTGGGTGCGCGTGTTGCGCTCCGGTGCCGCCAAGCAGGGCGCGCTGCTGCGCGAGCGCGAGATCCAGACGCTGCGCGCGCAGATCGAAGAACTGCAGCACCGCGAGCACGAGCTCGAGCGTGGCATCACCGCCTGGCGCGATCGCCTGCTTGCCGCCGAACAGCATCGCGAAGACGCCCAGCGCGCGCTGTACATGGCCCACCGCAGCGTGTCCGAACTGGCCGGCCAGCTGCAGAGCCAGCAGGGCCGCCTCGACAACGCCCGCGGCCGCATCGAAAAGATCGATGCCGAACTCGCCCAGCTCGCCAGCTCCCTGAGCGGTTCGCGCGAACAAGCCAGTGAGGCCCGTGCGCGCCAGGAAGAGGCGGTCATGCGCATGGCCGAACTGGAAGACGTGCGCATTGCGCTCGACGCCGAACGCCGTGCGCTGTCCGATGCGCGCGAACAGGCCCGCAACATGGCGCGCGAGTCGCGCGATGCCGCGCAGGCGCTGCTGCTGTCGGTGGAAACCCAGCGCGCCCAGATCGCCGGCCTGATGCAGGGCCTCGACCGCATGGGCGGCCAGCGCGGCCAGCTTGATTCACGCCTGGGCGAACTCGCGGAGCAGCTCGCCGAGGGCGACGAGCCCGTGCACCAGCTCGACCAGCAGCGCCAGGTCGCGCTGGAACAGCGCGTCATCGTCGAACAGAACCTCGCCGCCGCGCGCACCACGCTCGACGGCATCGACAACGAACTGCGCCAGTTCGAGCAGACCCGCCACGCCCGCGACGAGCAGGCGATCTCGCAACGCGAAGCCATCGGCCAGCGCCGCCTCGAACAGCAGGCGCTGGTATTGAAGGCCGAAACGCTGAGCGCGGCGATCGTCGAGGCCGGCTTCGTGATCGAGGACGTGGTCAACACGCTGCCCGACAATGCCGATCCGTCGGCGTGGGAGAAGGTCGTCACCGACCTCGACGGCAAGCTGCGCCGCCTCGAACCGGTCAACCTGGCCGCGATCGCGGAACACGCGGAGCAGGCCCAGCGCAAGGAATACCTCGACGCGCAGGACGCGGACCTCACCATGGCACTGGAAACGCTGGAAGAGGCCATCCGCAAGATCGACCGCGAGACCCGTGGCCGCTTCAAGGACACCTTCGACCGCGTCAATTCCGGCGTGCAGGAGTTGTATCCCCGCCTGTTCGGCGGCGGCCATGCCTATCTGGAACTCACCGGCGAGGACCTGCTCGACACCGGCGTCGCGATCATGGCGCGCCCGCCGGGCAAGCGCGTGTCGAACATCTCGCTGCTGTCCGGCGGCGAGAAGGCGATGACCGCAGTCGCGCTGGTGTTCGCGATCTTCCGCCTCAATCCGGCGCCGTTCTGCCTGCTGGACGAAGTGGACGCGCCGCTCGACGAAGCCAATGTCGGCCGCTTCACCGCCATGGTCAGCGAGATGAGCGAAGCGGTACAGTTCCTGTTCGTCACGCACAACAAGGCGACGATGGAAGCCGCGCAGCAGCTCTCGGGCGTGACCATGCGCGAGCCCGGTGTCAGCCGCCTGGTGTCCGTGGACCTGGCCGAAGCCACCCGCCTGGCCGGCGCCGCGTAAATCGCGACAAAGAACGGAGACAACGCACGATGTCCGACACGACCCTGCTGCGCATCGCGATCGCCATCGCCGGACTGATCCTGATCGGCGCCATCGTATTCTTCGGCAGGCCGCGCAAGCAGGAACAGGGCAAGCGGGTCCCGCGCCCCAGCATCGCCGATGCGTTCGCGCCGCGCCCGGAACCGACGCTCAACAGTGCCAGCGGCAACGGCGAGGTCGTGGACAACTACGACGAACGCGCCACGCAGGCTGAGCTGGAGCTGGCCGCCGACGCCGCGGGCAGCGGCCAAGTCCAGGCGAGCAGCGACCTCGGCAAGCGCTCGGACGAGAGTTTCGAAAAGATCGTGACGCTGTATCTCGCGGCACGCGCCGGCGCGAAGCTGCATGGCCCGGACATCGTGGTTGCCGCGGAAAAAGCGGGGCTGTCCTATGGACACATGGGCGTGTTCCACCGCCTCATCGACAACCATCCCGAGCGTGGACCGGTCTTCAGCGTCGCCAACATCATGAAGCCGGGCAGCTTCGACATGACCAACATCCAGGCCATGGAAACCCCGGCCATCGCGTTCTTCCTCACCCTGCCGGCACCCACGGCCGCGCTGGACGCATGGGAGACCATGTTGCCGACGGCACAGCGCATGGCCGAACTGCTCGACGGCGTAGTGCTCGACGAGTCGCGCAATGCGCTCGGCCGCCAACGCATCGCCCATATCCGCGACGAGTTGCGGGCCTGGGACCGCCAGCGCGAAGTGCCGCCGCTGACCAGGCCCGGGCGCTGGTAATACTTCGAACCAGGCATCGCGGCAGCCGGTCTGGGCGGTCGATTTCCCCGCCGTAGGACGTCCGTCCCTGAGATTTTTTGCTGTCCGCAAACAGCGGGTCCACAAGGCTGCGCACTACTGCGCACTACAATCGGGGGATCGCCGCACCATCGAGCGCAGGATCCACGTGAGCCAAGGCCCCGCCCGCCGCATTGCCGAACTGCGCCAGCAGATCGAAGACGCCAACTACCGCTATTACGTCCTTGACGATCCGAGCATTCCGGACAGCGAGTACGACCGCCTGCTGCGCGAGTTGCAGGCGCTGGAAGTCGAGCATCCCGAGCTGGCCTCGACCGACTCGCCGACGCAGCGCGTAGGCAACGCCCCGTCGGCGAAGTTCGCCGAAGTCCGCCACGCGGTGCCGATGCTGTCGCTGGCCAATGCCTTCAGTCCCGAGGAAATCCACGAGTTCGTCGCCCGAATCGGCAAGGAAACCGGCGATTTCGAGCCGATGTTTTCCGCCGAGCCCAAGCTCGACGGCCTGGCCATCAGCCTGCGTTACGAGCATGGGCAGTTCGTGCGCGGTGCCACGCGCGGCGACGGTGCCACCGGCGAGGACGTCACCGCCAACCTGCGCACGGTGCGTGCGATTCCGCTGAAGCTGCGCGGCAAGGCGCCCGCCGTGCTCGAAGTGCGCGGCGAGGTCTACATGCCCAAGGCCGCCTTCGAGCGCTACAACGAGTGGGCGCGGGCGAACGGCGAAAAAACACTGGCCAATCCCCGCAACGGCGCCGCCGGTTCGCTGCGCCAGCTCGACCCGCGCGTGACTGCGCAGCGGCCGCTCGCGTTCTTCGCCTATTCGCTGGGCGAAGTGGAAGGCCTGAAGCTACCGCCCACGCATTCGCAGACGCTCGCCCTGTTGCGCGAGTTCGGGCTGCCGGTGAGTCCGCAGGTCACCACGGCGCGTGGCGCCGGAGGCCTGCTCGAATACTTCGAGCACATCGGCCAGCAGCGCGACGATTTGCCCTACGACATCGACGGCGTGGTCTACAAGCTGGATCGCTACGACCAGCAACGCGCCATGGGGTTCGTCTCGCGCGCGCCGCGCTGGGCGATCGCGCACAAGTATCCGGCGCAGGAAGAAGCCACCACCGTCGAATCGATCGAGGTCAACGTGGGCCGCACCGGCGCGGTGACGCCGTGGGTGCTGATGAATCCGGTGCACGTCGGCGGCGTCACGGTAACGCGCGCCACGCTGCACAACGCCGACCAGGTTGCGCGCCTGGACGTGCGCAAGGGCGACGTGGTGATCATCCGCCGGGCCGGCGACGTGATTCCCGAAGTCGTGCGCGTGATCGAGGAACGGCGCCCGCGCGACAAGCAGGGCAATCCGCTGCATCCGCCGTTCGTGATGCCGTCGCAATGCCCCGCTTGCGGGTCGGCGGTCGAGCGGGAGGAAGGCGAAGTGGTCGCACGTTGCACCGGTGGGCTGTTCTGCCCGGCGCAACGCATCCAGGCGCTGTTCCACTTCGCATCGCGCCGCGCCATGGACATCGAGGGCCTCGGCGAGCGCTTCATCACGGCGCTGGTCGAGTTAGATCATGTGCACACCGTTGCCGACCTCTACAAGCTGACGCTCGATGATTTCCTCGAGATGAAGCGCCGCGCCGACGAGCGCGATGGCATCACCCCGGAGACCGTGAAGGCCGGCAAGGTGGCAACGCGCTGGGCGGAAAACCTGATTGCCGCCATCGATGCGAGCCGCAACACCACGCTGGAACGCCTGCTGTATGCACTGGGCATCCGCGATGTGGGCGAGTCCACCGCCAAGACTTTGGCCAAACACTTCGGCGCGCTCGCTCCGATCATGGAGGCCGATGTGGAAACGCTGAGGCACGTGCCGGACGTCGGTCCCGTCGTCGCGGCGCGCATCGCCCATTTCTTCGCCGAGTCGCACAACCGCGAAGTCATCGCCGCACTCGGCGCCAATGGCGTGCACTGGAAGGAAGGCGCACCGCAACGCGCCTCCGAAGGGCCCTTGTCCGGCCAGACCGTCGTGCTGACCGGCGGCTTGGAGGCGATGTCGCGTGATGAAGCCGGAGCCAGGCTGGAAGCCCTCGGGGCGAAGGTGTCAGGCAGCGTGTCGAAGAAGACCTCGTTCGTCGTCGCCGGTGAAGCGGCGGGTTCCAAGCTCGCCAAAGCGCAGGAACTCGGCATCGAGATCTGGGACGAAGCGAAATTGCTCGCCTTTCTCGCCGGGAACGGACAGTGACCCGCGACTGGGAGCCATCGGCTTCGTTTGCGGCCCTGCGCCTGCGTGCGCGCCTGAACGCCGCCATCCGCGGATTTTTTGCCGAACGCGAGGTGCTCGAAGTCGAGACGCCGGTGTTGTCGCGCGCCGGCAATACCGATCCGAACATCGCCTCGTTCTCGCTCGAATTCAGTGGCCGCACCGATGGAGCGCCGCGCGGGCGCTGGCTGCGCACGTCGCCGGAATACCCGCTCAAGCGGCTGCTGGCTGCGGGCCTGGGCGACTGTTACGAACTCGGCCGCGTCTTCCGCGATGGCGAAGCCGGTGGCCGCCACAACCCCGAGTTCACCATGCTCGAGTGGTATCGGGTCGGCTGGGACCATCGCCGGCTGATCGAGGAAGCGGCGGCGGTGGTCAACACCGCGCTGGCGCTGGTGGGACGCAACGCGGAGTTGACGCAGGTGAGCTACCACGATCTGTATCGACAGCAGCTGCGCGTGGACCCCGCAACGGCGAGCGAAGCCGAACTGCGCGAGGCATTGGGTGATGTCGTGATCGACCCGCAGGGCCTGACCCGCGACGACTGGCTCGACCTGCTCATGACGCACCGCCTGCAACCTGCGTTTCCCGCCGACCAGCTGCTGGCGCTGTACGACTATCCGGCCTCGCAATGCGCACTTGCCCGCATCCGCGCTGGTGATCCGCCCGTAGCCGAGCGCTTCGAGCTGTACCTCGGTCCGCTGGAGATCGCGAACGGCTACCACGAGCTCGCCGATGCCGCGGAGCAGGGGACGCGCTTCGACCATGACCTGCGGCGGCGCGTGCAACGCGGCGATGCGCAGCCACCGCGCGATGAGCGCTTGCTGGCGGCGCTGGATTCCGGTTTCCCCGCTTGTGCCGGCGTTGCACTCGGAGTCGATCGCCTGATGATGGCCATGCTCGGTACGACGCGCATTGCCGATGTCCTGGCGTTCGACTTCGGCCGCGCGTAGTCGCCCGGCGGCTGTTGCATCCGCAGGGCATACAATTGCCCCATGGACAACACCATCGACTTCGACCGCTACGACCGCATCCGTCCCATCCGCTGGACCGGCGACGCCCTGGAGCTGCTCGACCAGCGCAAGCTGCCGTTCCACACGGAATACGTGCGCTGCGAAACCAGCGACGACGTCGCCGCCGCCATCCATTCGCTGACCGTGCGCGGTGCGCCGGCGATCGGCATCGCGGCTGCGTGGGGCGTGGTGCTCGCGGGCATGAAGATCGAAGCCGCCGACGGTGCGGAAGCCGCGCGCAAGCTCGAGGCGCCGATGCAGCGTCTCAACGACGCACGTCCAACCGCCGTGAACCTCGCCTGGGCGCTGGCACGCATGGGTCGGGCATTGGGCGCGGCGGGTCCGGACTGGCGCGATGTGAGCGTGCGTGAAGCGCAGGCGATCAACGATGAGGACCTGGCCGCCAACCGCCGCATGGGTGCGCTCGGCGCGGCCCTGATCGCGCCCGAAAGCGGCGTGCTCACCCACTGCAATACCGGCTCGCTCGCCACCGCCGGTTTCGGTACCGCGCTGGGCGTCATCCGCGCAGGCGTCGCCCAGGGCCGGATCGGCCGGGTATACGCCGGCGAGACCCGCCCATGGCTGCAGGGGGCCCGCCTGACGGTGTGGGAACTGCAGCAGGACGGCATCCAGCCGACCCTGATCGCCGATGCCGCGGCGTCGCACCTGATGAAGACGGGCGCCGTGCAATGGGTGGTCGTCGGCGCCGACCGTATCTGCGCCAATGGCGACACCGCCAACAAGATCGGGACCTACCAGCTGGCCATTGCCGCCCGCCACCATGGGGTGAAGTTCATGGTCGCCGCGCCGTCCTCCACGGTCGACATGGCCACGCCGTCCGGCGACGCCATCCACATCGAGGAGCGCGACCCGGGCGAGATGTTCGCCATCGGCGGCGTGCGCACGGCGGCACACGACATCGGCGCCTGGAACCCTGTTTTCGACGTCACCCCGCACGAGCTGATCGATGCGATTGTGACCGAAAAGGGGGTTGTCGAGCGTCCGGACGAAGCCGCCATGAAGGCCGCGTTCGGCGCCTGACCCGGCGCCGTCCCGCCGGTCCTGCGACTGGCCGGCGGGGCGGGTTCAAAACGGCTTCCGAAAATGCGCGTAAGTGCCTGTTTCTGCGTGGGAATCAGGGGCCCTTGAAAGGCCGATCCGTGCTAAGATTTCACGTCTTTTGAAGCCGCCCTGAGCGAGCCGCAAAACCCGCCCGCTCGGGCATGGTTTTGCCTCGCCTCCTGGCCCGATGCAAACGCACCCATACGGAACCCGAATGGCAGAACTCGCCAAGGAAATCATCCCGGTCAACCTCGAAGACGAGATGCGCCGCAGCTACCTCGATTACGCGATGAGCGTGATCGTCGGCCGCGCGCTTCCCGATGTCCGCGATGGTCTCAAGCCCGTGCATCGCCGCGTGCTGTTCGCGATGACCGAGCTCGGTGCGCACAGCAACAAGCCGTACTACAAGTCGGCGCGTATCGTCGGTGACGTCATCGGTAAGTACCACCCGCACGGCGACACCGCGGTGTACGACACGCTGGTGCGCATGGCGCAGCCGTTCTCGCTGCGCTACATGCTGGTCGACGGGCAGGGCAACTTCGGTTCGATCGATGGTGACTCCGCCGCGGCGATGCGTTACACCGAGGCGCGCATGTCGCGCCTCTCGCACGAGCTGATGGCGGACATCGACAAGGAAACCGTCGACTTCCAGCCCAACTACGACGAAAAGGAACTCGAGCCCACGGTCATGCCGACCCGGGTGCCGAACCTGCTCGTCAACGGTTCCGCCGGCATCGCGGTCGGCATGGCGACCAACATCCCGCCGCACAACCTCGGCGAAGTGGTCGATGCGACGATCGCGCTGATCGACGATCCCGCGATCGACATCGACGGGCTGATGCACTACATCCCCGGCCCGGACTTCCCGACCGCGGGCATCATCAACGGCGTCGGCGGCATCCAGCTCGCCTACCGTACCGGTCGCGGCCGCGTGCGCATGCGCGCCAAGGCCGACATCGAGGTCAACGAGGACACCGGCCGCGAAGCCATCGCGGTGACCGAGATCCCGTACATGGTCAACAAGGCGCGGCTGATCGAGAAGATCGCCGAGCTGGTGAAGGAAAAGAAGCTCGAGGGCATCAGCGAGCTGCGCGACGAGTCCGACAAGGACGGCATGCGCATCTTCATCGAGGTCAAGCGCGGCGAGTCCGCTGAAGTGGTGCTCAACAACCTCTATCAGCAGACGCAGATGGAGTCGGTGTTTGGCATCAACATGGTGGCGCTGGTCGACGGCCGCCCGCAGCTGCTGAACCTCAAGCAGATCCTCGAAGCCTTCGTGCGCCACCGCCGCGAAGTGGTGACGCGCCGGACGATCTTCGAACTGCGCAAGGCCCGCGCCCGCGCGCATATCCTCGAAGGCCTCACCGTCGCGCTGGCCAACATCGACGAGATGATCGAGCTGATCAAGACGTCGGCGAACCCGAACGAGGCGCGCGACCGCATGCTGGCGCGCACGTGGGAGCCGGGCCTGGTCGGTGCGTTGCTGGCCGCCGCCGGCGCCGAAGCTTCGCGTCCGGAAGATCTGCCGAACGGCGTCGGCCTGATCGATAGTCGCTACCAGCTGACCGAGGCCCAGGCCCAGCAGATCCTCGAGATGCGCCTGCACCGCCTCACCGGGCTGGAGCAGGACAAGCTGACAGAGGAATACAAGCAGCTGCTCGACACCATCCGCGGCCTGATCGAGATCCTCGAGAACCCGGCCGTGCTGCTCGACGTGATCCGCACGGAGCTGCGCAACCTCAAGGAAGAATTCAACGACCCGCGCCGCAGCGAGATCCGCGCGTCGGAAGAAGACCTCGACATCCTCGACCTGATCGCGCCGGAAGACGTGGTCGTGACGCTGTCGCACTCCGGTTACGCCAAGCGCCAGCCGGTCAGCGCCTACCGCGCGCAGAAGCGCGGCGGCAGGGGCCGCAGTGCGGCGTCGACCAAGGACGAGGACTTCATCGACAAGCTCTGGCTGGTCAACACCCATGACACCTTGCTGACCTTCACCAGCGCCGGTCGCGTGTTCTGGCTGTCCGTGCACCAGCTGCCGGATGCCGGTCCGAACGCGCGCGGCCGCCCGATCATCAACTGGATCCCGCTGGAAGCCGGCGAGCAGGTCCAGGCGGTGGTGCCGGTGCGCGAGTACGCGGAAGGCAAGTACGTCTTCTTCGCCACCCGCAATGGCACGGTCAAAAAGACCCCGCTCACCGAGTTCGCCTTCCGCCTGCAGAAGGGCAAGATCGCGATCAACCTCGACGAGGGTGACGCGCTGGTCAACGCGGAGCTGACCGATGGCACCCGCGACATCATGCTGTTCGCAAGCAACGGCAAGGCCGTGCGTTTCGCCGAGAGCGAAGTGCGCTCGATGGGCCGCACCGCCACCGGCGTGCGCGGCATCCGCCTGGCCGAAGGCGAAGGCGAGGGCGAGGGCGACGAGGCTCCGACCGGCGCCAAGGTCGTCAGCCTGATCGTGGTCGACGGCGACGGCGACATCCTCACCGCCAGCGAACGCGGCTACGGCAAGCGCACCCCGGCCGAGGAATACCCGCGCAGGGGACGCGGCACCCAGGGCGTGATCGCGCTCAAGACCACCGAGCGCAACGGCCTGCTGGTCGGCGCGGTGCAGCTGTCCGACCACCACGAGGTTCTGCTGATTTCCGATGGCGGCACCCTGGTGCGCACGCGCGCGGCGGAGATCTCGCAGGTCAGCCGCAACACCCAGGGCGTCACCCTGATGCGGATGGCGGCGGACGAAACCCTGCAGGCGATCGAACGGCTGGACGCGTCGCTGGACGACGAGGGCGATGGCGAATCCGTTGCCACGCACGGGGTGGAAATCGCCGCGCACGGCTCCGAAGCGACGATGGATCCGGTCGACTGATCCGGGTCGGTTCCGGGCCCTGGAAACGCCGCCTTCGGGCGGCGTTTTCTTTTCCGGACCAGGCCCGGAAGCCCTTGGCCGTCGCGACCGGTAAACCGCGTAACTGCTCTTCTTTGGGTTACTGCAGGCGCGACGTGGCAATGCTAAACGTCAGTTCACTGGCGTGCTTCCTGCTACCGCTCGACGCCATTGTGTGACGTGGCTCCGGTTCTATACGCTTGTGCGCAAACCTGGGGAGAGTCGCATGAAGCGCGTTCGGTGTCGGGATGGATCCTTGCGGTCCCGTTTGTCTTCCGTTCGCCTGCAGTGGCATGGCATGTTCGTGCTGGCGCTGCTTGCCCTGTCTGTCGTTGGCGGGTGCAAGCGCGAGGCCACTGGCCAGCTCCCCGAAGTTACCGGCGAGAAGATCGCGGGCAAGCGGGAAGCCGTGAAGGGCTTCGGCCTGCTCGCTGCCTACCCCGACCAGAAGGACGACGATGAACTTGCCCTCGCGCTGGAGTTCAGCCGGCCGCTGGTGGGTTCGCAGGAATTCGACTCACTGATCGCCGTCACCGACAAGGAAGGTGCGCCGGTCAAGGGCAGCTGGGTGCTCGATGACGAGGGCGATGACGAGGCCAGGGTCCTGCGCTTCCCGCACGTGGAAGCCAGCAAGGAGTACGTCGTCACGATCAAGGCAGGGTTGACCGCCGCAGACGGCAACCGCCTGGGCAAGGAAGAGAAACGCACGGTCTACACCGGCCCCCTCGAGCCTGTCGTCGGCTTCGCATCGCAGGGCAGCGTGTTGCCGGCCCGTGAGAGCCGCGGCCTGCCGGTGGTATCGGTGAACGTGCCGGAAGTCGACGTCGAATTCCTGCGGATCAGGGAGAAGGACCTGCCCAGGTTCTTCTCCGAATTCCAGCGCGGTGGCCGCCGCAGCGCGTGGGACCTCGAGCGCGACTATTCCTGGGACGACGATGCAGGCGTCCAGCACAGCCGCGCGCCGCTGTCGGAGCTTGCCGAGCCCGTATACGTCAACCGCTTCGTGCTCGGCGGCAAGAAGAACGAGCGCGTGCTGACCTACCTGCCGCTGCAGGACATCGAAGAACTGCAGGCGCCGGGCCTGTACTTCGCGGTGATGAAACGCACCGGCACGTTCAAGGAGGAGTTCGATACCGCCTTCTTCACCGTAAGCGACCTGGGCCTGCATGCGCGCGCCTACAAGGACAGATTGTTCGTACACGCCGCCTCACTCGAAACCGGCGGCGCCATCAGCGGCGTGGAACTGAAGATCCTCAACGGCGCGGGCGAGCCGGTGATGAAGTCGGCGACCGACCGCAACGGCAACGCCATGCTCGACTACAAGCTCGACGCCGCGCACGTGCTGATCGCCCAGCGCGGCGGCGATGTGTCGATGCTGCCGTTCAACCAACCGGCGCTGGACCTTTCCGAGTTCGCCGTGGCCGGTCGCGAACAGGCCTGGTTCGACGTCTTCGCCTGGTCCGGCCGTGACCTCTATCGCCCCGGGGAAACCGCGCGCCTGTCCGCATTGCTCCGCGACCAGGATGGGCAGCCCGTTGCGGTCAAGGGCAAGGCACTGCAACCCGTGTTCGTGCGCTACGTGCAACCGGATGGCAAGACGTTCCTGGAAACGAAGCTGCAGCCCGACGCGCAGGGCTTCATCTGCCATGCGCAGGTGATCCCGGTCGATGCGGCCACGGGCCGCTGGCGGGTGGAATTCCGCACGGATCCCGTCAGCAAGGAAGCGGTGCAGGGCATGACCCTGCGCGTGGAAGAGTTCCTGCCCGAACGCATGAAGCTGGATCTCGCGGCGCAGGACATCATCAAGCCCGGCGAACCGTTGCGGCTGCTGGCAACCGGTGCCTACCTGTATGGCGCGCCCGCGGCATCCAACCGCTTCACGGCAAAACTCACCGTCGCCGTCGAGCAGCATCCGCTTGAACAGATGCCCGGCTGGTTCTTCGGCGATCCCACGCTGGCCCTGCCGAAGGAGGCCAAAGACGTCATCGATACCCAGCTCGATGCCGAAGGCAAGTTGCAGCAGGACATCCCACTCCCGGCCGAGGCCAGGCCGGTCAGCACCATCGCCGCGATGCTCACCGGCAGCGTGTTCGAAACCGGGGGGCGCAGCGTCAACCGCAGCGTGAAGCGCGTGCTGTGGCCAGCCGATGCGCTGGTCGGCGTGCGACCGTTGTTCGACGACAAGGAAGGCGCCGATTCCAATGCAAATGCGGTTTTCCAGCTGAGCCGCTTCGGCAGCGACGGCAAGGTCCGGCCCGGCAAGGGGCTGCGGGTGACGCTGGTGCGCGAGCATCGCGATTACCACTGGAACTGGAGCGACGACAACTGGGACTACGACTTCACCCGCCGCTATGAAGACATCACGACACGCGTGGTCGATGCGGGGACATCGCCGGCAAAGATCGATTTTCCGGTGGAGTGGGGCGAGTACCGCCTCGATGTCTACGATCCCGCGACCAGGCTCACCACGCGCTACCCGTTCAAGGCCGGCTGGAGCTGGAGCGACGAGAACCGCGGCCTCGATGCCCGGCCCGACAAGGTCAAGCTCGCCCTGGACAAGACCGGTTACAAGGCAGGCGACCAGCTCAAGGTCACGCTGACGCCGCCGCATGAAGGCAAGGGCCTGCTGATGATCGAAAGCGACCATATGCTCTACGTGCAGGACATCGAAGCGAAAGCGGGCAGCACGTTCGAGATCCCGGTTACGAAGGATTGGGAACGCCATGACGTTTATGTCACCGCGCTGGTGTTCCGTGGCGGCAGCGCCACGGACAAGGTCACGCCCGCACGCGCGGTGGGTATCGCGCACGTGCCCATGGATCGTCGCGACCGCACCGTCGCCGTGGGCCTTGCCGTGCCCAAGCAGATGCGCCCCGAGCGCGACCTGCCGGTGACGGTGAGCGTCCCGCAGCTGGCGGGGGAGGAAGCGTTCGTGACCGTGTCCGCGGTCGATGTCGGCATCCTCAATATCACGCGTTTCCCGGTGCCCGATCCCAGCTCGCACTTCTTCGCCCAGCGTCGCCTTGGCGTGGATGCATACGACGTCTACGGACGGGTGATCGAAAGTTTCGAGGGCGGCACGGCAAAGATCCGTTTCGGTGGCGACATGGCGCCGCTGGCGTTGCCGCAGGCCCGCCGTCCGACGGCGCATGTGCAGACCGTCGATCTGTTCAGTGGCCCCGTGAAGCTCGATGCGAAAGGGCTGGCGCGGGTGAAGCTGGCGGTTCCGGACTTCAACGGCACGCTGCGCGTTTCGGCAGTGGTCTACTCGGGCAACAGATACGGCAGCAAGGACAACGAGACCGTCGTGCGTGCGCCAGTGCTCGCCGAAGCAAGCCTGCCGCGCGTGCTGGCGCCCGGCGACCGCAGCAGCGTGACGTTGGACCTGCAGAACTTCACCGGCAAGAGTGGCGACTTCAAAGTGCGACTCGATGGCATCGGCCCGTTGTCGCTCAGTGACGCGACGCGCACAGCCAGGCTCGCCGTCGATGGCAAGACGACTTACACCTTCCCGCTGGCTGCGCGCGAGGGCTACACGACGGCGCAGGTACGCGTGCGCGTGAATGGCAACGGCTATAGCGTCGACCGCAAGTACGACGTGCCGGTGCGTCCGGGCTGGTCGCAGGTCATGCGCTCGCGGACGCGCGTTCTCAACGAACTTGCGGCGGTGCAACTCGGCACCGACCTGACCGACGGCCTGATGCCCGGTTCGGTGCAGGCGCGCATGGTGGTCAGCGCACTGCCGCCGATTCCGTTCGCCGCCGCGCTGGAAGACGCGTTGAAGTATCCCTACGGCTGCGCCGAGCAGACCACGAGCAAGGGCTACGCCGCACTGGAACTGGATGAGGCCACCGCGAACATGCTCGGCGTAACCGGGCTCGGTGCGAAACAGCGGCGTGAGCGCATGGAGGGCGCCTTCGGGCGACTGGCCTCGATGCAGGTCAGTTCGGGTCACTTCTCGATGTGGGGCGATGGCGACTACGTCAACCAGACACTGACGCCGTACATCGCTGAATTCCTGCTGGATGCGCGCGAGGCCGGATTCGCCGTGCCCGAGGCAATGCTGCAGAAGACCCTGAAGGCGCTGAACGAGGATTTGCTCGCGGGCGGTGCACCGTTCTATGGCTACGACAACCGCGACCATCTCAAGTTCGCCTACCAGGCACACGCCGGCTACGTGCTTGCGCGCGTCAACCGCGCGCCGCTCGGCACGCTGCGGGCGCTGTACGACAACAGTCGCAAGCAGAGCTTGACGGGCCTGCCGCTGGTGCACCTGGGACTGGCCCTGTCGCTGCAGGGCGACAAATCCCGTGGTGCCAAGGCCATAGCCATGGGCTTTGCCATGGACCCGAAAAACCGTCCGGTGTATCTCGCCGACTACGGCACGCGCCTGCGCGATGACGCCCTGATGATCGCGTTGCTGCACGAGCGCGGTTACGCGAGTCCGGAGTACGACACCCGCGCGGTCTCGCTGGGACGCGAACTCGACGCACGCCGTAGCGAGCGTTGGTTCTGGCTGAGCACGCAGGAGCAGGTGGCCCTGGCGCGGCTTGGCAAGGCCTTGATGGCCGACCAGAAGAAGATGGTGTCGGGCCAGTGGAAGGTGGGCGCGGAAACCTCCGACGTCGCGGCGACGCGCATCACCGGGCGGGTTTTCGACCATGACGCCCTGGCGCGGGGCGTGAGTTTCGTGCCGCAGGGCCAGCCGCCGCTGTATGCCAGCCTCGAGGTTGCCGGCATACCGCGCAACGCGCCCGAGCCGGACGCCAGCGTCGTGTCGGTCGCGCGCAAGTACTACAACACCGACGGCAGCGAATGGAGTGGCGGCACCCTGGAGGAAGGCGACAGTCTGATCGTGCAGCTCACCATCAAGAGCAGCGTCAACATGCCCGACGCCCTGGTGACGGACCTGTTGCCGGCGGGCCTGGAGATCGAAAACTTCAACCTGGGCGATGCCAAGCAGTGGGCCGGCGTGGTCGTGGACGGCATCGAGATTGCCGATCGCGACGAGGCGGCGGAAGTGCGGCACGAGGAGTATCGCGACGACCGCTATGTCGCTGCGTTGAAGCTCAGCACCTACGACACGGCGCGATTGTTCTACCTGGTACGCGCGGTGACTCCGGGTACATACACCGTGCCGCCCTCGCTGGTCGAGGACATGTACCGTCCCAACATGCGCGGCGTCGGCAAGGCGAGTCCGGCGATGCTGACGGTGAAGCAGCCCGGGCGGTGAGCCGAATTCTGTGTCGTGCTCTCCAACCCAACGAAACGAGCCGTGGGTTGGAGGGATGGCCGGAATGAAAGGGATCGTCATCCCGGCGAAAGCCGGGATCCATTTTGCTGGTGTCGTTGCTTCCAATGTTCAAGAGAAAAGGCAACAGCAAGGTCAAAATGGATCCCGGCTCGCGCCGGGATGACGGGCAACAGCGGCATCGCGAAGGCACGGTGGGCGAGGACACTGCCTTCCGTTCCTTCGGAAGACTCCGCATCCACCGCCGCTTCCCGCTCCAATTCGCGCTGGCCGCATTGCTGCTCATCACCGCAGCCATGCTGCTGGACCTGGCGTTCCCATTGCCGCTGCCACGCGAACGCGATGCCGGCGCCGTGGTGCTCTCGCGCGAAGGCACACCGCTGCGGGCCTTCGCCGATCGCGGTGGCATCTGGCGTTACCCCGTCACCACCGCACAGGTCTCGCCGCTTTATCTGCAGGCGTTGCTTGACTACGAAGACAGATGGTTCTGGCACCACGCTGGCATCAACCCGGTCGCGCTGCTGCGTGCCGGCGGCCAGTGGCTGCGCAACGGCCGCGTCGTCTCGGGCGGGTCCACGCTGACCATGCAGGTCGCGCGCATCCTCGACACTTCGGCCAATGGCAGGTTCGCGCGTACGCCCTGGGGCAAGCTCAAGCAACTGGGACGCGCGATCCAGCTCGAGGTCCACCTGGACAAGCGCGAGATCCTCACGATCTACCTCAATCGCGCGCCTTTCGGTGGCACGGTTGAAGGCATCGAAGCCGCGAGCTGGGCCTATCTGGGCAAACCCGCCGCACGCCTCTCGCACGCCGAAGCCGCATTGCTTGCGGTACTGCCGCAATCGCCCAGCCGGTTGCGACCCGATCGCGAGCCCGAACATGCACGCCTTGCCCGCGACAAGGTCATCGCCCGCATGGCCAGCCTGGGTGTGTGGTCGCCACAGGACATCCGTGACGCGCGCATGGAGCCCGTCGTCGCGCGCTCCCTGCAGCCACCACATCATGCCTCGTTGTTGGCGCAACGGCTGCGTGTTGCCAATCCCAGGGCAGTCCGTATCGACTCCACCATCGATATCGATCTGCAACGCACGCTGGAAGAACGTGTGTCCGCCTATTTTTCCGATCTTCCCGAGCGGACGTCCGCCGCGTTGCTGGTGGTCGACAACGCCACGCTGGAAGCGCGCGCCTACGTTGGCTCGGTCGAGTTCGCGGACAAGGCACGCCTCGGTCATGTCGACATGGTCAAGGCGTGGCGTTCGCCGGGTTCAACGCTGAAGCCATTCCTCTACGGTCTCGCCCTCGACGACGGGCTGATCCATTCCGAAAGCCTGCTCGTCGATGCGCCGCAGGCGTTCGGCGACTACCGGCCCGGTAATTTCGACATGGCCTTCAATGGGCCCGTCGGCGCGGCCGAAGCATTGCGCCTGTCCCTGAACGTGCCGGCTGTCGACCTGCTCGATCGCGTCGGTCCCTCACGCTTCGCTGCGCGCCTCGCGAATGCAGGGATCGACTTGAAATGGCCTGATGGCGGCAAGCCCAATCTCGCCATGATCCTCGGCGGCACCGGTGCGCGTCTGGAAGATCTCGTCGGCGCATACGCCGCATTGAACCGCGAAGGCGTCGCGGGACACGTGCGCTACCAGCCAGGCGCGCCGCGCGTTGAGCGGCGCCTGCTGTCGCCCGGTGCGGCATGGATCATCCGCGACACGCTGGAGGCAAATCCGCGTCCCGGCAGCGTCGCCGACACCTTCGAGCAATACGGCCGGCCGCGCGTAGCGTGGAAGACGGGCACCAGTTACGGATTCCGCGATGCATGGGCGTTGGGCAGCACGCGGCGCTACACGGTGGGCGTGTGGGTGGGGCGACCCGATGGCACGCCGCTGCCTGGCCAGTATGGAGTGGTGACGTCGCTGCCCCTGCTGTTCGAGGTCATCGACAGCCTGCCGGGGCAGCATGGCGATGGCGCGCTGCGGCCGCCGCCGCGCAACGTCGTGCAGATCGACATCTGCTGGCCACTCGGGCTGCCACCCGATCCCCAGGCACCGCAGCTATGCCGCAAGAAGCTGAAAGCGTGGACGCTCGACGGCGTCGTCCCGCCGACCTTCGCCGAACGCGATGCCCGGCTGTGGAACGCGGGTCGTGAGCGGTTCGATGTCGACGCCCACTCGGGCCTGCGCCTGTCCGCCGACTGTGCCAGACCGCATCAACGGCGCGCTGGCGAAATCGCGCGTTGGCCGGCATTGGCCTCGCCGTGGTTGTCGGCGGAAGCGCGCACCGCGGCCCGGCCCCCGGCGCTTTCGGCCGACTGCGCGCCGGACGGGCGCGATTCCAGCGAAGAACTGCGCATCGAAGGCATCAACGATAAGGCCACCCTCGCGCGCGCGCCCAACAGCACCCATCCCTTGCGCCTGTCGGTGCGGGCCATCGGCAGCGAGGCGCGCATCCGCTGGCTCCTGGATGGGCGTTTCATCGGCGAGTCCCAGGGCGCGGGCGCCTTCCTCCACGACTTTGGCGACCCGGGCGTGCATGCGCTGACGGCGCTTGCGGACAGCGGTGCCTGGTCACGCGTGGAATTCCGCGTGTTGCGCTGAGCTCGGGTCGCGAACGACAAGCTGGGATTTCTTGCCGCTTACGCGGTTTTCAATGCCACACAACTACTAGCAAGGTTCACACCGTAATCTCACGCCAAGAAGTACGTTCCGTACCGCGTCACTTCCGGGTAGCAAGGGGGCGTACGGAGAAAGGCATATGCAAAAGCGACTTTCGACAATTGCGGTAGTGCTCGCCGCGCTCCTGTTCGGCTCGGTCGGTGCGGCAGCTGCGCAATACAGTGAAAAAGGAAGTGAGCTGACCAGCGCACAGGTCAAGTCCAAGCTGGAGGCGGCCGGCTATTCCAATGTTCACGGTATAGAGCGTGAGGGGGCACACTTTGATGCCGACGCATCGAAGGACGGCAAACCCGCGCATCTTCATGTGGACGCGAAGAGCGGTGCCGTCACGGTGGTTACCAATGAATCGGAAGAATCGGAAGAGCACGAATCGGACCATCGGCCGTAGCGGCGGCTAGCCATGGTGCATGGCGCTCCAATCATGTGTTGAGGGCCAGCTTCGCTGGCCCTTCGCGTTCATGTGCGGGGCTCGGTACCGGTCTCCGCTCCGGGCGGGAGGGCCCCGCCGCTGGGAGCGCGCCAGGGAATCTTCACCTCAGGGATTCTCGGCGAGCACGCGCGTCAGTAGGGTCAGTGCTTCGTTGGTGTCCGTCCTGGTGGCGGTATTGGTCGCGCCACGCGAGGTCAAGTTGCTGCGCGCTGACCGACCGGGAATTCCGAGGGCGTGACGGTCCAACGGCGGCGCGATAAAGTTGAGCCATGAAAAACCTCCGCGTATCCCTGATCCAGGGCGAGACCCGTTGGCATGATCCGGCCGGCAACCGTGACTACTACGCCGGCCTGATCGAACCCCTGCACAACACCACCGACCTGGTGATCCTGCCGGAGACGTTCACCAGCGGGTTCAGCAATGAAGCCATCACCGATGCCGAGACCATGAATGGGCCGACGGTGGAGTGGCTGCGGCGGCAGGCCGACAGCATCGATGCCGCCATCTGCGGCAGCGTGCAGATACGCGCGGAGCAGGGCGTCTTCAATCGCATGCTGTTCGTGAAGCCGGATGGCGAGGTCCAGAGCTACGACAAGCGCCACCTGTTCCGCTATGCCAGGGAGCACGAACGCTTTGCGGCCGGACGCGAGCGGTTGACGGTGGAGTGGAAGGGATGGCGCATCTGCCCGCTGGTCTGCTACGACCTGCGGTTTCCGGTGTATTCGCGCAATCGCTTCAATGTCGAGCGCGAAGACATGCTCGATTACGACCTGCTGATCTACGTCGCCAACTGGCCCGCTGCGCGCAGCTACCCGTGGAAGACATTGCTGCGCGCGCGCGCGATCGAGAACCTGTGCTACGTCGCGGGCGTCAATCGCGTCGGCACCGACGGCAACGGCCTGGCCTATTCCGGTGACAGCGCGATCATCGACTTCCTGGGCCACCCGATCACCGAGGCGGCGGACGAGGAAGTGGTGTCGACGATGCTGCTGCAGGCGGCGCCGCTGATCCAGCACCGGGAGCATTTCCCGGCGATGCTCGACGGCGACAGCTTCGAGCTGCGCTGAAACCAGGCGACCCGGCGATGCACGGGCCGATCAGGCCCATTCGCGCGAAGGCAGGGTGTGGCGTCGCTGGGGTCGGCCCACGAGATCGAGGAAGTTGTTGAACACCGCGTCGGCGTGCCGCTGCATGGTCGCGATGTGCGCCCGCGTCTGCGTGCGGATCGCGGCGTCATCGGTATGGCCGAGCTCCGCCAGTTCGGCCCGATAGCCGGGATTGGCCAGCCAACGTTCGATCAGCGGTTCGTCCATCTCCAGGTGGAACTGGAAGCCGTAGGCGTTGTCGCCATGGCGGAAAGCCTGCGATTCACAGCCGTCGGTCCGCGCGAGGTGTGAAGCGCCCTGCGGGATCTCGAAGCGATAGCTGTGCCATTGGAACACCTGGATGCCGTCGCCCAGCGGCGCGAGCACCGGGTCGCGACGTCCGGCCTCCGTGGTCCGCAGGCGATACCAGCCGATCTCCGGTTCGGGATTGCGTTGCACCGGTGCGCCCAGGACGTGTGCCAGCAGTTGCGCGCCCAGGCAGATCCCCAGCACCGGCTTGTCCTGCGCCAGCATGCGTTCGATCGCACGCAGTTCGGTGCGCAGGTGCTGGCGGTGCGCCCGGTCTTCCACGTTCATCGGTCCGCCCAGCACGACCAGGCCGCGGTAGCGGTCGACGTTGGGTTCCGCTTCGGGCTGCCGTTCGAAATTGGCGAAACGGATGCGGTGGCCGCGTCCGCGGATCAGGGGATCCAGCGTGCCCAAGGGCTCGGCCGCGACGTGCTGGAAGACGAGGATGCGGGACATGCCCGATAGGGTGCGGCAAGCCGGGCGTGCTTGCACGGCCGGCTGGTTATCAGGTCATGCCGCGGGGCGGAGCCGGGCTCCGCCGTTCTTGTTTTACCGGTGCGGATTACCGCGATGCGGCTTGCGCGGTCCGGCGCCATGCGGCTTGCCGCCGCGCGGGCCATCGAAGCGACGCGGCGGTCGTGCGTCGCCGTCGTCATCGCGGCCGTGCGGATGCGCCTCGCCATCGCGGCTGATGCGCAGCGGCTGGCCCGCGACGCGCACGCGCTTGAGGTGGTCCATGATCTCGCGCGGCATGCCCTCGGGCAGGTCGATCAGACTGAAGTCGTCGCGGATGTCGATGCGGCCGATGTAGCGGCTCTCGAGCTCCGCCTCGTTGGCGATGGCACCGACGATGTTGCCGGGCTTCACGCCATGGCGATGGCCCACCTCGATACGGAAGGTTTCCATGCCCGCTTCGGGGGCGCCGTGCTCGCGATGTTCGCGCGGCGGACGCGGCGCGCTTGGCGCGTCATCGTTGAAGAACGACTCCGCCGCGTTGTGGCGGCTGGCCGGTGCGGCGGAAGCGGGGGCGGAGGTGGCCGGGGCCCAGTCGCTGCTGCGCTCCGGTCGCGGCCGTTCGCGGTCGAACTTGCTACCGGGCCGGCGTTCGGCACCGTGGCGATCCTGACCGCCACGCGAGTCGCCGAACGGGGCCCTGTCGAAGCCGGACTTCTCGAAGCCGCCACCTTCGCGATGCGGACGCAGCTGCTGCGCCGTGACCTGCAGCAGCAGCGGCATGTCGCCCTGCACCAGCTTGGCCAGGGCGGCGGCGATCTCCACCGCCGGGACGTTCTGCTCGCGCTCGTAGCGCTCGACCAGGTCGCGGAACATCGCCAGTTCCGTGCTTTCCAGGGCGGTGGTGATGCGGCCGAGGAACTTCGACACGCGCTGCTCGTTCACCGTCTCGATGCTGGGCAGCTCCATCTGCTCGATCGGCTGGCGGGTGGCGCGCTCGATCGCGCGCAGCATGCCGCGTTCGCGCGGGGCGACGAACAGGATCGCCTCGCCCTTGCGGCCCGCACGGCCGGTGCGGCCGATGCGGTGGACGTAGCTCTCGGTGTCGTAGGGGATGTCGAAGTTCAGCACATGGCTGATGCGCTCCACATCGAGGCCGCGCGCGGCCACGTCGGTGGCGACCAGCACGTCGATGCGGCCGTCCTTGAGCTGGGCGATGGTGCGCTCGCGCGCCTTCTGGTCCATGTCGCCGTTGATGGCGGCGGCGGAAATGCCACGCGCGGACAACTTGTCGGCCAGTTCCTGGGTGCCGAGCTTGGTACGCGCGAACACGATCATCGCGTCGTAGGGTTCGGCTTCGAGGATGCGGGTCATCGCATCGAGCTTGTGCACGCCGCTCACTGCCCAGTAGCGCTGGCGGATGTTGGCGGCGGTGGTGGTCGTGGTCTTGATCGCGACCTCGACCGGCTGGCGCAGGTAGGTCTGCGCGATGCGCTTGATCTGCGACGGCATGGTCGCCGAGAACAGGGCGACCTGGCGCGTCTCGGGAACCTTCTTCAGCACGGCCTCGACGTCGTCGATGAAGCCCATGCGCAGCATCTCGTCGGCTTCGTCGAGCACCAGGCAGCGCAGCTGCGAGAGGTCGAGCGAGCCGCGATTGAGGTGGTCGATCACACGCCCGGGTGTGCCGACCACGACCTGCACGCCGCGCTTGAGCGCCGCCAGCTGCGGGGTGTAGCTCTGGCCGCCGTAGATCGGCAGCACATGGAAGCCGGGCAGGTGGTTGGCGTACTTCTGGAAGGCTTCGGCGACCTGGATCGCCAGCTCGCGCGTCGGCGCCAGCACCAGCGCCTGCGGCTTCTGCTGGGCGGGATCGATGCGGGCCAGGATCGGCAGGGCGAAGGCCGCCGTCTTGCCCGTGCCGGTCTGGGCCGTGCCCAGCACGTCCTGTCCGGCCAGCAACGGCGGAATCGTGGCGGCCTGGATGGGCGAGGGGCTTTCGTAGCCGACATCGGCCAGGGCCTTGAGCAGCGGCTCGGGCAGGCCGAGGTCGGTGAACTTGATGGACGTTGCGTCCGAGGGGGAATCTGGGGCGCTCATGGCGGCCTCGATGGCGCCGGCGCATGGGCCGGTCTGGGTGGCTATTGTAGCGGTTGGCGTATGAGCTCCGGCTCCACAACCTCGGCACCCCCACAGGAGTAGCCCATGAATCCGCAATGGAACGACGATGTCCGCGAGATTCCGAGCGTGATCCGCGCGATCTACGAATGCATCTCCGGCCCGGCCGGCGCACCGCGCGACTGGGAGCGCTTCCGCTTCCTGCATCGGCCGGAAGCCCTGAGCCTGCGCACGGTGGTGCAGCCTGACGGCTCGACTCGTGCGCATGTGTTCGACCAGGACAGCTACATCCGCGACGTCGAGCCGTTCTTCGCCGTCAACGACTTCTACGAGATCGACATCGCCCACCGCATCCAGCGTTTCGGCCAGGTCGCCCACGCCTGGAGCCTGTACGAAGCGCGCACATCGCCTGATTCGCCGGTGGTGCTCAAGCGTGGCGCCAACAGCATCCAGCTGTGCTTCGACCACGACCGCTGGTGGGTGGTCAGCACGATCTGGGACAACGAACGGGAAGGCGTGCGCTTCGATCTCTGGTGAAGCGCATCGCCGGCGGTCGAGCGGGAGCGGATCACGTCGAGCGAGATTCGTGCCCGCTACGATAGTCACTCGATCAGGAGGACGCGCTCGGCAGATGCTGGATGTCAGTTTCGACAATGCCTTCGTGCGCGAACTGCCGGGCGATCCGGAAGCCGGCGCGCGCATCCGCCAGGTGGAAGGCGCGCTGTGGTCGCGGGTTGCGCCCACCCCGGTGCAGGCACCGCGGGTGCTGGCGTACTCGCGCGAGATGGCCGCGGAACTGGGGCTGGACGAGGCAGACGTGCAATCCCCCGAATTCGCGCGCGTCTTTGGTGGCAACGCGCTGCTGCCCGGCATGGAGCCGTACGCAGCGAACTACGGCGGCCACCAGTTCGGTCATTGGGCCGGCCAGCTTGGCGACGGCCGCGCGATCACCCTGGGCGAAACGGTCAGCGCGAACGGCAGGCGGTGGGAGCTCCAGCTCAAGGGAGCAGGCCTGACGCCGTATTCGCGCACCGCCGACGGCCGTGCCGTGCTGCGCTCGTCGATCCGCGAGTTCCTGTGCAGCGAAGCGATGCATCACCTCGGTGTGCCGACCACGCGCGCGCTCAGCCTGGTCGGTACCGGCGAGATGGTGGTGCGCGACATGTTCTACGACGGGCATCCGAAGCCGGAGCCCGGCGCGATCGTCTGCCGCGTGGCGCCTTCGTTCCTGCGCTTCGGCAACTTCGAACTGCCGTATTCGCGCGGCGACCTGCTGCTGTTGCGGCAGCTGCTGGAATTCTGCATCCGCCGTGATTTCCCGGAGCTGGAAGGCGAGGGCGAGCAGCTGTACGCCACGTGGTTTGGCGAGGTGTGCGTGCGCACGGCGGTGATGATCGCGCACTGGATGCGCGTGGGCTTCGTGCACGGCGTGATGAACACGGACAACATGTCGATCCTCGGCCTGACCATCGACTACGGTCCCTACGGCTGGATCGACAACTACGACCCGGACTGGACGCCGAATACGACCGATGCGAACGGCCGCCGTTACCGCTTCGGCTGGCAGCCGAAGATCGCGTACTGGAACCTGATCCGGCTGGCGCAGGCGATTTCGCCGCTGTTCGAGGATGCGCAGCGCCTCAACGACGGCTTGCAGCGCTATGCCGATGTCTACACGCGCGAGGATCGCGACAACACCGCGCGCAAGCTGGGACTGGCGGAGTGCCGCGATGCGGACGTGGAACTGGTGCAGGAATTGCACACCCTGCTGGCGGATGCCGAAGTCGACATGACGTTGTTCTTCCGCGCGCTGGCGCAGGTCGATATTGCCGCTCCCTCCCCGGAACCGCTGGCGCACGCCTTCTACGACGAAGCCAAGCGCGACGCGGCAGGCCCGTCCTTCGATGCCTGGCTGGCGCGCTACGCAACCCGCGTGCAAGTGGACGCCGCGGACGCGTCCGTGCGGGCGGCCCGCATGAATGCGGCCAATCCCAGGTATGTGCTGCGCAACTACCTGGCCCAGCAGGCCATCGACCGGGCCGAGCAGGGCGACGTCACGGGCATCCACGAACTGCTGGATGTGATGCGGAGGCCTTATGAAGAGCAGCCCGGTCGCGAGGCATTCGCCGCCAGGCGACCGGATTGGGCGCGCCAGCGCGCGGGCTGTTCGATGCTTTCCTGCAGTTCCTGACGCATCCCCCGATCGGGGGAGCACGGCGGGTCCGCGAAGCCGGATTTTTTGGGCGCATCATCGTGGCGTCCCGGTTTCGGCGGGGGCTTCATGGCTGGCACGCCAACTCGATATCGGCCGGTCGCACGGCGCATGGCGTGCTGGCTGGCGGTCTGTCTTGTCGCGATGGCAGGTGGCGGCGGGGTGGCGAGCGCGGGTGGTCCCACCGATCGGGGCCACGTGGTGGGCACCCTGACGCGTGTTGACGCGAACAGCCATCGCCTGATCCTGAGCCGCGACACGCAGATCGGCAGCCGGGTGGGGGAGCGCGGCCCCGTGAATGTCTATTACGACACCCCGCTTGCGGCCAGCCCGGCTGGCGGCACGGCGTCGATCGCCGAACTCGCGCACGGCGACCGCCTGCTGGTGGAAGTCCGGAAGGTCGGGGCACGGCTGCAGGCCGGTGAGATACGCGTGCTGGCCACGACCACGGCGGATCACGTATGGGGGAGTTACCTGCACGGCACCGTCCACGAGATCCGCACGGGCACGCGCACGCTCCACGTCGACGAGGCGGACTCCCATATCTTCAATCGCATCGGTTACGACGCCGCGACGAAAGTCGAAGCTCTGGACGGAAAGCCGCTCGACGTCCTTGGCCTTGATGGCCAGGAAGTCGACATTGCCCTGCGGCGCAACGAACGCATCCCCATGGCGTCCAGGATCGTGGTGCTGGGTCCGGCCGCGACGCGTTGACGCTGCGCCGGGTGTGTGGGACGCACTCCGGAGAATTTGCTGAGCCGTGGAGCCCTCGCGGGCCGGCGCGGCTCAGCCGATGGGGCTCAGCCCTTGTTGGACTTCTTGTCCTGCTTTTCGGCGCGCTTTTCCTTCAGCGTCTTCGCCGGCTTCTTCTTCTGTTCCTTCTTCTTGTCGAGCCCTTTTGACATGGTGTCCTCCGCTGGACGTTGGATGTCGCGGCGATGTGCCGCGCGTCGGGATCAGTATGCGCCGGGAGCGGGGCATGCGGGACCGGTAGAATGGGGCATATGTCCCTGATCACTCTGCAAAACGTCGACTACGGTGTCGGCGGCCCGCTGCTGCTGGCAAATGTCGGCCTGTCCATCGATGCCGGCGAACGCATCGCCCTGATTGGCCGCAACGGCGCCGGCAAGTCCACGCTGCTCAAACTGCTGGCCGGCGACATCAAGCCCGATGATGGCGAAGTCCGCGTCGAGGGCGGGGTGCGTATCGCGCGCCTGGAGCAGGAAGTGCCGGCCGGTGCGGAGGGGGACGTGTGGGACGTCGTCGCCGCGGGCCTGGGCCAGCTCGGCGCCTGGCTGGCCGAATACCACCACCTCAGCCATGCCGACCACGTCGATACCGATGCGCTCGCCCGGGTCCAGTCGAAGATCGAGGACGCGGAAGGCTGGTCGCTCGACCAGCGCGTCACGGAGACGCTGACCCGCCTCGACCTCGACGGCGATGCGCTGTTCTCCGGCCTCTCCGGCGGCATGAAGCGGCGCGTGTTGCTGGCGCGTGCCCTGGTGTCGTCGCCCGACGTACTGTTGCTGGACGAACCGACCAACCACCTCGACATCGCCGCGATCGACTGGCTCGAAGGCTTCCTCAAGGCCTGGCCGGGTGCACTGGTCTTCGTCACCCACGACCGTCGTTTCCTGCGGGCGCTGGCCACGCGCATCGTCGAGATCGACCGCGGCCAAGTCACCAGCTGGCCGGGCGATTGGGCCAATTACGAGCGCCGCCGCGAGGAGCGCCTGAACGCCGAAGCGCAGGAGAATGCCCGCTTCGACAAGCTGCTGGCGCAGGAGGAAGTGTGGATCCGGCAGGGCATCAAGGCCCGCCGCACGCGCGACGAGGGCCGCGTGCGCCGGCTCAAGGCGATGCGCTCGGAGCGTTCGCAACGCCGCGACCTCACCGGCAACGTGCGCATGGAAGTGGCGCAGGGCGACGCCTCGGGACGCAAGGTCATCGAGTTGAAGGATGTGTCCTTCGGCTACGGCGCACAGGCCATCGTGAGCGAGCTGTCCACTGCGGTCATGCGCGGCGACCGCATCGGCCTGATCGGGCCCAACGGCAGCGGCAAGACCACGTTGCTGAAGCTGCTGCTGGGCGAGCTGGCGCCGACCTCGGGCGCAGTGAAGCTGGGCAGCAATATCCAGGTCGCCTACTTCGACCAGTACCGCGCCACGCTGCGCGAGGACTGGAATGCGATCGAGAACGTCGCCGAGGGCCGCGAGAGCGTCGAGATCAACGGTCGCCCGAAGCACATCATCGGCTACCTGCAGGACTTCCTGTTCACGCCGGAGCGCGCGCGCGCGCCGATCACGCGCCTTTCGGGCGGCGAGCGCAACCGCCTGCTGCTGGCGAAGCTGTTCGCGCAGCCGTCCAACCTGCTGGTGATGGACGAGCCGACCAACGACCTCGACGTGGAAACGCTGGAGCTGCTGGAAGACCTGTTGTCCGACTACCAGGGCACGCTGCTGCTGGTCAGCCATGACCGTGATTTCCTCGACAACGTCGTGACTTCGACGCTGGTGATGGAAGGCGCGGGCCACGTCGGCGATTACGTCGGCGGTTACACCGACTGGCTGCGCCAGCGGCCGGAAAGCGCGGCCTCCCTGCAAGCGGCCGCGAGGCCGGCAGCACAACCGGTGGCGTCGGCAACGCCCGCCCCCGCAGCGACGAAGCGCAAGCTCAGCTACAAGGACGCACGCGAACTCGAGCAGCTGCCGGTCCGCATCGAGGCCCTGGAGACCCGGCTTTCGGAGCTGACCGAGGCGATGAATGCCCCGGCTTTCTACCAGCGCGGCAGCGAGGGCATCGCGACCCACAACGCGGCGCTGGCCGCCACGCAGGCGGAACTGGATGCGGCCTACGCGCGCTGGGCCGAACTCGACGGCTGATCGTCCAGCCGGGCAGACATCGCGGCGCAGGAGACGGGACGCGTCGGCCCCAACTTCAGGCCGCGCATCAGCCCGTTCCACGTGCGGCCGGGTGTCGATCGGCTGTCCTGAGTCCACTTGCACGCCGCCGGACGCCGCGCGTTAATCGGCGCTCTGCCTCCGGGGATCGGCCATGCGAACCAGCATCGTGTTGACTGCGGCCATTGCCGCATTGGCGTGCGGCGCGGTGCGGGCGGAGGTCAAGGATTCGACGGCCAACGGATTCACCATCGAGAACTCGCAGGTCGTTCCGGTCGATACCAGGACCGCGTGGAGGGCGCTGGTCAACGACGTCGGCCGCTGGTGGCCCAAGGACCACACCTGGTGGGGCGATGCCGGCAAGCTCTCGATCCAGCCGCGTGCCGGTGGCTGTTTCTGCGAGATCAACGGCGCGCGGCAGGCATGGCACATGACCGTCACCTTCGTCGATCCGGAACACACATTGCGCATGACCGGCGGTCTGGGCCCGCTGCAGGGCATGGGCCTCGACGGTGCGCTGGAGTGGCGCCTGGCCAAGGTCGAGGGTGGCACGAAGATCACGCTGTGGTACCGCGCCGGCGGCTACACGCCGGACGACCTGCGCAAGTTCGTGCCGGTGGTGGACCAGGTGCAGGGGCTGCAGCTGGACGGCCTCGCCGACTACCTGCGCGCGCAGGCGAAAAAATGACGCGCCCTGGCGGCTTCAGCCGATGAAGCCGCCGCCGTTGACGTGGATGAACTGCCCGGTGACGTAACTGCTGTCGTCGCAGGCCAGGTAGACGTAGGCGGGGGCGACCTCACTCGGCTGCCCGGGCCGTTTTATCGGGGTGTTGGTGCCGAATTTCCGCTGTTCTTCCTTGTCCATGCTGGACGTGATCAAGGGTGTCCAGATTGGACCGGGTGCCACGCCATTCACACGTATTCCGCGTTCGATCAGGTTCTGCGCCAACGAGTAGGTAAGGGTCTCGATCGCGCCTTTGGTGGAGGCGTAGTCGATCAGGTGCTTGCTGCCGCGGAACGAAGTCACCGAGCCGGTGTTGATGATGATCCCGCCGTCACCGAGATGCTTCAGGGCATGGCGGATCAGGTAGAAATACGGATAGAAGTTGTTTTCGAAGGTGAGCCGAAGCTGCTCGCTGCTGATGTCCTCGGGCCTGTCCTGCGGTACCTGGTCTGCCGCATTGTTGACCAGCACGTCCAGGCGCCCCAGCTTGCTTACCGTTTCCTCCATCGCCGACTTGCAGAAATCGTCGGAGCGGAGGTCGCCGCGGATCAGCAGGCACCGGCGTCCTTCCCGGTCGATCATTGCCCGCGTGTCCTGGGCATCCTTGTCCTCGCTCAGGTAGACGATCGCGACATCGGCGCCTTCACGCGCGAAATGCACCGCCACGGCACGGCCGATGCCGCTGTCGCCCCCGGTGATCAGGGCGATCTTGCCTTCAAGCTTGCCGCTGCCGCGGTAGTTTTCACGAATTGTTTCCGGTTGCCGCTGCATCGGTCGCTGCTGCCCCGGCCTATTGATTTCCTGCGCGGACATGTTCGTTTTCCCATGCATTCCGTTTCGGCAATGCTTGCGCGAAGCGTGTCGCCAGCGCATGAAGCACTACACTGGGCGGATGCACGATGATCTGTTCGGGTCCGCGTCCACGACCGCGGGCGAAACCGCCAGCCACAATGTCTTCTTCGCCCTCGTGCCCGACGCCAGCGCACGCGATCGCACCGCGCGCACCGTCGAAGCCTTGCGCGCGAGGCATGCGGTGCAAGGCCGCTGGGTGTCGCCGTCGCGTTACCACATGACCCTGCACTTCCTCGGCATGTTTTCGGAGTTGCCGATGGAGCGCATCGACGCGGCATGCCGCGCCGCGCAGGCCCTGGAACTGCCGGCCTTCGACCTGGTCCTGGACCGGGCGGGCCATTTTCCCAGGGGGATAGGCTGGCTCGGCTGTGCCGAGGCCAGCGCGTCGTTGCAGGGCCTGTGGGAGGAATTGCGCAAGGCCCTGTCCAGGCAGCATGTAGCAGTGCAGGGGCACCCCACGTTCAAGCCGCATGTCACCGTGTTGCGCGGTGCAAGCACGCCCTTGCCGATTGAGGCCATCGACGCGGTGACGTGGCCCACACGCGAATTCGTGTTGATCGACAGCCTGCTGGGTGGGCGCAACGAGTACCGGACGCTGGGACGCTGGGCCCTGCAGCAGCAAGGTTGATGGCGCCTGTCAGGCTGGAACCAGAGTGTCGCGCAGCTTGAGGCCTTGGGGATTGTCCTCCAGCGTGCCATCCGGCTTCAGCAGGGAGAACGACTTGCGGTCGCCATCGACCACCACCGCGACCGGGTCCTGGAACGGCGCGCGGCGGACGAACCTGAGCTCGCAGCCGAAGCGCTCGAGTTCCTGCAACGTGAGGAGCTGCTCTTCGGTCAACTGCGCGCGCAGGACCGCGCCTGAAACGACTTTGTGCTGCCGGCGTTCCCGGTCGACCATGATGATTTCCCCCTATTTCTCATCCCAACGCAGAAGCCATGCAGAATAGTCGCCTGCATCCCGGACACCAACTATGGGCCAACGCGACCCCCGCATCGATGCCTACATCGCCAGTTCGGCGGAGTTCGCGCGACCCATCCTGCTGCACCTGCGTGAGGTCGTCCACGCCGCCTGCCCGGATTGCGAGGAGACGATGAAGTGGAGCGCACCCAGCTTCACCTACCGGGGCAGCATCCTGTGCGGCATGGCGGCCTTCAAGCAGCACGCGACGTTCCGCCTGTGGCAGGGCGCGATGGTCGTCGGTAGCGATGGCAGGGAGGACGCCATGGGCCAGTTCGGCCGGCTGACCGCAGTCGCCGACTTGCCGGGCAAGCGCGAGCTGACCGGTTACCTCAGGCAGGCGATGGATCGAGGACGGCGTGAAGCGTCCGGCGAACAGGGACGCCAGGCCCAAGGCGCCGGTCGAGGTGCCGGACGACCTGGCGGCCGCGCTGAAGAAAAATGCAAGGGCGCGCGCCACGTTCGATGCGTTCCCGCCCAGTTGCCGGCGGGAGTATGTCGAATGGATCACCGAAGCCAAGCGTGAGGAAACCCGGGCCAGGCGCCTGGAGCAGGCCGTCGAATGGATGGCCGAAGGCAAGCGCCGCAACTGGAAATACGAGAACTGCTGAGACGCCGAGCAACTCAGCCGAAGCGTTCGTCCAGCACGCGCTTGATCTCGCTCTCGATCGTTCCCTTGAAGGCGGACATCAGGAAGCCGAGGTTGGCAGTCACGCGCAGGCTCTTGGGGGCCAGGTCGATCTTGCCGTCGACGCCGCTGCGGGCGAACTTGAGGGTATCGCCCTCCCAGTCGTAGCCGATTCCGAAGCGTTCGGCGAGTTTGTCCGCGACTTCCTGTACCGCCTTGCGCGCTTGCGCATGCGGCAGGGAATGGGCGTGCCGGATATCGATGCTGGACATGGTGGTTCCTCCTGTGCGGCGCATTGTGCGGGCAGAGCCACGTGCATCCAAGCGCCACCGCGCATTCGCGCGGCTGCAAACACGGTGCGGCGTGCTAGATTGCGGCCGCGCCCTATCTCCTGCCACATGACCCACCTGAGACTGCGGTTTCCCAATCGCCAGCAGCCGGACCTGGTCCTCGGACCGGGCGTGCATTCCATTGGTCGTGATCCCGCCGACCGCCCGGTCATGGTTGACGATCCCGCGCAGGCGATCGCGCAGTTCTGCGTGGATCGCCGGGGCGTCTGGCTGCAGTTGCGCGAGGGCGCGCGTGGTCTCCACGTCAACGGCCGGCCGGTGCGTCGCATGGCGATGTTGCGTGCGGGCGATGCCGTGTTCGTCGACGGCAACGAATGGCTGCTGCTCGGCGATACGCCGCCTTCGGCGCCGGCCGAGGCGAGACCGGCTTCGAGCGATCCCGGTGCCGACCCGCGGATGGTGTTGCGCGGCATCGGCGGCCCGCATCACGGCCGCAGCATCACCCTGGACCAGCCGCGCCTGGTCGGACGCCTGCCCGAATGCGACATCCGCATCGATGATCCCGCGTTCGCGGATAGCCATGCGCGCCTCGAGCCGCACGCCGAAGGGCTGGTGCTGCGCGACCTGGGTTCGCACGAAGGCAGCCTCGTCAACGGCTGGCCCGTACGCAGCGCCTTGTTGCGGGCGGGAGACCAGGTGGTGTTCGACACGCAGCGATTCCTGGTCGAAGCACCCAGCCGTGGCACGGCCGGCGAACCCCGCAAACCGGCCCAGCCGGCGCCGGTCGAAGCGCCCGCCGCGCCGGCAGGCGAATCGAAGGGTCCTTCCTCGATCCGACGCGTGCCCTGGTTGTTGCTGGCGGCGCTCTTCCTCGCCGCCGCGCTCAGCCTGCTGCTGCTGTACGGCGCACGTTAGCGCGCCGGTCACGCAGGCTTTTCGCGACGCGCCAACCCAGCAGGGTGGCAAGGATCGCCGCGTACAGCGCGGGTTCGCGCACGTCGGATTTCACCAGCCACCAGAAATGCAGCACGGCGAGCACGCCAACGGCGTACACGAGCTTGTGCAATCGCCCCCAGTTGCGGCCGAGCCGGCGAATGGACGCCTGCGTGGACGTGAGCGCCAGCGGGACCAGCAACAGCCATGCGGTGAAGCCGACCGTGATGTATGGGCGTTTGGCGATCTCCTCGAAGATCTGCGTCCAGTAGCCACGCAGGTCGAGCACGAGATAGGCGGTGAGGTGCAGCGTCGCGTAGAAGAAGGCGTACAGCCCGAGCATGCGGCGGAAGCGCAGGAATACGGGCTGGTGCGTCAGCTGCCGAAGGGGTGCGATCGCCAGGGTCAACATCAGGAAGCGCAGGGCCCACAGCCCGAGGCGATGTTCGATCTCCGCGACCGGATCCGCGCCCAGCCCGCCGCTGCCGGTCAAGGCCTCCGCGCGGATCTGCCAGCCCAGTATCGCGGCGGGTACCAATGCGAGCAGGTGGACGACGCTCTTGGCGGCGACCACGCCGCGTGAGGTGCGGACGCCGCGCGTAGCAGGAGCCATCTCAGAACCACTTCCGCAGGTTCATGCCCGTGTACAGCCCGGCGACCTGGTCCGCATAGCCATTGAACATGCGCGTGGGGATGCGTTCGGCGAACAGCTTGCTCTGCGTGCCGGCGATGCGGCGTTCGGTCTTCTGCGACCAGCGCGGATGGTCCACGCTCGGATTGACGTTACTGAAGAAGCCGTATTCCGAGGACTGCGCATCGTTCCAGCTGGTGAATGGCATGGTCTCGACGAAAGTGATGGCGACAATCGACTTGATGCCCTTGAAGCCATATTTCCACGGCACCACCAGCCGCAGCGGGGCGCCGTTCTGCTGCGGCAGCGGCTTGCCGTACAGGCCGGTGACGAGGAAGGCGAGGGGATGCATGGCCTCGTCGATGCGCAGGCCCTCGCGGTAGGGCCAGTCCAGCGCACCGTATCCCTGGCCGGGCATCTGCTTGTGGTCCTCGAGCGTGGTGAAGGCGACGTACTTCGCCTTGGAGTTGGGTTCGAAGCGACTGAGCACCTTTGCCAGCGGCACGCCCCGCCATGGAATCACCATCGACCAACCCTCGACGCAGCGCAGGCGATAGATGCGTTCTTCGGGCGTGGCGCCCTTGAGCAGGTCGTCCAGCGACATGACGCCCGGCTTCGCGCACTGGCCGCCTACCGCCACGCTCCATGGCTGTAGCCGCAGCGTGCGGCCGGCGCGCGACGGGTCGCTCTTGCCAGTGCCGAATTCGTAGAAGTTGTTGTAGGTGGTGACGTCCTCGTAGCGCGTGAGTTCCTCGCTGGTGCGGAATCCGGCGCGCGCCTGTTCCGGCGTGATGGTCACTTTTGAAGGTGGTGGCGGTGGGGCTGCGTCGCTGCAGGCGGCCAGGCCAAGTCCCGGCACCGCCGCCAGCGCGGCCAGCAGGCGGCGACGGTCGCGGTAGACCGCCTCGTCCGTGAGTTCCGAGGAGGGAATGCGTAATGCATCGCGTAGGGACATGGCCGGCTCCTGCGACTGTGGTTCGACTATATGTCCAGAGGGAATAAGTGGGCGAAAAGTTGCGCGGGCAACTCTTGATCCATGCGTGTTGCGCTGCGGCATACTAGAACGGCTGCACATACCCCGCCTGGCCTGCCATCCCTCGCCTTGCCAATCCTTTGGTTCGCCCACCCTGGAGCGAATCCCTGTGCCGCAAGAGACAACTTTCGCCAAGCCGAGGAGATCCATGTCACGCGTACACAATTTCAGCGCCGGTCCCGCCGCCCTTCCTGAGTCCGTCCTGCGCCAGGCGCAGGAGGAAATGCTCGACTGGCATGGCGTCGGCGCGTCCATCGTCGAGCTGAGCCATCGCGGCCCCGAGTTCATCCAGGTCGCCACCGAGGCCGAAGCCGACCTGCGCAGGTTGATGTCGATTCCCGACGACTACGCCGTGCTGTTCCTGGGCGGCGGCGCGACGACCGCGCAGGCGCTGCTGCCGCTCAACTTCGCCGAGCCGGGCCAGGCGGCTGACTATGTGCTGACCGGCCATTGGGGCAAGACCGCGATCAAGCAGGTCAAGCCATATGTGGCCGCGAATGTCGCCGCCAGCAGCGAGGCCGATGGGTTCCGCAGCATTCCCGCGCGCGACACCTGGCAGCTTTCGAAGAATGCGGCCTACGTACATGTCACCGCCAACGAGACCATTCATGGCGTTGAATTCCGCGACATCCCCGAGGTAGGCGACGTTCCCCTATTTGCCGATTTCAGCTCGAGCATCGCCTCCGAGCCGGTGGACGTGTCGAAGTTCGGCGTGATCTACGCCGGCGCCCAGAAGAACCTCGGGCCGGTCGGCATCACCGTCGTGATCATCCGCCGCGACCTGCTCGAACGCGTCGGCCAGCCGCGCGCCGACATCCTCGATTACCGCTCGCACGTCAAGGGCGAATCGATGCTCAACACGCCGCCAAGCTGGAACTGGTACCTGCTCGGCCTCACCGTGAAGTGGATGCTGGCCGAAGGCGGCGTCGAGGAATTCGCCCGCCGCAGCGCGCGCAAGTCGGCGCTGCTCTACGACGTGATCGACAACTCCGGTGGCTTCTATCGCAACGAGGTCGACAAGGCCGTGCGTTCGCGCATGAACGTGCCGTTCTTCCTGCACGACGAGGCGCTGGACAAGGCTTTCCTCACGGAAGCACAGGGTGCCGGCCTGATCTCCCTCAAGGGGCATCGCGCGCTCGGCGGCATGCGCGCTTCGATCTACAACGCGATGTCGGAGGCCGGCGTGCAGGCGTTGGCCGACTTCATGCGCGACTTCAGGCAAAGGCATGGGTGAGCGGCCGCGCTTGGCCGATGCCCTATCGGCATCGGCCGCGGCCGCGAACGCCCGGCCATGGGTGAGTGCAAGGCGCTTGCGAGGCATTGCCTCGCGCCTTGAATGAACGCCCTGCGCGCTGCGCAGGGCCGGCAAGGCCGGGCCGGGCGATCCGGAGCCCGGAGTGCATCGCCATGGATGGCATGGGTGAGCGCCCGGAAGTGAAAGAGGTATAGGAATGGCAAAGAAAGACACCAAGCACGCGCAACGCGGTCCGGCCAAAGCCGGTAAGCGCACCCGTGAAGCGGCGAAGCCGGAAACCGGCAAGAACGAACCCAAGCCCGACCTCGCCGAAGTCCGTGCGCACATCGACGGTATCGACCAGCGCATCCAGGCGCTGATCATCGAGCGCGCCAACTGGGCGCAGCAGGTCGGCAAGGCCAAGGGCAAGCTCGCGGCGGCGGTGGACTACTACCGCCCCGAGCGCGAGGCACAGGTGCTGCGTCGCGTCGTCGACCGCAACGACGGTCCGCTGAACGACGAGGTGCTGGTGCGCCTGTTCCGCGAAATCATGTCGGCCTGCCTCGCGCAGCAGGAGCCGTTGAAGATCGGCTTCCTCGGCCCGGAGGGCACGCACTCGCAGCAGGCGGTCTACAAGCACTTCGGCCATTCGATCCATGGCCTGCCGCTGTCCAGCATCGAGGAAGTATTCCAGGAAGTGGAAGCCGGCCACGCCGATTTCGGCGTGGTCCCGGTGGAGAACTCCACGCAGGGCACGATCCAGTCGACGCTGGACATGTTCCTCACCTCGCGCCTGAGGATCTGCGGCGAGGTCGAGTTGCGCGTCCACCAGCACCTGCTTTCGCGCGCGGGCCGCCTCGAGGACATCGAACGCGTCTATTCGCATCCGCAGTCGTTCGCGCAGTGCAAGGCCTGGCTGCGCCAGTACCTGCCGAAGGCCGAGAAGATCGCGGTGACGAGCAACGCGGATGCCGCCAAGCGGGCGCGCAATGCCGACGATGCGGCGGCCATCGCCGGCATCAGTGCCGCGACCGTCTATGGCCTCAAGTCGCTGGCCGGCCCCATCGAGGACCGGCCCGATAACACCACGCGCTTCCTGGTGCTCGGCCGCGAGCTGTTCCCGCCGTCGGGCAACGACCGCACCTCGCTCCTCGTCTTCATCAAGGACCAGCCAGGCGCGCTCTACCACGTGCTGGCCCCCTTCGCGAAGCACGGCCTGAGCATGAACCGCATCGAGTCGCGCCCCGGCCATACCGGCCTGTGGCAGTACGCCTTCTTCATCGACATCACCGGTCATGCGCAGGAAGACGCGATGCGTCGCGCGCTGGACGAGGTCGAGGCGTTCGCACAGGAGGTGAAGGTGCTGGGCTCCTATCCGGTGGCCATTTCGTGATGGGCGAAGCAATGCATGACGAAGCCTGGTTCGCCGCCCGCGCATCGCGCGGCGTGCAGGGCCTGCGCGCCTATGATCCGGGCCACGACCTGGTCGCGTTCCGGCGCAAGTTCGGCGAGGACAACCTGGTCGAGCTGGGTTCCAACGAGAACCCCTACGGTCCATCGCCAGCCGCGCGCGTGGCGATCCTCGACCAGTTGCATTCGCTGCACCGCTATCCGGATCCCCTTGGCCTCGACCTGAAGCGGGCACTGGCGGCGAAGCATGGCGTCGACGTCGGCCAGATCCTGCTCGGCAACGGCTCGCACGAGCTGCTGATGCAACTGGCGCAGGTCTTCGCGGGCGAGGGCGATGATGTCGTGTATTCGCGCTACGGCTTTGCCGTGTTCGCACTGGCGACGCAGTGCGCAGGCGCAAATGCACGAGTGATCGGGGCGCTGCCGCGCGATCACGCGGCCATGCCGCTCGGTCACGACCTCGACGCGATCGCGGCGGCGGTCACGCCGGCCACCAAGCTGGTGTATGTCGCCAACCCCAACAATCCGACCGGAACCTGGTTCGGGCGCGATGCGCTCGAAGCCTTCGTTGCCCGCATTCCGGGCCACGTCATCGTGGTCCTCGACGAGGCGTATGCGGAGATGGCCGATGCTCCGGACTACGCCAGCGCGTTGCCTCTGCTGGCGCGGCATTCCAACCTCGTGGTGACCCGTACCTTCAGCAAGGCGTACGGCCTGGCCGGCCTCCGCGTCGGCTACCTGCTCGCTGCCCCCGGCCTGGTTGCGGTGATGGAACGTGTGCGCGAGAGCTTCAACGTCAATGGCCCCGCGCTCGCCGCGTGCGAGGCGGTGCTGGATGATGCGGCCCACCTGCAGTGGTCGTTGGAGTGCAACGCGGTCGAGCGTGTCCGGCTCAGCCAGGCATTGCAGCAGCGCGGCCTGCACGTGTTTCCGTCGCAGACGAATTTTGTCCTGGTCGAATTCGGCGCGAATACGGCGCTCTTTGAAGCGGCCCTGATTGCGCAGGGTGTCGTGTTGCGTCCGATGGCCGGCTACGGCCTCGGTGACTGCCTGCGCATCACCATCGGCACGCACGACGAGAACCAGCGCCTGCTGGCGGCACTCGACACGGTGCTGGGATGAACCGCGAAGCGCCTGCCGGACAATGGATCGCATCGCCCGGAGCTGCGCTGCGCGGCAGCGTGCGCGCTCCCGGCGACAAGTCGATTTCGCATCGCGCGGTCATGCTTGCCGCGATCGCCGAAGGAACCACGCATGTCCGCGGCTTCCTTGAGGGCGAGGATACCCGCGCCACTGCGAGGGTATTCGCGCAGTTGGGGGTGCGCATCGAGGCGCCCAATGACGGTGAGCGGATCGTGCATGGCGTCGGCCTGCATGGACTGCGGGGCACCCCTGAGTCGCTGGATTGCGGCAACGCCGGAACCGGCATGCGCCTGCTGGCCGGCCTCCTGGCGGCGCAGGCATTCGACAGCACGCTGGTCGGCGATGAATCACTGTCGAAGCGGCCGATGGGCCGGGTCATCCATCCCCTCGCGGCGATGGGCGCGCAGATCGACAGCGCACCGGGCGGCCTGCCGCCGCTACGCATCCATGGCGGCGCTCGCCTGCGCGGCGTCGAAACCGCCACGCCCGTGGCCAGCGCGCAGGTGAAGTCGGCATTGCTGCTCGCGGGGCTGTACGCCGACGGTGAAACCGTCGTGCGCGAGCCGCACCCGACGCGTGATTACACGGAGCGCATGCTGGCTGCCTTCGGTTGGCCGGTCGACTTCGCGCCGGGGATCGCGCGCCTGCCTGGGGCTGGGGGACATCGGCTTTCCGCGATCGACATTGACATACCCGCTGATTTTTCCTCGGCTGCATTCTTCATCGTGGCGGCCACGCTCGTTCCCGGATCCGAAGTGCGACTCGAAGCCGTGGGCATGAACCCGCGCCGCATCGGCCTGCTGGCCGCCTTGCGGGCGATGGGTGCGGACATCCGCGAGGAAAACCGGCAGGAACAGGGCGGAGAACCCGTGGCGGACCTGGTCGTGCGCCATGCGCCGCTGCGCGGCATCGACGTACCCGTGGAGATCGTGCCGGACATGATCGATGAGTTCCCGATCCTGTTCGTCGCCGCCGCGTGCGCACAGGGCCGCACCGTCGTGCGGGGCGCCGCCGAACTGCGGGTCAAGGAATCCGATCGGATCGCGACGATGGCCGCGGGCCTGCGTGCGCTCGGTATCGCCATCGAGGAAGCGCCCGACGGTGCCGTGATCGAAGGCGGACGCCTGGCCGGCGGTGTTGTCGAAAGCCACGGCGACCACCGCATCGCCATGAGCTTCGCCGTCGCCGCCCAGCTGGCCAGCGGCGAGGTGCGCATCAACGATGTCGCGAACGTCGCAACCTCATTCCCCGGCTTCGACACCCTCGCGCGTACAGCAGGCATGAACCTGCGCGAGTGACGGGTTCGCCCGCCGTCAATTCTCGAAACTGATCGGCACCTGCACCCGGCCCGTGGTGGGCCGGCCATCGGCCATCGCTGGACGGAAGCGCCAGCGTCGCACCGCATCCACGGCAGCACGGTCGAGCTGGCGCGATCCGCTGCTCCTGGCGACGCCGACGTCCGTTGGCACGCCATCCGCGCCAATTTCCACGCTGACCATCACCGTGCCGCGCTCGCCGTTGCGCAAGGCCTGCGCCGGATACTTCGGCGAGGGCGTGGAAATTGGCTGTGGTTGCGCCGTGGCCACCGCTGCGGCAGGGGGCGCCGTTGGTGCGGGGGCGGCAGGCGGGGGCGGCGGCGCGGTCTCCACCAGACGGGGTTGCTGCTCGTCCCCGCGTTGCGACGGGGCGGGTGCCGGTACGTCGCTGACCTCATCCGAACCCGCCGCCACGGGGGCGGGCAACGGCGCGTACTGCGGATTGGCCGCCGTGGGCGCTGCCGGCCCGGCGCGGTAGAAGTCGCTGTCGCTGTTGCTCCGCCAGACCAGCAGGAACAGCAATAGCCCGAGTACGAACGCGCCCAGCACCCAGAGCAGGGCCCGGCGGGACGGACGCCAGGCCGCGAAGTCGAAGCGATGAGGCGGTTGCGACGCGGAAGGGCTATGGGTCATGGGGCAGCGCACAAGGGGGACGGTCCGATGGTGACGGGCTGCTTGTTAATAATTGGGCAATCGACGCAACAAGCCTGCGATAATCGCGAGCTTCGTCACCTTTGCCGCCACGCCCGCCATGCTCGACCCGACCCTGCTGCGCCAGAACCCCGCCGAACTCGCCGCGCGCCTGCGCGAGACCCGCGGCTTCGAATTCGACGCCGCTGCGCTCGAGGCGCTGGAAAGCGAGCGCAAGCAGATCCAGATCCGCACCCAGGAGCTGCAGAACCTGCGCAATACGCGCAGCAAGGCGATCGGGCAGGCCAAGGCCAAGGGCGAGGACGTGTCGGCGTTGATGGCCGAGGTCGCCGGTTTCGGCGAGGAGCTGAAGACTTCGGAGCACCGCCTCGAGGACATCCGCGCCCAGATCGAAGCGATCGCGCTCGTCATTCCGAACATCCCGCACGAATCGGTACCGCTCGGCCAGGACGAAGCGCACAACGCCGAACAGCATCGCTGGGGCACGCCGCGCACGTTCGACTTCGCGGTCAAAGATCACGTCGAACTCGGTGCGCGCAACGGCTGGCTCGATGGCGACACCGCCGCCAAGCTCAGCGGCGCCCGCTTCACCGTGCTGCGCGGGCAACTGGCGCGACTGCACCGCGCGCTCGCACAGTTCATGCTCGACCTGCACACCGGCGAGCACGGTTACCAGGAAACCAACGTACCGCTTCTGGTCAATGCCGATTCAATGCGCGGCACCGGCCAGCTGCCGAAGTTCGAGGACGACCTGTTCGCGACGACGGTGGGTGAGGGCGAGCATGCGCACAAGCGCTACTTGATCCCGACTTCTGAAGTGCCCCTTACCAACATCGTCCGCGACGAGATCGTCGAAGCCGACGCGCTACCGCTGCGGATGACCGCGCATTCGATGTGCTTCCGCGCCGAAGCCGGCAGCCACGGCCGCGATACCCGCGGCATGATCCGCCAGCACCAGTTCGAGAAGGTCGAACTGGTCTCGATCACGAAGCCGGAAGAGAGCTACGAAGAGCACGAGCGCATGACCCGCTGCGCCGAAGTCGTGCTGGAAAAGCTGGGCCTGCCGTACCGCCGCGTGCTGTTGTGCACCGGCGACATGGGGTTCGCTGCGACCAAGACCTTCGACCTGGAAGTCTGGTTGCCGTCGCAGGACACTTATCGCGAAATCTCCTCCTGCTCCAACTGCGAATCCTTCCAGACCCGCCGCATGCAGGCACGCTGGCGCAATCCCGCCACCGGCAAGCCGGAACTGACGCATACGCTCAATGGGTCGGGCGTCGCCGTGGGCCGCGCGCTGATCGCGGTGATGGAGAACTACCAGCAAGCGGATGGTTCGATCACGGTGCCTGAGGTGCTGCGCCCCTACATGGGCGGCGCCGAACGCATCGCCTGACCGATTGCCTGATAGAAAAGGAACGGGCCCGCAATGCGGGCCCGTTTGCGTTTCCGGCGCAGGGGAGGGCGTGGAAACGCGTGACTGGAACGAGATCGTGCAGCTTCAGATCACGCAGCTTCGCGCAACGGCACCTGGATCGCGGCCTTCGCGCCTTCCAGCGCATCGGTGCGGTGCTGCGGCGAGTAGGCAACGCCTTCGGCGCGCACGAACTCGATGTCGGTGACGCCGAGGAAGCTGAACACCTGGCGCAGGTAGGCTTCCTGGAAGTCCGCCGGGCTGCTGTCGCCGTACAGGCCGCCACGACCGCTGGCGATGACGAGGCGCTTGCCGTGCACCAGGCCTTCCGGGCCCGTCTCGGTGTAGTGGAACGTGCGGCCGGCCAGCGCGATGCGGTCGATCCAAGCCTTCACCGTCGAGGGCACGCTGAAGTTGTACATGGGCGCGCCGAGCACGATGACATCGCTGTCGAGGAACTGCTGGAGCGTCTGTTCGCCGGCCTCGGCGATGGCCGGATCGACCTTGGTCAGGACCGGACCGGTCAGGTGGGGCAGCGGCTCGGCGTCGAGGTCGCGATAGGTGACCGACAGGCCAGGTACGGCCTCCTGCCAGCGTGCGACGATGGTAGCGGTAAGCTCGCGGGTGACGGAGCCGGCGCCAGTGGCGGCGGAATCGATATGCAGCAGTTTCATGGAAATCTCCCGATGGGTACGGCCAGGGCCGCGTTGGGGCGTACTTTCCGCTGTTGCATGAGTAGGATAAAGCTGGTTTAATATCACTGACTGTTCTGATTGCAGGATAATCGCCATGCAGGACCTCAACGACCTCTATTACTTTGCCGCCGTGGTCGACCACCAGGGTTTCGCCGCCGCGGAACGCGCGCTGGGTATCCCCAAGTCGCGCCTGAGCCGCCGCATCAGCCAGCTCGAGACCGACCTGGGCGTGCGCCTGCTGCAACGCTCCACGCGTCGCTTCGCCGTGACCGAAGTCGGGCACAGCGTCTACCGCCATGCGCAGTCGATGTTGGCCGAGGCACAAGCCGCGCGCGAAGTCGTCGACCGCCTCAGCGCGGAACCGCGCGGCGTGATCCGCGTGAGCGTGCCCGTGGGAATGGCGCAGCAGCAGATGCCGAAGCTGCTGCCGGAATTCCTGGCCAAGTACCCGCAGGTGCGCGTGCAGCTGCACGTCAGCAACCGCCGCGTCGACATCATCAACGAAGGCGTCGATGTCGCCCTGCGCGTACGCAATCGCCTCGACGACGACGGCAGCCTGGTGATGCGCAACTTCGGCCAGATCCAGGAGTTGCTGGTTGCCAGCCCGGGCTACCTCAAGCGCATGGGGCGTCCGGCCAATCCGGACGATCTCGCCCAGCACGTCACCCTCAGCATGAACGAGGACGAAGCCCACCAGCGCTGGGAACTGCACGGTCCCAACGGCGAAGTGCGCCGCGTCGAACTCAAGCCGCGCGTGGCCGGCTTCGACTTCCCGATGCTGATGGCGCTGGCGACGCAGGGCGTGGGCATCACCATGCTCCCGGAAACCGTATGCGCCGAAGCCGTACGCAATGGCGAGCTGGAAGTCGTGCTGCCGCAGTGGCGCCTGCCGCAGGGCATCTTCCATGCGGTGTTCGCGTCGCGCCGCGGGCTGTTGCCGGCGGTACGGGTGTTCATCGATTTCCTGGCCGAGCGCGTCCCGGGCCTGGTGGAATCGGCGCGGCTGCAGTGCGGCGATATTCCGGGTCCTTGCCCGGAAGGGGTGAAGAAGGGTGCGCACGCTGCCAAGGAAAAGGCAGCAGGCAAATCGCGCGAGCCCACTGTCGAGCCGGCGTGAGAGAATGCGCCCCCCGCGGCTCGTCCCGGGGCAGCAGCACTACGGAAGCGTGGCCGAGCGGTTTAAGGCACCGGTCTTGAAAACCGGCGATGGGGAGACCCATCCGTGAGTTCGAATCTCACCGCTTCCGCCACGTCTAATTCTAACTATTTGATATGAAAGCTATTATGCTTTCACTTCTGTCGGGTTCCCTACGCAGATCCCAACAGCTTGATTGGCTCGCGCTCGAGCGAGATGTGCTCCGTGACATCGCCCCGCATTGATCCGAGCTGTCGCTCGGGCTTGGTTGCGGGACGTCAGAAGTTGGCCTGCAATGCCGCTTCCACGCGCGAGCCCGCAAAGTCCTCGCCAAAAATCTGCTTTGCGTTCGAATCCGTGCCATGTGCTGTCAAGCGCAGCTCGAACGGTGCCCTGAGCGCCCATATCGCACTCAGTTGCGCGTGCGAGTAGCTACGGTCGTTCACGTAGTCCAAGAAGTAATGCGCGATCGCGCCCTCAACCCGCAGCGTGCCGGTGACCGGGAAGCGCGCCCCGAGCTGCGTGTACACGCCGGTGTCGCTGCTGCCGAGTGCTTCCGGCGAGTAGCCCACCGACAGCCAGTAGTTGTCGGCGTAGGTGACTGTTCCGTTCAACTCGGTCCAGTTGAGATCGACCGTGGTCGACGGATAGCGGTAGTACAGGATGTTGACGTCGACAGCCCAGTCGTTGGACAACTTTCTGCCCCAGCCGACGGTGAAGTCGAACTCACTGCTTGCGTGGGTTTGGGGTGCGAACTCGACGTTCGAACCCCAGATCGACATATACAGGCCGGTATTGCCGGCCACCTTGAAGCCGGCCTGGACCGCCGGATCACCCTGAGTCTGCGTGCTGCCGCGCCAGACATAGTCGGTGGTCAGCGCAGCATTGCCGCTCACTTCGACCGCCTTGGCTTGGGAAGCCAGCGCCATCAGCCCGGCGACGGCGCAGATGGCTGTGGCCAGGGGCAGGCGCGCTGCGCGCGCACGAAGAATCTGTTTCATCAACTGCTCGGACTTTTCGACGAGGCCCTCTTGGCCACGCTGAAATTTTCGGCAGATGAGGCGTAAAACCTCTATTCGCTCACCGGCGGGCCGCGTCAATTCGACGTAAAGCTTCAGCTCTGAGCGGGAAACCGTCAGCTTTTGGCCGATAGCGGCCATTGATACGATCCAGCACATTCGTCCTCGAACCGCCAATGTCCGCCGCCGACCCGAAGCGGACATCGCGCGTTCCTGGCAGTTGAGGCGGGTGACGGTGCGCGCGCTCCGCGACCGCGCAGAAGACTGGCGAGATTGCGCTGCTACTGGCTATCACCGTATCTTTCGGACGTCTATCGAGCCTCGGAATCCGACGCTTCGTTGTGCATGATGCGGTCGAAATTGGCGGCGTGGACCCCAGGCGATTGAGCATTCGTGGCATCAATAGCCACATCAATGACGGAGAACGTCATGAAAGCCATCCAATATCGAGCCTATGGCGGTTATCAAGAAAACCGCCTGGTTGAAGTCGGCCGTCCCCAGCCGAAGGACGGCGAGCTCCTCGTGGAAATGCGCACTGTCGGAATCAACCCGCTCGACAACACGTTTCGTTCGGGGCACATCTATTTATCCACGCCCGAAAACTTGCCCAGAATCGGTGGACAAACGGGGGCGGGCATCGTGGTCGAAGCGCGCAATTCCGATTTCAAAATTGGTGATCGAGTGTTCGTCAGGGCGCCGGGTTTGGGTCTGATCGTCGATGGCACCTGGTGCGAGTACGTCGCGATACCCGCCGCCGGAGTTGTCCGCGTACCGGATGAGCTGGACGACGATACTGCTGCGGCATTCATCGCGGGCGCGGGATATCTGACAGGCTACTTGGCATTGACGGAAATCGCGAAGTTCAAGCCAGGACAAACGGTGCTGGCGCCGGCCATCGGTAGCGCTGTCGGGATGGAAACCGTGCAGATTGCGCGACGCCTCGGGGCGTCATCGACGATCTCCACCGCCAGCACAACAGAGAAGGCCGAGCGGGCGCGCGCTGACGGCTATGAGCATGTCGTCGACCTGTCCAAGGAGAGCCTGAGAGACGGTGTGCTGCGTATTACCGGTGGGAAAGGCGTCGATGTGGCGGTCGATGGGGTGAGCGGAAAGCTGACAGGTCAGGTGCTCGCCTCGCTTGCATTCGGCGGCGCGATCGTTGTGGCCGGTTACGCCGGAGGGCGGGAGGCGGAATTGAACGTGACCGACATCATCTGGAAGGGTGCGACGATCAGCGGCTTCACTTTCAGGCTGTTTGCGCCGGAAAAGATCGCGGCGGCAAATGAGACGATCCTCGGATATCTGAAAGAGGGTGCCCTGAAGCCGACGATTGCCAAGGTCTTTCCGCTGGTCGAGGCCGCCGAGGCCATTCGGCATCTGATTGAGGATCGTCCGTATGGTCGAGTCATCATGCGGGTTGCCCGCACATGACGAGGCACCGATCCGAATGCGCACACGCATGACTGTCGACGAACGGGCGCTTTCGATCCGAAGTGGATGGGGCAGACTCCGTTCAAGCTAAGAGCCGTGTTGCGAGCCCGCAAGCGAACGCTCTCCGCGAGTCGCTTTGTACCGCTGGCGCGCTGAGCTCAGGTCGAAGGGGCCGAGAACACCAGATGTCCTGGTGGTGCACCGGTGGCGGCGACCGCTGCCGGCACTTGCCGCCGCAGCCAGGCATGCGCCGGATCGGCTGCGTGGCGCGGATGCCATGCCATGACCATCGTCTCGCCGCGTGGCAGAAACGGCAGCGGCACCACCACAAGACCGAGGCCCGGCGCCATCGCTCGTGCCAGCCGCTCGCTGAGGGTGGCGACAAAGTTGCCACGCGCTGCAATGACGGGAGCCGCACTGGCGTTCGCCACGGTCACCACGACGCGCCGCGCCAGGCCGAGCGCAGCCAATGCATCGTCGACTAACGAGGGTGCCCCGGGGCGCCGCTGCACATCAACGTGCAACTGTGCAGCGTAGCGGCGTGCGGTCGCGGGGCGGGCGGCGAACGGATGACCGGCGCGCACGATCGCAATCAGCGCCTGGGGGAACAGATCGACGACCTCGATCTCCGGGTCGCGTGGTCTGAACGTACCAATGTCGAGGTCGACGCGACCGTCGCGCAGGGCGCCGGGGTCGTCTTGTGTCTCGGTCACGAAGCGCAACTGAGCGCGCGGCATGTCCGCCGCCAGCGCGGCGCCGAGAGCCGCCCCGAAGGCGATGGCAAAACCGTCCGGCGCGCGAACGACAAAGGTGCGCTCCGTGGCCGCCAAGTCGTCCCCACGCGGCACTTCCACCAGCGTCGCGGCCTTCGCAATCCACTGCGCCACCGGCTCGCGCAGTGCCACGGCGCGCGGCGTCGGCACCAGGCGGCGGCCAGCGCGCACCAGAAGCGGATCGCCGGTCAGCTCCCGCAGGCGCGCCAGCGCATGGCTGGTCGCCGGCACGCTGAGGTGAAGGCGTTCGGCAGCGCCGGTAACGCTGCCGGCGGTCAGCAGCGCGTCCAGCGTGCGCAGCAGGTTCAGATCATATGTTTTCATCTCATGCAATATTTGCTTCCAAACATTGCACTGGTCAAGTGGGTCCGGCGCGCCCAGGCTAGCTCCATCGCGAACCTCGCGCCCGCCGTGATCAGAGAAAGCCATGTCCGCTGCTCTTGCCAGTCAGGTCAATCAGATTGCTCCGCGTCCTGACAACTTGCCGGCCAACAAACTGCTCCACGGTCCGCTGTTGTGGCAATTGATCCGCCTTGCGTTGCCGACGGCCGCAGTGCTGTTCATGTCGACCTTGCTCAGTGTCGCCGAGACCTATTTCGTCAGCGCACTAGGCCTGAAAGCGATCGCCGCAGCATCGCTGGTGGTTCCCGTCATGGTGCTGATGACCACGGTCGCGAGTGCCGGCATCGGTGGCGGCGTCTCCTCCGCCATCGCCCGCGCCAACGGTGCGGGCCGCCATGACGAGGCCGAAAGCCTGACCTGGCATGCGCTGATAATCGGCGCGGTAGGAGGCGGACTGTTCTCCTTGGTGGTGCTGATGTCCGGCCCTGCGCTGTACCGCAGTCTTGGCGGCAGCGGAGCGTCCCTGCATCAGGCGATTGTCTACTCCGACATCCTGTTCGGTGGCGCCATCTCGTTTTGGATCCTGCTGCTGCTGCAGGCGGCGCTGCGCGGAACCGGAAACGTCAAGGTGCCGGCGATGACCATACTGGGCGGCGCGGTCGCCGGCTTGATCTTGTCACCGGTGTTGATCAACGGCTGGCTGGGCGCGCCGCGCATGGGTGTGGCGGGCGCCGGCGTTGCCCAGGTGCTGTGCAATATCGCTACGCTGGCCGTCGTGGTCGTTTACATGCGTTCGCGCTCCTCGACGCTGCGCCTGCGACGCTACCCGCTGCAGCGAAAGCACTTCAGCGCGATCCTGGGCGTCGGCTTGCTGTCGTCGATCAACGTTGTCATGTTGGCGATCTCGGCCGCCGCCCTGACCGCAGCGGCTGGTGCGGTGAGCGTCGCCGCCATCGCCGGCTACGGCATTGCCTCGCGCCTCGAGATGCTGCTATCGCCGGTGATGTTCGGCTGCGGAACCGCCGCGATCACGCTGGTGGCCACGAACCTCGGTGCAGGTAACGTGCTGCGTGCCCGGCGAGTGGCGATCGTGAACGCACTATTCGTTGCCGGCCTGGTTGGCCTGGTCGGACTTTTCGCTTCGCTCTTCCCGCAACTCTGGCTGGGCCTTTTTACTAGCGACAGCGCCGTCATGGCGGTCGGCACCCAATACCTGCATGTAGTCGCACCTTTCTATGCAGTGATAGGCGTGATCCTCGAACTCTACTTTGCAGGGCAGGGGGCGAAACGCATCCTCTGGCCGATGGCCGGGAGCTTGGTGCGCTGCACATTCTCGCTGACTGCGATGGTGCTGGTCATGCAGGGCCGCGCGAGTCTGCACACTGCTTTCGTACTGGTGTCCGCCAGTCTCATCGCGGCGGCGTCCACCAGCCTGTTTGGATTCCTGCGGACTCGCTGGGATCGGTAGACACCAAAAGATAGGAGTAAATCGGTATGAGCGCAAACATCCTGGTGGTTGGGGCTACGGGAACGACAGGAAAAGAATTGGTAAGACTTCTGGCGAAGAGCGGACATGAAACACGCGCTACCGTTCGCCCGACGAGCAATAGAAGCGAACTGCAGACATTGGGAGTCGAATTGGCGAACGCCGATCTGAACGATGTCGACTCTCTTGTAAAAGCCATGAACGGCATCGAGAAAGTCTATTTTGCAACGCCTCTCGTTCCGGGCATGGTGGACCTTTCCTCTTCGATTGTCGGTGCAGCCAGGAGAGCCGGTGTGGCCCACCTGGTCAAGCTATCCGGCGGAGGGGCTGAAACCGAGCTGGATACACTGGCCAAGTGGCACAGGACAGTCGAAAAAGAAATCGAGCAGTCCGGCGTAGCTGCTTATACGTTCTTGCGGGCAAATGCTTTCATGCAAAACGTGAGCAATTTCTACTCGCAGACCATTCGTGATCATGGCGCCTTCTATGCGCCGCAAGGCGACGGAAGATCGGCCTACATCGATGCCCGCGATATCGCCCAGGTTGCCCATCGGGCCTTGACGGAGGAAGGTCACGGGAACAAGGCGTATTACCTGTCCGGGCCGGAAGCACTCTCGGGCGCCGAAATCGCGAGCATTCTTTCGTCAGTGACCGACAAGGTCATCAAGTACGTCGATGTGCCGGTTGAAGCTGCCCGCGTATCCATGCAAAAAGCAGGAATGCCTCCTGAAATCATCGAAAGCTTGTTGGAGCATCATCACGCAATCAAGTTGGGATACACCGCACGGGTTTCCACTGCGGTGGAGGAAATCACCGGACAAAAGCCAACCTGTTTTGAGGCTTTTGCTCGGGCAGAGAAGGAAGCATTTGTCGGTTGAAGTACCGAGGAATGAGATTTTTCGAGCGCTGTTGCATGTGCAATCTGCAGCGCCGATTCCGAAGGAGAGGCAATGGCCATCATTTCAGAACATGACTCCCCCATGCCTGGAGGCTAGTCGCAAATTGTCGTTGCTGCGGTTGAGGTGTCTGACAATGGATAAGCGAACCATACCTTTGTTCAATGGAATGCCCAGCGACTTGGATCCACCGTATGTCGTGGCGATGGCCACCATGCGGAGTGCGTTGGATCGCGCCGACTGGTGCCGTCTCCCGTTCGATTTCCACTACCTGAGGCGCTCTAATGAAAAAGATTCTTCTTGTACTTGCCGCGGCGGGCATGCTGACGACGACATCGGCATTCGCCGCCGTAAAAAGCGTTGTTCTTGTCCACGGTGCGTTCGTCGACGGCTCGGGCTGGAAGCCCGTTGCGGACATTCTGGAACGCGACGGCTATTCCGTGCATGTCGTGCAGGAGCCATTGACTTCGCTCGATGCCGATGTCGCGGCAACACGGTTGGTGCTGGACCGCGCGGGGCCGTCGGTGCTCGTCGGCCACAGCTGGGGTGGCATGGTCATCTCCGAGGCGGGCAATCATCCCTCTGTCCGCGGCTTGGTGTACGTTGCGGCGTTCGAACCGACGGCTGGTGAAAGCGCGGGGGCGTTGCAGACCATGGCACCGCCTGCAGCGCAGAGCGTAGTTCCCGTTGGTGGCGGCTTCTTGCAAGTGAAGCCCGAATTGTTCCATCAGGACGTTGCCGGGGACCTCCCGGAACGCGCTGTGCACTTCTCGGCGATTTCACAGGTGCCGATTGCCGAGGCTTCATTCGGTGCTACCGCCGAGTCGCCCGCATGGCTGACGAAGCCGAGCTATGCCGTCGTAGCCACAGAGGATCGCGAGATCAATCCGGAACTGGAGCGATTCATGAGCCGTCGGGCAAGGTCTGAAACCATCGAGCTCAAGGCGAGCCATGCAGTGTATATCTCGCACGCGCGGGAAGTTGCGGCGTTGATTGAGAGAGCCGCGCAATCGTCCGAGTAGCGGGAGTCACGGCGTCTGCCCCTTACCCGTCATGGTGTCGGCGCCACTATGACGGGCGAGGAGAGCAGAACACGCCAATGGCGAACGGCTCAGGCGTTTTTTTGCATCAGCCATGGCCGCTAACGACCCATAGCGGACATTCGCCCGTGCTGGTCCGACAATCATTTATCTTCGCGTGCAACGGGTCGGCTGTTTGGGGGGGGCAATGCACGTACTGAGGGCTTCTGCGATGGCAGCGCTTATCGCGAGCATCGCGGCTTGCAATTATCGGCGGAGCCGCAGCGTGCCGACGTGGGGGCGGTCATTGCCGACGGCCGATCGTTCAATGGGCGACAAGTCGTCCTTCGGGGCTGCCTTGATGCACACCACCACGGGCTGATCCTGGTGTCCTGCCCGTCCGGAAGTCAGAAGTTGGTGGTGTTCACGGATGCGCTCAAGGCAAGCCAGCAATCCTTGCTTTACTCCGAGGCGCTCAAGTCGAAGATTCAGCACCATCGACCGCTCGCCGCGACCCTTTGCGGTACGTATCGGCAAACATCCGACGGGCGGGATCGCTGGCTAGAGGTCGATGCCTTCGCGATTGATGGTGGGCGAACAAGCTCTAGTGAGTGCAGGCGCTGACAGGTGTCCGCTTCTGGCCGAGAGCGGACATTGGGGGGCAAATGGTCACCCTCCAAGGCTTGGTGACCGCCACTGACCAAAAAGAAACCCCGCACTCGGTGCGGGGTTACTCAACAGCTGTTGCATCGATCGGGCTGCTGTTCAAATCGGCGAGCCCCTACTAGCCCGGGCTATTCTCCAAGACCCACGGCGAGCTCGACGCGTCGATTCATCGCCTGGTTTGCGGGGCTGTCATTGGCCACCTTCGGGTTGGTGGGGCCGTACCAGAAAAGCATCATCCGGGAGTCATCGACGCCACGGGACTTCAGGTAGCTTGCAACCATTTTGGCGCGATCGCGGGAGAGGCCTTCGTTGTGATCCCGGCTTCCGACGTTGTCGGTATACCCGGCGATCTTGGCATAGGACTTCGGCTTGTCCTTCATGAACTCGGCCACCTTGTCCAGGTCGGCCTTGTCCTCGGCGGCGAGCGCGGTCTTATTGGTGGCGAAGTTGATGTCGTCCACCTTGAGCCCGACGATCTTGGTGTCGGTGCTCGTGACGACCTGGTCCGTCACCTTCACGTCGTACAGCGCCCCGCTCGTGTATTCGGGCCGGTTGACGAAATCGGCAAGCGGAATCACCCGCGAGCACGAATTGAGGGTCGCGACGTCCTGCGTGAGAGCGGCTTCCCTTTTCGGCTTTGCGCTGCTGATCACGTAAAAGCAGACGTCGTATTTCTGGGCCAGCTGCTTGGCGACCTCGGCGGGGTTTTGCCCGGTGTATTCACCGTCCCAGAACACGAAGACGGCCGTCCTGCCCGACAGTGGCTTGAGGATGCCATCGAGCTTCTGCAGCCCGATCTTGAGGGGCGTCGGTCCGCTGCCCCGGTCGCGCATGGTATCCAGCGCCGCGGCGACGCTATCGCGGTTGTAGGGCTGCACCGGAAGGTTTTCCTGCCAATCCGTATAGGTATAGATGCCGATGTTGTGCCCGATATCCGGGAAGTACTCATTTCTGTTCTTGAGCTCGTTTTTCACCACCTGGACCGCGGGCTTGTCCGTGTCCATGAATTTGTCGTTCGTCGACGACGAGGTGTCGAGGAACAGGATTGCGTTGTCCGCAACCTTGACCAGCTGATCCTTCTTGACGACGTTGTTGACGATATCGTCCCGCGTGATGATCTCGACGGCAAACAATGGCGACGCGACAAGGCCGCCGAGAATTCCCACGACAACCCCCTTCCAGATTTTCGACTTGTGCGTCATTTCCTCTCCTTCCTGTCCAAAGCGCGGGCCCACGTCCGCAAGAGGACAGAGAGTGGTCCCACGGTCCGTATAAATGAGTGAATGGGCGAACCACGCGGAGACGGTCCCGGAGACAAAAACCGCCTCTTTGACAGGACGATTCGTATATTTTTTGTGTGTTTTCGGAATGCCACAATTAGAAAACCGGCCCAATCCGTTGATTCAATTGGTGGGCGGCACAGGGTTCCGCCGTGGTCAGGAGTAGATTGCGCATGGGGATCTCGGTCGGAACACCCCCCATGTAGGTGTCGACAGTCCGGCCGCTTCAGCGGGCATCCGCGAGTGTCGGCTGTGGCGTGGAGTCCGCGTCCGCTTTCGACCCAAAGCGGACATTGCTCATGCGCTACTTCACTTCGGTGAAGTTACCGGGCTTCCAACTGCCATCGAATGCCGGAGGCGAACCAGCCTTTCCCCAGATTCGTTTGAATCCAGTGCGCCTCCTGTCCCTTGGGCGCCTTCGGTTCGACGAAGAGCTCCACCGATGCCCCGGTGGCATCCTAGACCTCGAACAGCGAACGCAGCGCTGCCTTGCCCTGGTCGTTGACGATCTCGCTACGCGTCATGTTGTCTTAGACGGTGACGGACCAGAAAAGCTTCGCCGGTGCCGGGAGTGGAACGGTCAGCTTGTAGGTCTGGTCGTTTCCGGATGGGGGGCGGGGCATGGCGCAACCGTTCGCTGTGATTATTCGCCTGAAATGACTCAGTCCGGGACGGAGTCGGTCAAGATCTGGATCAGCTTTTCCCTACTTGTCTCAGCGGCCGACTGCTCTTCAAAGAGGACATTGAAGTTTTGCCCGCCAATCATGTTTACGGTGTAGCCGAACCCCTCTGTGCCGTCTGGCTTAACTATCGACACGGCGGAGACGTGGCTCAATCTGACCTTGACTTCCCCAAGCTCATGCCACTGTAGAAGCGCTGTGCTCATGTTGTTTCCCTCGCCAGTTGGATAATTTCCAATACGTCCTCTGGGACCGTTTTGGGACAGCGTTGCTCAGGACTCTCAATGACGGCGAGTGTTGGCGGGTGTGGAAGTGAGTGATTTCCCTACTGGTACTTTCTGGCGCAAGTTGCTGATTTATAGGGTGTTTCGCACTTGAAAACCGGCGATGGGGAGACCCATCCGTGAGTTCGAATCTCACCCGCTTCCGCCAAATCAATGGTCATGCAATTTCAACGGCCGCTTGGCGGTGGCAGGGTGTCCCTCAGGGGACACTTTGGGGCAGCGGTGGCGAGCTTCGAGAAGAGTGTCGGCAATACCGGCAAGACGACTTGGCGCGTGCGTGTCCGCCGTGCCAGTGGCCCATGGCTCACGAAATCGTTTCCAACTAGCACGCGGCCCAGGAATGGGCTCGCAGCATCACAAGTTGGACGTTGGTGAGCATGTCCCCCGGACGCTCTCGCGGGGGGCAATCCGACTAACTTACGTGCTCGTGGGGCTGTCTTCCGGGCGCATTCCCAGCGCGAGCGCGACGCGTTCTCTCACTCGCCGCAGCGCCTGCCGAGCTTCACTCCCTTCGGAGTAGCTCTCCTCGACTTGAATCAGCAGGCACCAGATATTGTTTGCCAGCTCGCGTTCCCCCGTCGTGGCGATTCGGGAAATCACGGTCGCGAGGGCTTCAAATACTTCTTCCAACCCCGAGGCGTTCGCACCCATCTGAATGGCTCGCATCTCACACCCGGGGAATGGTACATCCAGGGTGGAGCGCTTGCCGTCAAGGCGGGGCGGGAGGGGATAAAGGGTTCATTTTTTCGTGAGCTGCTATCAGCAGAGCGACATGATCCCGAATTCGTCGCAGCGAGGCTCCCGCGAGGCTGGTCGAAAGGTAATTCTCTTCAATTTGAACCAGCACGCTCCATATGTGTTGCGCTAATCCGTGGTCCTCAGAATCGGCGACTTGGATAATCACCATTTCCAACGCATGAATTGCTTCGTGGTGGTCAAAACGCTTCATCAAACGCACTTCCTGAGGACGTCGTAATAGTGCGCGGTCGGCGGTGAGTCATGGATGACGGACGGGATACACCGCGAATCTTCACGGCTAGGAAAAAGCCCCGCTTCTGCGGGGCTCTGATGTACTGGCGGTTGAGCGCTAGATGTTGTCACGGTCGCTTTGGTAGGGATCACTTTGGCGGCCTAAATTGCCTAGATTCTGTGGATTGCCTTGTCTGCCTTGGTCCTGGGGGCTCGATTGATCATCGTCCTTGCGGCCGACTTGCCTCTTGTCCTGCTCGCGGCCCAATCCCTGCTGTCGATTGTCGTTGCTGCCAGTTTGCCGACTCTGATTGTTACCAGTGTTGTTGCTAGCCATTAGATCTATTCCTGTGTGCCTGACGAGTGTCGGTGCACAAAAGATGCCGCGCACCCTGTAACAGACTGTGATGCATCGCCGTTCACTTTGGATGGCCAGCTAAATGGTTCAGTCTGCCCGTACTTGCACGGGGCGGGTCACGTTACGTGCACCGCTCGCGTGCGACCGTATGTGCTCATTTGCGAATCGAGGTTCATCACATGGCACGCGACATCCTGCAAACACTCAAGGCCGAACATGACGCGCTGCGCGCGCTGTTTGTGGAAATGAAAGACACCACCGATCGCGGGGTGAAGAAGCGCGCCGGGTTGCTTGAAGAGATCGAAGCGAATCTGATCCCGCACGCAAAGTGGGAGGAGAAGGTGTTCTATCCCGCATTCAAGAAACGGGCCGATCGCGACGGGCTGCAGACTCATGCAGAGGCGTTGGCGGAGCACCACGCCGTCGAGACTTCGGTAATTCCAGAGGTACATGCCGCCGACCTCGGAACACCAGAATTTGCTGGGCGTACCAAGGTGTTTGGCGAGTTCATCGACCATCACGCGAAGGAAGAAGAGAAGACGATGTTCAAAATGGCGCGTGAGCTCTTCTCGGCCGAGGAACGGGCGCAGCTGGATGAGCAATACGAAGCCTGGAAACAGACGGGCACCGCAGCAACTCGCGTCGTCGCGGAGAAGGCCAGGGCCGGGCTTAGGCAGTCCTTGGTCCAATAAGGGGTGCGCCGTGTCCGCCGCAGGTAGGCACTCGCGGACGCCGGCGTTACACGCTTACGGCAACGACGTGAGTGCAGTGTCCTTTCGCACACTGCTCCGCCTTTCAGGCCTCGCGGCTTGTCTGTAGAAAGAACCGCACCATCTCAGCGGAAGCATCAGGTCCTTGCGTGTCGGTGTAACTACCGAGGGGGCTTCCTCCCGACCAGGCATGGCCAGCACCATGTATCTGCCACAACTCGACTATGGGCTCACCGAGCGATGTCGTGTAGGTAGTCCGTGTATAAGCCCGCCCGGTTCCTTCACCCTTGCTCACATGGCTCTCTGGCGAGAGCGCCGCTGCGGCCCGGATTGCATGCTTTACAAGCGTCTCGGCATTACTCGCAGCGACCGTCCTATCGCAATCGCCTTGAAACGCTATCAGTGGGGTGACCGAAGCCAATACTCCCGTCGAAATGTCATCGATGGGGTCAAGGGCGATATGGCTTCCACTCATTGCTGCAAAGGCCGAAGGTACGTCGTGGGCGGCGCGATACGGAAGCCCGGAGTGGGAGCCAACAGCCGCAAATACATCGGGATATGTGGCGCCCAAGATTACCGCCATGGCACCTCCTGCGGAGAGTCCTGCCACGTAGACGCGCTTCGGATCGACGGCGTACTTGAGGACGATATCTTGGGTAAGGGCAGCGAGCAGAGCCGGCTCGCCACTCGCACGCATTTGATGACTCGGCCGGAACCAATTCCAACATTTGGAACCATTTGCTTTCGCGGATTGCGCAGGGTAGGCCACCAGGAATCCATGTTGCTCGGCGAGCTCGTTCATGCGCGTGCCATCTGCAAAATCATCAGGCGACTGCGTGCAGCCATGAAGCATCAATAGCAACGGGTAAGCAGTTGGAGGGGGCGCTGTGTATTGCACAGGTACGTACAGTTTGTAGCGACACTTGCCGGCAGCATGGGCAAATGAAAGCTCCACGAATGTACCTGGCAGTGGATACGACCTGGTCGTGCGGTCGGATCGAGGGGCGGGCTGGCTCCACCATGGCTCCTGCGCAGGTAACCCATCTGCTTCAGGTGGCGACAAAGGTGACTCTGACGAAAGGCCAGCGGCAACCAATGCATCATTGATAACCCGGGTGATCTGGGCCTGCAGATCCCCGGCTGCGGCGGGGGCCTTGGGCGGAGTGAGGGCAACACGCGCGCGCGCCACAAGCTTGGTCAATAGGGACAAGCGACTTTCCTAATTTGCTGTTGCTGCATTGCAACAAAACCACCCTGTGGCATACGGCGTTAGCCCGGCATGAAGACTGCCTGGATGCTGCGATCTTGGGGTGGCGTCCGACCCAAAGCGGACGCTTGGCACGCTTGATCCGGCATGCGCCAACTTGTTAGCCGCATGTCGCGTCGCTAATCTGCCGCCTGATCAATGGGGCGCGTGGGGTCGGTCATTGCGCAACCACAGATGCATTGCCGGACCTCGCGGTCCGTCTATCGGTAGGTAGGCGTTAGGTGCTAATGAGGACTTCTCGCAGCTCATGATTGAATTGAGAAAGCCTCGGCCAGAAGACGAGTGCGCCTTCCTTAAGGCGCGTTCCGCAGTTCCTTCCGACAATCCAACATTCCTGCGGGACTACCGCCAGGACATGACATACATTGAATTTCTTCGGGTCCTGGAAGATCACCGCGCCGGGCGTGGACTGCCGCCTGATGTGGCACCTTCTTCATTTCTGTTCGCCTTTGACCACGGGCACATCGTTGGACGCGCTTCGATTCGCCATACACTCTCTCCACCACTCGGGATGGTGGCGGGACACATTGGCTACGCAGTTCTTCCGGAGTTTCGGAACCGCAGCTACGCGACGCAGATCCTTCGAGCGTCGGTCCGCTTCGCACACGATGAGCTTGGCCTTGATCGCGTCTTGGTCACGTGCGACGACGACAACGCCGCTTCCATTCGGGTGATTGAGAAGAACGGCGGCGTCTTTGCGGATACTTATCAGGATGCCACGCTAAGTCGCCCAAAACGACGCTATTGGATTGACGCCATGAAGTGATTTCACGTGACACTGTCGGCTGATGTTGTATGCGGCTTTTTTAATGGATGCTTCCCTGCGAACCATCTTCGATAGCCCGAGCCAGCACGGGATCATCGTCACTGAGATCAACGGCATGGTCTGGCTGTGGAATCGAGGCGCCAGGCACATCTTCCAGTACGAGGACGAAGAGATCGTCGGCAGCGATATTCGTGTCCTATTCACGCCTTACGACCGGGCTCATAAGGTGCCGGAAAAGGAAATAAAGAAGGCGTTGAGACAAGGATTCACCGGCGACTTTCGATGGCACATGCGCAAGGATGGCTCACTGTTCTGGGCCGATGGCATGCTTTACCCGGTCCGCAGCCGTGCCGATGAACTGCTGGGCTTCGTCAAGATCCTTCGCGACGCCACTGCAGAGAAGGCAACCGGCGATGAAACGTCCCGGCAGGCGCTTGAGGACAGCCTCACCGGCTTGCCGAACCGCACGGAGTTCCAGCATCGCTTCGTCGATATGCGAGCATCGGCAGAGCGACATGGCCGACTCCTTGCCCTGCTCCTTCTGGATCTGGATCACTTCAAGGAAGTGAACGACAGTCGCGGCCATGCGGCAGGCGATGCGCTGTTGCAGCAGGCCGCGCATCGGATGCGTTCGGTGTTGCGCGATACGGACTTCGTGGGGCGGCTCGGGGGCGACGAGTTCGTGGTCCTGCTCCCCGACTTGGAGACGCCCGAGCAAGGCGGCTCCGTGGCCGAGCACCTGATGGAGGAACTGGTCAACCAAGGGCCCGTCCAGATCGGCGCAAGCATAGGGATAAGAATCTTTCCCCAGAATGCACGCGAATTGGAAGAGTTGTTCGATCAGGCCGACCTGGCGCTCTACCAGGCCAAGGCCGATGGCCGTTCGGCCTATCGCTTCTATACCCCGGACATGGACAAGGCCGCGCATCCTCTCAGCCAGTAACGCCGACAGATGCGTCGTGAGGGACGCTCACGCGCGCATCGTGCCGGTTTCGATGAAACGCTGGTGCCAGGACAGCGCTTCTCCGAGCAGGTGCGGCGTGTGCTTGCCGAAACTGTCTCGCGACGCACGATCGAAGTAATCCTGCAGCGCGTCCCGGTAATCCGGATGCGCGCAATGGTCGATGACGGCCCGCGCGCGTTGTTTGGGCGACAACCCCCGCAAGTCCGCCAGCCCCTGGTCCGTCACCACGACCATGACGTCGTGCTCGGTGTGGTCGACGTGGCTGACCATCGGCACGATGGTGGAGATTGCACCGCGTTTCGCGGTGCTCGGCGCCATGAACACCGACAGATACGCATTCCGCGCGAAATCGCCACTGCCACCGATGCCATTCATGACGCGGCTGCCGCACACGTGCGTCGAATTGACGTTGCCGTACAGGTCGGCCTCGATCATGCCATTCATCGCGATGCACCCGAGGCGCCGGATCAGTTCCGGATGGTTGGAGATTTCCTGCGGCCTGAGCACGATGCGCTCACGGTAACGGTCGACGTTGGAGACGAAGGTTTCGATGGCCGCAGGGCTGAGGGAGAACGCAGTCGCCGATGCCACGCGCAGCACGTCGCGATCGATCAGGTCGAGCATCGCGTCCTGGATGACCTCCGTGTATGCGCTGAGATCGTGGAAGCCCGATTCGGCCAGTCCGGCTAGTACCGCATTCGCGATGTTGCCGACGCCCGACTGCAGCGGAAGCAACGACGGCGTCAGTCGGCCACGTCGGATCTCATGACGGTAGAACTCCAGCAGGTTCTCCGCGATCCGCCTCGATGCAGCATCAGGGGGATCGAAGGGCGTGTTGCGGTCCGGCGCCTCGGTCTCGACGACGGCAACGATCTTGTCGGGATCGCACTGAAGCCACGGCTCGCCGATGCGGCTGTCTGCACGCAGAAGGGGGATCGGCTTGCGGTTCGGCGGCAATGCCGTGCCGTAGTAGATGTCGTGCATCCCGCGCAACGCAGCGGGCTGCCAATGATTGACTTCCAGGATCACGCGCTCGGCCTGTTCGAGCCAGGTCTTGTTGTTGCCGACCGAGGACGAGGGAACGAGATGGCCGTCTTCGTCGATCGAGGTGACTTCTACGATGGCCACGTCGATCGGGCCAAAGTAGCCGAACCACGTGTATTGGGCGACATGGCTCAGGTGGAGGTCGATGTAATCCACTTCGCCCGCGTTGATGCGCTCGCGCAACACGGGGTCCGACTGGTACGGCAGGCGGAGCTCGATGCCTTCCGCGCGCGCGAGCGCGCCGTCGAGTTCCGGTGCGGTCGACGCGCCGGTCAGCACCTTGATGCGGAATTCCTCGCCGCGATCGTGGGCCGCGTGCACACGCGAGGCCAGTGCGACCGGCACCGCCTTCGGATAGCCCGCCCCGGTGAATCCGCTCATCGCCACGTTCATGCCATGGCCGATCAGCGCTGCCGCCGCGTCCGCATCCATGCGCTTTGCGCGCAGTCGCGGGTCCTGGATTCGATCGACCATCGGAAGATCCTCCTAGTGCAGGTGCTCCCGCGCCGCCAGTTCTTCGCGGCACGCCGCGCTGAACTCGCGCAGTGGGTTCATCGCTGCGTTGTCGATGATCTCGTGGACGTCGACGAACGTCTTGTTGGGCGCGAGGTAGGCTTCGAGGATCACGCGAACGACGTTGTCGGCCTGTTCGACGACCCGCGCCGATGAGAAGACGCGCATGCGACTGACCAGCGCATACAGATTGACCAGGTTGGAGATCTGCGGCGTATCGTGCTCGTACGCGTCGGCATACCAGCGCGATGCCTCCTCGATGAACATGCGGTAGAGCTCTTCCTGCCTGTTCTGGTGGAGCACCCGCTGCTGCGCGGTGAACTGCACGCGTTGGCCGAGCCACGACGACGCCATCATGGTCACGCCGCCGATCGTCGACCCGGCGAGCGCCGCGATTGCTGACATGACCGCAGGATCCATGATCTGAACTCCTGGACGGGAAACAGGGCGACGCTCAGCTCTCGATGAACGCAAGAAGATCTGCGTTGATCAGATCGGCATTCGTCGTGCACATACCGTGGGGAAGGCCCTTGTAGACCTTCAGTGTGCCGTTCTTCAGCAGCTTGACCGACAGCATGGCAGAGTCTCCAATCGGAACGATCTGGTCGTCGTCGCCATGCATCACCAGCGTCGGAACATCGATCGCCTTCAGGTCTTCCGTGAAGTCGGTTTCGGAGAACGCCTTGATGCCATCGTAGTGAGCATTGGCACCGCCCATCATGCCTTGTCGCCACCAGTTGTCGACAGTGCTTTGCAGCAGCGTCGCGCCAGGGCGATTGAAACCATAGAACGGCCCGCTCGGAACATCACGGAAGAACTGCGAGCGATTTGCGGCGAGCGCGGACCGAAAGCCATCGAAGACTTCGATCGGAAGGCCGCCGGGATTCGCATCGGTCTTCACCATGAGCGGAGGGACGGCGCCGATGAGAACGGCCTTGCTGACGCGTCCCTTGCCATGGCGAGCGACGTATCGTGCGACTTCGCCACCGCCCGTCGAGTGCCCGATGTGGACTGCGTCACGCAGATCGAGGTGCTTCGCGACGGCCGCGGCGTCGGCGGCGTAGTGGTCCATGTCGTGGCCGTCGCTTACCTGACTGGAGCGGCCGTGGCCGCGCCGATCATGCGCAATGACGCGGTAGCCCTTGCCCAGGAAGTAGAGCATCTGGGCATCCCAGTCATCGCTGGAGAGAGGCCAGCCGTGATGGAAAACGATGGGCCGGTCCGTCTTACGGCCCCAGTCCTTATAGAAGATCTCGACGCCGTCTTCGGTAGTGATCGTGCTCATATCCTGGATCTCCTGGCATTAGCGGCAGGAGAAAGGCTAGGACTTCCGAGGACGACCTGGAATCCTACAAACGGGTGCAACGTCTAGTACGAAGATATGTCGCTCAGCCGCAACGGGCCTCGATCGCTGCGGCCGGGCAGCGCTTAATCCCACCACTCCGCCAAATTGCTGCTTCAATTGTGGCCGAATGGCTTCCCCGGACTCCAGGCCTTGTGAATGAGGGGCAGCGCTTCCTCCCATGTCATTACCTCGGCCTTCCAACTCTTGTGGATGCCGGCGAGGGCATCCCAGCTCTTCTTGACGCTGGACCTGCATTCTTCCCAGGTTTCGCCTCGGAATGCTTCGAGGCAGACCCGACCGAAACGCTCTGCAAATTCCTCGCCGGAGTATTGGTGTTGGTGCATCGCTGGCCTCGCTGGGGCATGGAGTAACGAAAGTGCCCCATGGGTACTACAGGGCAGTGACTGAACAGGCGCTGCTCGCGAGAGCTATCCAATCGGCGCTCCTAGACCACATCGCCGGTTAAGGCAGCGTTGCGCAGCGGGATCGGCGCATCCGGAACGACACGTCCCTTGAGCGGCACGCCCACCAGCACGGCTTCCACATTCGCCGCGCGGCTGAACTTCCTGCGGAGGGGTTCGGGTAGCGCAAGTTGCATCACCACATTGCGATCCAGTCCGTGGGCGCCGCCGCGCTGCACCGGCAGGATCGTGAAAGTGCCGACGTAGGAGGCATCCTGCGGATGACCGCGATCACGCAGGAAGACGCGGCAGCACAGCGGATGGATCGGGACGTTCGAGCGCTCGAACCGCAGGATGCGCGACTCGCGTCCGGAGTCGCCGAAGGAGCCGGAAACCGCGAGGGTCACGCCCGCACCTTCGGCGAGCACGGGGTCGGGAAGCTGGCGCGATTGCACCGTCATGTCCTCGTAGACATAACCCAGCTTCTGCGTGTCGAGCAGATCCTTGACCGCGACCGTCTCGCGCCGGCCTTTTTCGTCGACGATGCTGTACCTGCGCCCACGCCAGGCGTCGTGCTGGGGTTCGGCGGCGGCGCCATGGGCCTTGCGCCACATTTCCCAGATGCGGTCCACGTTGTTGTGGTGCGCGGTGAACAACGTGTCGAAACCGGCGGTGGCGAACATGCCCATGTTGCCGCCGATCCAGTTGTGGATGTTGTTGTGGAAGCTTTGCTCGAGGTTGCCCTCGATCATGTCCCCACTCGCGTTGTCATACGGATATCCGCCGAACGCGAAGAACGATTCCAGCGACAACGCGCCGGACACGTCGAGGAAGTCGTCCGGAATGACATCGTCCGGTCCCATCTCCCGGGTCGCATCGTGGAGCGCGTTGCCCTTGCCCCAATAGGCGGCGGGAATCCTGCGATGCCGCGTCGAGTCCCAGTAAGGCAGGGCGAACTGCGGCTCCTTGATGGCATCGCGCAGGACGCGCTCGAGCGACCAACTGAAGGCACGGTGCCAGGTCAGGAAGTCCCAGCCCCAATGGACCTGCAGCGCCGGCGTCACCGAGGAGCAGTACAGGGCGTGCTGGACGGCCAGCGCATCCCATCCGGTTGGATCGAGCGGGTCGCGTTCGCTGCGCTTGCGCAGAATGCCGACTGCGTCCCTGAACAGCGTCACGTAGGGATCGTCGGGCGCCAGGGCGCCGATATCGCGGCGCACGGGAATGCCCGCGGGGCGCGCTGTCGCCGAGGCCCAACGTGCGCCCGCCAGCGAACCCAGCGCGAGGGCGGGGACTGCCGAGGCGGCTCCGATCAGCAGTCGACGGCGGAAGGAATCGATGCCGTTCCTGGTCGCCATCACTTCATCCCCGGGTTGTAGTAGCCCCCGAACGTCCGCACCGGCGACCACGCCGGCAGGATCGGATCCAGCTGGGGTACGAGAGTGCGGTAGGGCCCCGCGGCATAGACGAGATTTCCTGCGGTGACCGTGAGCACCGATTCGATGCGGGGGATGCGATCTTCCGGGACGGTGAAGTAGTCGTCGCTCAGCAGCGCCATGTCCGCATACTGGCCGGGTGCGAGGCGACCCTTCACGTTTTCCTCGCCGCTGAACCAGGCGCTGCCGACGGTGTACAACTCCAGCGCCTTCCCGCGATCAAGGCGGTTCTCCTTCGCCAGCAGCGGCGTGCCGCCGACGCTCTTGCCCGACACCATCCAGTACAGCGAAGGCCAGGGGTTGTAACTCGATACACGCGTGCCGTCGGTACCCGCGCCGACCGGAATGCCCGCGGCCAGCAGTGAGGGGATCGGCGGCGCATGGGAGGCGGCTTCCGCACCGTAGCGCGCGATGAAATCCTCGCCGGCGAATGCCATGCGGTCCTGGATCATCACGCCGCCGCCCAGTGCCTTGATGCGCGCGATCTGCGCGGGCTTGATCGTTTCGACGTGGTCGATCGCCCAGCGCAGATCGGTGAATCCGGGGCGGCCGGCCGCCTTCTCCTCGTGGTCGACCGCTTCGAATACCGAGAGGATGCGATCGATGGTTTCGTCGTAGGTGGCGTGAATGCGGATCGGCCAGCGCTTCTGCACGAGCGTGCGCACCACGGCCGTAAGTTCCCCGCGCCACTTCGGATTGGCATCGAGGTCGGGCCGGTCCGCGCGGAAGTTCTCGAAATCGCCTGCCGACCAGACCAGGTTCTCGCCGGCGCCTTCCAATACGAAGCCATCTTCGTGGTGGCCATCGAAATTCGTGTTGGGGTGTTCGCTCCCGATCCAGCTCTCGTAGTCCTTGAGTTCCTGCCCCGGCTTCTGCGCGAACAGATAGAACGAGATGTGCAGGGGCAGTCCTTCCTTGCGCGCCATCTCGAAGGTCGCGGAATAGTTCGCCGGATATTGGTGGCCGCCACCGCCGGCATCGATCGCGGAGGTCAGGCCGAAGCGGTTGAGTTCGCGATAGAAATGGCGAGCGGACGAGGCCTGCTCTTCTGGCGAGAGTTCGCCGAGGCGACCCACCGCCTGGTAGAGGATCGTCGGCCGCGGGGTGGCGAGGATGCGTCCGGTCGGCTGGCCGTTGGCGTCCTTCTCGATCGTGCCGCCTTCGGGTGCCTGGGTCTGCGCCGTGATGCCGGCGGCCTCCAGGCCCTTCTTGTTGTACATGCCCGAGCTGTACAGGTGCAGCACGAAGACGGGCGTGTTCGGCGCCGCTTCGGTCAACTCCTCCGGAGTCGGCATGCGCTTCTCGACGAACTGGTACGGAGACCAGCCGCCGACCACGCGCACCCACTTGCCTTCGGGCGTCGTTGCCGCGGCCTTGCGCACCATCTCCAGCGCCTGCTTGAGCGTGGGCACGCCGTCCCAACGCAGCTCCGCGGCGTAGTAGCGCGCCTCGCGCGTGGGGTGCAGATGCGAGTCGTTGAGTCCCGGGATCAACCGGCGCCCCTTGGCGTCGACGACTTTTGTATGCGGCCCACGCAACGCGAGGATCTTCTTGTCGGCGCCCACGTCGACGATCTTCTCTCCCTTGACGGCAACGGCCGAGGCGTCCTGGCGGCCGGCCGCCTGGGTCGTGACCTTGGCGTTGTAGATGATGAGATCGGCCAATTCGCTCGCGTGCGTGGCGCCGGCAGCCAGGAGGAGCAGGGCTACTGCGCCGACACGCGAGAAACGGCGTGTTTCGTTACGTTGGAAGATGGCGTTCATCAGGTCCTCGCTGTTGGTCGGACGGTCAGCCCAGCACGATCTGCAGGCATTCGAGCAAGCGCTGCGCCGGGAAGGGTTTGCGCAGCACGAATGCCGCACGACTTGCGGCAGCGCGTTCGAGCAGGTCGTGCTCTGTCCTCGCCGTCACCAGGATGATCGGTACGTGCGGCGCGTCTCGTCCGAGTCGGTCCACAAGCGCGATACCGTCCATGCCTGGCATCTGGATATCCACGACAAGGCATGCGAAACGATGCAGGTCGCCAGCGGCCAGGAAGGCTTCAGCCGAGTCGAACGAGGCGGTGGCGTATCCCGCCGCGCGTAGGAGACTCGCCGTCGCTGATCGAACGGATTCATCATCGTCGACGACACAGATCCGTGTCTCTTTCTGCACTCTGCCCATGGTGCGAAGAGTGACGCGACACACTGCCAAAAGAAATTATACGAACGGGTTATCGGGCAGTACGGATGCCGGCGTGAGTTGCAGATCGCTCGACATGCGAACCAGGTCCGCGAGCGTGCGTGCGCCCATCTTGCGCATGGCCTGTCCGCGATGGATCTTTACGGTGATTTCGCTCAGGTTGAGCAGACCGGCGACCTGCTTGTTCATCTTGCCCGCAGTGACGAGGGCCATGACCTGGCGCTCACGCGGACTCAGCGTCGAAAAGCGTTTGCGGATCTCGTCCGCTTCCCGGTCTTCGTTCCGGCGCGCGCGATCCCTCTCGATCGCGATGCCGACCGCGTCCAGCATGTCCTGGTCGCGAAAGGGCTTGGTCAGGAAGTCGACCGCGCCGGCCTTCATCCCGCGTACGGTCATGGGAATGTCGCCGTGCCCGGTGATGAGCACCACCGGCACGCGGATGTTCTGTTGCGCCAGGCGCTCCTGGAAGTCGAGGCCGGAGATGCCCTGCAATCGGATGTCGAGCACGAGGCACGACGGACAATCCGGCCGTGACGCTGCGAGGAACTCCTGCGGCGATCGATACAGGCGCGTCTCCAGCTCGACCGACCGGAACAAGCTATCGAGCGCGTGCCTGATCGATTCATCGTCGTCGATGATGTGGACCACCGCGTCCATCCCGTGCCCATCCCGCGCTGCGCGATGTCGGTAGTCCGCATCTTCCGCCGAGCTGGAATCGTTGGCAACCTGGCGGAGCGTGGAGTAGGCGCCGTGATGCAGTGGTTGCCGCATGGCCCCCCCGTCAATGAAGGCGGGCTTTCTGGCCCGACACCAATGGGGTGCCAGCCCAGAAATCCAATGCTGGCCCGGCGTTCGCACCGGCTGGAACCAGTTCTCTCAGATACTCATCGGCAAGGCCGGCAGCCGGGACGCGGCTGCGCCGCAGCGCTTCCAGCTCGCGGAGATCGACAACGATCGACATCGTGTGGACGTTCATGGGGGCCGCTCCTCCGGAGTTGCGATCGACGTGCACAGCGTGATCCGCACAACTCCTCCGGCGCTATCAGACGAGCGGACGCGCCGCTCATGCTTTTGTATGATCGACTCATCCGATCGCTACCCGTGGATTCCAGGCCATGTCGATGGGTTCGAAAAGCGGAGTGACTCGATGGCGAGCCGATCCGGAACGCCGTTACTCCAATCTCTTCGAGAGTCACGCCGCCGCCTTCCTGGAGATCGACTTCTCCGATGTCGGCGCCATGGTGCGTGCACTGCGCGAATCCGGCGTCACCGATCTTCGGCGCCATCTCCTGGAGCATCCCGAAGTGGTCCGGCAGATGATGCGCGTTGCGCGTGCCGTCGCCGTCAACGAGCACGCAGTCGAGCTGTTCAGTGTCGAGCGAAAGGAGGATCTGCTCGGGTCCCCTGAGAAGTTCTGGCCGGATGCGTCGACCCTGGTCTTCGCCGAAAGCGTCGTGGCTGCCGTCACCGGGGAGCCGAACTTCGTGCGCGAGACTGTGCTGCGTACCGCGAATGGTGTCGAATTCGATGCGGAATTCGCGGTGCATTTCGACCCCGAGAACACGCGCAGCGGATTCGTCACGGTTGCCATCGTTGACATCACGGAGCGAAATCGTGTGCGTGCGGCATTCGAGCACGCCGAGTTCATGTATCGGAACATGTTTCATGGGATGGCGGTGCCTTTTCTCAGGATTGACTCGACGGAGCTCCGGGACGAGTTCGCGCTGTTGCGACATGCCGGCGTCGTCTCCCTCGATGACCATATTGCCGCGCACCCCGGGTTCGTCCGCGCGGCGATGGACACGTTGATGGTGGTGGAAGCGAATGAGGCCGCGGTGCAGTTGCATCGGGCAAAAGATGCGGCGGCGCTGCTGGGTCCCATCTCCCGGTTCTGGAGTCCCGGGAAAGAGCAGTTGATCCGGGACTGCCTCGCCGCGGGTTACAGGGGCGCCCCCAGCTTCCAGGGCGAAACGCGGTTGCTGGCCATGGATGGAAGTGAGGTCGACGTGCTGCTGTTCATCATTGCCACGCCGGAGATGCGCGCGAAAGGCATTGTCCTCGTCGGGTTGATCGACATCACCGAACAAGTGACGGCACGCGCTGCGATAGAGTGCATGCGCATCGATCTCGCGCACTCGACGCGAGTTTCCGTGCTGGGCGAACTCACGGCCTCCATCGCCCATGAGATCAACCAGCCGCTCACCGCCATTACCACCAGCACCGAAGCCGGTCTGCGCTGGTTGGGACGTGCCGATTTCAACGTCGATGAGCTGCGGACATTGTTGACGCGGGTGGTTGCCGACGCGCGCCGGGCGACCGACGTCGTGGAGCGGGTGCGGTGCATGGCAGTGCGCCAGAGCACGAACGTGACATCGATCGCGATCAACAGCGTGGTCGAGGAGGTCGCAACGTTCCTGCGGCACGAACTGGGTGCGCGCGAAGTGGCACTATCGCTCGACCTCGCCAGGCACCTGGATGACATCAACGCCGAGCGCATCCAGATACAACAGGTGATCCTGAACCTGTGCGTGAACGCCATGCAGGCCATGGCGAGCGTGCCCGCCGACCAGCGTCGCCTGCGCATCGCCACCGGGCATGGGGATCACGACAGCGTGCTCGTTCGCGTGGAGGATTCCGGCCCCGGGATTCCTGCGGACAGGATCCCGCACCTGTTCGAGAGTTTCTATTCGACCAGGGAAGGCGGAATGGGCCTGGGGCTGCGGATCTGCCAATCCATCGTGGAGGCGCACGGCGGGCACATCGAGGGCGCGAACAACGCCAGTGGCAGTGCGTGTTTTTCGTTCACGCTGCCGATCGCTGGAAACGCGGCAGCAAAGTAAGCGCCGCGATCATGGGCGGCACCACGAAGGCACGCTCTCCGAATCCCGCGTAAGCCAGCGCCGCGAGCGCGCAGCCGACGGCGAAAATGCCCACGCTCCTCGCCATGGCGGCGCTGCGTGCCTTGATCGCCTCACGCGCGTCGGGCGCCAGGCCGCCGCGCCACAGGTCGGCGAGATCGATCATGACCTGTGTCGTGCTGCCGGTCATCAGGGTGGTCGGCGGTGCCTTCGGGAAATACACCCGATGGATCACGTTCTGGATCGCCATCGCCGCGACCAGGACCATTCCGGTGACGATCGCGGGCAGGTGGTCGCCGAGTGGAAAGGGCCCCCACCAGCATGCCAGCGCGGCTGCGACGACGAGCAACAGCAACTTGATCGCCAACAGCGTGCGCGTCACGTTGCCGCCCGATCGCACATACCTCTGGCTCGCATAGCGCGTGAGCAGCACGATCAGGCAGAACACCGGCAGCGCGAGCAGCTTGGCGACGATGCCGGAGGTTCCCTGGACCAGGCTCGCGCCGATGGTCACGAAGTTGCCGGTGACATGTGCGGTGAACAAGCCCTGCAGGGCGACAAAGCCGGCTGCATCGACGTAGCCGCCGTTGAAGGTGAGGAGGTCGGGGATCGTGATCTTCATCCGGCGCCCTCGTCAGAACGCGAAGCACGAACAGCCCAGTGCGCCCCAGAACCCCGCGTAGTCGCCGACGGGCGCGTCATGGTGCGCGGCGTGGCCGTGTCCATGCACATGGCATGGCTCGCCATGCGTGTGGCCGTGCGCGTTGGCAAATGCGGCCGCGGCCTGCGCCAGGGTCGCGCCCTGGTAGCCACCGAAATGGCGCACCGGGGACCAGTCGGGCATCGGCGGCGGCAACTTCGTCGAGAGCGACTCGAATTCACTACCGCCGTGGACCACCTTGCCTCCGACCACGGTCAGCACGCTGGTAATGTCCTTGATGTCGTCGTCGGGCACGCTGAAGTAGTCGGCCGACAGCACGGCGAAGTCGGCGAACCGACCGGTTTTCAATTGACCCTTGTCGTCTTGCTCGTTCGAGAACCATGCGCTGCCATGCGTCCACAACCGCAGCGCTTCTTCCCGCTCGAGCTGGTTGCTCTCGCCATAGATCTGGAGCCCGCCAAGCGTACGCCCGGTCGTCAGCCAGTACAGGGCGATCCATGGGTTGTAGCTGGCCACGCGCGTGGCGTCGGTGCCCATCCCGAGCGGGACCCCGGCATCCAGCATGCGCCGTACTGGAGGCGTGCGTTCGGCGGCTCGTGCGCCGTAGCGTTCGACGAAGTATTCGCCCTGGTAGGCCATGCGGTGCTGCACGGCGATGCCGCCACCGAGTGCGCCAATGCGGTCGATGTTGCGATCGGAGATCGTCTCGGCGTGGTCGACGATCCAGTGCAGGCCGTCGAACGGCACCTCGCGATCGACTTTCTCGTAGACATCGAGGATGCGGGTGATGCTTTCGTCGTAGGTCGCGTGGATGCGGAACGGCCAGCGATTCTGCGCAAGCAGGCGGACGACGTCTTCCAGTTCGCCTTCCAGGCCCGAAGGCAATTCAGGACGCGCCTCGCGGAAGTCTTCGTAGTCGGCTGCGGAGAATACGAGCATTTCGCCGGCGCCGTTGTGCCGCAGCATGTCGTCGCCTTCGCGCGGCTTCAGCATCCTGGTCCAACGGTCGAAGTCGGCAAGCTCGCCGCCCTTTTTCTGCGTGAAAAGATTGTAGGCGATGCGGACGGTCAATTCGTTGCGCGCGTGCAGCTGCTGGATGACTTCGTAGTCATCGGGAAAATTCTGGAATCCGCCGCCGGCGTCGATCACCGAGGTGATGCCAAGGCGGTTCAATTCGCGCATGAAATGCCTGGATGAATTGACCTGGTAGTCGAGCGGCAGCTTCGGCCCGGCGCCGAGCGTGGCGTACAGGATCAGCGCATTTGGCTTGGCGAGTAGAAGGCCGGTCGGATTGCCATCGGCGTCGCGCTGGATTTCGCCGCCCGGCGGGTTCGGCGTGTTCCTGTCGTATCCCACGGCGCGCAAGGCCGCGCCATTGAGGAGTGCGCGATCGTAGAGGTGGAGCAGGAACACGGGCGTGTCGGGCGCGATGGCGTTGATCTCCGCCAGCGTGGGCAGGCGCTTCTCGATGAATTGGTGTTCGGTGAACCCGCCTACCACGCGGACCCACTGCGGTGCGGGTGTCCGTGCGACCTGCGCCCGGAGCATCGCCATCGCGTCGGCGAGGCTGCGCACACCATCCCAGCGGAGTTCGAGGTTGTAATTCAGGCCGCCGCGAATCAGATGCGTATGACTGTCGTTGAGGCCCGGGATCAGCCGGCGACCACCCGCATCGATCACACGCGTTGCGGCGTCCGCTTTTTCCATCACCTTCGCCTCGTCGCCGATGGCGACAATGACCCCGTTCGCAACCGCTAGCGCGGTGGCGCCGGGCTGCGCCGGATCCAGCGTGGTGATCCTGGCGTTGCGAATGATCAGATCGGTCATCGGTCTCTCCGTACGAGTGCGTCCAGCGAATGGCGGCCGGCGCCAAGCAGGGCGATGGCGGCCATCGACAGGGTCCACAGCAGTGGATATTCGATGCCGCCGTGCATCCAGAACCAGCCGTGGGAAACGTTGAGCGCAACGGTGGTCGCCAGGAACCCACTGGCAACAACGGCGGAGGTGCGCGTGAACAGGCCAACGGTGACCATCAGACCCGCGAGGGTCTGCGTGGCCGCCAGCACGAACGGAATCGGCGCAAGCGAAGGCAGGCCGAAGGAATGCAGTTCGTTGGCGAACCCCGGAAGGCCGGGGCCGCCAAACCAGCCGAACAACTTGCCGAGTCCATGCGGCAACAGGAAGCCCCCGGCGGCCAGGCGCAACAGCAACAGTCCGACGTCGGCGCTGGGTGGATTCAGGCGGGAAGTGGATTTGGACATGGTGGCTCCGCTGAAGCGTGGCTCGGTGTCGTCAGTCGACGAGGTGGATCTCGACGTTGATATTGCCGCGAATCGCCTTCGAATACGGACAGGCGTGGTGTGCTCCGTTGGTGAGTGCTTTGGCGACACCGCGATCAACGCCCGGCAGGCTGACGTTGAGGCGGGCTCGCAGAAAATATGACTCATCCGCCAGGCAGAGGTCGACTTCCGCATCGATGGCCATGTCGACCGGGAGCGCGACCTTCATCCGGTGCGCCACGAGGCCCATGGCGCCTTCGAAACAGGCGGACCAGCCTGCGGCGAACAGTTGTTCTGGATTCGTACCGGCACCCGTCGCGCCGGGGAGGTTATGCCTGATGTTAAGGCGTCCGTCGTCGCTCAGCGAAACGCCGCCATCGCGGCCGCCGGTGGTGTGGACTTTTGCCGTGTAGATCACGTTGCTGGTTTGCATCTTGGGATTCCGGGAAGAAGACGGGTCGGTTCGGAGAATCTAGTCGGCTTGCCGAGCCGCTCCAATCGACTGCACGTTTGTTTCGTTGACACGTTGGTATGAGTCGTCTCCACCCGATGAGTGATGTTCGAGTCGCCTGCTGCTGTAGCATGCTTTCTCCTCCCCAATGTTCCGCAGATGCGGAGGAGCTAGGAAATGGCCATGAAGCACAATGTAGTTGCGTCCGGAGGCGGACAAGCGCTGTTTGATGTGAACGACGCGTTGCTCTTGCTGCTCGATCATCAAACCGGGTTGTTCCAGACTGTGAAGGACATCGGCATCGCCGAGTTGCGCGCTAACACGACGATGCTCGCCAAGCTCGCCACGCTGCTGAAGATTCCCGTGATCACGACCGCGTCGGAACCCAACGGACCCAACGGCCCGCTGATGCCGGAGATTCACGAAAACGCACCGCATGCCGTCTTCGTTCCGCGCAAGGGCGAAGTGAACGCGTGGGACAACGAGGACTTCGTTGCCGCCGTACGTGCCACCGGACGCAAGACGCTGATCATGGCGGGCGTGTGGACGAGCGTGTGCGTGATGTTCCCTGCGCTCGATGCCAAGGCCGCGGGATTTGACGTGTACGCGGTGATCGATGCATCCGGCGATCCGAGCGAACTGGTGTCGAGGACGACACTCGCGCGGTTCACGCAGGCCGGCGTCGTCCCCACCAGCGCGAACGCGGTACTGTGCGAATCGCACCGGACCTGGGCGCGTCCCGAAGCGGCCGATCTCGCCAAGCTCTACGGCATCGTCGCACCGAATTACGCCGCGGTCGCAGAGAGTTACAACCGCGCGCAGGAAGTGGCGAAGAAAAACGCATAGACGGAGGCGACCATGAAGCCTTACCTGATGTCGCTCGGCGCCGGACTGCTGGTCGGGATCGTGTACGCGCTGCTCCAGGTGCGATCGCCGGCGCCGCCGGTGATCGCGCTACTCGGGCTGCTCGGCATCCTCCTCGGCGAACAGATCCCGCCGCTGGTGCGCACCGTGTTCCATCGCGAGGCGAAGCCGGTGGCGTGGGTTGAGGAGCAGGTCAAGCCGCACATGTTCGGTGAGCTTCCGAAGTGCAAGGAGCACGAAAGATCGGAGCGCGACCGGCCCGCTTGAGCGGGCCGGTACGGACGACCATGGCGCGCATGGTCCTCGGCCGCCTCCTGTCGTTCGCCGCGTGCACGGGCGCAGCGCCGCTCGTGCACGCGCAGGCCTCGGTCGACGCGGGCATCGATTGGCGCGGGCGCCTGGAAGCCATCGATGCGCCGGCTTTCGGCACGCGCGGGCAGACGGGCACCGACAGCGCGTTCCTGCAGCGCCTGCAGGTGCACGCCGACTTTGCGCTGACGGAGCGATGGACCGTACACGGCGCGCTCGAAGACGTGCGTACCTTCGGCAAGCAACACCCGACACCGACTGATCGCAATCCTACCGACCTGCGCACCGCGTGGATCGCATACGAACGGCCGTGGCACGACGGGACGGTCAAGCTGCAGGCGGGGCGGCAGGAGCTGCCCTTCGGACAACAGCGCTTTTTGTCCGTTCGCGATGCACCGAACGTGCGGCAGGCCTTCGATGCGGCGTGGCTGCGCGTGGCCCGCGGCGCCTGGACCGTCGACGCATTCGTCGGCCGGCCGGTGCAGTACTCCGCCGATGAACCCTTCGATGACGACAGCGGCCCCGACGCGCGCTTGAATCTGGTGCGCGTGGAACGGAAGACGCGCGGCGTCGGGGCGGTGACGGCCTATTACGCAGGGGTACGCAACGAGGACACGCAGATCGCCGACATCGAAGGGCGCGAGCGCCGGCACGCCATCGACCTGCGCTGGGCACGGGAGTCCGAAGGCCCAGGGCTCGATTGGGATGTCGAAGGCATGGTGCAGTGGGGGCGCGTCGGTCCCGCCGACGTGCACGCGTGGGCGGCGGGCGCGCGTGGTGGATACACCTTCGCGCAGCGTTGGCGGCCGCGCATCGGTGTGCAGGTTGATGGCGCGTCGGGCGATCGCCGTGCCGGCGATGCGCGCGTGGAGACCTTCAATCCACTGTTCCCAAACGGCTCGTACTCCTTCTCTCGGGCGGGGCTGACGGGTTACGTCAATCTGCTTCAGCTCAAGCCGTCGCTGCAGATCGCGCCGACGGACGCGCTCGTCGTGGGGCTCGCCCACGCCACCGTGTGGCGCGAAACGACGGCTGATGCGGTCTACTTGCAACCCGATGTCGCGCTCGACGGAACAGCCGGCGTCGCGGGCCATCGAACGGGAACGTATTTGCAGTTGCGCGCGGATTGGCGGGTCAGCGATCGCATCGCGTTCGCTGCGGAGCTCGTGGACTTCCGCATCGATGATGCGATTCGCACCGCTGGCGGATCGAACAGTCGCTATGCATCGATCGAGGCTGTCGTGACATGGTAGATCCGCGCGTCAGTCGCCTGGTGCTTTTCACCTGACGACTATCGCCCAAACGGGTGAGTGGAGCGGCAATCCGCCGGCGTAGACTCACCCAAACAAAAAATGTGAACGAACATGAACGAGGTTTCGACATGAACCGCATGCTGATTTCCGCTTTCTTCGCACTATCCTGCGTCGCCGCAATGAACGCGCGTGCGGCGGGTGATGAAGCGAAGCCAAAAGCCACTGTCGTTCTCGTGCATGGTGCGTTTGCTGACGGCTCGTCCTGGAACAAGATCATTCCGCTTCTACAGGCTCAGGGATTGAAAGTGGTCGCCGTGCAGAACCCTCTGACGTCGCTGGCCGACGACGTGACGGCGACGCGTCGTGTGATCGATGCGCAGCCAGGGCCCGTCGTGCTCGTCGGCCATTCGTGGGGCGGAACCGTCATTACCGAAGCGGGCACTGACGACAAGGTGAAAGCGCTGGTGTACGTGGCCGCGTTCGCCCCATCCGCTGGCGAGGCGACGGCCGATGGCGGCAAGGGCTTCCCGCCGCCGCCGGGCCTGGCGCACCCGATCGCGAGCGCAGACGGCTTCCTGACGCTGTCACCGGAAACCGTGGCAAGCGACTTCGCGCAGGATCTCGACGCGAAGGAAGCCAATCTCATCGCCGTCACGCAGGGGCCGATCAATTCGAAGGCGTTCGATTCGAAGGTCAGCACGCCCGCGTGGGATGGCCGCCCGAGCTGGTACATCGTGGCCACGCAGGACCGCATGATCCAGCCCGACGCGGAGCGGGCCGTCGCCCGCAAGATCAAGGCGACGACCACCGAACTGAAAGCGAGCCACGTGCCAATGTTGTCGCAGCCGGATGCCGTGGCGAAGGTGATCGTTTCCGCAGCCCAGGCGATTCGGTGACAGGCGCAACCATCGAAGTGAGGATGCCATGAAAACCATGCACATGTTCGCGGTCGTCACGGCGGTGCTTGCCGCTGTTGTAGGGGTGGACCTTTACGCCCAGGCAAAACAGGACAAGTACGCGCTGAAGTCGCCGAGCGGGATCGCCTTCTCGGACTTCCGGGGATACGAGGATTGGGCGGTCGTTTCGTCTGCACGCACCGACGAAGTGCTCAAGGTGATCGTCGCCAATCCGACGATGATCAAGGCGTACAAATCCGGAATCCCGACCAACGGCAAACCGTTCCCGGAAGGGTCCAGGATCGCGAAATTGCAATGGAAGCCGAAGAAGAGCACGGAAGCCCCGTTTGTCGTCGACGTGCCGGACAAGTTCACGCAGGCCTTCGTCATCGAGAAGGACAGCAAGCGATTCCCGAAGAGCGGCGGTTGGGGTTACGCGCTATTCAACTACGATGCGGCGACCGATAAGTGGACGGCGGATGCCGCCAGCAAGTCCGATTGCGGACACGCCTGCCATGTGAAGGTGGAGAAGAAGGACCACATCTTCCATCCCTATCAGATGCGCTGAAGCGCGGCAGCCACCCTTGGCCGTCTCTCTGGCTCACAGAGTGCTCACTTTCCGTCCGGATTCAATCGGGCACGCCCTGCCAGCGAGGAAGAGGCCATGAGTGCCATCACCGCTCCGAATCAGTTTCTCGAATCACGAGGACGGCGACTTGCTTATCGCTCGATCGGTACCGGCAAGCCGATCGTCCTGTGCACGCGCTTTCGTGGAAACATGGATTTGTGGGATCCCTTGTTCCTCGACAGCCTCGCGGCGCGCGGCTTTCGCGTCATCACATTCGATTACAGCGGCCTTGGATTGTCGACAGGTGAGCGGAACTACAATCCGCAAGCTCTCACGCAGGACGCCCATGATCTGATCGAAGGGCTCGCGTTGAAGGATGTCGTCATTGCCGGCTGGTCGCTCGGCGGCTTGGCGGCGCAGCTGGTCCTGACAATGTACCCGCAGGCCCTGAGTCATGCGGTCCTGATCGGCACGGGCCCGGCGGGACCGCTGGTCAAGCCGGCGGAGCAACTGTTCTACGACACGGCGCGAATTCCCGAGAACAGCTTCGAAGACCAGGTGATTCTTTTCTTCGAACCGCGTTCAAGCGCCAGCCGCGAAGCGGCAAAGCGCTCCGTCGATCGCATCGCGGAGCGCACAAAGGATCTGAGCGCGCCAATCCCTATCGACTTCGCCGTCGCCTTTTTGGGCGACAGACCAAAAAATCCGATCTTCCCGGCGGATGCGGTCCTCGCGGCGATGAAGAAGACAACCATTCCGATCATGCATGTCGGGGGAGATCACGACATCTCTTTCCCCGTTGAGAACTGGTACGCGCTCAACCAGCAGCTACCGACGCTGCAGCTTCTGACGTTCCCGCAAGCCGGGCACGCACCGCATCACCAACACCCCGTCGCTGCAGCCCAATACATTGCAACGTTTACCGGGCTTGATTCAGTTGACGACAAGATCCTTCGGCCAAGGCATTGACCTGGCCCGGCGAGCGCGTGATGCGCCGCCGGGCCGGGCAGGCGAACTCAGGCCTTCGCTGTGTCGCGCGTGCGGTCGACCAGCAGGAGCATGCCGCCGAAGATCGCGAGGTTCTTCAGGAATTGGGTGAGCTGGTCCTGGAAGCTGGCGGCATCCGCGCCCCAGAACGCATGGAACACCAGCGTGACGGGAATCAGGAACAGGGCGAGGACCAGGGCGGCAAGGCGAGTCTGGCGGCCGATGATCAGCAGCAGGCCGGCGCCGACTTCGATGGCGATGGTCAGCACGAGCAGCGGCTTTGCGAAGGGCAGGCCAGAACTGGCCATCCAGCCGGCCACGCCGGCGAAACTGAAGATCTTGCTCAGGCCCAGGATGAAGAAGATGGCGCCAAGCGAGACGCGCGCCACCGGGTAACGGATCTTGTTGAGGATGTTCATTGGTGTCTCCGGAATGGGTCAGTGAAGATCGAAAAGGAGGACTTCGGCGCCAGAGCCCTGATCGAGGGTGATGCGTTGTTCCTGCTCGATCTTCAGGGCGTCACCGGCACGCAGTTCCACGCCGTTGACCTTGAGGGTGCCGCGGGCCACGTGGACATAGCCTCGGCGGTTCGGTGCGAGCGTGTGCTCGACGTGCTCATCGCCATCGAGCAGCGTCGCGAACAGGAACGCGTCCTGGTTCATACGCAACGACCCGTCGCGACCATCCGGGGAAACGACCAGCCGCAGTTGCCCGCGCTTGGAAGACGGGTCGAAATGCTTTTCTTCGTACCCCGGTTGGAGGCCGCCCTTTTCCGGCATCACCCAGATCTGCAGGAAATGCACGCGCTCGGTCGGCGAGTGGTTGAACTCGCTGTGGCGCACGCCGGTACCGGCGCTCATCCGCTGGACATCGCCGTAACGCAGTACCGAACCGTTTCCCATGCTGTCGCGGTGTTCCAGGGCCCCGTCCAGCACGTAGGAAATGATCTCCATGTCTTGGTGGCCGTGGGTGCCGAAGCCTTGCCCGCCCTGGACCTTGTCCTCGTTGATCACACGCAGGGGCCCAAAGCCCATGTGGCGGGGATCGCGATACTCGGCGAACGAGAAGGTGTGCCTGGAGCTCAGCCAGCCGTGCTCGGCGCGGCCGCGCTCTTCGCTCTTACGGACCTGCATCATGTTGTGCTCCAATCGCTATGTGCGAATAATTCGAAGTTCGCCGAATGGCTTGATATCGGCTTGGTGCACAGTATGTGGACGGACTTTTTGAATGAAAAGCGAGTAGATTGCCGTCCTATAATCGAGAAAATCGAATGCTTAGATTGAGCCTGGACGCCCTGGAGATCCTCGATGCCATCGACCGGCGCGGTTCTTTTGCCGCGGCGGGCAAGGAGCTTCACAAGGTCCCCTCGACGATCTCCTACACGGTTGCCAAGCTGGAAGACGACCTGGGCGTCCAGGTTTTCGAGCGGCTGGGCCCGCGTGTCGCGCTGACGGCAGCAGGGCAGGAACTCCTCAAGGAAGGGCGCTATCTCCTCAAGGCCGCGCAGGACCTGGAGCTGCGCGTGCGCCGCGTGGCTTCGGGCTGGGAAACCGAGTTCTCGATCGGCATGGACTCGGTGTTCTCGCCTCTGGCACTGGAGGCGGACATCCGGGATTTCTATGCCGTCGCCGACAGCACGCGCCTGCGCATAGCGCTCGACCAACTAACGGGAACATGGGAAGCACTCATGGAGCGTCGCGTCGACCTGCTGATCGGCGCCACGGGCGATGGCCCGTCCGGTGGTGGCTATGTTTCGGAGGTGATGGGAACGATCGAATTCGTGTTTGCCGTCGCGCCGACCCATCCGCTGGCAGGTCACGACAGACCCTTGGGCAAGGCGGACCTGCATGGGCATCGGGCAATCGCCGTGGCCGATTCCGCACGCAAGCTGTTGCCGCGAACCGTCGGCCTGCTGTTTGGACAGGACACGCTGACCGTGCCCGACATGCGCACCAAGCTCGCCTTGCAGATATCGGGATTGGGTTTCGGATTCTTGCCCGAACCAGTGGCGCGCGGCGCCATCCGTGCCGGATTGCTGGTCGAGAAGCAGGTTGAAGAACCGCGCGCCGCCGAGACGGTCCGTCTGGCTTGGCGCAGTGGTGAAGAAGGCGCGGCTCTTGCGTGGTGGATAGATCGCATGAGCGGGCAGGGCACGCTTGGTCGACTGATTGCGTCGCTGTAATGACAGGATTTGCCAGGCTGGCAGTGCTGCAGTTACGGCAGCATGGCGAGCCAGGATCGAAGTTCCTGATTGCGCAGAGTCATTTGAAAGACGTCTGTTGAAAGACGTCTGTCGTAATTGGACGGCATGCTCCTGCAAGTCGTCTATCGAGTCGTTTCGATGCCGTACGTGGTTGATCTGTTGCCCGGCCCACGTGTCATTCGCGTGGTCTTTGACGGGGAGGTTTCGCTTCAGGACAGGAGCGGTGCTCTTGCGAACTTGATCGAGCTCCAGGCTGAATCATCGTTCCGGAACGTGCTCGTGGATCTGACGAAGGCTTCCTTGATCGATGCCTCGAATTCGGAGACGCTCGAGTACGCCGTGCGCCTGGCCCGCGAACCTGTCGTGCGGCACGTGCATATCGCCTATGTCGGCGACCCCGCGCTCGGAACGAGCGTGGAATGCGTGGCGGCTACTCGAGGCTACTTCTATCGGCGATTTCGCTCGCAGGCTTCGGCACTGCTTTGGTTCAGCGCTGATCGTTCGAGACGCGCGGCCTGACCTCCGGTTTGCAACAACAGTTCTGTGCGCTCCGTTAATGCTCTGGCAAGCACTCATGCCTCCACGATGGCGGTGGCACCAAGGCCGCCAGCGGCACAAACAGAGACCAGCGCCCGCGCCGGCCTTCCGGTCTGGATGCGATGCAGCATCAGCTGTTTGGCCACGCTACCCAGGATTCGGGCACCGGTCGCCGCAAAGGGGTGTCCAAGCCCTACCGAGCCTCCCCGCACGTTGAGCTTGCTCCGATCGATGCTGCCAAGCGCGTGCGGCAGTCCGAGTCTTTCGCGGCAGTAGTCCGGGTCTTCCCATGCCTTCATCGTGCACAGTACCTGGCCTGCGAAGGCTTCATGGATTTCGTAATAGTCGAAGTCCTGCAGGCTCAGTCCATTGCGCTTGAGCAAGCGTGGAACGGCATATGCTGGTGCCATCAGAAGTCCTTCCGCATGTGGACCGGCGTAGTCAACGGCAGCGGTTTCCGCGTCGACCAGCCATGCCTGCGGCCGAATGCCATGCAGATCGGCCCATTCAGCCGAGGCCAGCAGGATTGCGGCGGCGCCATCGGTAAGCGGTGTGGAATTGCCCGCTGTGAGGCTGCCATGGCCGCTGGTCTTGTCGTAGGCCGGCTTGAGCTTGGCGAGCTTTTCCATCGAAGTGTCGTTACGCAGGTTGTTATCGCGCTGCAGGCCCTGAAACGGAACCACCAGGTCGTCGTAGAAGCCTTCTTCATACGCGGCGATGCCGTTGCGGTGGCTGGCCAGCGCCAGTTCGTCCTGGTCTTCCCGGGTGATGCCCCACTGCTTGACCATCAACTCGCAGTGCTCGCCCATTGACAGGCCAGTGCGGCGCTCATTCACGTTGGGCACGGACGGACGAAACATCGAAGGCCGAAAGCCAGTGAGAATGCGCAGGCGCTCGCTACCTGTCTTGGCGCGATTAAGGGCAAGGACCAGTTGGCGATAGCTTTCGCTGAGTGCCACAGGCGCATCGGAGGACGAGTCGACGCCACCTGCGATACCGACTTCGATCTGTCCCATGCCGATCTTGTTGCCGACCAGGATCGCCGTCTCGATCGACGTCGCGCAGGCTTGCTGCACGTCATAGGCAGGGGTCTGGGGTGCCAGTTGGCTTGCCAGGACGGCTTCACGCGTCAGATTGAAATCGCGCGTGTGCTTGAGGACGGCGCCGGCTGCGACTTCGCCAAGCCGTTGGTCCTGCAGGTTGAAGCGCTTCACGACGGCGTCGATGGTGGCCGTCAGCATCTCCAGATTGGACGCACGCGTATATGCCGTGTTCTGGCGGGCGAAAGGAATGCGCTGGCTACCGAGGATGGCTATGGGACGACGTGTGTTCATAGGGTGGCACTAGTCGAAGTGGCAGGGATCGGGTGGACGACTGCTACGGGGTTGAGTACCCCGTGATCACGGACGCTTGCCGAAGCGTGCTTTCAAGGCTGCGGCGATGGCTTTCTCCTTGCCATTGCGGGCAAGGTCCGTGATGTCTTGTCCGTCCTTCAACGGGTGCTTGCTGAGGTATTGGTTCAAGGCGTCGGCAGCGGCCTGCTCGCCGCCGGCACTCTTCAGCTGATCCTTCAAGGCGTCGGCAACGGCCTTTTCGCCGCCGGCATTGTTGAGCTGCTCCTTCAACGCATCGGCGATGGCCTTCTCGTTGCCGCCGTGCGTGAGGGCGGCGATCTCGAGCCGGTTTTCCAGGAGCTTTTGGACGTCCTTCAAGTTGGAGTCCATGGAACCGCCATCGGCGACCACGGGCGTCTTCGTGCCTTCGGCGGCCTGCTCTGCATGGGCGGGGGAAATGGCCGCGAAAGCGAGAAGTGCGAGGGCGGCAAGGTTGCGCAGCGTGTTCATGGTCGTTCTCGAATAGAAACAGGGGTGCAGCGGTGACGGGCGGTTCTGCTTAGATCTCGCGATGATCGTTATCGCGATAATCAGTAGATTACGCCCCCGATATCGCTTGTCAAGATATTTTTTATCGTGATAAGCTATTCATGACCAAATTGCTGATCCGCATGGATTTTCAGGAGCCACCCATGGACATGAACGGGCCGCTTCCCCTGGACCGCCAGCTTTGCTTCTCCCTGTACGGCACCAGCATGGCCATCACTCGGGCCTACAAGCCGCTCTTGGACACCCTTGGCCTGACCTACCCGCAGTACCTCGTCCTCAGCGTGCTCTGGGAAGAGGACGGCCAGACGGTCAGCGCCATCGCGTCGCGGCTGGCATTGGAGTCGAGCACCATCACCCCGCTAGTGAAGCGGCTGGAACACGCCGGATTCGTCCAACGGCAACGCAGCGCGACGGACGAGCGCCAGGTGCATGTGCGATTGACGAAGTCCGGCCGGGACGTGCGCACGAAGACGGGCTGCCTGGTCGAGAGGCTGTTGCAACGATCGGGAATGACACGCGAGGAACTCGCCGCCCTCAATCAGCAGGTGCAAAGGCTGCGCAATGCGCTTGCGACGTCGACAGCGGATTGAGATGGCAAGCGGAGACCAAGCAGCTCGCCTGATTCCGGGAAGCTTCTATGGTGCTTTCACGTAAGTCGTGCCCGTCGGGCCGACGCCGGTGATTTGCAGCACCACGGCCGTATCACCGGTGCGGGCGAAATGAGTCTCCCCCGGTGGCTCGGTGTAGAAACTTCCGGGTGGCAGCGCCTTTAGCGCGCGCTCGTCGAATTTCTTGCCGTAGCCGAAGTACCACGTTCCGGAAATGACCGTCGCCACGCGATCGTCTGGATGGTCATGCGCGGCGATGCTTGTGTGTGCCGGGACCGTAAGCAGGATCGTGTAGAGACCCTTGCTCGAAGGCTTCCCCTTCAGCACCCGGGTTTCGATTCCCGCGACGCCGGACGTGCCGGCGGTGGCGTTGGCGGGAGCCAGGTGGGCGTATTCCTGAGGGGTGAGCCGTTGCTGCGCGGACAGTTGCTGGCCGTTTGCAGCAAGAGCCGCTGCGACCAACATCCCTGTCACCAGTATTTTTATTTTGACGGACATCGCTTTGTCTCCTTGAGGGCTGCGCGCCTTTCGCGACGTCCGCCCATCAGCAGCGGACAGTCGCGTAGCCGGTTTAAGAATTACTTGTCGAGGAACGCAACCAGTGCGGGAATCGTCTGCTCCGGTGCTTCTTCCATCAGCCAATGTCCGGAACCTTTGACGATTACGCCTTCGACGTTCGTATCCACGAGCCGGCCCTGGTCAATCAGGAACTGCCCGCCGGCCTTTTCGCCTGACAGCACCAGCATCGGCATCTGCAGCTTGGTCTGTGCGAAGCCCGCAAAGTCCTTGGCATCCTGCTCGAAACTCTTGAAATACTCGAAGCCGGCCCGCATGCCGCCTGGCTTTGCATATTCGGCGGCGTAGAACTGACGATCCGCTTCGGGAATGGAATGGTTGCGGTCGGCCGCGAAGTCGTTCCAGAAGTGTTCGAAGTAGATGCGCTCGCGGCCATCGACCAGTTTCAGCGGCACTTCCCCGTAGAAGTGGAAATGCCACAGGTCGCGCAGCAGCCACACCTTGGTCCAGTCGCCGACGCCAGGCAGGAACGCATCCATCAATACGATGCTTTCCACTTCGTCCGGGTACTGCGCGGCGTACGCGTAGGCCACCATCAGACCTATGTCGTGGCCAACGATCTTGATCTTGCGATACCCGAGGGACTTGACCAGCGCATGGATGTCCTGGGCTAGGGTCTTCTTGTCGTAGCCACTATCCGGCTTGGACGACGAACCTGCGCCGCGAAGATCCGGGGCGATCACCGTGCGTCGATCACTCAACCGGGGGATCAACGGGAGCCACATGTGGCTGGTTTCGGCATAGCCATGCAACAGCACGATTGGCGTTTCCTTGCCCTTTCCCGCCTGCAGGTAGTGCAGGGTGATGCCGTTGACGTTCGCGGTATGGCTCTGGATGGAATCGTTGTTCGCCGCACGGGCGGGAGACTGCATCGCCAGCGCCATCAGCAGGGCGGTCGCGGCGAGTTGGAGGGGGCGCAGCAAACTGTTCATGACGTGCTCCTTGGGGGAAGTTGCCGCAGAACCGATGGTCCTCACTGAAGTGAGTACGTGCTCAGGGAGGGCCATCGGCCGGGCGAGTTGACGATCAGAGCTGGCTCATGCCGCCGTCGGCGATGATCTCGGTGCCTACGATGTAGGCGGACTCGGGCGCGGACAGATGCAGCACCGTGGCGGCGATCTCTTCCGACGTGCCGAAGCGGCCCAGCGGAATCTGATTCTGGATCTGCGTGGCCGTGGCTTCGAGCGCGGCGGCATCCAGGCCCAGCTTTCCGTAGATCGGAGTCGAAACCGGTCCCGGGCTGAGCACATTGACGCGTACGCCACGCGGCAGCAGCTCCGCCGACAGCGTCTTCGCCAGCGAGATGATGGCAGCCTTGCTGGCGGCATAGACCGACGTGTTGGGCATGCCGATGCGTGCATTGATGGAACCGTTGATCACGATCGACGCTCCTGGGTTGAGCAACGGCAGCAGCGCCTGGATCTGGAAGTAGGGGCCCTTGATGTTGGTGTCGAAGATCTGATCCCAAAGCGCCTGGTCCACGTCCGGAAAGGCGGCGAATTTCGCAGCGCCGGCGTTTACGAAGATGGCGTCCAGGCGCACGCCGTCCGCACCGAGGGCAGCGGCGAGCGACTTGGCGTCGGCGATGTTGCCGGCGTCGTTGCGCAATGCGACCGCGTCGCTGCCCAAGCCGGTCTTTGCCTGTTCCAGCGCCGCGGTGTCGCGGCCGGTGATGACCACGCGGGCACCTTCTGCGGCAAACGCCCTGGCGGTGGCCAGTCCGATGCCGCTACTTCCTCCGGTGACGAGGATGGTCTTGTTGGTGAAGCGGTTCATGGCGATTTCCTTCGATGCCAGCGACTTGCTGTGAGCGCATACTGGCGCGGCCTTTCCTGTTTGCCGTGCCACAATCGTGATGAACTCGTTCGAAGGTATCGAACATGTTGTCAACCGAAGAATTGGCCCTCCTTGAAGCCATCCGCGATAGCGGCAGCCTGTCCCGTGCCGCCGCCCGGTTGGGCAAGGCGCCATCCACGGTGTCGCATTCGGCGCGGCAGCTCGAAGCCCGCTTCGATGCCTTGCTCTTTGATCGCCGTCGCTATCGGTTGCAACTCACGCCGGCTGGGCAACTGCTGGCACAAGAGGCGGCACGACTTCTGCAGGACGTGTCGCGGCTGACGCAGCGAGTCAAGCAGGTGGCGGGAGGTTGGGAAGATCGCCTCTGGATCGTCACCGACGAGATCCTGGAATTCGAAACGCTGGTCCCGATCATCCGGGCATTTGATGCTCTGCAGTCCGGTGTCACCTTGCGCATCACCCATGAAGTGCTCAGCGGCACATGGGATGCGCTGCGTGACGGCCGGGCGGATCTGGTGGTCGGCGCTACCAACGAACCTCCGGTGATTCCCGGGCTGCGCTGGTTCGAGTTGGGCGTGATGGATTGGGTCTTCGCCGTGTCTCCGCGCCATCCTTTGGCCAAGGCAAAAGAGCCGCTGGACGGGTCGACCGTCATCCAGCACCGCGCGGTCGTGGTGGCCGACACTTCCCGGAGAATCGAGGTACGTGGCTATGGCGTGCAGGGCGGACAATCCTCATTGGCAGTGCCCAGCATGAACGCCAAGATACAGGCACAACGCGAAGGCCTGGGCGTGGGCTGGCTGCCTCGGGAACGCGTTTCCGGTTTGATCAAGCGGGGTGAGTTGATCGAAAAAAGGATGGCCGACCCACGCGAACCGAACCAGCTCTACGTAGCCTGGCGTGGCGACCACCAGGGACGCGCTCTGGAATGGTGGTTGGCGCAACTTCAAAACAAGCGATTGGCATCGCGTCTGCTTAAAGGCATTGAAATAGCTGCCGCGTAACCCCTCCGTTCAACGTTGATGTGAAGCATTAGCGCTCTCCCAGCGCAGCGGCGCCGAGGTGAACATGCAGGATGCGGCGGTTTGCATGATCCGCGTATACGTATTGACGACGCTGGCGATGGCGTTGTTGACGCTCGCGTCTTGCCGATCGATTCCAACCGGTGAACGTAAATTATCGAGCTGTTCCGACTGGGCAGCGTGCCAGGCGCGGGCGACTGCGTCGGCGGAGAGCGCGGGGCGCGCGCAAGGACGCGAACAGACCCAACGCGCGTGGCTGGCGTGCGCCGGCAATGCCCATCTCGCTGCGATCCGGGCGGCCGACGCCGCGGGCGCGCGGGACGCTTCATCGTTGGCCGTGCGATGCACCGATCAGTTGCTGTTTTCCGTGCTGGCTGCGCAGCCCGATGACTGGTCGCCCGGGCGACGACTCATGGGGGGCATCCCCATCGATGTCGAGTTTCGTGGTCTGTCCGATTATCTGCATCCGCCCATGCGGATTGCCTTGGCGCGGACGGTCCGGATTCCCGCTGCCTACGGAGGCGAGCAGCAGAAAGCAGGCTTCGGCGTGCCAGTTGTGTTGCTTGCGCCGCGTTGTACCGATCAGCCGCTGTGCGAGCTGTTGCCGCCCGAAGGCGTCTTCCGCGCCGCCACCGCCTGGATAGAGGTTGATGTCGCGAACGACAGCGCACCTCGCCTGGTGATCGCCAACCCCTTCGCAATGCACAGCATCCGCGTGGGTGATTACACCTTGCCGGTGGCGAGGAACGTGGCGGCCGCCTATGCCTTCGGCGCGCACACATCGAAGTTGCCTCGACTGGCCATCTGGGGCTTGCTGGGCGGCCACGAAGTCGGACGCCGCGCCGGCGTCTACCTGCTCGACGACTACGATCCGAACAAGCGCCCCCTGGTGATGATCCATGGCTTAGGAAGCAGCCCCCTGGTCTGGGCACGACTGTCCAATGCGGTGTGGGCGTCGGATGAACTGAGCTCCCGCTATCAGGTCTGGCACGTCGTCTACCAGACCAACGCGCCCACGCTGGTCAGCCGGTATCGGATTCAGGGCTACCTGGACGAGGCATGGAAGGTGCTCGACCCCGAAAACGACGACCCCGCACGACAGGGCATCGTACTGGTCGGCCACAGTATGGGAGGCGTCCTCGCGCGGATGCTTTGCGTGGACAGTAGCGACGTGCTGTGGAATGCCGCCTTCCTCAAGACACCGTCGGCGGTGGAGGCCGAGCCCGCGGACATCACAGCGGTGCAACAGGTCTTCGTTTTTCGGCCCTATCCCGGTGTACGCAAGGCCATCTTCCTCGCCACGCCGCATCGCGGCAGTCCGAGTGCGAAACGATGGTTTGGCCGCTTGGCGCGGCTTCTGGTCGGACGCAGAACGCCGGAACTACAATCGCTGCGCCGCCTGGCTCGTGCGGACCCCCCGGCGGTCCGACCAGAACTTCGCCGCGCCTACAGCCGATCCGCCATCAACAGCATCTCGACGTTGCAGGTCTCGCAGCCCGTGCGTCGCGCCGGAGAGTCGCTTATGCCTGTCGCGGGAATCCACTACCACACCATTGCCGGCTCGCTGCGCGGGCGCCGCCGCTCATCTGGCGATGGAGTGGTGCCGCTGGAAAGCGCAAAGCTCGAGGGCGCGAGTTCGACCTTGATCCTCGATTCCGACCACGAGATCTACAAGGACCCACGCGCCGTTGCGGAGGTCGTCAGAATCCTCGAAGAGGATTTGGCCAGCAATTAGCTTCGGCCAAGTAGCCGCTCGGCCGCCGTCTGATCCACGACATTCCATCCCCCGGAGCCCCCCATGTCCCACGTCGACTACCCGCAAGACCGAACCGGCTACCTGCTGGTGGATCCCTACAACGACTTCCTGTCGGAAGGCGGAAAGGTATACCCGTTCATCGCGCCGATCGCCAACGAGGTTCGCCTGCTCGACAACCTGCGCACCCTCGACCGCACCGTCCGCGCGCGCAACATTCCCGTCTTCATCGTGCCGCACCGCCGCTGGGAGCCGGGTGACTACGAAGGCTGGGACCATCCGAATCCAAACCAGCTCAAGATCATGAAAGGCCATCACTTCGCCCGCGGTGAATGGGGCGGCGAATGGCATCCGGACTTCGCGCCCAAGGCCGGCGACACCATCGTTTCCGAGCATTGGAGCTCGAGCGGATTCGCCAACACCGATCTCGACTTTCGCCTCAAGCAGAAAGGCATCACCCACGTGATTGTCGTCGGGCTGCTGGCCAACACCTGCATCGAATGCACCGCCCGCTACGCGTCGGAGCTCGGCTATCACGTCACGCTGGTGCGCGATGCGACCGCCGCCTTCCGGCACGACATGATGCATGCCGCCCACGAACTGAACGGCCCCACGTTCGCTCACGTCATCACGACCACTGACGAACTCGTCGCGAACCTGACCCGGGACTGAGCTCATCGCGGGGTGGTGACGACACAACTGCCCGACGGCGGCGGCGTCGCCGTGCTGGTCGAAAACTGCCCGAACCCTGATGGCTTCGTCGTCGACGCCGCGCGACCAGCTCAACTACGTCGCCTCGCGACACGCACTGTCCAAGTGTATCGGTCGGCCATGACCAGTCTCGGCTTCGAGACATAAGCCCATCCGTTGTATCTGGATGTATCCGCGCCAGCGTCGGCTAACTTTCAAGACAAATCCATGGGTTGTGCGACATCTGCGCGATACCTCGCGACCTCGAAATGGCGGCACCTGAAATGCAGGGCCCAGCAGCCCGAGGAAACCGCGATGTCCAACCATGACAACCACAGCCAGCTCCCCCTGATGTCCCGCGTCGATGGCGTGGGCCAGTGGCTGGCCCCGCTCGGCCTGCGCGCCCTGCTGGCCTGGGAATTCTTCGAAGCCGGCCGCGAGAAGCTGCAGGGACAGAACTGGTTCGCCGACCTCGGCGACAAGTTCCCGCTGCCGTTCTCGCTGCTTGGCCCCAACGTCAACTGGACGCTGGCCACCTGGATGGAACTGATCGGCAGCGTGGCGCTGCTGGTGGGTCTGGGCACGCGCTACGCCGCGGCCACCCTGTGGGTGGTGACCATCGTGGCGATCTACGCGGTGCATTGGCCTTCCGACTGGTCGAGCCTGGCCGAGCTGTGGCAGGGCTATGCCATCACCAACGAAGGCTTCGGCAACTACAAGCTGCCGTTGATCTACCTGGTGATGCTGCTGCCGCTGATGCTCAACGGCGGCGGCCGCTTCAGCGTCGACCAGCTGATCCAGGCGCGTCGCTCGTTGACCGTCGCCACCGCCAACACCACCGCCTGGGGCCTGGTGCTGTTCGGCATCGGCGTGACCTTGTCGCTGCTGTTGCCGTGGGCGGGTGGGGTGCTGGCCATCGCCGGCATCGCCCTGATGACCTGGTCGCGGCGCCGCACGAGTTCGGCCGGCCGACTGGTCACGGCCTGACCTTCCCGTTCTTTTCGACTCTCCGTTTCGATTCACCGAGGCACCGCATTGGTTGCTCCATACGTCTGACCCCGGGTTTGTATCTGGATGTATCTGCCGCGCCGGCAGCCAACTTTCCAGACAAATCCATGGGGTGGACGACAACCACGCGATACCTCGGGGGTTCGAAATGGCGCCACTGGAACTCTTCCGTTCCATTCGCACCGCAGCCGCGGGTGCACCCCACCCGGAGTAATGCACATGTCCCGTATCAACACGCGTAACACCACCGTCGGCGCCCTCGGCGTCGCCCTGGCCGGCCTGGTCCTCAGCAGTTCCGCGTTCGCCATGCAGCCGCTCGCGCAGGGCTACATGGAGGCCGCCAGTCACGCCGCCGGCGAAGGCAAGTGCGGCGCCAATGAAGCCCAGCCGACCAAGACCACTGCCGTGAAGAAGACCGCTGAAGGCAAGTGCGGTGAAGGCAAGTGCGGCGATGACCATTTCGCCAAGGTCGATACCGACGACGACGGTCGCGTGTCGCGTGCCGAGTTCCTGGCGGCTTCGCCGGAACGTATCGCCGAATTTCCGAAGAAAGACGTAAACGGCGATGGCTTCATCGCCAAGAACGAGTCCTACGAGTCGATCAAGGCCATCTACGAGGCCAATGGCAAGTCGTTGCCCGCCGGTCGCTTCAAGGAGTTCCAAGGCAAGTAATCCAGCACCGCTGGTAGGTGGTTCCGGCGTCGGGCCCCGATTTGTATCCGAATGTATCGGCCGCCCGGGCAGAGAACTTTCCAGACAAATCCATGGGCTACGCGACATCCCCGCGATACCTCCGAGCCCTGAAATGTCACCACCAAGAATCGTTCCCCCAAACCTAGATTTCAAATCGCGCCATTCCGGCGCACCCCACGCGGCCACGCCGCATCCCCCTGGAGAAATGCAATGTCACGTAACAACACCCGTAACACCATCGGCATGCTCGGCGTCGCTCTTGCCGGCCTGGTCCTCAGCAATTCCGCGTTCGCAGTGCAGCCGCTCGCGCAGGGCTACATGGTGACCGCGAGCCACGCCGCCGCCGAAGGCAAGTGCGGTGAAGGCAAGTGTGGCGCCGATGAAGCCAAGCCGGTGCAGAAGGCCGCTGCTACGAAGGCCGCCGAAGGCAAGTGCGGCGAAGGCAAGTGCGGCGATGCCCGCTTCGCCCAGACCGACACCGACGATGACGGTCGCGTCTCGAAGGCCGAGTTCCTGGCCGTCGTGCCGAACGGCGACACCTACTTCGCCCAGATCGACAAGAGCAGCGACGGCTACATCAGCGAGAAGGAAGCTTACGAAAACGTCAAGCGCGCCTTCGAATCCAATGGCAAGAAGGTCCCGGTCGGCCTGTTCGCCAGCTACGCCAGGTAAGGCGAGCGAGGCATTGCCGCTTTGTAGTCCCCCTTGCGCCCCCTCGATTCTCTCTCCCCCACGAGGGGGCGCTTTTTTTCCCCAGGACATCGCTATGCGCACCATCAATTCTTCCACTTCCGCCGGCCTGGGCTTGCGCCGCGGTCTGCTGCCGCAACTGCTGGCCATGAAGGACGGCGCGGTGGATTTTCTCGAAGTTGCGCCGGATAACTGGATCGGCGTGGGCGGGCAGTTCGGCGAGCAGTTGGCGCAGCTTGCGGCGCGCTTCCCGATCAGCGCGCACGGCCTCTCGTTGTCGCTGGGCGGCACCGAGCCGTTGGACATGGACCTGCTCCAGCGAACCCGCGAGTTCAACGACCGCTTCGACGTGGCGCTCTACAGCGAACACCTGAGCTACACGTCGGACGACGGGCAGCTCTACGACCTCATGCCCATTCCCTTCACCGACGAGGCGATCCGCCACGTCGCCGCGCGCATCCGCCAAGTGCAGGACGTGCTCGGCCGGCGCATCGCGGTGGAGAACGTCTCCTACTACGCCGCGCCCTACCAGGCGCTGGCCGAGATCGACTTCATCAACGCCGTCCTGGTCGAGGCCGACACCGACCTGCTGCTGGACGTCAACAACCTGTACGTAAATTCCATCAACCACGGCTACGACGCCGAAGCATTCCTGGCGCGCTTGCCGCGCGAGCGCATCGCCCAGTACCACATAGCCGGCCACTACGACGAGGCCATCGACCTGAAGGTCGACACGCACGGCGCGCCAGTGAAGCCGGACGTGTGGGCGCTGCTGGCCAGCGCCTACCGCCGCTTTGGCGTGCGCCCGACGCTGCTGGAGCGCGACTTCAACTTCCCGCCGCTGAAGGAACTGCTGGACGAGACCGGGCGCATCCGCATGATGCAGCTGGCCTACGCCGACCGGCAGCGCCTGCTGGAGCAGTCCCATGTCGCGTGACAGCTTGCGCGAACAGCAGTTCACCCTGGCGCGCCACCTGCGCGATCCGGGCGCACATCCGCCGCCGCCGGGCCTCGAGGAGCGCCGGGTCCGCGTGTACCGGGAGCTGTTCTTCAACAATATCGAAAGCTTGCTGGCAGGTGCTTTTCCGGTAATCCGCGAAACCCTGGGCGATGCCCAATGGAAGACGCTGGTGCGCGCCTTCTATGCCAACCACCGCAGCCGCACGCCGTTGTTCCCGCAGATCGCCGCTGAGTTCGTCGACTTCGTCCAGGAACGCGCCGATGAGCCCGGGATGCCGTTTTTGTGGCTGCCTGAGTTGGCGCATTACGAGTGGGTCGAGCAGGCGTTGTTCGTCAGCAACGCACAGCCGCCGCAGCACGATCCGGAAGGCGACCTGCTCGACGGCGTGCCGCTGCTGTCGCCGCTTGCGCTTCCGCTGGCGTACCGCTGGCCGGTCGCGGAAATCGGTCGGAGCCATGTGCCGGACGCGCCGCCCGCCGAACCGACCACGCTGCTTGTGCATCGCGACGCCGCCCACCAGGTGCACTTCGCCCGCATCGCGCCGCTGGCGTATTGGCTGCTGGCTTCGCTTCAGGCGAGCCCGGCGACCGGCCGCGAGCACCTGGCCGCACTGGCGGCGGAAACTGGCGCCGATCCAGCCGAAGTGCAGGCGAACGGTCTGCTGTTGCTGCAGCAGCTGCGCGCGCAGGGCGTGGTCCTGGGAACTCGCACGGCGGCGGTGCAGTAATGCACGAATCACCCGTTGTAACGCCAGCACGAACGCACACCACGAGACCTGGCCTTTGGACAAAGTCTCGTCGATCCCATCCGGCATTTGACGCCGCGTAACCTCGGCGGAATTACGCCTTCGCCGACGCCGGGCCGGAAAGGACGCCCAGCAATGCCTTGGCCGTGGCTTCGGATGATGCGGGGTTCTGCCCGGTGATCAGATGGCCGTCGACAATCGCCAGGCTCTGCCAGTCGTCGACTTTCTCGAATCGACCACCGAGGCGCTTGAGCTCATCCTCGAGAAGGAACGGCACGACCTTCGTCAGCTGCACCGCCTCTTCTTCCGAATTGGTGAATCCCGCAACCCGCTTTCCCTTGACGATGGGCTCGCCCTTGTACTCGACGTGGCGAAGCACGGCGGGGGCGTGGCAAACCGCGGCAACGGGCTTGCCGTTGTTGTAGAAGCTCTCGATCAATTTGATCGAGACCGGGTCTTCCGCGAGGTCCCACATGGGGCCGTGGCCGCCAGGGTAGAAGACGGTGTCGTAATCTTCCGCCGAGATCGTGTCCAGCCGATGGGTGCTGGCTAGAACTGCGTGCGCCTTTGCATCGGCCTTGAAGCGATTCTGGGCCGGTGTCTGGTTGGTCGGGTCGTCGCTCTTGGGATCTATCGGGGGCTGTCCACCCTTGGGCGAGGCCACCGTGACCTCGGCGCCCGCATCGGTAAAGACATAGTAGGGGGATGCGAACTCCTCCAGCCAGAATCCGGTTTTTTCGCCGGTGTTGCCGAGCGTGTCGTGGGAAGTTAGAACCATGAGAATCTTCACTTGAGTTTCTCCTGAGATCGATTTCGAAGAGTCACCGGAACATCCAAGGGCAGTCAGCTGAATTCGGCGCCGATTTCCGCGTGCCACCCGCATTCCCGCTGGTTCGTCGTCGTCCAGGCAATAGCTCGCGAAACGGCGCTGCGCGGGCGAGCCCAGAAACCAGTGGACGCGCGGCTTTGGCGTCCGTCTTGCGTGCGGAGTGGTCCATTCACCACATCCATTGGCGTGGGCCGACGCCCGCTACTTCTATCGCCGATTGGGTTAGCCCCCGGTGATGCGGCCAGGCTGTTCGACTATCGCCTCGTCGTAGCGTCGACGCGGCCAAGCCTGCGATTCCGTCGCGGAGCGGAAGAATGTCTGCCGGATAGCGGGGATTCGCTAAACCGCGGTGCGCTCCTAGATTACGCGTGTCGGATTCGTCGATCAGTTCGACTTCCGCCACCCCACAATCCAGGAGTCGAATCACCATGAACAATCAACGTAAAGTCGCCATAGTTACCGGCGCATCGCAGGGCATTGGCGCAGGCCTGGTCCAGGCATTCCGTGACCGCGATTACCGCGTCATCGCCAACTCCCGCTCGATCAAGCCGTCGAGCGATCCCGATGTCCTCGCCATTCCTGGCGATATTGCCGACCGCGCCGTTGCCGAGCGCATCGTCCGTGAAGGCCTGGCAAAGTTCGGGCGCATCGATACCCTCGTCAACAACGCGGGCGTCTTCATCGCCAAGCCGTTCACGCAGTACACGAACGAAGATTACGCAAAGGCGCTCTCGGTCAATGTGGCTGGTTTCTTCCATATCACCCAGGCTGCCCTGGCGGAGATGGAAAAGCAGGGCAGCGGCCATGTCGTCAGCATCACGACGAGCCTCGTCGACCATGCGATCGATGGCGTTCCGTCCGTGCTGGCGTCGCTCACGAAGGGCGGACTCAATGCCGCAACCAAGTCGTTGGCCATCGAGTATGCAAAGCGCGGCATCCGCGTGAATGCGGTGTCGCCTGGCATCATCAAGACGCCTTTGCATCCGCCTGAGACGCACGAGTGGCTGGCTGCGCTGCATCCGGTAGCCCGAATGGGTGAAATCAGCGACATCACGCAGGCCGTTATCTATCTCGAGTCGGCGGGGTTCGTGACGGGCGAGATCCTGCACGTCGACGGCGGGCAGAGCGCCGGCCACTAAAGCAACCCCGGGGCGGGGCATTCCTCGCCCCGGGCCAACCAGGAGAACGATCATGCCTATGGTCAATGTACAAATTACGCGTGAAGGAACCAGTCCCGATCGCGACGCAGCCACGCCGGAAGAGAAGGCATTGCTCATCAAGGGCATCAGCGAAGTACTGCTGAACGTCCTCAACAAGCCGCTCGACTCGACCTTCGTGGCTATTGATGAAGTCCCCTTGGAAAACTGGGGTTGGGGTGGACTGCCCGCTCTCGAATTTCGACGACAGCGGCAGGCCGGAGCCCGGTAGGACAACTGGATGCTGGTTCGTTTGGATTCTTGCCCGAACGAACCAGCATCTGTCGCTCCAAAATCCGTCGTGCAGCGGGAAGCTCAACTACTGCGTTATGAAGACGTCCGATCGGACTTGAGCAGGGCGCGGGCGTTCACCGAATTTGTCGCGGGCGCCGCGCGCTACGCGATCGAGGCCCGACCCGGATCATCCTTGATCGTTATGGTGGCCGCGAGGCCGCCGCCCGTACGATTACGTAACGTCAACGATCCGCCGATCGACGTCGTGAGTTGCTGGGCAATGGCCAGGCCCAGGCCGGTTCCACCGGTGTCGCGGTTGCGCGAAGCCTCCAGGCGATAGAAGGGCTGCATGGCCGACTCCAACTGATCTTCCGGAATCCCGGGGCCGCGATCGAGGATCGCGATCGAAACCGATCCATCGCCGGCTTGTGTGTTCACTTCAGCGGCGCCGGCATACTTGATCGCATTGTCGACAAGGTTGCCCACTATCCGACGCAAGGCCTGCGGACGCGTGGTTACCGGCCGTCCGACGTGGCCCGACAGGGTGACCGCCTTTCCGGTGTCCTGGTAATCGAAGACCAGGCTGTCCAGGAATGCATCCAGGTCCACTCGCTGGGGCGGCTCGGAGGCGCCATGAACGCTGCGCGCGTAGGTAACGCCGTCGCGAACCAGATGTTCCATCTGCGCGAGATCGTCGATCAATTTTCCACGCTCCGGTGAATCGTCCATCGCTTCAGTCCGCAACTTCATCCGCGTAATCGGTGTCTGCAGATCGTGCGAGATCGCGGCCAGTATCTGCAGGCGCTCCTGCAGGTGGCGGGCGATGCGGTCCTGCATTGCGTTGAAGGCGACCATCGCCTTGGCGACTTCCACCGGGCCGTCTGCCTGCAGGCGTGGTCCGTCGCCGCTGGGGCTGAGCGACTCGGCGGCGCTGGCCAGGCGCGCGAGCGGCCGAGTCGCCAGCCGGACCGCCATCCAGGCGCAGAAAAGCAGGAGCAGCAACTGGGCCGCGAGCACGTACGGCAGCCATTGGGCGACCGGAAGGGCGGAAGGAACCACTTCAATGGTCAGCGGACTACGGTCGCTCAACCTCAGATGGAGTTGGAAGCGTTCCGGCGTGGCCGAAATGGCGCCCGCCCGGATCGGATACTTGCTGCCCAGCACGCGCGAAGTGAGGTTGGCGATCCGCTTGGACCGGTCGCTGGCCAACGCTCCTCCGGCTTCGCCCGGCCCGAGGATGTAGTGATAGGTGCGGCGTTCGAGGATGGGCAGCCAGTGTTCGCGCTCGGATGCGGGAATGTGGTCGAGCACCGCCACCGATGTCGCGATATCGCGCTCGTAGTTGCTGAGCATCATCGACGTAGCGGAGACGTAGCGCTCGTAGAAGAGCAGGCCGAAGGACAGCGCATGGGCGATGAGCAACCCTGCAAACAGGATCAGGTACAGGCGCGACGTCATCGTTCTGGGCAGCCAGCGCGACAGCGAAGAGCCCGATTGCGTGCTCATGCGTCGTCGCCCACGAGGGTGACCGGCAAGCTGAACACATAGCCCTCGCTCCGTACCGTCTTGATGTAGGCCGGTTCGCGCGCGTCATCCAGGAGGCGCTGGCGCAGGCGGCTCACCAGCAGGTCGATCGATCTGTCGAAATGCTCCGCATCGCGCCCCTGGGTGAGGCTCATCAGCTGGTCGCGGCTCAGCACGCGTTGCGGGTGATCGAGGAATACCCGTAGTAGCCGGTATTCCGCGCCACTGAGCGCGACCACCACGTCCTGCTCATCGACCAGATGGCGCGCAGTCGTGTCCAGGCGCCACTTGCCGAAGGCGAGCACCCGGCTCATCTCGGTAACCTGCAGGTTGGGCGGCAGCATCCGCGTACGCCGAATCACTGCTTTGATCCGCGCGAGCAGCTCGCGCGAGGAGAACGGCTTGACCACGTAATCGTCGGCTCCCATTTCCAGCCCGATGATGCGGTCGGTCTCGTCGTCGCGGGCCGTCAGCATCAGGATCGGAATCGACCGGTGCTTGCTGGCGCGCAGGTTGCGGGAGAGCACCAGCCCGTCTTCGCCAGGCATCATCACGTCGAGCACGATCAGGTCGATCGCGGTGGTCTCGAGAACGGCATGCATCTCGCGTCCGTCGCCCGCCATCGATACGCGCAGGCCGTTCTTCTTGAGGTAGTCGGCCACCATCTGCCGGATCTCGCGATCGTCGTCGACGACCAGGATGTGATCAACGTTTTCCATAGGATGAGGTCCTGGCTGCTTGACGCATCGGCGAGTCGCCGCCGATGCGTCCTGTCCACGTGCCTAGCGCTTGCCCAACAGCTGCTGGATCCTGGCCTCCGTGTCGGCATAGCCGCCCTCGCCGAAGTGCCGGTAAACGATGCGACCGTCCTGGTTGATCAGATACTGCGCCGGCCAGTACTGGTTGCCGAAAGCGTCCCAGGTCTTGTAGTCGTTGTCCTGCGCGACAGGATAGCGGATGCCGAATCGCTTCACTGCGCTCTCGAGGTTGCCAAGGATCCTCTCATGGCCGTACTCGGGCGTGTGCACGCCGACTACTACCAGGCCTTGTGCCGCGTAGCGCTCATGGAGCTGCTTCATGTGGGGCAGTACATGGATGCAGTTGATGCAGTCGTAGGTCCAGAACTCGACCAGCACGACTTTTCCGCGCAGCTGCTGCAGCGTGAGCGGGGCGCTGTTGATCCAGTGGTTGATTCCCGTGAATTCCGGAGCCATGGGCGCGGGAGCGCTGCTGGTCGGCTGGACGGGATCGTCGAAGGCGCCCGCCGTGCACGAGGCGGCACACAGGCAGGCGGCGAGGAGGGTGATGATGAGCTTGAGCACGTTCAAAGTCCTGTCGAAAAGGAGGGGAGCCACTGCGTTGCCCAAGCCGTGAAGGCTATGTCGTAGTGGAAAAGCTGGAGCAGGGCAACCGCGATGGCGATGGCACCAAAAGTCGTGCGGAAAAGGTTGGCCCGGCGATTGAAGAACGAGAGGCGTGCCGACACCCAATTGCCGCCATAGGCAATCGCCAGCATGGGCAGACCGGCGCCGACGGCGTAGATGCCAAGCAGGGCGGTGGCCTTGCCAGGGGCGTGGGAGCTGGCCGCGAGCGCCAGTACCGAAGCCAATACCGGGCCCGCACAGGGCGTCCATGCCAGGCCCAGGGAAGCGCCCACCAGCAAGGCGCCGGTTCTGCCCTCCGTCGGTCGCGACGTAAAGCTTCCACGGCGGGCGCGCCACTCACGCACGCGCATCACCAGCCAATCGAACGGCGCCGTCCAGACGCAGGCCAGGCCGGCGACGAGCAGGAGCAGGATCGAGCCGGTACGGATGGCCTGCTGCAGTTGGCCCGACGAAGCCGCCAATGCGCCGATCAGGATTCCACCCGCGGCGAACGTGGCAACGAAACCGGCGATGGTCAGCAGGGGTTCCACCTTGCTGCGTCCGGCGGTAGTAGCCAGCACGATCGGCAACATGGGCAGGATGCAGGGCGACGCGATGGTGGCCATGCCGGCCGCGCCGGCCAGTGCGTACTCGATCACTTGGTGTGTCCTCTTGCTGGAGTTCGTAGGCCGGGAACTGGCCTGCCGGGGGCAGGCCAGTGCCGGAGACGCCGGAACTAGACCAGGTTGATCTCGACGTCGACGTTGCCGCGGGTGGCCTTGGAGTACGGGCAGGTCTGGTGGGCGGCGTCCACAAGCTGCCGGGCGACATCGCGCGGCAAGCCCGGCAGGCTGACGTTGAGGCGCGCGCCGAGGAAGTAGGCATCTCCGGTGTTGCCGAGGTCCACCTCGGCGTCGACGGCGCTATCGGCGGGGAGAGTGACCTTCAGCTTGGCAGCCGCCAGCCCGATCGCGCTGAGGAAGCAGGCAGACCAGCCCGCGCCAAACAGCTGCTCCGGGTTGGTGCCGGTACCGGTACCGGGCGAAGAAAGCTTGATGTCCAGCCGGTCGTCGGAGCTGCGCGACTTGCCCTCGCGGCCGCCGGTGGTGTGGGTCTTGCCCGTGTAGAGCACTTTGTCGATCTGGTTGATCATGGCGATGGTTCCTGTGTGATGTGGTTTGGTATCCACCCCCGCTAGGGCTTGGAGCTAATCGGCATTGGGGGTGGGCCGGCCGATGTGGGAAGTCTTTCAAGGCCGTTTGCCGCGGATGTGTTCGAAAACCGGCGCTTGTGCAAGCTTGTGTATGCGGAGCAGCCGCTGATACATGCCGGTACAAAACCCCCGCATCGCTCGTTGTCGCGGCGAGCGCTGATCACGCGCTGATTGCCGGAGCGCCACGGCTGAACGACGCACCCCGCGGATGCGCTGTTGGACGCTTTCGTGACGGGCTGGTGCAGCGGCTGGACTCTTCGACGAGTCGGCACTGCCGAGGCAGGCGGATTCGCAACTCGCCATGTGCGATCACTGGACGGCGTGGCCGCACTCTTGTCGCCCGCACCGCGCCTTGATGGCTTTAATGCGAATCTGCAGACGGCGTGCTCGGTGGCGCTACTTTCCGCATCAACGGCACCATGGCGGTGGTCAACACGAAGCACACCATCACTACCAGGAACGTATCCGAGTACGCGAGCGTCTGCGCCTCGCGATAGGTGGTCTGCCAGAGTGGGCGAAGCACAGCATCGGGGGCTACGGCACCCAGGCGTTCGGTCGCGCCTGCGATCCAGAGGTTCATCGCTTCGTTGGTGCTGTTCAGGTGTTCGGCCAGGCGGAAGAAGTGCAGGTTCGTGCGGTCATTGAGCAGCGTTGCGCATGCCGCGATGCCGATGGCACCGCCGAGGTTGCGCATCAGGTTGAACAGACCCGAGGCGGCCTTGAGGCGCGCCGGCGCCAGGCCGCCCAGCGTGAGCGTCACGATCGGCGCGACCGTGAGTTGTTGAGCCATGCCGCGCAGTGCCTGCGGGAACAGCAGTTGTTGCGCGCCCCAGTCGTGTGTGATGGGCGAGAATTCCCACATTGAGATGGCGAACAGCGCCAACCCGGTCATCATGATCCAGCGCAGGTCGACGCGCGGCGCCAGCCACGAATACAACGGGACGGTGATGATCTGGAACACGCCCGTCGAGAACACCGCCTCGCCGATCTGCAGCGCGCTGTAGCCGCGCACACGTCCCAGGAACAGCGGCGTCAGATAGATCGTGGCGAACAGGCCGATGCCCGTGACGAAGGAGAAGAAGCTCCCGAGTGCGAAGTTGCGATCCCGCAGCGCGCGCAGATCGACCAGCGGATTGGCGTACGTCAGCGTGCGGGCGATGAAGCCAACGCCGCCGATCGCGGCGATCCACGCCGTGGCCTGGATCGTGCCGTCGCCGAACCAGTCCCAGCGAGGGCCTTCTTCCAGCGTGTATTCCAGGCAGCCCAGGAACAGCGCCAGCAGGATCATGCCGAGGTAGTCCGCGCCGCGCAGCAGGGACAGATCCGCCTTGTCGATGTTGACGAGGATCGGGACCACGATGGCGACGAACAGGCCCGGCACGAGGTTGATGAAGAACAGCCAATGCCACGACGCATGCTCGGTGATCCACCCGCCCAGCGTTGGCCCCAGCGTTGGCGCAAGCGAAGCCAGGCCGCCGACGGTTGCAGCGGCGAGTACTCGCTGCTTGCCATCGAAGAAGATGAAAGCGGAGGTGAATACCATCGGGATCATCGAGCCGCCGAGGAATCCCTGCAGTGCGCGGAACGCGATCATGCTCTGGATATTCCAGGCGAAGCCGCACAGCAGGCTGGTGGCCGTGAAGCCAATCGCCGAGCCCGCAAACAGCCAGCGCGTGGAAAACACGCGCGACAGCCAGCCCGATAGCGGAATCACGACTATCTCGGCGATCAGATAGCTGGTCTGCACCCACACCGTTTCGTCCGCACCGGCCGAAAGAGCGCCGCCGATGTCGCGCAGCGAAGCCGACACGATCTGGATGTCGAGCAGTGCGATGAACATGCCCAGGGACATGCTTGCGAAGGCCAATACCTTCTGCGCAACGCTCGGCACGGCCGGAATGGCCGGTGGGGCAAGCGGCAATGCGTCCGCGTTCACAGCGCACCCTTGCCCTGGCCGCCGCGGGTGTCGATCTCGACGGCGACGGAAAGTCCCGGACGCAGCAGGCCGAGCGTCCCGTCCTTCGGGTCCAGGACGATGCGCACGGGTACGCGCTGCACGATCTTGGTGAAGTTGCCCGTCGCGTTCTCCGGCGGCAGCACGCTGAACTGTGCGCCCGTCGCCGGCGCCAGGCTCGAAACATGGCCGTGGAAGACCTTGTCCGGCAGGATGTCGGCGCGGATCTCGACCGGCGTGCCTTCTCGCATGCGTGCGAGCTGGCCTTCCTTGAAGTTGGCATCGACCCACAGGCCGCTCGCGGGGACGATGACGAGTTGTTGTCCGCCCGCCGCCGCATAAGCGCCGAGGCGGGCGCGGCGATTGCCGACCACGCCATTCACCGGCGCACGTACTTCTGTGTAGCCCACCAGTAGCCGTGCCGCATCGCGTTCGGCCTTCGCCTGCACGAGGGCGGCTTCGGCCTGGCGCTTCTGCGAGGCGATCACTTCGATCTGTCTTTCCGCCGCGCTCAGGCCCGCCTGCGCGTGCTCGGTGTTGGCCAATGCGGTGCGATAGGTGGCGTCGGCGCGCTGTGCGCTCTCCAGGGACACGAGTTGCTGCCCTGACAGCACGGCGTAACGGGCCTGGTCGTCCCTGGATCGCACGCCCTCGGCAGCGGCCACGCCGATACTGGCGCGTGCCTGTCGAATGACCGCGTCCTGCAGGTGCGTCGTGGCATCGAGGTTCGCCAGCAATGCTTCCTGTGCGGCCACGGCGCCTTCCGCCTTGGCCAGCGCGGCTCGCAACTCGCGGTCATCGATGCGGAACAGCAGGTCGCCGGCGCGGACACGCTGGTTGTCGTGCACCGCCACCTGGGCGATGTAACCCGAGACTCGCGGTGCGATTACGGTGACGTCGCCACCGACGTAGGCGTCATCGGTGTCTTCGATGAAACGGCCCACGTTCCACCAGTGCACCCCGTAGAGGCCGACGGCGATCGCCGCGATGGCAGAAAGTGCCTTGAGGAGCATGCCCTTGCGGGACTTGGGGACATTCGGAACCTCCGTGTTCTCCGGGAGAGTTCCGACGGCGGATAGGTTGGTCATGGCGATACCTGGATTCGTTGTCCGCGGCGGCCTGTGCGGATCGGTGCTCAGGCCGCCGTTTTCGGTCACTGGTCGTTGGCGGCGTAGCGCAGCGCCGGCACGGCGCGAGACAGGCTTGGGCCCAGCGCCTTGCGCGCCTGTTCGAATGCATGCCAGTCCGCGACATCGGGCAGGGACGGGATGGTGACTACTTCGCCCAGGGCCAGGCCCGACAGCGCGGCATCGACCATGTCTTGTGCGGACATGACGATCTCGGTGGGGAGATGTTCGACCGGCGTGCCGGCGACGTCCCAGAACTCGGTCGCGGTGGCGCCGGGCAGGACTGCCTGCACGCGCACGCCCTTGTCGGCCAGCTCATGCTGGAGCGACTGCGAGAACGCGAGGACGAACGCCTTGGTGCCGCCGTATACGCCGTTGAGAAGCTCGGGCGCCAACGCAACGACCGAGGCGATGTTGATGATCGTGCCGGCGCCGCGGGCGACGAAGCCCGGGGCAGCGGCATATGCCAGGCGCATCAGCACGTTGACGTTGAGCGTAATCATCCGCTCCATGTCGGCAACGTCGGATAGCAGCAAGGGTGTCGTCGCACCGACGCCGGCATTGTTGACCAGCACGGTGATGCTTGCGTCGCGCCTCAACAGGCCTTCGATCCTGGACAGATCGGCCGGGTTTGTGAGGTCGGCGGCGACGGTTTCGACCGAACGGCCGGTGCGGTTGGTGAGCTCTTCGGCCAGTTCGCGCAGCTTGTCGGCGCGTCGGGCGACCAGGATCAGGTCATGGCCGGCGCGGGCGAGGCGCTCCGCGTACAGGGCGCCGATGCCCGAGGAGGCGCCCGTGATCAGCGCAGTGCCTTTATGGGTGGTGATGGTGTTCATGGCGGTTCACATTGCCGGCGGTCGCCGGGTTCGGGCAGGAATGTAGGCCCGCTTGACCGTGGCGTATATGTCGTATATACCTCGTTTTAGGTCATACGGTATTTTTCAGCCATGCTCACCGTCGGCTTCGCGCTTCCACCGGGATTCCAGATCATGGGGCTGGCGGCCGCGTCGGCCTTCGAGCTCGCCAACGCCAGCGCGAAAGACTCGCTCTACGGCATCCGACTGTTGTCGGAGCAGGGTGGCCCAGTGCCCAATTCGTTCGGGATGTCGATCGAGACACGCCGGCTGGCGCGGCAGAAGCTCGACACACTGATCGTCAGTGGCCTGCTGCGTCCGGAACCGTCGAGCCCTGGGCTGATCAAGCAAGTGCAAAAGGCCTCCGAATCCACGCGCCGTATCGCATCGGTCTGCACCGGCGCCTTCATCCTGGGCGAAGCTGGGCTACTGGACGGCCGGCGCGTCACCACCCATTGGATTCATGCGCGCAACCTGCAGAAGCAGTTCCCGAATGCGCACGTCGAAGACGACCGCATCTTCATCATTGACGGCAATGTCTGGACGTCGGCTGGCATGAGTGCCGGTATCGACCTGGCGCTGGGCATGATCGAGAAGGATTTCGGCATCGAGCTCGCCCGCGTCGTGGCGCAGAAGATGGTCGTCTATCACCGCCGCGCAGGTGGCCAGTCGCAGCATTCGGCGCTGCTGGAGATGGATGCCACGTCCGACCGCATCCAGGGCGCACTGGCGTACGCGCGTCGCAATCTACGCGCGCCACTGTCCGTGGAAGAGCTGGCCGAAGCCGCGCACCTGAGCCCGCGCCAGTTCAGTCGCGCATTCCGTGCCGAAACCGGGCAATCGCCGGCGAAGGCGGTCGAGCACCTGCGTGTGGAAGCGGCGCGGGTGATGATCGAACAGAGCCGCCACACGCTGGAAGAAGTGGCGAACGAGACTGGCTTCGCCGATCCGGAAAGGATGCGCCGTGCGTTCCTGCGGACTTTTGGTCAGCCGCCGCAAGTCATGCGACGCAACGCCCGCCTGGCGGCAGGCTAGGGTGACTGGAGGTCATATAATTCAATCGAGCAATAAAGCCGCTCGCTTCACGGCCCGTACACCGGGAGCGGGTATCTCCGTTGTGGAGTTCGGATGGTCCGATGCGCACCCATCTCGCCAGCGGAACTGTCGGTGCGAGGCATTCGCTTAGCATCATCGGGCTGCGCGCCGCCTGGCGCCTGCTTGGCAGCGAGATTGGCCGTCACGCAGGCTTGTACCTGCCGGAGGACTACGATCCGGACAAGCGACCGATCGTGATGATTCATGGATTGGGAGGCAGCCCACTCACGTGGGCGCGACTGTCGAATGAACTACTCGACAGTCCCCAACTCCGAGCTCGTTTCCAAGTGTGGCATGTGCTCTATCGCGCCGATGCGCCGATGCTGGTGATACGACGCCGCGTGCAGCGCTATCTCGACGATGCGTGGAATGTGCTCGACCCCCAAGGCAATGCTCCTGCGCGATCGGGTCTGGTTTTGATCGGACACAGCCTTGGCGGCGTGGTCGCGCGAATGCTGTGTGTGGAAAGTGGCGATGCGCTATGGTCCGCCGCGTTCACCGTGCCGCCCCAAACTGTGCAGATGAACGCGGCGAATGGGGCCGATATTGAAAGCGTCTTCCGATTCCAGCCCTATCCAGGTGTTTCCCGGGCCATTTTCATGGCGACACCGCACCAGGGCAGTCCCAGCGCCGACCGATGGCTCGGGCGGCTGTTCCGCGCCTTGATTGGTGGAAAGGCGCCGGAAATACAGTCGCTTAGCCGTTTTGCACGTGACCACCCTGACATGGTGCGGGAGGAGTTGCGCGTGAACTATCAAAAGGCCAGGTTCAACAGCATTACCAGCCTGCAGACATCGCAACCGGTTCGTCGCGCTGGACAGTCGCTAATGCCTGCAGGCATTCCCTATCACACCATTGCCGGCGTTCTACCAGGGAGTGAGCCGGAAGGCGATGGTGCGGTGCCGCTCAGTAGCGCCATCCTTCCAGGCGCGGCATCGACCTTGGTAGTGGAATCGGGGCACAACCTTTACGACCACGACGAAGCGGTGGCGGAAGTGCTGCGAATTCTTCGAGAAGATCTCGTCGAACGTTATGAGTTCGAACCAGGCTCCTCGCAATCTCCAGCAAAGTTGGTCTGACTCGCACACGACGACGTCGCAAGTGCATTGCGCAGCCTTTGCACCTGCTGATTGAGGGCGGCGAGTTCCTCGCGCGTCATCCCCGATCGCTGCAACAGCCTCTCGACCAGGCAGCCCGTCTTCGTGCGCACGTCCCGGCCGGACTTCGTCAATCGCACATGCACCTGGCGCTCGTCCGTCGCGCTGCGTTGCCGTTGGACGAATCCGGCGTGTTCCAGCCGCTTCACCAGCGGGGTGATGGTGCTCGACTCCAATGCCAGCCGCGACGCGATGGCGCTGACCGTCTGGCCGTCCTCTTCCCAGAGCACGCTGAGGACGAGGTACTGCGGGTAGGTCAGGCCAAGGGTGTCCAAGAGCGGCTTGTAGGCCCGAGTGATGGCCATGCTGGTGCCGTACAGGGAGAAGCAAAGCTGGCGGTCCAGGGGAAGCGGCCCGTTCATGTCCATGGGTG